>NZ_JBWMAU010000001.1:0-817418 GCF_056521445.1 Rhodoferax sp. LB1P47 | reverse complement strand
GCTGACAGTCCCAGTGCTTGGCAAAATAACGCTTCTTGCATTTGTGTTTCTCCTTTGGGATTGGATGTCAACACAATTTTCTAGCCCGTGGTGCGCCACCCGAAACGGAAGAGAGCCTAAAAGCCTCATATTTTTACGCCAAAAATTCCTCCACCAGCCGCGCCAAGGCTTCTGGCTGGTCGTGGTGCAGCATGTGGCCGGCATCCTGGATGACGGCGACTTGCGCCTGGGGGACGGATTGCAGGCGCTCGTGGTATTCGGCCAGGGAATAACGGCCTTGCCAGAGGGTGGCCAGGCTGTCGTCTGCGGCCTCTACGGCCAGGGTGGGCGCGGTGATGCGCTGGTACACGGCCAGCACTTCATCGACGCGGTACAGCTGGGCTCCGCGCAGTTTGTGGGCCGCGTGGCCCAGGATTTGCCAGGGGCGGGTGCCGTCGTCTTGCACTGTGGGTTTGGACCAATGCTGGGCCAGCCACAGGGCCTTGTCTTCGGGCAGGCGGGGGTTGGTTTTCATCAGGCGCTGGGCCACGCCGCGCAGGTCGGGGTAGGTTTTCAGCACGGTCTCGCCCTGGTGCAGGCTGTGCAGATCGTCCATCCACTGGGCATAGCGGGTGGGGGCTTGCGCGGGCCGGGTGGCGGGCATACCAAAGCCCTCCAGGTTCACCAGGCGGCGTACGCGTTCGGGGCGGATACCCGCGTACAGCATGGCCACGTGGCCGCCCATGCTGTGGCCGACCAGATCGACCGTCTGGTCGGGGGCGTAAGCGCGCAGCACGTGGTCGAGCAAAAAGTCCAGGTCGGCTAGGTAGTCGGGGAACCAGAACGTGTCGGCGCCGCCGTTGCCGGTCAGGCCAAAGCCGCGCCAGTCGGGGGCTACGATGTGGCGGTCCTGCACCAAGGCATCCACCATGAACTGGTAGCTGGCCGCCACGTCCATCCAGCCGTGCAGCAGCACCAGCGGCGGCTGGCCGGGCTGAGGCTGGCCCCATTGGCGCAGGTGGTACGGGATGGTGCGCAGCGTGGTGGATTCGCTGCGCGAGGGGCGATGGATGGCATACATGCTGCGATGTTAGCCAGTGCCGGGTGGATTTGCCTGTCCGTTGCACGACTGGAAGGGCGCTACGGCCAGCCCTCTCGCTGTTGTAGGATGGAAAAATTCCCTTTCTGACTATCCTGCCTCCCCCTATGAAAAAAATCCAACTTGGTCAAAGCGACCTGCAAGTCACCGAAGTTTGCCTGGGCACCATGACCTTCGGCGAGCAGGTGGATGCCGCCCAAGCCCACGCCATCCTGGACCGCTCTTTGGAGCGCGGCGTGAACTTTGTGGACACGGCGGAGATGTATTCCGTACCCGCCCGCGCCGAGACCTACGGCGCCACCGAGAGCATCCTGGGCCAGTGGTTCACAAAAAACCCCGGTGTGCGGCAAAAAATCGTGCTGGCTACCAAGGTGGCGGGCCCGGCACGCGGCATGGGCTGGATCCGCAATGGCAGCCCCGACCTGACCCGCGCCGAGATCATCGAGGCCTGCCACGGCAGCCTGCACCGCCTGCATACCGACGTGATCGATCTGTACCAGATCCACTGGCCGGTGCGCCACGTGCCAGCGTTTGGCGGCGTGTATTTCGACCCCGACAAAGACCTGCCCGTGTCCTCTATCCACGAGCAACTGGAGGCGCTGGCCACCCTGGTCCAGCAGGGCAAGGTGCGGGCGATTGGCCTGTCCAACGAAACCCCGTATGGCGTACACGAATTTGTGCGCCTGGCCGAGCAGCACGGCCTGCCGCGCGTGGCCACCGTGCAAAACCCTTACTGCCTGATCAACCGTACGCTGGAAAACGGCCTGGACGAAACCATGCACCGCCTGGGCGTGTCGCTGCTGGCCTATTCGCCGCTGGGCTTTGGCCTGCTGACGGGCAAATACGACACCTCGGGCACCACCGGGCCGGACGCTCCTCAGGGTCGCATGTCCCAGTTCGAGTCGATGCGCAAGCAGCGCTGGGGCCGCCCCGAGGCGCTGGAGGCCGCACGCCGCTACAACGCCCTGGCCCGCGCCAACGGCATGACCCCCACGCAGATGGCGCTGGCGTTTTGCAACTCCAAATGGCAGGTCGCCAGCACCATCATCGGGGTCACCTCGGTGGCGCAGCTGGACGAATGCCTGGACGGCTGGGGTAAGACTTTGTCTGCCGAGTTGCTGGCTGCGATTGACAAAATCCGCTGGGAACTGCGCGATCCCGCGCAGTGATTGGATTGCTATTATTTAGATAGCTGTCAGCGCAGGCAATATATGCGCTAGAGGCACTTTTTATATAAATATTGAACGATGGCCAAAGCTGCGCACGTTACCGCAACCCCCGCAACCCAGTTCCTCAAGGCCCAGGGGGTAGCCTTTACCGAGCATCCTTACGCCTATCTGGAGCACGGCGGCGCCCAGCACAGCGCCGAGGTGCTGGGGCTGGACCCGTTCACGGTCGTCAAAACCCTGGTGATGGAAGACGAGCACGCCAAGCCGCTGATCGTGCTGATGCACGGCAACCGTGCGGTGTCGCTGAAGAACCTGGCCCGGCAGATTGGCTGCAAATCCGTCGTGCCTTGTAGACCTGAGGTGGCCAATCGGCACAGCGGCTACCTGGTGGGTGGCACCTCGCCGTTTGCCACCCGCAAAACCATGCCGGTGTACATCGAAGCCGCGATTCTGGAATTGCCACGCATCGCCATCAACGGCGGGCGGCGCGGCTACTTGGTGGGGCTGGCCCCGCAGGTGTGTGTGCAGTTATTGAACGCAAAGCCGGTGGACTGCGCAATTCCGCTCTGACGAACAGGCAAAATGCGCTCCAGTTTGGAGACCCATTTTGACCACGATTTACCCGATGCTTTACCCCGTTTTGGCCACCCTGGCCGCCTATCTGCTGGGCTCTTTGTCGTTTGCCGTCATCGTCAGTCGGGTGATGGGCCTGAACGATCCGCGCACCTTTGGCAGCAAAAATCCCGGGGCCACCAACGTGCTGCGCTCGGGCAGCAAGCCCGCCGCCATCGCCACCCTGCTGCTGGACGGCGTGAAGGGCTGGCTGCCGGTGGCGCTGGTGGGCTGGTATGGCGCGCCCTACGGCATGGAAGACGGCACTATCGCGCTGGTGGGGCTAGCCGCGTTTCTGGGCCATCTGTACCCGGTGTTCTTCAAATTTGTGGGCGGCAAGGGCGTGGCCACCGCGCTGGGCGTGTTGCTAGGCATCCACCCGCTGCTGGGTTTGGTGGCCATGCTGACCTGGCTGCTGGTGGCCTTTGTGTTCCGGTTTTCGTCGCTGGCCTCGCTGGCGGCGGCGGGCTTGGCCCCGGTGGTCTACGTGTTGGGCAGCGGTGGTGCCTGGTACAGCGAAACCCCAGTGCTGGTGTCGATCTGTGTGATGGGCGCACTGCTGTTTTACCGCCACCGCGAAAACATCGTGCGCTTGCTCAATGGCAAGGAATCGCGCCTCGGTAAAGGCAAGAAGCCAGCTTGATCTATCGGTTTGCGGCAGCTTTGTCGGCGTAAATGCCCTGGCGCAGCAGGCTTTGGTGGTTGACGCGGATCTTCACCGCGTCCTGCGTCAGCGCGGACTGGATCAACGGGCTGCTGGTGGCGGTGCGGTGCAGGCGCGGCGGCAGATAGGCCTCGCCCTTGCGGTTCAAGAGCGCGGCGATCAGTGGTTGGTTGGCTTTGGCGCTGCGGCGCAATACCACCGCTGTTTCGCCGTTGTCCATGCGTACATAGGTGCCGGGCGGGCACAGGCCGATGGCGCGCACCAGGGCAAAACCCACTGGGTCGTGCGTGCCCATGATGCTGCGCACCGAGTCCGTTACGCTGCGCCCGCTGCGTGATTTGCGCGGGCTGACCATAGCGGCATAGCGGTCCACCACGCGCAGGCTGTGGGCCAACCGGGGCACCAGGCCTAGGGTCTGGATGTCGCAGCGTGGGTCGTGTATGTCATGGTGGCCGGCCACCACCTCCAGCCAGTCGGCATCGGTAATGCCCACGTCGGCCAGCACCTGGCGGCTGGCGGCGGCGTGGGTATTGATCAGCGCCTGCTGGGCTTCGGTGGGTTGGCTGGCTTGTACGGCCAGGCTGTCTTGCAGCTGGGTCATGCCGATGTTCATGGTCATGGCGGCAAACACCAGGCTGTCGCGTTCGCTGTCCACCAGCCGCAGCTCCTGTGCGGTGATGTGGCACAGCACGGCGCACACCAGGGCGTGCAGGGCGCTGTAGCCTACCGATGCATTGGTAGCGAGCTGGAACAGTAAATACAGGGCGGTATCGGTGTCTTGGTGCAGAAGGTCTTGCATCCAGCGGTCGTACTGCCGGATCTTGGATTCAAAGTCGGGGATGTTGTGCGGATTGGCCAGCACCATCGCCAGGCCCGACTCCAGGTCGGCCCACAGGCTGAGCAGGTCTTCGTAGTCGGCATCCTGCGGGTGGGGCACTTGGGTGGTGGGCATTGCTCGTGGGCGGTCTATGGGGGCTGGCTGAATTTATCAGAGACGGGGCGTTAGTAGCGCCGCTCCAGCACCATTTGGTCGTTGATGCGGGTCATCTGGAACTGGTTTAAAAAGCTATTGCCCAGCAGCACGTAGGGCATGGAGGCGGGCGTAATCACGGCCTCTACCCCCGGCAACTCCACATCGCCAATGCGCACAGAGTTCAGCCGCACCCGCCAGCCGACGGCATTGCCGTTGGCCGTGCCCATGCGCACCTGTTCGCCATTCTTGTACGGGATGCCCATGCGCTCGGCATCGTTCACCCCCAGGCTGACGGCCGTAGCGCCCGTGTCCACCACAAACTGCATGGCTTGGCCGTTGATCTTGCCGGCTCCTATGAAGTGGCCCTGGCTGTCGGCCGTGAGCATGATCTTGTTGCCCGCCCCTTTGCCCTTCACGCTGACCGGCGACTCGCCCACGTGGAGCGTGGTGCGTTTGCCCGCAATCTCGACCACCGCCTCGTCGTTGGCGGCCGATACCAGCTTCACCCCCAAATAGGTTTCGCCCGGGGCCACGCTTTTGGGCGCGCGGCCATCGACCAGCAGCAGGGCCTTGCCGCCCATCATGCCGCTGAGGGCCACGGTTTGGGCCGCCGCGTTCGTACCTATCAGCAACGCTATAGAGACAATGACAAATCTGGCTTTGATCACACCCCCGGCGCGCGAAGCAGCGCCCCTTCGCGAATACCGCAGAACCGGCTTTGCCGGGCTGCTGGTATTGCCCCCTGCAAGGGGGTTGGCGGCCACACGCAGTGGGCAAGCCTGGGGGTGTTCCATCAATCCCTTTGGTTGTTGAAGCTCAGGGGCAGGTCGGTGATCTCTTTGCGGATCAGCGCCATGGCCGATTGCAGATCGTCGCGCTTGGCACCGGTGATGCGCACCGCATCGCCCTGGATGGCGGCGGTGACCTTGAGCTTGCTGTCTTTGATGGCGCGGGTGATCTTTTTGGACACTTCGGTCTCGATGCCGCTGCGCACCGTGATGACTACCTTGACCTTGTCGCCGCCCATCTTCTGCACGTCGCCCTTGTCCAGAAACTTCACGTCCACATTGCGCTTGGTGAGCTTGTTGGTCAGCACGTCCATGATCTGGTCGAGCTGGAACTCGGCATCGCCGATCAGGGTAATTTCTTTGTCCTTTAGCGCGATGCTGGCCGAGGTGCCCTTGAAGTCGAAGCGGGTGGTGATTTCTTTGGTGGTGTTGTCCACGGCATTGCGCACTTCGGGCATGTCGGGTTCGCAAACGGTATCGAATGAAGGCATGGTTTTCTCAAAAATGTGGTGTGGGCGCGGGCTGTATTGGCAGATGGCCCGCCGCCCGGTGGGACAATCTGGCCATGTTAATCGAGAAAAATGTTCCCCTGCGCGGCCTCAATAGCTTTGGCATCCACGCCCGCGCCCATACCCTGGTGCGCATCCACAGCGAGGCCGATCTGCTGGCGCTGCGTGGCGACCCCGTGCTGGCCGACCAGCCCAAGTTCGTGCTCGGCGGCGGCAGCAACATCGTCATCACCGGCGACGTGAAGCCCGTGGTGCTTAAAGTCGAAGTGATGGGCAAGCGGCTGGTGCAAGAGACCGACAAAGCCTGGACCGTGGAAGCCGGAGCCGGTGAAAACTGGCACGACTTCGTGGCTTGGACCATAGACCAGGGCTACTGGGGGCTGGAGAACCTGGCGCTCATCCCTGGCACCGTGGGAGCCACGCCGGTACAGAACATCGGGGCCTACGGCGTGGAGCTGCAAGACCGCTTTGATGCGCTAGACGCTGTGGATTTGCACACCGGCAACAGCTTCAGCCTGAACGCCGCCCAGTGCGCCTTTGGCTACCGTGATTCCGTCTTCAAACACCAGGGTGGCATGGGCCTGAAAGGGCGTGCGTTAATCACCCGCGTGCGCTTCCATCTGGCCAAGGCCTGGAAACCCGTGCTGGGCTACCTGGATCTGGAAAAGAAGATGGCCACCACCGGGGTGTATGCACCCAGCGCAGGCCAGATCTTCGACTGGATCTGCGAGATCCGCCGCACCAAGCTGCCCGACCCGCAGGTGCTGGGCAATGCGGGCAGCTTCTTCAAGAACCCCACCGTCAGTGCCGAGCAGTGCGCCGACATCATCGCCCGCGAGCCCCGCGTGGTCTATTACCAGCTGGACAACGGCACGGTGAAGTTGGCCGCAGGCTGGCTGATCGACGCCTGTGGCTGGAAGGGCAAGTCGGTAGGCAACGCCGCCGTGTACGACAAACAGGCGCTGGTGCTGGTGAACCGGGGTGGGCCTGAGCATCCGGCCACTGGCGGCGAAGTGATGACTCTGGCCAAAGCTATCCAGACCAGTGTGTATGAGCGCTTCGGCATCCGTTTAGAGCCCGAGCCGGTTGTTGTTTAACTCTTAAAAGCCACCATGCCGCATCTTGTAATTCTTTATACCGGCCAGCTCGACAAACCCGCCGCCCAAGGCGGCAGCGACATCGGCCAACTCTGCCGCAGCCTGGCCGACACCATGCTGGGGGTGCAAGACGATGCGGGCAAGCAGCTCTTCCCCACCGGTGGCACGCGGGTGTTGGCCTACCCGGCTGCGCACTACGCCGTGGCCGACGGCACGGGGGATTACGCGTTTGTGTACCTAAACCTGCGCATGGGCAAGGGCCGCAGCGAGGCCACCCAGCAGCGCGCGGGCGAAGCCCTACTGGCCTGTACCCGGGCGCATTTCGCGCCGATTTTTGACCAGCGCCCCATCGGCATCACCCTACAGATCGACGTGGGCCCCGAGGTGTTTGACGGCAAGCACAACAACCTGCACCCGCTGTTCCAGAAGAACTAGCGGATACAGGCAGAACGCGCACCTTCCAGAAACACCGCAGAACTGGCAATGCCCGGCTGCTGGTGTTGCCCCCTACAAGGGGGTTGGCGAAAGATGCGAAGCACTGCAGCCTGGGGGTGTTCAACCAAAATGGCAGATGTAGTGGTACGGGGCTGTCACACGGATTTGGAATGACGTGTTGCCCGCCACATTGAATGTTTCGCCTTCGCCGGACTTCACCCACACATCCGTGCCCGCCAGCATGTACTCGCAGCTACCGCCCACGCCCTCCATGATCTCTGGCGCACCGGTGTTGAAGGTCAGCGTGGCGGGCAGGATCACGCCCACACTTTTCTTGCTGCCGTCGGCAAAGGTCACGCCGTGGCTGATGCACTTGCCGTCGAAGTAAACGCTGGCTTGGGTGGTAACGGTGACGCTGGGGATATGGGTGGTGGTCATGGATAAGGCGATTCGCTATAGGTTATGTAGCTGCTTACGCAGGTCGTATATGCGCTAGAGGCACTTTTTATCTAAAAAATACGCGCCATCCTATTTTAAAGGCGGCTTACTGGCGGATTTTGGCAGCCCATGTGTCTGCGCTGAAGCCCACCGTGGTGGCATCGCCCCATTCCACCACCGGGCGTTTGATGGTGCTGGCGTGCGCCGCCATCACCGCTTGGGCGCTGGCCGCATCCACCACGCTGGCCTGGGTGGCGGCATCCAGCTTGCGCCAGGTTGTGCCCTGGCGGTTCAGCACTTTCTCCCAGCCCAGTGTGGCGGTCCAGGCGGCCAGCCGGTCGGCGGGCACACCGGCTTTTTTGAAGTCGTAGAAGGTGTAGGGCAGGGTGTGGGTGTCGAGCCATACGCGGGCCTTTTTGACCGTGTCGCAATTGGGGATGCCGTAGAGGGTAATCATGGAAGAATTATCGTTTGCGACAATAGGGGCTATGCAAACCCTTAACGACTGGCTGGCGCACTGCGAACAGCTGCACCCCAAAAACATCGACCTCGGCCTGGACCGGGTGCAGGCCGTGGCCCAGCGCATGGGCCTGCGCTTTGATTGTCCGGTGATCACCGTGGCGGGTACCAACGGCAAGGGCTCGACCTGCGCCATGCTGGAGGCCATCCTGCTGCAATCGGGCTACCGCACGGGGGTTTACACCTCGCCACATCTGGTGCATTTTGAAGAGCGCTGCCGGATCGGTGGCGAGATTGCGGTCGCTGCGGATTTTGTAGCGCACTTCGCAGCTGTGGAGAGCGCAAGGGGCGATATTTCCCTCACTTATTTTGAGTTCACCACGCTGGCGATCCTGCGTTTGATGGCCCAGGCCGGGCTGGACGTGGCGATTCTGGAAGTAGGTTTGGGCGGGCGGCTGGATGCCGTCAACGCCATCGACACCGACTGCGCCATCCTCACCAGCATCGACCTGGACCACATGGAGTTTCTGGGTACCACCCGTGAAGCCATCGGCTTCGAGAAGGCCGGCATCATGCGCGCGGGCAAGCCGGTGGTGGTCAGCGACCCGGTGCCGCCGCAAAGTGTGCTGGACCACGCCCAAGCCATCGGTGCCGACCTGTGGCGCTTTGGCGAAGACTTCAACTTCTCCGGCGACAAGCAGCAGTGGGGCTGGGCCGGGCGCGGGCGGCGTTATGCCGGTCTGGGCTACCCCGGTTTGCGGGGTGCCAACCAGTTGGTGAATGCGTCTGGTGTGCTGGCCGCGCTGACCGCGCTACGCGACGTGCTGCCCATCACCGCGCAGGCCGTGCGCGTCGGCTTGTCGATGGTCGAATTGCCCGGTCGCTTCCAGGTCGTTCCCGGCCAGCCCACCCTGGTGCTGGACGTGGCACACAACCCGCACGCGGTGGCGGCGCTGGCGGCAAATCTGGACGCAATGGGCTTTTATCCCACCACCCATGCGGTGTTCGGCGCGATGGCCGACAAAGACTTGCTGCCCATGCTGGCGCGCATAGCCCCGCTGATCGACCGCTGGTATTTCACCGACATGCCCACCCCCCGCGCGGCCTCGGCAGTGCACTTGCAAAGCCAATGGCAAGCCCAAAATACCCGCAAAGATGCGGCCAGCACGGTGCATTCCGACCCCATGCAAGCCTTGCGTGCAGCCATTGCCGCCGCAGACCCCGCTGATAGAATCGTGGTCTTTGGCTCGTTTTATACCGTTGGCGGCGTGCTGGAGGGTGGCATTCCCCGGCTGACCGCCAAACACCTCGGCTCCTGACACTCCGCATGGCTTTTTTCAAGTTTCGTACCCAAGGCGATGAACCGTCGGCAGGCCCCGCTGAAACCATAGACGGCATGCGCCGTCGCGCCCGGCACCGCCTGATTGGCGCGGCGCTGTTGGTGCTGGTGGGCGTGGTGGGCTTCCCGCTGTTGTTCGACACCCAGCCGCGCCCCGTAGCGGTGGACATCCCGATCGACATCCCCGACAAAGCCAAGGCCAAGCCGCTGAGCGTGGGCACAGTGAAGATCGAAAAAGCGATTGAGACCGAAGAGCCTGCCGCCGTTGTGGCACCGGTCGCCAAAGAACCCAAGATCACGGCCGAATCCAGCCTCAATCCGCAGGAAGAGGTGGTGCCCCCCCGGCCCGTGGCCAAGGTGGAAAAGCCTGCCAAGCCCGAGCCAAAACCGGAGCCCAAACCCGTCCACAAGCCGGATGACGATGCCGCCAAAGCCCGCGCCTTGCTAGACGGCAAAACCGTTGCCGATGCAAGCGATGGCCGCTTCATCGTGCAGGTGGGTGCGTTTGCCGATGCTGATAAAGCCCGCGAAGCCCGTTCCAAGCTGGAGCGGGCGGGCTTGAAAACCTACACCCAGGTCGTAGATACCAAGGACGGCCCGCGTACCCGGGTGCGGGTCGGTCCCTTTGTCGGTAAGGCCGAGGCCGAAAAAGCCGCCAGCAAGATCAAGGGCCTGGCTTTGTCCGCCTCGATCTTGTCCTTGTAGGTGCTGGCTTCCGTGGCGCTGCTGGACTGGGCGGTGCTGGCCATTTTGTTCATGTCCCTGGTGCTGGGCGGGTTCCGTGGCCTGGTCTTCGAGGTGCTGTCGGTGCTGGGCTGGATCGCCGCCTTTGTGGCTGCCCAGTGGTTCGCGGCCGACGTGGCCGCCAAGCTGCCGATGGGCGCGGCCTCTGGCACGCTGCGGTTTGCGGCCGGGTTTGTTGTGGTGTTTGTGGCGGCTGCGTTTGCCGCCGGGCTGGTCGCCCGCTTGGTCAAAACGCTGGTGCAGGCAGTGGGCCTGCGACCTGTGGACCGCGTGCTGGGGGCAGTGTTTGGCCTGCTGCGCGGCGCAATTTTGGTGTTGATCGGCGGAGTTGTCATCCACCTGACCGGCATGTACCAGGGTGCATGGTGGCAAGAATCTCGCAGTGCCGGTGTCATCACCGATGTGCTGCACACCGCCCGGCCGTTGTTGCCGGAGGCTTTTTCTCAATTTTTACCATGACGCAAGTCACTCGCTAGGGAATAAACCATGTGTGGAATCGTTGGAGTTGTCAGCAACGCCCCAGTCAACCAGTTGATCTATGACGCCCTGTTGCTGCTGCAACACCGGGGCCAGGATGCAGCTGGCATCGCCACCCAGTTGGACCGCAAGTTCTTCATGCACAAGGCCAAGGGCATGGTGCGCGATGCGTTCCGTACCCGCGACATGCGCGGCCTGCCGGGCAATTGCGGCCTGGGCCAGGTGCGCTACCCCACGGCGGGCAATGCCTATAGCGAAGAAGAGGCCCAGCCCTTCTACGTCAATGCACCCTTTGGCATCGTGCTGGTGCATAACGGCAACCTGACCAACGCCCATGCGCTGAAGGCCGAGCTGTTCAACACCGACCACCGCCACATCAACACCGAGAGCGACTCCGAAGTGTTGCTCAACGTGCTGGCGCACGAGATCGAAAAATCTACCCGGGGCCTGCCGCTGTCGCCGATGGATGTGTTTGCCGCCGTGCGCAATGTGCACCGCCGGATCAAGGGGTCGTACGCCGTGATTGCCTCGATTGCCGGCCACGGCCTGCTGGCGTTCCGCGACCCGTTCGGTATCCGCCCCATGTGCATTGGCCGTGGCCCTGGCTCGGTGATGCTGGCCAGTGAATCCGTCGCCTTGGAAGGCACTATGCACACCCTGGAGCGCAATCTGGCCCCCGGTGAAGCCGTGTTCATCGACCTGGAAGGCAATGTGCACGCCCAGCAGTGCGCCGACGCGCCCACGCTGAACCCCTGCATCTTTGAATACGTCTACTTGGCCCGACCGGATTCGGTGATGGACGGCATCTCGGTCTACCAGGCGCGTCTGAACCTGGGCGAAACGCTTGCCAAGCGGGTGATTTCCACCGTGCCACCGCAAGACATTGACGTGGTGATTCCCATCCCCGAATCCAGCCGCCCTAGCGCCATGCAGTTGGCGCAACTGTTGGGTCTGCCGTACCGCGAAGGTTTTGTGAAAAACCGCTATGTGGGCCGCACCTTTATCATGCCCGGCCACGAGGTCCGTAAAAAGTCGGTGCGCCAAAAGCTCAATGCCATCGCCAGCGAATTCAAGGGCCGCAATGTATTGCTGGTGGACGACTCCATCGTCCGTGGCACCACCTCCAAAGAGATCGTGCAAATGGCCCGCGATGCCGGTGCCCGCAAGGTCTATATGGCCAGCGCCGCACCGCCCGTGCGCTTCCCCAACGTCTATGGCATCGACATGCCTACCAAGGATGAACTGGTCGCGCATGGCCGGACGGTGGATCAGATCCGCGAGTTGATTGGCTGCGACGCCCTGATTTACCAGGACGTCGATGGCATGAAGCGCGCCATCTGGGCGGCGGCTGACACCTCACCCGACTCGCCCAATATGCCTATCAGCGGCTTCGATGCCTCCTGCTTTGATGGCGTGTACGTGACCGGTGACATCACCATTGACGACATTCAGCGCATGCGCGACAACCGCCCGGTGGAGCAAGAGTCGGGTGGCGACAACTCCCGTCTGGCCCTGCCGAATGCCGAACCCGCCTAATTTTTGAGAGTGTTATGAAGACCCGTACCCGTTTCGCCCCGTCGCCCACCGGATTTATCCACCTGGGCAACATCCGCTCCGCCCTGTACCCCTGGGCCTTTGCCCGCGCCACTGGCGGCGATTTCATTTTGCGCATCGAAGACACGGACGTGGAGCGTTCCACCCAGGCCGCCGTGGACGTGATCATCGAAGGCATGCGCTGGCTGGGTCTGGACTACGACGAAGGCCCGTTTTTTCAGATGCAGCGCATGGAACGTTACAAAGCTGTGCTGGCCGACTTGGTGGCGGCTGGACACGTGTACCCCTGCTACATGTCGGTTGCCGAGCTCGATACCCTGCGTGATGCGCAGATGGAAGCCAAGGAAAAGCCCCGCTATGACGGCACTTGGCGGCCCGCAGACGGCAAGACGCTGCCGTCCATTCCCGCAGGCGTGCAGCCCGTGCTGCGTTTCAAGAATCCGCAGGGCGGGTCGGTGGTGTGGGAAGACAAGGTCAAGGGCCGCATCGAGATCAGCAACAACGAGCTGGACGATCTGGTGATTGCCCGCCCCGACGGCACGCCCACTTATAACTTCTGCGTGGTGGTGGACGACCTGGACATGGACATCACCCACGTCATCCGGGGTGACGACCACGTCAACAACACGCCGCGCCAGATCAATATCTTCCGCGCTTTGGGCAAAGAGCCGCCGGTGTATGCCCACCTGCCCACCGTATTGAACGAGCTGGGCGAGAAGATGAGCAAGCGCAACGGCGCCAAGCCCGTGACGCAGTACGCTGTAGAAGGCTACTTGCCCGATGCCATGGTCAATTACCTGGCCCGTCTGGGCTGGAGCCACGGCGACGACGAAATCTTCAGCCGTGAACAGTTCCTGCAATGGTTCAACCTGGACCACCTGGGCAAGAGCGCCGCGCAGTTCGACGAAGCCAAGCTGCGATGGGTTAATGCCCAGCATTTGAAGGCTATGGCCGACGATGCACTGGCCGCGCTGGTCACCGTGCACCTGCAAGCCAACGATATCCAGGCCGACGACCGCCTGCCAGCGATCTGCGGCTTATTTAAAGACCGTTGCGATACCACCGTGGTGCTGGCCGACTGGGCCGCTACCTTCTACGCCGATGTCACGCCCAAAGCCGAAGAGCTGGCCCAGCACGTCACCCCGGCAATCCAGCCTGCGCTGGCACAGCTGAGTGAGAAGCTGGCCAACTGCGCCTGGGACAAGCCATCTATAGCGGCAGCTATCAAGGAAGTATTGGCAGCGCAGGGCATGAAGATGCCCCAATTGGCCATGCCTGTGCGGGTTTTGGTGATGGGAACTGCCCAGACCCCATCGCTGGACGCAGTGCTTTTTTTAAGTAATCGCGAAAAAGTTTTGCAACGCTTGCGCAAAAGCTAAATTGCACGCTATAATTTGAGGCTTGGAAGGTTAGCAGCAAAGTAAGGCTCACAAAGCTAAACAAAACTGCAAACACTCTGTATGGTTACGGGGGTATAGCTCAGCTGGGAGAGCGCTTGCATGGCATGCAAGAGGTCAGCAGTTCGATCCTGCTTATCTCCACCAAGTTTTTTGTTGATGTTGTTCCAAGGTTTTGACCCTATCGTCTAGAGGCCTAGGACACTACCCTTTCACGGTAGGTACCGGGGTTCGAATCCCCGTAGGGTCGCCAAGTTGTAGCGCTTGGGTAGCTTGCTCGAAAGAGTAGATTACCGAAAGCTATCTACCAGGAGTGGTAGTTCAGTTGGTTAGAATACCGGCCTGTCACGCCGGGGGTCGCGGGTTCGAGTCCCGTCCGCTCCGCCAAAATGGAAAAAGCCTTCTAGTTCGTAAGAACCAGAAGGCTTTTTGCTTGGTGAAATTATTTTTAGATCCCCAGGGACATGCGCATGACAGACACCACGGAATCCACGCTTCTCGATATACCGAATTACCCCGCCGATAGCTTGTTGGTCGAGTCGCTCGACATTGAAGCCCAGGGCGTAGCCCACAAGCCGGACGGCAAAGTGGTATTTATCAAAGGTGCATTGCCTTTTGAAATCGTCACGGCCAACATCAACCGTAAAAAAGCCAGCTTTGAGCAGGCCACGGTGGGTGCTATCCACCGCGAGTCGTCCCAGCGGGTGCGGCCCGGTTGCCCGCATTTTGGTTTGCACGAAGGCGCGTGCGGTGGCTGCAAGATGCAGCATTTGCATGTGGGCGCGCAGGTGGCCATCAAACAGCGGGTGCTGGAAGACAACCTCCAGCACCTGGGCAAGCTCAAGGCCGACAATATTTTGCGTCCCATCGAAGGCCCGGCCTGGGCCTACCGCTACCGCGCACGCTTGTCGGTGCGGTTTGTGCGCAAAAAAGGCGAGGTGCTGGTGGGTTTTCATGAGCGCAAGAGCGGTTATGTGGCCGATATGAAGGTCTGCCCGGTGCTGCCGCCGCACGTGAGTGCTTTGCTGCTGCCATTGCGGGCCTTGATTGGCGGCATGGACGCGCGCGAAACCCTGCCGCAGATCGAGCTAGCCTGTGGCGATGACGTCACGGCAATGGTTTTGCGCCATATGGAAGCCCTGAGCGCGGGCGATCTGGCGCAATTGCGGGCGTTTGGCAGCTTGCACGGCGTGCAGTGGTGGTTGCAGCCCAAGGGGCCAGACACCATCCATTTGCTGGAAGAGGGCGGGGCGCAGTTGTCGTATGCGCTGCCGGAATTTGGCATCACCATGCCGTTCAAACCCACCGATTTCACCCAGGTGAATCCGCAGATTAACCGTGTGCTGGTGGTGCGGGCGCTGCGGCTGCTGGACGTGCAAAAGACCGAACGTGTGATTGACTGGTTTTGCGGCCTGGGCAACTTCACCCTGCCGCTGGCCACCCAGGCGGGCGAGGTGCTGGGCATTGAGGGCAGCGAGGCTCTGGTGGCCCGTTCGCGTGAAAATTACAAGCTAAATCAGGTTCTAGCGCAGGATTCATATGCACTGGCAGCTACAAAATTTGTAGCGCGTAACTTGTTTGAAATGACCCCCGAGCTGCTGATGACCGACGGCAGTGCCGATAAATGGCTGATCGACCCGCCCCGGGAAGGTGCTTTTGCGCTGGTGCAGGCTTTGGCGGCCTTGCATCTGGACCCTGCTTTGCGCCAGGTAGGACAGGGCTGGACACCGCCCACCCGCATCGTCTACGTCAGCTGCAACCCCGCCACGCTGGCCCGCGATGCCGATGTGCTGGTGCACCAAGCGGGTTACCGCTGCGTATCGGCGGGGATGGTGAATATGTTTCCGCACACCGCCCACGTCGAGAGCATGGCGGTGTTTGAATTGGAAGCTTAAGACGCTTTGGCCTTGCCGCTGCGGGCCTCTTTGGCCTTGGGGGCGGCTTCTTCTTTGCTAGCGGTGACAGCTTCTTCGTCGGCGGGCGGCGTGGCGGACGGGATTTTGACGACCGAGGCCACGCCTTCGATTTTGTTCTCGCGCATGTACGTGTCCATTTCCTTCCAGCCGTCAAATACCGCTGAGCGGGTGGCCTTGGGGTTCAGGGTGTAGCAGTCTTCGATGCCGCGCAGGGCGTGGCGGCAGGCACCGCCGGTGGCTTTGGCATCGGCTTCGCGCGCCAGCATCTTGGGGTCGGGGTAGACACCCGGGATCTCGCAGCCTGCCAGCAGCAGGACGGCACAAGAGACGAGGAGGTGGCGGGTGGACATGGGCAATGTGGTGGAAACAGTAGTTTGATTATCGGCCTGCGCGTCCCGGCATTGAGGCTTAGTTACGCGGGTGCAAAGAAAAAGGCCCCGAAGGGCCTTCTTTAAGGAGCCGATGGCAGGGATCAGTCGCGTTCGCCGCCCATGATGCCCAGCAGGGACAGCAGGCTTTGGAAGATGTTGAACAAATCCAGGTACAGGGCCAGGGTGGCGCTGATGTAGTTGGTTTCGCCGCCGTCGATGATTTGTTTCAGGTCATACAGCAGGTAGGCGCTGAAAATGCCAATGGCGGCCACCGAGATGGCCATCATGCCGGCGGTGGAGCCGACAAAAATGTTGACGATACTGCCCACCATCAGCACCAAAACGCCGACGAACAGCCATTTGCCCATGCCGGAGATGTCGCGCTTGATGACGCTGGCCACGCTGGCCATCACCAAAAACACACCCGCCGTGCCGGCAAATGCGGTCATCACCAGATCGGGGCCGTTCTTGAAGCCCAGCACCATAGCAATCATGCGCGAGAGCATCAGGCCCATGAAGAAGGTGAAGCCCAGCAGCACCGGCACGCCAGCGGCTGAGTTTTTGGTTTTCTCGATGGCGTAAATGAAGCCGAACGCGCCGCCCAAGAAGACGATCAGGCCGATTCCGCCGCTAAGGCTTTGGGTGATGCCGGTGGCCACGCCCAGCCACGCGCCCAAGACGGTGGGCAGCAGGCTCAGGGCCAGTAGCCAGTAGGTATTGCGCATGACGCGCTGGCGCTGTTCTTGGGATGCGCCGACGTGGATGTCGGTGGCTTGGCCTAAGCCGACGTTGGTGTAACGGTTGTTCATAACGGGTTTCCTTCTAGCACTGCAATGCAGATGCGGAAATTCTAGGTGGATTCAAGGGCAAAGCAGAAATAAGGCCGTTGGGGCGACCTATTTTCTCTGGGGTTACTGGACAAAACAGGCTGGTAATGCTTGATTTTCAGCGTGCCGTGCGGCAAAAAATGGACGCTGCCGTTATGCTTCCGGCTTTCATTTACCCACCAGGAAGCTGCCTTGAAAATCAAATCCGTACTCGAATCCGCCGACGTCAAAACCATTGCCGATGCAGCCATTGCCGAAGCGCTGAAGAACCAGTGGGCGGTGACTATTGCCATCGTGGACGACGGCGGCCATCTGCTGTGGTTGCAGCGCCTGGACGGAGCCGCCGCGCTCACCGCGCACATGGCGCCCGCCAAGGCCCACACCGCCGCACTGGCCCGCAAAGAGACCAAGGTCTACGAGGACATCATCAACGGCGGCCGCACCGCGTTCCTGACCGCGCCTTGCATCGAAGGCATGCTCGAAGGTGGCGTGCCGATCATGAAAGACGGCCAGTGCATCGGCGCGGTGGGTGTCAGTGGTGTGAAGTCGCCCGAAGACGCGCAAATTGCCAAGGCGGGTATTGCCGCCATCGGCTTGTAATTGCTCTGTTTTTTATAGCTGCTAGCGCAGGTTCTATATGCGCTATAGGCCGTTTTTGGTTAAAAACGGGTTGTGTGCCAAAGCCTGCGCGCATTCGCCCACGATCCATTGCCTGAAGCGCTGCACGGGTTCTTGGGTGCGGTGGGCGTTGGGTTCCACCAGAAAGTAGCCGTGGGCGGTGCGGGTGGGCGGGGCAACGGCGGCGAGTTGGCCGTTGCGTACCAGGTCGTCCACCAGCGGGGTCCAGCCCAGTGCCACGCCTTGCCCGGCGATGGCAGCCTGGATCACCAGCGGGTAGTTGTTCAGCGTCAGGTCGTGGCTCTCGCCGGTGGTGGCCACGCCTTGCAGCGCAAACCAGTTCTCCCAGCCCAGCCAGCGCAGGGGCTCGGTGCTTTCCAGATGCAGCAAAGGCAGCTTGGCCAGCTCGGTCGCCTGCCCGGTCAAGCCGTGCTGGGCTAAAAACCGGGGGCTGCACACCGGCACCACGATCTCCGGGAACAAGGGCAGCGCGGTGCAGCCCGGCCACTGGCCTGCGCCAAAGGCAATCGCGATGTCTACCGGTTCGCCGCGTATGTCGAACGCCTCTTGCGTGGTGACGATGCGCACGTCCAGATTCGGCACCAGCGCCCGCAGCGCGGCCAGCCGGGGCATTAGCCAGTATGCGGCAAAGCCGAAGTCGGTGGCCACGGTGAGCACTTGGCGGGTCCGGCGCGCGCGGATTTTTGCAGCCGCTTCGCCGATGCCACCCAGGCTTTCGCGCACGGCGCTGAAGAGCTGCACGCCGTCTGCGGTGAGCGATACGCCCCGGTGCTCGCGTTTGAACAGCGGTGTGCCCAAATCTTCTTCCAGTAGACCAATGCGTTGGCTCACGGCGGGCTGGCTGGTGCCTAGCTCCAGCGCAGCGGCGGTAAAGCTCAGGTGGCGCACGGCGGCCTCAAAAAAGACCAGGCTTTGCAGGGGCGGAAGTCGGCGCGGTGTTGCCATAACTAATGTTTATGGATGTATAAGAAATGAAAGTCTTCACGTGCAAATTACATGTGCGTAGACTGCATTTTTTGCATAAACCATCATTATGTTAGGAATGAAAGAGGCGCATGGCAAAACCGAATATTTTGATCCTGATGGCCGACCAGCTCACGCCCTCGGCGCTGGCCGCTTACGGCAATACCGTCAGCAAAACTCCGCATATCGACGCCCTGGCAGCGGCGGGTGTGGTGTTTGAGTCGGCCTATACCAACAGCCCGTTGTGTGCGCCGTCGCGCTACGTGTTCATGGCGGGCAAATTGCCCTCGGCCATCGGCGCGTATGACAACGCCGCCGAGCTGCCGTCCGGGGTGTTGACCTTTGGCCACTACCTGCGCCACGCGGGTTACCGCACCATTTTGTCGGGCAAGATGCATTTTTGCGGGGCCGACCAGTTGCACGGCTTTGAAGAGCGCCTGACCACCGACATCTACCCCGCCGACTTCGGCTGGACCCCGGACTGGGACCAGCCCGAAGTGCGCCCCAGTTGGTACCACAACATGGGTTCGGTGGCGGACGCAGGCACCTGCATCCGCAGCAACCAGCTCGATTTCGACGAAGAAGTGGTGTTTTTGGCGCAGCAAAAGCTGTTTGATCTGGCCCGCGACACCGATGCGCGGCCGTTTTGCATGGTGGTGTCGATGACGCACCCGCACGACCCGTATGCCATTCCGCAGCAGTACTGGGACCTGTACCGCGACGAAGATATCGACATGCCACGCGTCGCCCCGATCGACCCGGCGCAGATGGACCCGCACTCGCAGCGCCTGCGCCATGTGAGCGACATGGACAGCATGCCCATCAGCGCCCAGCAGACCCGCAACGCCCGCCATGCCTACTACGGCGCGGTGTCGTATGTGGACGCGCAGATCGGCAAAATCCGCCGCACGCTGGAGCAGACCGGCCAGGCCGACAACACCATCGTCATCCTGCTGTCCGACCACGGCGACATGTTGGGCGAGCGCGGGCTTTGGTACAAGATGAACTTCTTTGAAAACGCCTGCCGCGTGCCGCTGATCGTGCATGCGCCGCAGCGGTTTCGGCCGCACCGGGTGGCGGCATCGGTGTCGCTGGTGGATATCTTGCCCACGCTGGTGGACATGGCGTTTGACGGCGCGGCCCCAGCCGCCCCCGAGGCGCTGGACGGCCGCAGCGTCTGGCCGCACCTGCTGGGCACGGGCGGGCACGACGAAGTGGTGGGCGAGTACCTGGGGGAGGGCGCTGTGGCACCGCTGGTCATGCTGCGGCGCGGGGCGCACAAGTTTGTCCATTCTCCGGGCGACCCGGACCAGTTGTTTGATGTGCAGGCGGACCCGGATGAGTTGGTAAATTTGGCCACCAACCCCGCCACGGCCGATCTGCTGCAAGCCTTTCGCGCCGAAGTGGCGGCGCGCTGGAACCTGCCCCAGCTGCGTGCCGAAGTGGTGGCCAGCCAGCGCCGCCGCCGCTTCCACTACGCCGCACAAAACCAGGGCGTGCCCCAGTACTGGGACCACCAGCCGTTCCAGGCGGCCAGCCAGCGCTACATGCGCAACCACATGGATCTGGACACCTTGGAAGCGCGGGCGCGCTATCCGGTGGTGCACCCGGTCGTGAAACCCTAATTTTTCAACCTGAAGGAGTGGACCATGGGAAATCAACGTGCTTTGCTGGTTGCGGCCAGCCTACTGATCGGCCAGAGTGCCTTTGCGGCCGAGCCGGAGGCCTGCAAACAGGTGCGCATGTCCGATCCGGGCTGGACCGACATCACCGCCACCAATGCCGTGGCCGGGGTGGTACTGGAGGCCCTGGGTTATGAGCAAAAAGTGGCCTCGCTGTCGGTGCCCATCACCTATGTGGGCATGCAGAAGTCGCAAATCGACGTGTTTCTGGGCAACTGGATGCCCGCGCAGAAGCCGCTGGTGGAGCCCATCCTTAAAGACGGCGGCATGGAAGTGGTGCGTGCCAACCTGCCCAACGCCAAGTTCACCCTGGCCGTGCCCGGCTACGTGGCCGAACAGGGCGTGAAGACCTTTGCCGATCTGGCCAAGTTTGCCGACAAGTTCGACCGCAAGATCTATGGCATCGAATCCGGCGCACCAGCCAACCAGAACATCAAAAAGATGATCGACGCCAAGAGCTACGGGCTGGGCGGCTGGACGCTGGTGGAGTCCAGCGAGCAAAGCATGCTCAGCCAGGTGGCGCGCAAAGAGCGCGGTAAGGAGTGGATTGTGTTTTTGGCCTGGGAGCCGCACCAGATGAACACCAAGTTCCAGGTTAACTACCTGGACGGCGACAAGGAATACTTTGGCCCCAACTTCGGCAGCGCCACGATCAACACCGTGTCCCGCAAGGGCTACGCCACCCAGTGCCCGAACGTGGGCCGCTTGTTTAGCCAGATGGAATTTACGGTGGACCTGGAAAACAAGGCCATCAGCGCCGTGTTGGAGCAAAAGATGGATGCCAAGGGGGCCGCAGTGCAGCAACTCAAGGCCAACCCCAAGCTGCTGGACGTCTGGCTGGCCGGAGTCAAAACTTACAGCGGCGAAGACGGCCTGGCTGCGGTGAAGAAGGTGCTGGCTGCCAAATAAAGGCCAGCACCGACAGAGGTGGGAAAAAAAGCATGGCTAGTCGGTGCGGGACCAAGATCCCGTACCGTTGGCTAGCAAAAACGATCCTCTCAGACTCCGTTGCGGAGTCTGCGGATCGCCCCACGATGAAACTTGCACACCCCCAGGCTACACACTTCGTGTTTTCGCCTCCCCCCTTGCAGGGGGCAACACTGGCAGACTGGCGGAGCCAGATCTGCGGTGTTTCTGGTGGGGGGCGTTCTGGCTGAACGCTGGGTTGTTGGTTCCGGTTATTTCGTCAGGATCAATTTGCCCAGCTTGGTGTTTTGCAGGCGGTAGACCGAACCGTTGTGCAGGATCTCCACGGCCTTTTGGCCTTTGAGCAGATCACGGCTTTCTACCACCGAAGCCAATTTAGGTGCCGCCTTGCCCATGTCGATGCCTTGGAGCACGCTGTTGGCGTTCTCGCCCGAGGTGGGGTTGAACTGGGGGCGGACTGAGAGGGTTGCGTACATGGTGAATTCCTTGGTGAAAGGTTGCAATATTTTTGCGGTAGGTTAATGATAACCATTCTCAATTAAATCGCAACAGCTTTCATGAATTAATTTTGTAAGCCTCTTGTTACGGGGTTTTCGGCTCGGTGATGAAGCCGATCTTCTTCACCCCCGCCTGCTGCGCTGCCGCCATGACCTGGGCCACGCGCTCGTAGCGCACGTCCTTGTCGCCACGGATGTGCAGCTCGGGCTGCGGCTCTTTGGCGGCTTCGGCTTGCAGCATGGGCACCAGGTTGGCCTCGGCCACCTGGTTCTCGTTCCACCAGTAGTCGCCTTTGGCATCCACGCTCAGGCGGATGGTTTCGGGCTTCACGTCTTGCACCTGGTTGGTGGCGCGGGGCAGGTCGATGTTGACGGCGTGCTTCATCACCGGAATGGTGATGATGAAGATGATCAGCAGCACCAACATCACGTCCACCAGGGGCGTCATGTTGATCTCGTTCATCACCTCATCGGGTTCGTCTTGGGTTCCGAAAGCCATATCAGCTGCCTTTCTTCATCGGCACGACGTTGGCCGCGCTGCCGGTGGCCACGCGGGCACCGGTGACGAAGAAGGCGTGCAGGTCGTGGGCAAAGCTGTTGAGGCGGATCAGGATGGATTTGTTACCGCGCACCAGGGCGTTGTAGCCCAGCACGGCCGGAATCGCCACCGCCAAGCCCAGGGCCGTCATGATCAGCGCTTCGCCGATGGGGCCTGCCACTTTGTCGATGGTGGATTGGCCGGACATGCCGATGCTCAGCAGCGCGTGGTAAATGCCCCAGACCGTGCCAAACAGGCCGATGAACGGTGCGGTGGAGCCCACCGAGGCCAGGATGGCCAGACCCGCCTGCAGCCGGGCGGTGAACTCGTCCATGCTGTTGCGCAGGCAGCGCGTAACCCAGTCGCTCACGTCCAGGCTGTCATGCAGATGGGCCTTGGTGTTGCGGTGGTGGGCGGTGGCTTCGCGGCCTTCCAGGGCCAGCTGCAGGAACGGGTTGCTCGGGTCATCGCCCAGCTTTTTCAGGCCGGTAGCGAAGTCTTCGCTGTGCCAGAAGTCGGCGGCATTGGAGGCCATTTTTTTGAACTTCAAAACATCCAGTGCCTTGATGATGATGACGATCCACGAGGCCAGCGACATGGCAAGCAGGATGATGGCGACGGTTTTGGTGACAAAGTCGCCTTGCGTCCAGACATTGGCGATACCGAATTGCGATTCCATTAAAAACTCCAAAAAAAGAAAAAAATTATTCAAGAACGAAATTGACGGGGGCTTCATACCACATGGACTGCGGTACGCCGTTCACCTTGCCCGCCACGAAGCGGCATTTCAGGATGTGTTCCAGCGCCGATTTGTCCAGCCGCTCAAAGCCGCTGCTCCGCTTGATTTCGGCTTTTTCGGGATGACCATCAATGCCAATAAACACCCGCACCATCACTTTGCCCTGCTCGCCCAGCCGTTTGCTCATGGCCGGGAAGCTGAGCTTGGGGTTATTCAGGTAATCCGCGTCACTGGACGGCAGCACGATTTTGGGCGGCGCAGGCGGTGCGGCAGGCGGGGCTGCGGGGGCGGTCGCTACCGGTTCCGCGATGGGCGGAGCGGGCGGCTGTGGCGTGGTCACCCCGGTGGGCGCATTGGGCGTGGGTGTCGGGTCGGCAATCGCCATTGGGCGCGGCGCGGGCGGGGGTGTGGGGGCCTTGGTTTTGACCACCTGCTGCTTCACCGGCACGGGCGGTGCGGGCGGAGGCGGCTTGGGCTTGGGTGGCTCGACGATCTGGGCCAGCATTTCTACCGGCACGATGATTTCCACCACCTGCCGCACCAGCCCGCTTTGCAAGGCCCACAGCGCAGCGCCGTGGAACACCAGCACGCTGGAGACGATGACGACGTTGCGGCTAAAGCGGGGGGGGGCGAAAGGGGCGGAAGTGGGGGAAGGGGACAAGGTGCTATTCATTCGGAGCGTGCCACACACGCAAACCGCCGTTCCCGTAAGCGAGCGGCAGCGTGCTAAAAGTTATTTACGGAAGATCCACCAGGCCGAGCCTAGTACGAAGATCAGGCTGCCGCCAAATGCGATGAGGAGTGCGAAGAGGAGTTCCATGCCCGACTCTCCAAAATGCTGCTGGCAAGCTGTATGGCCGCTACGGGGTGTGTGGCGCTGCATTGCGCCACGATGTCGCGGGCACAGCCTTCGCAGCGGCCGCACTGGGTGGCTACACCCAATTCGAGCTGGATGTCGTCAAACCCGTAACCGGCCCGCGCGTGGCGAACGATTTCGCGGTCAGAAACGCGGTTGCAGACGCAAACAATCATGGTGGCGAGCAGGGTGGTTAAAAGAAGTTGTGATTATAAATACGAATCCATCGCATTTGCAATAGCTATGGCGGATTACCTTCAAATAACAGGGCCGGCTGGGCCTGGTCCAGGGTTTGGCAGCCGCACAAGGCCATCGCGATCTCCAGCTCGTCGCGCAGCAGGCGCAGCACATGGGCCACGCCCACTGCACCCGCGTTGGCCAGCCCGTACACATAGGGCCGCCCCACCAGCACTGCGCTGGCCCCCAGCGCCATCGCCTTGAGCACATCGGTGCCACGCCGGATGCCGCCATCCACCAGCACCGGCAGGTCGCCCACCGCGTCTTTGATGCGCGGCAGCACGGCGGCGGTGGCGGGCGCGGTGTCCAGCGTGCGGCCCCCGTGGTTGGAGACGATGATGCCCGCTAGCCCCAGCGCGGCGGCCTGGCGGGCATCGGCGGGGTGCAGGATGCCTTTGAGCAGAATCGGTAGCCGGGTGTGGGTTTGCAGCCAGGCCACGTCGTCCCAGGTGGGGGCGTGGGCCAACAGGCCGTCGAACAAGGCGCTTTGGCCGGGGCGCAGTGGCAGCGCAGGCGCAGGCTGGAAGTCGGCCAGGTGCACTGCCGACACCCCCGGTGGCAGCCGGAAGCCCGCGCGGCGCTGCCGGTCGCGCGCGCCTTCGGTGGGGCCATCTACCGTCAGCACCAGGGCTTCACACCCGGCTTGCTCGGCGCGCTGCACCAACGCCACGGTGTGCGCGCGGTCGTTTTGTAAATAAAGTTGGAACCAAAAATGGCCTCTAGCGCTTTCAGATAGGGCGGTAGTAGCTATTATTTCAATAGCAATGCTGGAATTGGTGCTGAGCACCATGCCAGCCCCCAACGCGGCGGCGGCGTAGGCACTGGCCAGCTCGCCGTCGGGGTGGGCCATGCGCTGGAACGCTACCGGGGCCAGCAAAATCGGGTGCGCCAGGGTGCGGCCCAGCAGCTGGATGCGGGTGTGGCCACCGGCCAGGGGTTGCAGTACGCGGGGGTAGAGCTGGCGCGTATCCCAGGCGCTGCGGTTGGCGCGCAGGGTGATCTCGTCGCCCGCGCCGCCACTGAAATAGGCCCAGGCGTTGGCATCCAGCACCGTCTGCGCATGGCGGGCGTGGTCTTCCAGGTTGATGATGCCGGGGGGGATTTTTTCAACGCTGGGGGCATTGGCGGGAGTGTTCATGTGTCGGCCCACATGCGCAAAAGGTTGTGGTACGTGCCGGTGAGGCCCACGATGGCCGGTTCGGTTTCCCCCAAGCTGCCGCGCAGGTGCATTAAATGCTGGTCCATGTCGAATAGCAATTTGCGCTGCTCGGTGCTGCGTACCATGCTCTGAATCCAAAAAAAGCAGGCGGTACGGTGGCCACGCGTCACCGGTTCGACGCGATGCACGCTGGTGCCGGGATAAAGCAGCATGTCGCCCGCTGCCAGTTTGATGCGCTGGGGATTAAATAGCTCGTTGATGACGAGCTCGCCACCGTCGTAGCTGGCGGGGTCGCTGAGAAATAGCGTGCAAGAGATGTCGGTTCGGACGCGTCCGACTCCACCGGGGAGGTAGCGTATGGCGCTATCGACATGGTTGTCGTAGCGGTTGGTTTCGCCGCCATAGCGGTTGAACATGGGCGGTGAGACGTGTTTGGGGAGCGAGGCCGAGAAAAAGATGGCGTGGCGCTCCAGGCCACGCAATACCAGATCGCGCAGCAGTTGCACTTCTTTGCTGCCTTCGGGCAGCTGCTGGTTGTTTTTGGCATGCACCGCTTGGTTGCCAGCGGTGTTGCGCCCATCTGCCCATGCGGCACCATTCAAGACCTCGTGCGCCCATTTCAGTTCATCGGTTGTCAGGAGGTTGGGTAGGTGCAGCAGCATGGGCAGATAGGTGCGCTTAGAAGCGCGTACCGATGGTCAGTTTGTAGGTACGGGGTGCGCCGCTGATCACGAAGCCGGGGTACAGCTGGTCGCCGTACAGCTTGTTGGTGATGTTGGACACGTTCACTTGGGCGTAGGTGTTTTCGGTGAACTTGTACTCGCCCATCACGTCGGCCGTGACGTAGCCTGCGGCCTCGGCGGTTGTGGACTCCGCACCCGTAGTACCTTGCAGAGGGCGGTTCTTGGACATGCCGTTGAAGCCGCCCGCTACGCGCAGTTGCGAGGTCGCCTGGTAGCTCACCCACACGCTGCCGCTGCGCTTGGGGGTCAGGCCCACGCGCTTGCCCACGGAGGCTTGCGCGGCAGTTGCGCTACCGGCTGCGTCGATCTTGGCAATCGGGGTCCAGGCATAAGACAGGTACACCTCCCACTCGGGGGTCAGGCGGCCCACCACATCCAGCTCCACGCCCG
This sequence comes from Rhodoferax sp. LB1P47, assembly GCF_056521445.1. Lineage (NCBI taxonomy): Bacteria > Pseudomonadati > Pseudomonadota > Betaproteobacteria > Burkholderiales > Comamonadaceae > Rhodoferax > Rhodoferax sp. LB1P47. The sequence continues at coordinate 791,201 of NZ_JBWMAU010000001.1, read as the reverse complement.
CAGAGTGGCGCTTGCCCGACAGCAGGTAGGCAGAACCGGCGAAGTCAGAGTCGGTGGTGCGTTCGTTGTACTTTTCCGTGCGGAACAACGCGCCCCGGGTGGACAGTTGGCCGTCCAGCCAGTCCAGCTTGGCACCCAACTCGATGTTGCGGCTTTTCTCTGGAGGGGTGTTGGAGTTTTGGGCTGTCACGTACTGGTAGGTGTCTGCCGAGGTGTTGAACGAGGTGCCGTACGACAGGTGGTACGAGGCGCTGCTCGATGGCTGGTACAGCAGGCCCAGGCGGTGGCTGAATAGTCCCTCCGACAGGCTGGTCGTGGGCGTTGTGGATGGAACATTGGTGTTCGCATTGGCGTAGTTGAACTGCTGGAAGTCGCCGTCGAACTTGTCGTAGCGCAGACCGGCTAGTACCTTCCAGGTCGGGGCGATTTGGACCACATCTTGCACGTACAGGCCGAATGCCTTGGCTTTGTAGCCCACGGTGTCGCGGTAGGTGGGCTCTACGGTCAGTGTGCGGCCATCGTCTGGCGTGCCCACGGTGGTGTTGCCCTTGTTGTAGTTGGTGCCCACGGTGCCCCAGGCTCCATAGCGGTCGGCCTTTTCAACTGCTGCATCAAAGCCCGTCAAGATTTCGTGGTTCATGTCGAACCAGTTGAAGGTCTTGCTGTAGTCGCTTTGGAAGTAGGTGCCGGTGTACGAGTCTTTGCGCGGCGATAAACCCGCACGGCTCAGTACCGTGGCATCGCTCAGGGTGGCCGAGGTGGTGCCCGTGGCAAACGAGGCGTTGGTGCCCCATTGGGCGCGGTCGAAGGTGCCGCTGCGCAGTTGGGACTTCAGTTCGCCGTTGTCGCTGAAACGGTGGGTGTGTTTCAACGTGACATACGTAGCCTTGCCTTGCAGGTAGTCGCTGTCAGTGCCGTAGAAAGCACCAGGCTTGAGGTTTGGCACACCGGCTAGCGTGCCGGTCACGCCATTGCCCAGCCAGCGGGCGCTGGACTGGGGTACGTTGTCCACGTTCAGATGGAACAGGCCCACAGCGAATTCGTCGGCACTGCCAATGCCGAAGCGGTAGGTGGGGGCGATACCGTATTTGTCGATCTTGGCACCACCGTTGTCGGCCTTGTTGTACATGGCGTTGATGCGCAGGGCCGAGTACTCGTCCAGGCGCAGGTTGAAGTCACCGGTGGTGCGCAGGTAGCCGCGCGAGCCCACGGTGGCTTCCACATCGTGCTGGGTGGTCAGCATGGGTTGCTTGGTGACCTGGTTGACGACGCCGCCGGTGGAGCCCCGGCCAAACAGCATGGAGGCCGAACCGCGCATGACTTCCACGCGGTCGTAGTTGAAGGCATCGCGGTCGTACTGCGAAGGGTCGCGCATACCGTCGATCAGCAAGTCGCCCACGGTGGCCACTGGGAAGCCGCGCAGACGGATGTCTTGGTCGGTGCCGTTTTCGGTGGCGGCAAAGGTAATGCCTGCGGTGTGGTGCAGGGCTTCTTTCAGGGTGTCGATGCGGCGGTCATCCAGCAGCCGCTCGGTCATTACGGTGATCGACTGGGGAATGTCGCGGATGTCCTGGTTGCCCTTGCCGATGCTGGATTTCTTGGTTTGCAGCGCGTCTTTACCTTCTTGCGCTTCGGCTTTTTCTTTGACGATGACAGGCTTGAGTGTTTGCTCTGTGCTGGTTTGCGCCCAGCCGCTGACGGATGCCGCCAACAGCATGGCACCCAGGGGCAACACCGCAAACTGGGCATTGGAATGCACTACGGTTTTAATAGCTGCTTGTGCAGGTACAACATGCGCTAGGGCCTGTTTTTGCTTGAAATTTTTGCGACGAGACATGGAGCTTAGCCTTGAGAAAGTTACAAATGGCAGCTGGCTAATGCGTGGACCTGTGCAGAGGTCGAAATGCTTGGCTTGCTAGATGAAGAAACACCTGGCGATTGTAAAATAATGCGAATCATTCTTGTTATGAATGTTTCTATAAAACCTTCCCACAAGGGGGAAATGCAGTAATCCGTAAAAATTTGTTGCAAACTTGCCACGTCTTTTGTGCCATTTACCCGCAAGTTGGGATTTTTTGCGCCTCGCCTGCGCAAGCCAAAATTTATAAGAAATTAGCCTCAAGCGCATATATAACCTGCGCAAGTAGCTATTTTTTTAATAGCATCAACGCGTCAGGCCAGCCACTTGCCGTGGTTGTCCCACTGCACGCGGTCTAGCTGCTGCGCCAGGGCGTGGGCATCCAGCATGCCGCGCACGCCGCCTTGTGCGCCGCTGGCCAGCCAGTCGGAACCATTTGAGGCCAGGGCTCCGGCGGCGGGCAGGGGCATTTGCTGGGGGCTGCCGCCCTGGGCCGACCACCAGGCCAGTTGCCCGCTGCGGGTGGCGCTAATGACAAAGCGGTCTTCGGTTGCCGGGCCAGATACACAGGCGATGTCACCGCCGTAGCCCCCTAATCCGCGATCTCCCAGGCTGCCGGGTAGGGCAATGCTGCGCAGGCTGTCGCCCTCCAGCAGGGCCAGTAGCGGGGCGGCGTTGCGGGTGGCGGCATCGGTGTGTTCGGCCTGCATGGCCACGGCTACGACTCCGTTGGGGGCGCGGGCCAGGTGGCGCAGGCTTAAAAAGGGGTCGTCCACCCGCCAAGCTTGGCGGAGTGTGCCGGTTTGGGCATCGAGCCGGGCCACGTTGGAGTCCATGCGGCCCAGGTTGCGTTGGGTGCGGCCGGTTTCGGGCAGGTTGAGCCGGCCGCCGTTGGCCACCAGCAGGGTGCTTACTCCTCTTGCGTCGGCCTCTACCAGCAGCATGTGCGGGTCGAGCCCGCCGCTGGGAAATTCGGTGCGCTTTTCCAGGCTGACCGGGTCGCGCACGGCGATGAAGCCGGCCCCGGTGTCGGTGCTGGTCTCCGATGTGTAGAGCGCGCTGCCGTCGGGCGCAAAGCTGGCGTGGCCGCAGAGCACGCGGTCGTCTTCGATGTCATGCCACTGCACGGCGCGGGCGCTGCGGGTGTCAAAGCGCAGCAGGTATTCGCCGGGGCGGCGGGCCACGGCTAGCGCCTGGCCGGGCAGGCCCAGGACGGCGGGTAGCGGCAGCACTTCGTGGGCACGCTTGGGCAGGGCGATGCCGCGCGGCGCACTGCCGAGGTGCCAAACCCCGGCCCAAGCCTGGTCGGCGATGACCCACGACGTGAGCAGGCCAGGGGCAGATGCGCTTGCGTGGCTGGGCAGGGCGAGGCTGGCCGCCATGCAGGCCAGCCAGTCGCGGCGGCGCAGGCGGGGGTTAATCACCATCCGACTCCGAGAAGCCGACCATGGTTTTCAGCTCGGGGGCAATTTTGTCTTCGAGCAGCTTTTTGGCTTGGGCCAGGGCCTGCATGGCGGCGGTGACGGTGGCGGGCCGGGTCGGGTCGGCGGCCGGGACGCGGGTGTGCAGCAGTGCCACGGCGGCCTCTAGCTGGGCGGACAGGGCGAGCTGGTTTTCACCGGCCAGGTAGCCGTTCAGGCTGCCTTGCTCCTGGCTGCGGCTAGTGCCGACCAAGAAGTTTTGCAGGCCCGCCCAGTGGGCCTGCCAGGCGGCGCGGGTGCTGCCGCTGGTGGCGCGCGGCCAGTCGCTGGCGCGGCCACTGCGGGCGGGTTTGCCCATCTTTTTCCAGCGCAGTTGCTCCAGCCCGCCCACGGCCTGGCTGAACCATTCGTTGAAGGCGGCTAGCGCGGTGTCGGGGGTCCAGGCGCGGGCGGCCAGGGCTTCAAAGTCGGCCAGCAGGGCCCGGCCCTCGGTGGCGCAGCCTTGGGCCAGTGCGGTGGCAAAGGCGAGTTGGGCGGCATCGGGCGCGGCTTGCCACAGCAGCCATTCGAGGGCGGGCAGGCCTTTGGCGGGCGCGCCCAGGTCGTCCAGTGCAGCGGCGGTCAGCGGTGGGTTGGGTACGGCGGCGGTCACCATGGCCGGGCGGGTGGGCCAGAAGTCGATGCTGCGGGCGCTACGCCGCTCGATCAGCGGGCCGACGGCTACGGCGTTGAGGCGTTCCCAGTCCAGCAGCGCGGTGCGCCAGGCGCTGCGGGCGGCGGGGAGCTTGCCGCCGCTTGCCAGCAGGTCTGCCAGGGCGGCGCTGGAGCGGGCAAAGGCCTGCGCGGCGGGCACAAAGTGCAGGCGCAGGGTGTTGCGTACCCAGTCGGTCTGGGTGATGGCCGGGCTGGCGATGCGGGTGGGCAGGCCAGCCGCCCCGGCGGCGCTGCACAGCGCACCCAGGCCGAATGCCAGCCAGTCACGCCGGTTTAAGCGGCGGTTGATCAAAAGGGTCACGGCGGGCTTTCTGTCAGAGGGAGTTCACAAATTTCACCAGCGCATCTCGGTCGGTTTTGGGCATTTTCAGCACCTGCTGGCGGGCCGCATCGGCTTCGCCACCGTGCCACAAAATCGCTTCCAGCGTGTTGCGGGCGCGGCCATCGTGCAGCAGGAAGCTGTGGTTATTGACGTCGGGAATCAGGCCAATGCCCCACAGCGGCGGGGTGCGCCATTGTTGGCCGTTGGCCAGGCCGTCGGGGCGGCCATCGGCCAGGCCCTTGCCCATGTCGTGCAGCAGCAGATCGGTGTAGGGGGTGATCTTTTGCTGGCGCAGTGCGGGGAAGGCCGAGTTGCCGGTGGTGTAGCTGGGGCGGTGGCATACGGCGCATTGGGCTTGGGCAAACAGGGCTTGGCCCCGGCGCACGTCCACAGCGTCATAGTTGCGCCGGGCGGGCACGGCCAGCGTGGCTTCGTACTGGATGACTTTGGTCAGCGTGGCGTTGTCGATTTCGGGGCTACCGTTTTCGCCCCCGCGCGGCGCGGTGCGGCAGTCTTTCTGCCGGGGCATGCAGTTCTCTTGCGGGAAGTGCTCGGAGGTGATGCCGATGTCGCCATTGAAGGCCCCAGCGGTTTGGTGCGCCAGCGAGCCCATATTGGCTTTCCAGCCCAAACGGCCCACCACTACTTTGCCCGCAAACGGGTCGAAGACGCGGTTGACCATGCCTTTGATGTTGTCGTCGCGGCTGGCTTGCTGCTGCACGTTGGCCAGGATGTCGGCCTCGGGGATGGCATCGATCAGGCCCACGCCGGGCATTTGCGGTGCGATGCGCGGGCCCACCAGGGTGCCGGGCTGCATGGGCCCATAGCCCAGGTCGGTAAAGCGGTAGTGCGGCTGGCGCAGGCTGTAGCGCGTGCCATCGGCAAACTGGCCGGGCAGTTCGGTGTAGCGGATGCGGACTTTGCCCTCGGGGCGCACGCCTTGCACGGCAGAGTTGGCGAACTGTTCGCCGTAGGTGGGTTCATGCTGGGGCTTGCCCTGTGCGTCCAGCACCGACAGGCGGAACAGCAAGCCGATGGGCTGCTCGGCGGTGATGCCGTTTTTGAACGTGTTCGGCGGTGCGCCGCGTCCGTCCTGGGTGTGGCAGCCGCCGCAGGAGCGGGCGATGAAGTGCGGCCCCAGGCCGTCGCGGGCGGTGGTGGAGGACGGGGCTTCGACCCAGTTGCGGCGGAAAAATGAGTTGCCGATAGCAAAGTTGGTGCGGGCTTCTTCGTCCAGATTGGCGGCGGGGAACGAGAAGGCGTTCAGGCCCTCTTCAAACACGGTGGTGTCGCCGCCGGGTTTTTCTTCTGAGGTATTAATAGTGGGGGGTGTTGCCAGGGCTAGCCACGCCACAGCCGCCCCGACTGATGTCAGGGCGGTGGTGATGAGGGTGCGCCAGCTTGTTTTTTGCAAGAGGGGCTGACGCATCGGCTTATTCTTTGGCGGGGTCTACCAAGGTGAGTTTGGTGATGCCCACAGCCTTGGCGGCGTCCAGGAAGTCTTTGCTTTGCAGTTTGAGTGCATCGGCCACGGCCTGCACGCGCTTGCGGCCTTCGATATCAACGATTTCGCGGTCAAACGGCGCGCGGATGGCTTCGGCGGCTTTCACGCTGGCGGCGATGTGGCTGCTGGTGCGTTCGGCGGTGGCGGCATCTTTCAAGGCCACCAGGTCGCGCAGCGACGCGCCTTGCAGCACGCTGCCGTCGGCACGCTTGAATCGGCCGAGCCAGACGTTTTCAATGCCGGTGGCGTTGGCCACCACATCGCGGTGGGTGTTGTCGGAGAAGCAGGAATGCTCGTCTTCCTGGTTCTTGGAGGCCAGGGCGACTTCAATGCGCTCACCGGCCAGTTCGCCGCGCGACAAGGAGCCTACGCCGACCAGCATGTTGCGCAGGGCGCTGGGGCTGGATTTTTCAAACTTGGCGCGGTAGTTTTTGGCATCGGGGGCCCAGGCTTTGGCCAGGCCGGACAGGTCGCTGACCAGCAGCTCGGTGACCACCTTCAGGTACTCACGGCGGCGGTCGGCGTGGGGGGTGTTGCCATCCACAAAGTCTTCAAACGAACGGTTGCCCGGGCCGGTGGTGCTCAGGTCTTGGCCCCACAGCAAAAATTCGATGGCGTGCCAGCCGGTGGCAATGTTTTCTTCGCCGCCGCGTTCGTTCAGTGCGGAGAGGCTTTTGGCGGTGATTTTGGCTTTGGGGTTGTTGATGATGCCGGCTTTGGGCTTGCCCACCACGTAGTCCACATAGGCTTCGTCCATCGGCCAGGCGTTGATGCGGCCTTCGGGGCCGTTTTTGTCGTCAATCGGGCCTGCGTAGAAGCGGAAGGCTTCGGTCTGGCCGTAAAACTCGCGGGCTGCCAGCCAGGCGGTACGGGCTTTGGCCAAACCTTCGGCGCTGGGGGCGACGTTGAAGGCGGTGATGGCGGCTTGCAGCGCCTGGGCCGTGGTCAATGTATCTTCGTAGCTGGCGTACACCAGCTTGCTGTAGTCGGCGGTGACAGCGGCAGCGGTGACGGGGGTGGTTTGGGCGGTCGCAGCAAAAGCCGTCAGCAGGGCGGCACTCAGCAAAAGAGATTTCACGGCACAGGTCCTTGGTGTTCCGGCCCGCGAATCGCAAGAACTTTGCGGTTTACGCGGGTGGGTCAAAGCCTATTGTAATGAGATTGATTCTTGATACGGAGCACCCGGAAATTGTTTTAAAACTTACGCAGTGCCCCCTGTGTCGCCCTCTGGGCGCATAGAGGGGCTTGCGTAAGTCCTGTGTTTTACCCGTCGAGGTTGATCTTCGTCACCAATGTTTGCAATGTGCTTGTGGCCTGGTCGTTTTCTACCTGGCAGGTGCCTGCCGCATGGTGCCCGCCGCCGCCGTATTGCAGCATCAGTTCGCCCACATTGGTTTTGCTGTTGCGGTCCAGAATCGACTTGCCGGTGGCAAACACCGTGTTTTGTTTTTGCACGCCCCACATCACGTGGATGGAGATGTTGCACTGCGGAAACAGCGCGTAAATCATGAACCGGTTGGTGGCCCAGATGGTCTCTTCTTCGCGCAGGTCCAGTACTACCAGGTTGCCGTGAACCTTGGCGCAACGCTGGATTTGCTCTTTGGCTTTGGCGGCATGCTCTTGGTAGATGTCGATGCGTTCTTTGACGTCGGGCAGCGACAAAATATCTTCAATGCCGTGGTCGCGGCAGTACTGGATCAAATCCATCATCAGCGCGTAGTTGCTGATGCGGAATTCACGAAAGCGCCCCAGGCCGGTACGTGCGTCCATCAGATAGTTCAGCAGCACCCAGCCAGCAGGCGCCATGATTTCTTCGCGCACGTACTGGGCCGAGTCGGCTTTGTCTACCGCGTCCATCATGTCCACGGTGATGTTGGGGAAGGCTTTTTCACCGCCGTAGTAGTCAAACACCACGCGCGCCGCTGAGGGCGCGTTGGCATCAATGACATGGTTTTTAAGGCCACTCTGGTTACGAATGGTCTCCGACGCATGGTGGTCAAACGCGATGTGCGCAGCCGCAACGTAGGGCAGGTTGGTGGTGATGTCACGCTCGGTGATGTCCACTTTGCCGTCTTGCATGTCCTTGGGATGGACGAACTTGATCTCGTCAATCATGTTCAGCTCGTTGAGCAGCACGGCACATACCAGCCCGTCGAAATCACTGCGGGTGACCAAACGAAATTTTTCAGCGCCCATGGAGTCCATCCTTTTTGCCGTGTTGGTGGTTACAAAATGTGTAATGATTATGCCGCCAAGGCCAAGGCTTGGCAGTTAAAACGTGCCGGGTAGCAGAATGCTTTTGTCGACCGTGCTGATCTGGGTATGGCCGCAAAAAGCCATCGTGACATCCAGCTCTTTGTGCAGAATTTCCAGGCATTTGGTGACCCCGGCCTCGCCCATCGCGCCCAGCCCGTACAAAAAGCTGCGTCCAATCATCGTGCCACGTGCACCCAGGGCCCAGGCCTTCAAAACGTCTTGGCCGGAGCGAATGCCGCTGTCCATCCAGACCTCGATTTCCGAGCCGACTGCGTCGTTGATGGCGGGTAGCGCTGCGATGGCGCTGGGGGCTCCATCCAACTGGCGGCCCCCGTGGTTAGACACCACGATGGCATCGGCACCACTGTGCGCGGCCAAGCGGGCATCTTCTGCATCCATGATGCCCTTGAGGATCAGCTTGCCGCCCCAGCGCTTTTTGATCCACTCCACATCGTTCCAGTCGAGTTGAGGGTCAAACTGCTCTTTGGTCCAGGCGCTGAGCGACGACATATCGCTGACGTTTTTGGCGTGCCCCACCAGGTTGCCAAAGCTGTGGCGGCGCGTGCCGGCCATGCCCAGACACCAGCGCGGCTTGGTCATCAGGTTGAGGATATTGGCCAGCGTGGGTTTGGGCGGCGCAGTCATGCCGTTTTTCAGGTCTTTGTGGCGCTGGCCCAGCACCTGTAGGTCCAGCGTCAGCACCAGGGCCGAGCATCCCGCCGCCTTGGCGCGCTCCATCAGGGCTTCCATGAAGGCACGGTCGCGCATCCAATAAAGCTGGAACCAGAACGGGGCCTTGGTGTGGGCGGCAATGTCTTCCAGCGAGCAGATGCTCATGGTGGACAAGGTGAACGGAATGCCGAACTTCTCGGCTGCCCGCGCCGCCAGAATCTCGCCGTCGGCATGCTGCATGCCGGTCAGGCCAGTGGGGGCTATAGCTACCGGCATGGTGGCATCCTGGCCGACCATCTTCACCCGGGTGCTGCGGTTGGCCATATTGACTGCCACCCGCTGGCGCAGCTTGATTTTTTGGAAGTCGGCCGAATTGGCGCGGTAGGTGCTCTCGGTCCACGAGCCGGAGTCGGCGTAGTCGTAGAACATGCGCGGCACACGTTTTTGCGCCAGCACGCGCAGGTCTTCGATATTGGTAATGACGTGGGGCAAAGCTGTCTCCTGAAGATCGGTGATGCTAGCGGGCTTGAGGTCGGCGTGGGCTGAAGAAATTTTGGCCTAGGCAGCATTTTTCTCAAACAGCTTTACGGTAAGAAAGAATCCGTTGTAGAATAGTAAGCTTAGCGGCTGTAGCTCAGTTGGATAGAGTACTTGGCTACGAACCAAGGGGTCGTGGGTTCAATTCCTGCCAGCCGCACCAAATGTAGAAGCCCGTAATCGCAAGGTTACGGGCTTTTTACTTGGGTTTTCCTCGGTAGAGGAGAATCCGTTGTAGAATTATGAGCTCAGCGGCTGTAGCTCAGTTGGATAGAGTACTTGGCTACGAACCAAGGGGTCGTGGGTTCAATTCCTGCCAGCCGCACCAAAATGTAAAACCCCGTCATCGCAAGATGGCGGGGTTTTTACTTTTTGCATTCACTTTCACGGTAAGGTAGCCAGCTTATGAGCAAAGCCTTTACCCGCGAAACCGATGCCGACCAGGACGACGATGGCGATGCCCCGGCATCCGCGCCCTTGCCCGCAGGCAGCAAAAACTACATGACACCCCAGGGCTACGCCCGCTTGCGTGCCGAATTCACCGAGCTGATGGAGGTGGATCGACCCAAGATCGTGGATGTCATCTACTGGGCGGCCAGCAACGGCGATCGTTCGGAAAATGGCGACTACATCTACGGGAAAAAACGCCTGCGCGAGATCGACCGGCGTATCCGCTTCCTGACCAAGCGCTTGGAAATCGCCGAAGTCGTGGACCCCAGCGTCCATTTTGGCAACGACCAAATTTTCTTCGGCTCCACCGTGGCGTATGAGGATGCCTCGGGCCAGGAGCGTACGGTCACGATCTACGGCATAGACGAGGCCGACACCGCCCAGGGGCAGGTCAGTTGGGTGTCCCCGATTGCCCGCGCGCTGCTGAAGGCGCGGGTGGGCGATGTGGTGCGCTTGTTGTCCCCGGTGGGGGCACAAGAGATTGAAGTGCTGCGGGTGGATTACCCGGCCCCAAAGCAGATTTAAGCCGAAGGTTTAGCCCGTACCGCCCGCAATACCGAGGGTGTGCGTTTGAGCTGGCGCAGGGCCAGTTCTAAATGGGCGTGGTCCCGCACCGACACCAAAAAGCGCAAATCGGTTGCGTCATGGATGCCTTCTTGCCCCATGTCCACGTGGGTAATGTCCACTTCCGCAGCGGACAGCGCGGCAGCGGCCTTGGCCAAAACGCCCTTGCTGTTTTGCACCGTCACGACGACACCGGTTTCAAACAACCGTACGGGCTCATCTGCCCAGTCCACTGCAATAAAACGCTCGCTGTCCTTGTGTTGCAAGCGTTTGGCAACCGTGCAGTCGGCGGTGTGTACCACCAAGCCTTCGCCGCGCCCGAGGTAGCCGACGATGGCATCGCCCGGAATCGGCCTGCAACAGCGGGCAAACTGCACCGAGGTGTTTTCGCTGCCGTCCAGCACCACGGCACCTTGCGACACGGTTTCATGGGCGGTGTAGCGTTCACGGGTCAGCAGCAAGGCATCGGGTTTTTCACCAATCTCTGCCAGCAGCACCACCAAACGCTTCGCAATGATGCTGGCGACGCGTTTGCCCAGACTGATGTCGGTGAGCAATTCGATCCGGGTGCGGTTGCCGGTAAAGCGCAGCAACTTGTCCCAGATGGGTTGGCCTTCGGGGGTGGAGGGCGGGAGCCGTTCCAGGCCCTCGGCCCGCAAAGCCTGGGCGAGCAATTTTTCACCCATGCTCTCGGATTCGGTTTGCGCCATGCTTTTCAGGTGGTGGCGAATTTTGGAGCGGGCCCGTCCGGTACGTACAAAACCCAGCCAGGCCGGATTCGGTGCCGATACCGGTGCCGTAATCACTTCAATGATGTCGCCGTTGCGCAGTTCGGTGCGCAACGGTACTTGTTCACCGTTGATCTTGGCGGCTACGGTACGGTCGCCCACATTGCTGTGGATGGCGTAGGCAAAGTCCACCACCGTGGCACCGCGCGGCATGGCCATGATCTGGCTTTTGGGCGTGAAAACGTACACCGCGTCGGGAAACAGATCCACCTTGACGTGGTCCCAGAACTCGGCGGCATCGCGGGTTTCGTCCTGGATGTCGAGCAGCGATTGCAGCCATTTGGTGCCTAACCGTTCGGCGGTGGCGCTATCGGTCTCGTTGTTTTTATACAGCCAGTGCGCGGCAACACCAGACTCGGCCACCAGGTGCATGGCCTCGGTGCGCATTTGGAATTCGACGTTGACGCTGGACGGCCCCACCAGCGTGGTGTGCAGCGACTGGTAGCCGTTGAGCTTGGCAATGGCGATGTGGTCTTTGAACTTGCCCGGCACCGGCTTGTAAAGCTGGTGCAGCACCCCTAGGGCGGTATAGCAGTCCGTCACATGGGGCACGATGACCCGAAAGCCGTAAATATCGGTCACCTGGGCAAAGGTGAGGTGCTTGTCGTCCATCTTTTGGTAGATGGAGTACAGCGTTTTTTCGCGCCCAGCAATACGCACCGAAATGGCAGTTTGCGCAAATGCAGCCTCGACTTCTTGCTGCACTTTTTGTACTAAGTCGCGGCGTCGGTTGCGGGCCTTGGCGACGGCTTTGGCCAAAATTGCGTAGCGCCAGGGTCGCAGGTGGCGAAACGACAGGTCTTGCAGTTCGCGGTAGGTTTGGTTTAACCCCAGGCGGTGGGCGATGGGGGCGTAAATATCCAGGGTTTCGGAGGCAATGCGGGCCCATTTGGCACGAGGCATATCGCCCATGGTGCGCATATTGTGGGTGCGGTCGGCCAGCTTGATCAAAATGACCCGCACGTCGCGGGCCATGGCCAGCAGCATCTTGCGGAACGACTCGGCCTGGTTTTCTTCGCGGGTGTTGAATTGCAGCTTGTCGAGTTTGGTCAGGCCATCGACCAGCTCGGCCACCGGCGCGCCAAAGCGTTCTATTAGCTCGGGTTTGGTGACGCCGCAGTCTTCCATCGCGTCGTGTAGCAGGGCGGCCATCAGGGCTTGGGCATCCAGCTTCCAGGCAGCGCATTGGGCGGCGACGGCAATGGGGTGGGTGATGTACGGCTCGCCGCTTTTACGCATCTGGCCGAGATGGGCCTCGTCGGCAAAACGGTAGGCCTGGCGCACCTGCTCTACGCTGGTGGCATCCAGGTAGTGCAGGTTGGCCATCAGCGCCGCAAAGCTGGCGGCTGCGGCATTGGCGGCCGCTGGGCTGGGTGGGCTCCCCCCTTTTTTTGGCTGCGGTTTGGGCGGCGTGCCGTCGTCAGGAAAATGCGTGTCACTCATGGCTTGAATATAGCTTGCACCTTGTATCTGCCATGCGCGCAATAAAAAAGGCACCGCATTGCGGTGCCTTTTAAAGTGGGGTTTAGGCCGGATGGAATCAGTTAGGCACTTTTTTCAGCATCTCGATGCCGACTTTGCCTGCTGCGATTTCGCGCAGCGCGGTGACCACAGGCTTGTTCTTGCTTTCGATCTTGGGAGCGTGGCCCTGGCTCAGCATGCGGGCCCGGTACGTTGCGGCCAGCACCAGCTGGAAACGGTTAGGGATTTGCACCAGGCAATCTTCGACGGTGATACGGGCCATGAAATTCTCCAGAAAACTTTTGCAACACGACTTGCACAGAAGTGCGAAGTCTTAAGAAATACCTAGGGATTTGAAGGTGTCGGCTCGGGCACGGCGCTGGGCCGTAAATTTGAGCCGCTGGGCATGCACAATCGTTTTCAGGTCGAAAACTGCCCGGTCAAATAGCTCATTGATTATAACGAAGTCGAATTTATGGGCTTGTTCCATCTCAATTGCGGCATTGGCCAGGCGCAATTCGATCACGTCGGGGGCATCTTCGCCCCGCCGCTCCAGCCGGGAACGCAGCTCTTCCCAGCTGGGCGGCAGGATGAAAATCAGCACCGCGTTGGCAAAAATTTGCTTGATTTGCACCGCACCCTGGAAGTCGATTTCCAAAACCACGTCGGACCCCAGTGCCATGCGCTCTTCAATGGCTTTTTTGGCGGTGCCGTAGCGGTTGCCATGCACCTCGGCCCATTCCACAAACGCATCGGCCGCCACCATGGCATCAAATTCAGATTGCGAGGCAAAGAAGTATTCGCGCCCGTGCTTTTCCTGGCCGCGCGGGTCGCGGGTGGTGTGCGATACCGAGGGCTGCACTTTGGCGTCCAGTTCCATCAAAGCCTTGACCAGGGTAGACTTTCCGGCCCCGCTGGGGGCGGCTACGACGATCAAATTTCCGGGGTAGTCCATGCTGTGTGGGCCTTGTAGGCAGTCAAAAAATGGCACATTCTATATTTCCCCCATCGCCAACAGTAGGCCAATGCGCTTCTGCAATCGCTGACAATACGGCCTATGAATTGGCTTAACGATGTGAAATGGGACGCCCAAGGGCTGGTCCCGGTGATTGCGCAAGAGGCTGGCAGCGGCGACGTGCTGATGTTCGCCTGGATGAACCGCGAGGCGCTAGAGAAAACGGCGGCCTTGGGGCGCGCGGTGTATTTCAGCCGCTCGCGCAACCGCCTGTGGTTCAAGGGCGAGGAGTCAGGCCATGTGCAAACCGTGCACGAAATTCGGCTAGATTGCGACAACGATGTGGTCTTGCTGAAGGTGACCCAGCTTGGCCACACCCCCGGCATTGCCTGCCACACAGGCCGCCACAGCTGCTTTTTCAGTGTGCTGGACATCGACGCCACTGGCGATAAAGCCTGGAAAGCCACCGAGCCGGTCTTGAAAGACCCGGAATCTATCTACAAGTAATGGCAATGACCTCTAATGACTCCCTGGCCCGGCTGGCCGCCACCATTGAAAGCCGCAAGGCAGCCAACGGCGGCGACCCCAGCGCCAGCTATGTGGCCCGCCTGCTGCACAAAGGGCCGGACGCTTTCCTGAAAAAAATCGGCGAAGAAGCCACCGAGGCCGTGATGGCCGCCAAAGATGCCGAATACGGTGGCAACACCCCGGCGCTGCAAGCCAAGCTGGTGGGCGAGGTAGCCGACCTGTGGTTCCACACTATGGTGGCGCTGGCGCACTTTGACCTCAGCCCCACCGACGTGTTGGCCGAGCTGGAGCGTCGTGAGGGCACCAGCGGCATTGAAGAAAAAGCCCTGCGCAAAGTTTTAACCCGAGAGGCGGAGTCCCCATGAAAGACACCATTGACGTGCGCGCTATCGACAGCGAAAAGGCCCAGGACCTGAAAACCGTGGGCTGGATCAGCTATTTGCTGCACCTGATCGTGGCGGTGGGCGCGGTAGTGCCGGGCGCGCAGCCGGGCGCACTCTTGTTGATCGTGGCGCTGGTGATTGATTTGGTGAAAAAGAGCGATGCCGAAGGCACCTGGCAGGCCAGCCATTTCAGCTGGCGTATCCGCTCGGTGCTGTGGGCCGGAGTGCTGTATGTGGTGACGGCTCCGCTGTGGTTCTTGTTTATCGTGCCGGGCTGGATCGCCTGGGGCCTGATTTCGCTGTGGTTTTTGTACCGCATCGTGCGCGGCATGGTGGCCATGAACGCCAGCCAGGCCGTGGGGGATGCCGCATGAGCCTGGTGCCGCACGACCCGAATTGCCTGTTTTGCAAAATCATTGCAGGCCAGATTCCGTCCAAAAAAGTCTATGAAGACGAAGAACTTTTTGCTTTTCACGATATCCACCCCTGGGCACCGGTGCACTTTTTGATAGTGCCCAAGCTGCATGTTCCGTCGATGGCGCAATTGCAGCCGGAACACGCGGGCGTGCTGGGCCGCATGATGGTGCTGGCTCCGCAGCTGGCGGTGCAAGAGGGCTGTAGGCCATATCCACAGGGCGGTTTCCGGGTCATCGTGAATACCGGGGACGACGGTGGGCAAGAGGTGCACCACTTGCACGTGCATGTCATCGGCGGGCCACGCCCCTGGCTCAAAGGTTAATGCGCGGGAGCTAGGGTCAATCGCCGAGCGCGGCAGATACCGTCATCTGCGCCGTTTAAAATCAGAAACACTTTGTTAGGAGTTATTCCATGGGTTCTTTTTCCATTTGGCATTGGTTGATCGTATTGTTGATTGTGGTGATGGTGTTTGGCACCAAGAAGCTGAAGAACATGGGCGGCGACCTGGGCGGCGCGGTCAAGGGCTTCAAGGACGGCATGAAGGACGGCGCGGCCTCCGCCGAAGACGACAAGGCTGCGGCCCAGGTGTCCAGCACCGCTGCGGCGGCACAAAAGAACACCATTGATGTCGAAGCCAAGACCAAGTCCTGAGCCGGTTAACTATCTGTGATTGATCTCGGTTTCTCCAAGATAGCGCTGATTGGTGCGGTGGCCTTGATCGTCATCGGCCCTGAGAAGCTGCCGCGCTTGGCCCGCACCGTGGGTACGCTGCTGGGCAAGGCCCAACGCTACGTGGCCGATGTGAAGGCCGAAGTCAGCCGCTCGATGGACCTGGACGAGCTCAAAAAAATGAAGGAAACGATGGAGGGTGCGGCACGTGACGTGCACCAGTCCATCCAGACCAATGCCAGTGACTTCGAGAAGCAGTGGGCTGAAAACGATGCCACCCCCGCCGTGGCGGACGATGCCTACACCTATTTCCCCGAATACAAGCATCCACACAAGCGCTGGCGCACCAAGGTGGGCGCTACGCCGCAGTGGTACAAAGCCCGCGCCGGGGTGCGTACCAAGGCGCTGTCGGGTGCGGCCCGTGTGGCCCGCTACCGGCCCAAGAGCATTTCTTCACGCACTTAATCTTCCACAAACCGGGGCCGTTCGGCCTCGGTGCCATTCTGGGCTAGGCCCGGTGTAAAGCCCCATGTCCGATCCCCACAAAAGCCCAGACGACGAACTAGCCGGAACCGAGCAGCCCTTTGTGCAGCATTTGGTGGAGTTGCGCGACCGGCTCATCAAGGCCGTGGTGGCGGTGGCGATTGCCGCCGGTGCGCTGGCGCTGTACCCCGGCCCTGCGGCCTTGTACGATCTGCTGGCATCGCCGCTGGTGGCTACCTTGCCACCCGGCAGTTCGCTGATCGCCACTTCGGTGATTTCGCCGTTTCTGGTGCCGTTGCAGGTGATGTTCATGGCGGCTTTCATGCTGGCCTTGCCGGTGGTGCTGTGGCAGGTGTGGGCGTTTGTGGCCCCGGGTCTGTACATGCACGAGAAGAAGCTGGTGCTGCCGCTGGTGGTGTCGAGCACGCTGCTGTTCTTCATTGGGGTGGCATTTTGCTACTTCTTTGTGTTTGGCCAGGTGTTCAAATTTATCCAGAACTTTGCGCCGGAGAGCATCAAGGCCACGCCCGATATTGAAGCGTATTTGAGCTTTGTGCTGACCATGTTTTTGGCCTTTGGGTTGGCGTTCGAGGTGCCGATTGTGGTGATCGTGCTGGCCCGCATGGGGCTGGTCAGCATCACCAAGCTGAAAGAGTTTCGCGGCTACTTTGTGGTGCTGGCCTTCATCATTGCCGCTATCGTGACCCCGCCAGATGTGGTGTCGCAACTGGCGCTGGCGATTCCCATGTGTATCTTGTACGAGATCGGGATCTGGGCCGCGCAGATCTTCATCAAGCACACCCAGGCACCAGACGCAGAACCTGCGGAATCTTAGCCAAATTGGCCTCTGGCGCATATTTAATATGCGCTAGTAGCTATTAATATGCTAGCAACTAGCGCTCTGTTTGCGTCGGCTTAGGGCGTAGACCGGGGGTCACTTCCAGTGCCAAGGGTTTGTTCTGGCGCAGCACGCTGAACGGGGCGGCTTGGCCGGGCTGCAACATGGCTACGCTGGTGAGCAGCTCGGACACATTGTTTACCGGCCGACTCCCCACCTGCAAGATCACATCGCCGGGGCGGATGCCCGCATGCGCAGCCGGGCCGTTTTGCAGCACACCCGTAATGATCACGCCGTGGTCGGCCTGCACACCAAAGGTTTCGGCCAGCTCCGGCGACAACTCGCTGGGCTCCACGCCGATCCAGCCGCGTTTAACCTGGCCGTCGGTGACGATGCCTTCCAGCACCATCTTGGCGGTGGACACGGGAATCGCAAAGCCGATGCCCATGCTGCCGCCCGAGCGCGAATAGATCGCCGTGTTGATGCCCATCAGGTTGCCATTCGCATCCACCAGCGCGCCGCCCGAATTGCCGGGGTTGATGGCGGCATCGGTCTGGATGAAGTTCTCAAAGGTGTTGATGCCCAGCTGGTTGCGGCCCAGCGCGCTGATGATGCCGCTGGTGACCGTCTGGCCCACGCCGAAGGGGTTGCCGATGGCCAGCACCGGGTCGCCCACCAGCAGTGCATCCGAGCTGCCCAGTACGATCACCGGCAGCTTGTCCAAACCGATTTTCAGTACTGCCAGGTCGGATTCGGGGTCGGTGCCGATCACCTGCGCCTGGGCGTGGCGGCCATCGTTGAGGATGACTTCGATGGCATCGGCCCCTTCCACCACGTGGTTGTTGGTCAGGATGTAGCCGTCCGGGCTGACGATCACGCCGCTGCCCAGGCCCATTTGCGATTGCGCGCCGCGTTCGCCAAAGAAAAACTTGAACCACGGATCGTCGCTGCGCGGATCGCGCTCGGCCATTTTGCTGGTGTTGATGCTGACCACCGCCGGCGCGGCTTTTTTGGCCGCTGCACTGAAGCTGCCTGCAACGGGCGTGCCGGCAATGCTGGCTGGCGCTTCAATCAAGGAAATGCTGGAGCCACTGAAAGGCCGCTTGCCCAGCCATGCGGGTTGGAGCGTGCCCACCACAAAATAAGCCGCCAGCAGGACGGTGACCGATTGGGAAAAGAGGAGCCAAAAACGTTTCATGCGCAGATTGTCCCTGAACTTGACCCACAATCCGGCGCATGGCCCACCAACTCACTGTGCTGTCCGCCCTGGACGATCTGCTGCAACCCGCCCGCTTCAAAGACTACGGGCCGAACGGCTTGCAGGTCGAAGGCCGCCCCGAAATTCACCGCATCGTCTCGGGTGTGACCGCCAGCCTGGCGTTGATCGAAGCGGCGGTGGCGGCGCAAGCCGATGCGATTTTTGTCCACCACGGCCTGTTCTGGCGCGGGCAGCCGGGCACCGTGACCGGCTGGATGAAGCAGCGCCTGGCCCTGCTGCTGCGCCACGACATCAATCTCTACGCCTACCACCTGCCGCTGGACGCGCACCCCACGCTGGGCAACAACGCGCAACTGGGCGTGCAGTTGGGGCTGGAGGGCGTGGGCTGCTTTGGCGACAACCAGCTGGGATTTTTGGGCCAGCGTACCGACGGCGGCCTATTTGATTCAGCCCAGGATTTGGCCGCACACATAGAAAAACAGTTAAATAGGCCTCCCGTGCTTATTGCAACTGCACAAGCAGCTATTAAAAAAATAGCATGGTGTACCGGTGGTGCGCAGGGCTACTTTGAAGCCGCCATCGCCGCCGGGGCCGATGTCTTCATCACCGGCGAAATCTCCGAGCCGCAAGCCCATTACGCCCGTGAATGCGGCGTGGCCTTCATCGCCTGCGGCCACCACGCCAGCGAGCGTTATGGCGCACCGGCCGTGGCGGCCTTTGTTGCCGCCCAGCTCGGGCTGGAGCACACCTTCATTGACATTCACAACCCGGCCTGATGAAACCCATTGCCATCACCTTGGGCGACCCGGCTGGGATTGGCCCGGAAACCATCGCCAAAGCCTTCCGTGACGCACCCGATGCCACCCAAGGCTGCTTTGTAGCGGGCGATGTCGGCACGCTGCGCCGGGCCAGTGCCTTGGTCAGCGGCCCCGGCCAGCCCGCGCTGCCGGTGGCCGTGATCGCATCTCCCGCCGAGGTGTGGAGCGTTCCGCCGCGCTGCATCCCGGTGCTACAAATAACCGAGCTGCTTGCGCCCATTCCATATGGTCATATCAGTAGTTTGGCCGGTAAGGTGGCCGCCGATTGCGTGCTCTGGGCCAGCCGCGCGGCGCTGCGCGGCGAGCTAGCAGCACTGGTCACCGCGCCGCTGCACAAAGAAGCACTGGCAGCGGCGGGCCTGCCGTACCCGGGCCACACCGAGCTGCTGCAAGCCGAGGCGGCGGCCTACTTGAACAAGCCGGTGCAGGACGTGCCGGTGCGCATGATGCTGGCCAACGACGAATTGCGCACCGTGCTGGTCAGCATCCATCTATCGCTGCGCCAGGCAATAGAGGCCGTAACTTTTGACAATGTGCTGCGAACCCTGCGCATCACGCACCGCTCGGTCGGCGCGGCGCTGGGGCGGGCTCCACGCATAGCCGTGGCCGGGCTGAACCCGCACGCGGGCGAGGGCGGTTTGTTTGGACGCGAAGAAATAGACACCATCCTCCCAGCTATCCAGGCCGCCCGCGTCGAGGGGCTGGACGTGCACGGCCCGTTCGCGCCCGATACCGTGTTCATGCGCGCCCGCGCCAAGCCCGGCCAGCCCGGTGAATTCGATGTAGTGGTGGCCATGTACCACGACCAGGGGCTGATTCCGGTGAAGTACCTGGGCGTGGAGCAGGGCGTGAACGTCACCTTGGGCCTGCCCCTGGTGCGCACCAGCCCGGACCACGGCACGGCGTTTGACATTGCGGGCACGGGTGTTGCCAATGCATCCAGCCTGGTTGCGGCGCTGCGCATGGCGCGCATGCTCAGCAGATTTTAGGCATAAAAAAGCCCTCTACCGCTACAGTAGAGGGCGTAAGTAGCTACTATTTTGGTAGCGTTTACTTGTTCAGGCTGTCGCGGATCTGGCGCAGCAGCAACACGTCTTCTGGCGTAACAGGGGCGGCTTCGGGAGCGGCGGGAACCTCTTTCTTCATGCGGTTGATCTGCTTGACCATCATAAAGATGATGAAGGCCAGGATCGCAAAGTTAACTGCTACGGTGAGGAAGTTGCCGTAGGCAAACACCGGCACACCGGCTTTTTTCAGGTCTGCCAGCGCCATGCCGGTGCCTTCGGGCACCTTGCCCAGCACGATGAACAGGCTGGAAAAGTCGATCTTGCCAAACACCATGCCGACTACCGGCATGATCAGATCGGCCACCACCGAGTCCACGATCTTTCCAAAGGCACCGCCGATGATCACGCCGACCGCCAGATCAATCACATTGCCTTTGACCGCAAACTCTTTGAATTCAGCCATCATGCCCATAAATGTTTCCTTGTCGGTTAATTGAGGGCCGTATTGTCCACAAAATGTCCTCGACACAAAGCGCAAAGTGTTGCTGGCTGGTGAAGTCGCACGGAACCGCTCCGCTACAATCCGCAGTTGACCCCAAACAAGTGATGATTTTGAGGACCCCCATGAGTGACACCCTAGTCGACACCAGCAAGCGGACGTGGTTGATCGCATCCGGTTGCGCCGGTGCAGTGGGTGGCGTAGCGACCGCCATCCCGTTCGTGAGCACATTTCAGCCCTCAGAGCGTGCTAAAGCCGCCGGAGCTGCCGTTGAAGCCGATATTTCAGCCCTCAAGCCCGGCGAGAAAATGACCGTGGAGTGGCGCGGCAAGCCGGTGTGGATATTGCACCGCACCCCCGAGCAAATCGCCGAGCTGCCCAAGCTGGACGACCAGTTGGCCGATCCCAAATCGCTGCGCAACCCGTCCGAGTTCACGCCGGAATACGCCAGCAACGTGAACCGCTCCATCAAGGATAAATACCTGGTGGTGGTGGGCATCTGCACGCATTTGGGCTGTTCGCCATCGGATAAGTTCACCCCTGGCCCGCAGGCTTCGCTGCCGAACGACTGGGAAGGCGGCTTCCTCTGCCCCTGCCACGGTTCGACCTTCGACATGGCGGGCCGCGTATTCAAAAACAAACCCGCTCCCGACAACCTTCCGGTGCCGCCGCACATGTATCTCTCCGATACCCGGCTGCTGATCGGTGAAGACAAGAAGGCTTGAGGGACATATGGCTACATTCAAAGAAATCTCGCCCAACGCCAGCGCGCCTGAAAAGCTGATGAACTGGGTAGACAACCGCTTCCCGGCCAGCAAGCTCTACAAAGAGCACATGTCGGAGTACTACGCGCCCAAGAACTTCAACTTCTGGTACGTGTTTGGCTCGCTGTCGCTGTTGGTGCTGGTGCTGCAAATCGTCACCGGCATTTTCCTGGTGATGCACTACAAGCCTGACGCGAACTTGGCCTTTGCCTCGGTCGAGTACATCATGCGCGACGTGCCCTGGGGCTGGCTGATCCGCTACATGCACTCCACGGGAGCTTCTGCCTTCTTTGTGGTGGTCTACCTCCACATGTTCCGGGGTCTGCTGTACGGTTCGTACCGTAAGCCACGCGAGCTGGTGTGGGTGTTTGGCTGCGCGATTTTCTTGTGCTTGATGGCCGAGGCATTCATGGGCTACCTGCTGCCTTGGGGCCAGATGTCTTACTGGGGTGCCCAGGTGATCGTCAACCTGTTCGCTGCGATTCCGTTTGTTGGTCCTGATCTGGCTTTGCTGATCCGGGGTGATTACGTGGTGGGCGATGCCACCTTGAACCGATTCTTCAGCTTCCACGTGATTGCCGTGCCGCTGGTACTGCTGGGCCTGGTGGCAGCGCACATTATTGCGCTGCATGAAGTGGGCTCCAACAACCCCGACGGCGTGGAAATCAAGGGCCCCAATGCCCCCAAGGATGCCGAAGGCCACCCTCTGGACGGCATTCCCTTCCACCCCTACTACTCGGTGCATGACATTTTTGCGGTCAGCGTGTTCCTGATGGTGTTTACCGCCATCATCTTCTTTGCACCTGAATTTGGCGGCTACTTCCTGGAGTACAACAACTTCATCCCCGCCGATTCGCTCAAAACGCCGCTGCACATCGCCCCGGTCTGGTACTTCACGCCGTTCTATTCGATGCTGCGTGCCATCACCAGCGAAATGATGTACGCCCTGATCGCCTGCGTGGTCGGTGGAGGGCTGCTGGCCATCGTCAAGTTCAAGATGCCGGTGTTCTTCAAGGCCATCATCGTGGTGGCCGCAGCCGGTGTAGTGGCCATGATGCTGAGCATCGATGCCAAGTTCTGGGGCGTGGTCGCAATGGGTGGCGCGGTGGTGATTCTGTTCTTCCTGCCTTGGCTGGATTACAGCCCGGTGAAGTCGATCCGTTACCGTCCTAGCTGGCATAAGTATGTGTATGCCGTGTTTGTCGTCAACTTTCTGGTTCTGGGTTACCTGGGTGTGCAGCCGCCATCGGCTATTGGTGAGCGCGTATCCCAAGTGGGCACCTTGTTCTACTTTGGCTTCTTCTTGCTGATGCCTTGGTGGAGCCGCTTGGGAACGCCCAAGCCGGTGCCAAGTCGCGTTACTTTTACTGCGCACTAAGCCGGAGACTCTGATGATGAAAAAACTGATTCTCGGCGTGTTGGCGGCTTTGAGCCTGTCTTTCGGCGCGACCACGGCCGTGCAGGCCTCAGGCGGCGACACCATTGCCTGGGACAAGGCCCCCAACAAAACCAACGACATGGCGGCCCTGCAAAACGGTGCCAAGTTGTTCGTCAATTACTGCCTGAGCTGCCACTCGGCGGCCTTCATGCGCTACAACCGCCTGCGCGACATTGGCCTGACCGAGCAGCAGATCAAGGACAACCTGCTGTTTGCCACCACCAAGGTCGGCGACACCATGAAGGCGGCTATCGATCCGGGCCAGGCCAAGGAATGGTTTGGTGCCAATCCGCCCGACCTGACCCTGATCACCCGTTCGCGTTCGGGCAGTGGTGGCACGGGTGCAGACTATCTCTACACCTACCTGCGCAGCTACTACCCTGATCCCTCCAAGCCTACCGGCTGGAATAATCTGGCGTTTCCCAATGTCGGCATGCCGCATGTACTGTGGGAGTTGCAAGGCGACCGCAAGCCGGTCTACCAAGATGTGGAAGAGCATGGCCATACTGTCAAGGTTTTTAAAGGCTGGGAACAAGTAACGCCCGGCACCATGACCCCGTTGCAATACGAGCAAGCCGTGGGTGATCTGGTGAGCTATATGCAATGGATGGCCGAGCCTGCCCAAAATACCCGCGTCCGTGTGGGGGTGTGGGTGCTGATGTTTTTGCTGGTGTTTACCTTCATCGCTTGGCGATTGAATGCTGCGTTCTGGAAAGACGTGAAGTAAACCCCTCTATTCCAACGCGGTCCAGATAACCATTTGGACCATACAGAGTGGGCTGCATAGGCATCCCACTCTTTTTGATTTTTAGGAGCCCCCATCATGATGGTGTTGTACTCAGGCACGACCTGCCCTTTTTCCCACCGCTGCCGTTTTGTCTTGTTTGAAAAAGGCATGGACTTCGAGATCCGCGACGTAGATCTCTACAACAAGCCCGAAGACATCAGCGTGATGAACCCGTATGGCCAAGTGCCTATCTTGGTGGAGCGCGATTTGATTTTGTACGAATCGAACATCATCAACGAGTACATCGACGAGCGCTTTCCGCATCCCCAACTGATGCCCGGTGACCCGGTGGACCGCGCCCGGGTTCGCCTGTTCCTGCTCAACTTCGAGAAGGAACTGTTTGTACATGTCGGTTTGTTGGAGTCCCGCGCTTCCAAAGGCAACGAAAAAGCCCTGGAAAAAGCCCGTGCCCATATCCGCGACCGTCTGACCCAGTTGGCCCCCGTGTTTTTGAAGAATAAATACATGCTGGGCGACAACTTCTCCATGCTTGACGTGGCGATTGCCCCACTGCTGTGGCGTCTGGATTTCTACGGTATTGACCTGAGCAAGAACGCCGCACCGCTGCTGAAATACGCTGAGCGCATCTTCTCGCGCCCAGCCTACATTGAAGCGCTGACGCCGTCTGAAAAAGTGATGCGCAAGTAATTCGGAGCCGCTGTTGTCCATCATGCAAGCCCTGGATTCGACATCCACCCGTCCTTATTTGATCCGTGCACTTTATGAATGGTGTACCGACAACGGCTTGACACCCTACGTAGCGGTGTTGGTCGATGACTCGGTGCAGGTGCCGCGTGAATATGTGAAAGACGGTGAGATCGTGCTCAACATCAGCTTTGATGCGACCAGTTCGCTCAAGCTGGGCAATGATTTCATCGAATTCAAAGCACGTTTTGCCGGTACGCCCCGTGAAATTTTGGTGCCAATTGGCCGCGTGATTGCGATTTATGCCCGTGAAAATGGGCAGGGCATGGCGTTCCCGTCGCCGGTTGCCGCAGCATCCGCTGACGAATCCGCCAAGCCTTTTGCGCTGGCTGGGGTGCCCGACAGCAACCCGAAAGTAGTGCAATTGGCCCCGGTGGAGTCCAGTGGTGACGAGCCACCGGAGCCGCCTCGGCCTGCCAGCGGCCTGCGCCCCGCGCTCAAACGGATCAAATGAAAGCCGGACCTTACGCAAGCCGTCTGTGCACGAAACAGAGGGCGCTGCGTAAGTTCTAAAAAAATCGAAGGGTCACCAAAATGTCCCATTCGGTTCTGTAAAATACGAAATTCGCCGATTTAGCTCAGTTGGTAGAGCACCCGCCTTGTAAGCGGAAGGTCGTCAGTTCGATTCCGACAATCGGCACCATGCTTAAAAGGTTCTGTCCAGCAATGCACAGAACCTTTTTTTTTGGGCGACCGAGCCCCCTTTGCCGATTTAAGCCCCCCAGGTGATGTCAGCGTTTTCTTTTTCGCAGCGGCGCAACAGGTTGATGAAGGGCTGGGTGCGCTGGTGCAGTGACACGGTGTCCATTTGATGCGCCTTAGCCTCGGCGGTGGCGGCATGGCGGGCTGCATCGTCCAGCACCACGGCGGCTTGCAGTGCGGTAACCGCAGCAGCTATCTCGTGGACCAAGAGGATGCCTTGGGCACCGGGGAGTTTGCCGATAATCTCCAAGACCTTGCGGCCATTGGCTTCTAGCAGAATGAGGTCGCCGTCGGCTTTGGATTTAAATTTGTACAGCATGGATGCCCCTTCAAAGTGGTGTCACTATTGTGCCCGCGACGGTGCACGCTGGCTGGCATGATGCAGCTTTTACGTTATTCCCCACAGGAGATTCTGAGTGTCCGACATCAACATGCAGCGCGAACATACCCTGGGCCTACTGGGTGCCCGCAAACTGGCCAACGACTGGCTGGAGCAAGCCGAAACCCGGCTGGGCCTGACTTGCGAATACACCGAGGGGGCTACCTGCGACGAGATCGGTTTTCGCCGCGCAGGTGTGACCGGCACGGTGCAAATTACCGAGGACCGCTTTGTGCTGGACGTTGAGCTGGGCTTCTTGTGGAGCGCGTTCCAAGGCAAGATTGAAACCGAGGTGTCGCGCCAGATGGACAAGCTGTTGGCCAAGGCCAGCCAGGTTGTATAGGCCGATAGCGCTTATCCTATAAGCGCAAGTAGCTATTATTTAAATAGCATTGCGGTCGGCACGTAATTTAACCTTCAAACACCTCGGCATCGACCAATAGGCGGCCTACCGCGTCTTTGGACGATAGCTGGGGCGTTATGCCTACAGGCCAATCTATGCCTATGGCCGGGTCGTTCCAGGCGATGCAGCGCTCAAATGCCGGAGCGTAGTAGTCGGTGGTTTTGTACAGAAAGTCGGCGGATTCCGTCAGCACCACAAAACCATGCGCAAAACCTGGTGGTACCCACAGCTGGCGGTGGTTGTCTTCGCTTAACTCCACGCCCACCCACTGGCCAAACGTGGCGGAGCTGCGGCGGATATCGACCGCCACGTCAAACACCGCACCGCGCACGCAGCGCACCAGCTTGCCTTGCGGGTTCTGGATCTGGTAGTGCAGGCCGCGCAGTACGCCCTGGGCCGAGCGCGAGTGGTTGTCTTGCACAAAGGCCACGTCCAGCCCGGTGGCCTGGGCAAAGGCCTGGCCGTTGAAGCTCTCAAAAAAGAAGCCGCGCGCGTCGCCAAACACCTTGGGTTCCAGGATCAGTACGTCGGGGATGCTGGTGGGGATGACATTCATTTGCGGATCTCTTCCTTGAGCATGCGCAGCAGGTACTGGCCGTAGCCGTTCTTGGCCAGCGGCTGGGCCAGGCGCTCGACCTGTTCACTGCTGATGAAGCCGTTGCGCCAAGAGATTTCTTCAGGGCAGGCGATCTTCAGGCCCTGGCGGCGCTCCAGCGTGGCGATGAACTGCCCGGCTTCCAGCAGGCTCTCGAAGGTGCCGGTGTCCAGCCAGGCGTAGCCGCGCTGCATGATTTGCACGTTCAGCGTGCCCTGGTCCAGGTAGGCTTGGTTGACGGCGGTGATTTCCAGCTCACCACGCGGGCTGGGCTTGACCGCCTTGGCAATGTCCACCACTTGGTTGTCGTAGAAGTACAGGCCGGTCACGGCGTAGTTGCTTTGTGGCTGAAGCGGTTTTTCTTCGATGCTACTGGCTTTGCCCTGCGCATCAAAGGCCACCACGCCATAGCGCTCGGGGTCTTGCACGTGGTAGGCAAACACCGAGGCCCCCGTGGTTTGGGCATCGGCCGTGCCCAGCAGCTGGGTGAAGTCGTGGCCGTAGAAGATGTTGTCGCCCAGCACCAATGCGCTGGGGTGGTTGCCAATGAAGTCTTCACCAATCAAAAACGCCTGCGCCAAGCCGTCCGGGCTGGGCTGCACCGCGTATTGCAGGTTCACGCCCCACTGCGAGCCGTCGCCCAGCAACTGGGTGAAGCGGGGGGTATCTTGCGGCGTGCTGATGATCAGTATGTCGCGGATGCCCGCCAGCATCAGCGTGCTCAGCGGGTAGTAGATCATCGGCTTGTCGTACACCGGCAGCAGTTGCTTGCTGATGGCCAGGGTGGCCGGGTGTAGGCGCGTGCCGGAGCCGCCGGCGAGGATGATGCCTTTGCGTGACGTGGTGATGGTCATGTGGAGAGGGTCTCGTGAAGCATGCGGGCTACGCCGACTTGCCAGTCGGGCAGGGTGAGGTCAAAAGTGGTTTGCAGTTTGCGGGTGTCCAGGCGGCTGTTGTAAGGCCGTTGGGCGATGGTGGGGAAGTTGGTGGCGGGCACGGCGGCGACTGCCTCTGGCCCGGCTTGCAGGGCGATGCCTGCCTGCTGCGCATGGGCCAGCACGTAGCGGGCGTAGCCGTTCCACGAAGTCTCGCCCGCTGCGGCCAGGTGGTACAGCCCGGCCAGGGACGGTGCAGAGATGGCGGATCGCAAGGCCAGCGCGGTCACGTCGGCTAGCAATTCGGCCCCGGTGGGCGCGCCGAATTGGTCGTCAATCACCGTCAACCTGTCGCGCTCTTTGGCCAGCCGCAGCATGGTTTTGGCAAAGTTGCCACCGCGTGCGGCATACACCCAGCTGGTGCGGAGGATGAGGTGCCGGGCGTTGGCGGCCTGGATGCGTTGCTCGCCTTCCAGTTTGGTCTGGCCGTACACGCTCAAAGGTGCGGTGGCATCTGTTTCCAGCCAGGGCTGGCTGCCGCTGCCGTCGAATACGTAGTCGGTCGAGTAGTGCACCAGCCATGCGCCCAGCTTGGCCGCCTCGGTGGCCAGCACGCCGGGGACTAGTGCGTTGAGGGTGCGGGCCAGGTCGGGCTCGCTCTCGGCCCGGTCGACGGCGGTGTGGGCGGCGGCGTTGACGATGATGTCGGGCTGTAGGCGGCGCACGGTGTCGGTGATGCCATCGAGGTTAGACAGGTCACCGCAGTAGTCGGTGCTATGGCGGTCCAGCGCGGTCAGCAGGCCCAGGGAGGCCAGGCTGCGCTGCAGCTCCCAGCCGACCTGGCCGTTTTTGCCCAGCAGCAGGATTTTGGGCGGCTTCATGCGGCGCGGGCTGCGTAATTGGTATCCACCCAATCACGGTAGGCACCGCTTTGTACCCGTGCCACCCATTCGGGGTTCGCCAAATACCACTCTATGGTTTTCTGGATGCCGGTGGCGAAGGTCTCAGTCGGTTTCCAGCCGAGTTCGCGCTCGATCTTGCTGGCATCAATGGCGTAGCGGCGGTCGTGGCCGGGGCGGTCGGTGACGTAGGTGATCTGCGTGCTATAGCTTTGGCCGTCGGCGCGCGGGCGCAGGGTGTCGAGCAGGCCACAGACGGTGTGCACGATGTCCAGGTTGGGCATTTCGTTCCAGCCGCCGACGTTGTAGGTTTCGCCCAGCCGCCCGGCTTCTAGTACCCGGCGGATGGCGCTGCAATGGTCCTTGACGTAGAGCCAGTCACGGATTTGCTGGCCGTCACCGTAGATTGGCAGGGGCTTGCCCGCCAGCGCGTTGACCACCATCAGTGGAATCAATTTCTCGGGGAAATGGTAAGGGCCGTAGTTGTTGCTGCAATTGGTGGTCAGCACCGGCAGGCCGTAGGTGTGGTGGTATGCGCGTACCAGGTGGTCGCTGGCGGCCTTGCTGGCCGAGTAGGGGCTGTTGGGCTCGTACTGGTGGGTCTCAGAAAAGGCCGGGTCGGTGGCGGCCAGCGACCCGTAGACCTCATCGGTGGATACGTGCAGGAAACGGAAGGCCGTCTTGGTATCGCCTTGCAAGCCACCCCAATAGGCGCGTACCGCCTCCAGCAACTGGAAGGTACCCATCACGTTGGTCTGGATGAAGGCCTCGGGGCTGTGGATGGAGCGGTCTACGTGGGACTCGGCCGCAAAGTTGATTACGGCGCGCGGCTGGTGCTGGGCCAGCAGGGCCGCCACCAGGGCGGGGTCGCCAATGTCGCCCTGGGCGAAGATGTGGCGGCTGTCGCCTTGCAGGCTGGCCAGGTTCTCCAGGTTGCCCGCGTAAGTGAGCTTGTCGAGGTTGACCACCGCCTCACCCGTTTGAGCCACCCAGTCCAACACAAAATTAGCACCAATAAAGCCTGCACCGCCAGTGACCAGAATCATCATTTTTCCTTGTAAATCAGCGCGCTATGCAGGCGCATGGATTGCTAAAGTTTAGCCCACACTGGAGTACGATCCGGGCCGTTTAGAAACCCGCCTCTACACGCACAACCCGCCACTGCGTACAGTGCATACCCCACCCTTATCTAAAGAGACTGTTATGGACAAAAAATCAGCCAACCCCAGCGACCCCGGCGCCAGCGGTACATCCAAGCCCAGTGTGAAAGATTCAGCACAGCAAATCTGGCTGGCGGGTTTAGGCGCTTTTGCCAAGGCGCAAGAAGAGGGCAGCAAAGTGTTTGAAGCCCTGGTCAAGGACGGCATGGGCATGCAGAGCAAGTCGCAGGCGATGGCCGAAGAAAAATTGGCCGAGGCTGCCAGCAAGATGAGCAGCATGGCCCAGGGTATGACCGAACGGGCCACCGGGCAATGGGACAAGCTGGAAAATATTTTTGAAGACCGCGTGGCCAAGGCATTGCAGCGCCTGGGTGTGCCCTCGGCCCAGGACGTGGCGGCCTTGACCGCGCGGGTCGAAGAACTCGGCAAACTGGTGGAAGCGCTGACCGCGCAACAAGAGCCCGCTGCCAAAGCCAAACGCGCCAGCAAACCCGAGGCGTAAGCCCTAATAAACCCTCGGTGCCGTGTGAGGTAGAGTGGATGCTCCATAACGGGGGAAGACATCCATGGCGAAAAAAGCGCCGCGCCGCACGGCTGAACGTATTCTGGAAGTGACGCTGGATCTGTTCAACCGGTTTGGCGAGCCCAACGTCTCCACCACCCTGATCTCGGCCGAGCTGTCCATCAGCCCTGGCAATCTGTACTACCACTTCCCGGCCAAAGAAGAGCTCATCAACGCGCTGTTTGACCGCTTTGAGCGCGGCCTGACCGAGTTGCTCAACGCCAGTGACGGCGTGCGCGATGTGGAAGATGCCTGGTTTTTCATGCACCGCCTGTTCGAGCTGATCTGGGAGCACCGGTTTCTGTACCGCGACCTGAACGATCTGCTGAGCAACAACCGGCATCTGGAAACCCATTTCCAGTCGGTGCTGCAACACAAAACCCGGGCCATCCGGGCCCTGCTCGACGGTATGGCCCAGTCGGGGGCTTTGCAGATCGACAGCCGCGCGGCCGAGCCTACGGCCACCAATATGGTGGTGCTGCTCACCTATTGGCTCAGTTTTGAATACGTGCGTGATCCGCGCCATGCGCTGGAGCCCGAAAGCGCCCAAATGGCCTTGTTACGCGGTGCCCAGCATGTGTTGAATGTGCTGTTGCCGTACCTGGAGAACAGCCAGCGCCTGCATTTGCTGGGCCTGGTGTCGGCCTACAACCACAGCACCGCAGACTGAACGGAGACCCCACCATGTCTTTATGGACCGCCTTTCCCCATCCGGGAGCCTATGGTTTTGATGCCGCCAGCACGGCTCTCGGCTGGACGCGCCTGCACCGGGGCGATTCTGAGCCCTTGCCCACCGATACGCCCCTGCTAGCTGCCTGGGCGTTGTTCCACAACGGCGAATTCCAGAAGGCGGCGGCTGCCGGGATCGCCCTGGGCGGTGCCGGGCTGACCCTGGCCAACAAGGCCACCTGCATCTACGCCAATTACCTGGAGCCGTTTGAGCGCCTGCGGTTGGACCTGTTCTTGGAGGTGGCCGCACGCGCCGAGGCCCAGGCCCAGGAGGAGCCGCAAAACGCCAACGCCTGGTACTGGCACGCCTACGCGCTGGGCCGCTACAGCCAAGGCATCAGCGTGGCCAAGGCGCTGGCGCAAGGGCTAGGCGGCAAGGTCAAAGAATCGCTGGAACGCACCATCCGGCTAGAGCCCAAGCATGCGGGTGCGCATATTGCGTTGGGCGCATTCCATGCTGAGGTGATCGACAAAGTGGGCGCGTTGATTGGCAGTATGACCTACGGCGTGCGCAAAGACGTGGGATTGAAGCTCTTGCAAGAGGCCCTGAGCCTGACCCCCGGTGCCGCCATCGCCATGGTCGAATATGCCAATGCCCTGCTGATGCTGGACGGCGAGCAGCGCCTGGCCGAGGCCACCCAACTCTACGAACAAGCCGCCAGCGCGGCCCCGGTGGATGCCATGGAGCACCTGGATGCCGCCATGGCGCGTGCGGAACTGGACAGTTAGGCCTGTACCAGCACTTCACCGCGCAGGGTGAATGACATGGCTTCGGTCACGCGCACATCAATCATCTGGCCGATTTGGCGCGTATTGCCCTGAAAATTCACCACCCGGTTGCATTCGGTGCGGCCCATCAGTTCCAGACCCTCGGCGCTGGGGCGTTTGGAGGGCCCTTCCACCAGAATGCGTTGCACCGTGCCCAGGCGGCGGGCGGCAATGGCGCGCACGCTGTCGTTCAGCACGGCTTGCAGGTGCTGTAGGCGCGCCAGCTTGACTTCGTGCGGGGTGTCATCGGCCAGGTTGGCTGCGGGGGTGCCGGGGCGGGGGCTGAAGATGAAGCTGAAGCTGTTGTCAAAGCCCACGTCATCAATCAGCTTCATCATTTTCTGAAAGTCGTCTTCCGTCTCGCCGGGGAAGCCGACGATGAAGTCGCTGCTCATCGCCATGTCGGGGCGGATGGCGCGCAGCTTGCGCACTGTGCTCTTGTATTCCATGGCGGTGTAGCCGCGCTTCATGGCCATCAGGATGCGGTCGCTGCCGTGCTGTACCGGCAGGTGCAGGTGGCTGACCAGCTTGGGCAGCGTGGCGTAGGCCTCGATCAGGCGCGGGGTGAATTCGTTCGGATGGCTGGTGGTGTAGCGGATGCGCTCGATGCCGGGGATGTCGGACACGTATTCCAGCAGCAGCGCGAAGTCGGCGATTTCTGCCGTGTCACCCATCTTGCCCCGGTAGGCATTCACGTTCTGGCCCAGCAAGGTAACCTCCTTCACGCCCTGGTCGGCCAGCCCGGCCACCTCGACCAATACGTCTTCAAACGGGCGCGAAACTTCTTCGCCGCGCGTATACGGCACCACGCAGTAGCTACAGTATTTAGAGCAACCTTCCATGATGCTGACAAAGGCCGACGCGCCCTCGACCCTGGCGGGCGGCAAGTGGTCGAACTTTTCGATCTCGGGGAAGCTGATGTCCACCTGCGGGCGGCTTTGCAGCAGGCGCTGGTTCAGCAGCTCGGGCAGGCGGTGCAGGGTTTGCGGGCCAAACACCACGTCTACATATGGTGCGCGGGCGATGATGGCCGCGCCCTCTTGGCTGGCCACGCAGCCGCCTACGCCAATTTGCACGCCTTTTTTCTTCAGGTGCTTGATGCGGCCCAGGTCGCTGAAGACTTTTTCTTGCGCCTTTTCGCGCACCGAGCAGGTGTTGAATAGGATCAGGTCGGCTTCGTCCACGTTCTGCGTGGCCTCATAGCCTTGGGCGGCATGCAACACATCAATCATCTTGCCCGAGTCGTACTCGTTCATCTGGCAGCCGAAGGTTTTGATAAAGACTTTTTTGGACATGGGGAACTCTGCGGGCCGGGGCTGGAATTAGAAAAAGAAAAAGCGTTTGGGCTTGGTACCTGGGCGGTCCTGGGCCATTTCGGCTTCGGTCAGGATCCACACCTCCGACAGCGCACCGCCGAGCTCACGGGTGTAGCAAATCCACACCGTCTGCCCGGCCAGGCTGCCCGACAACAGCAGCATGTTGTTGGTGCCGTGGATGCGGGCCCCGGGGGCGAGTTGGTCTGTTTTGCCGTCCAGCACCACCTGCGGCGGCACGGTCACACTCAATTCACCGCGCCAGGCGGCGGCGGGGATGGTTCGGGTCTGGGCCAGAGAATTTAAAGAAAAAGTGGCGCTAGCGCACAGGGTGATTGCGCAGGCAGCTATATTAAATATAGCAAATCGGGTTTTGATGGAGCGTGGCATACAGCGGTTCTTGGTAAACATCCAGAGGCTGGGGAGGGTGGATTTTAGTTCCCACTGGCCTGTCTAGCCTGTTCGGCCTTCAGTTGCATCAATAGCGCGTGCAGCATCTCGGTGGACAGGCCGTGCACCACCAGCCGGTGCCCGGCGCGCAGCGTGCTCAGCGGCACCAGGGGGTGCTTGTTGTTCAGCAAAATCAGGTGCTGCGGCGCGTTCAGGATGGTGGCGGTGTAGATGCCTATGGTTTCGTCCAGTTGCAGTGAATTGGCGGCGCGCCAGAAGTCGTTGTCGGTCAAAAACAGCTGGTAGATGGGCGTGAAGCACTCGATGGCCGTTTGCAGGTCGATTTTGTTCAGGCGGCCGCTGGGGAACTGTTCCACGCTCAAAGGCGGCTCCACCACCATGCTGAAGTCGGGCCGTGCCACGTGTTGCAGGCGCTGCCCGGCATCGCGCAGGGTCTGGTTCAGGCGGATCACAAAGTTGAATAGGTTCAGGTCGTGCTTCAGGAAGGTCTCGTCCTTCAGGTCGTCCAGCGTCAGGGGGCGCAGCGGGTTGGTGGCCACCGGTGTGGGGGCGTTTTTGGCGATGAACTCCAGAATCTGCCCGCCCATGTGGAAGTGGCGCATCACCAGCCAATTGGCCTCGGGCGAGACCAGGCGCTTCAGCCCCTCGGCCAACAGTTTATGCAACAGCTTGGAGGCGGCCCAGCCCTTGGGCATAAAAACTTTGACGATCTGGATCAGCACGATGCAGGTACGCGCCAGAGGCCGCACGAACGGCAGTAGGAATTGCCGCGATGCCGAGCTTGAATCTTCCAGCCAAGCCTGTTTTACGTGGTCGGGCAGGGGCGTGCTTTGGTCCAGGTACAGCGCCAGCCAGGGGCTGGGGTCGGAGGGGTCGTGGTCTTTGGCGAGTAGGTCGGGCAGGCGTTTCATGGCTTGGCGATGTGTTCAAACTGCATCAAATACAACTGCGCAGTGTGGCGGGCGGTTTGCAAAATCGCATCGGCGGCGTGCGGGTCCAGCGCCAGGGTGATCTCTACCGCTGTGAGCCAGCGGGCCAGATGGTGCGCGTCGTTGGCCCCGTGGTACTCCAAGAAGCGAAACGCGCTGGGCGGCAGCTTCACCTGCTGGCGCAGCAGCGGCAACAGGGCCGGCACGATGCGCTGGCCTGTGCCCTCGATGATGTAGATGGCACCCAGCAAGCCCAGCGGGTTTTCTGTGGCGGCCAGGGCGTGCAGGTAGCTGTTCAACGCTTCGCCGCCGGGGTTGCGGTGCAGGGCATCCAGGGGCAGGGTGCCGCCCGCCGCCAGATAGTCGCGGTAGAGGATGTGGAAGTCGTCTTGCTCGTCGCTGGCGTGGGTTTCAATCAAGGCGCCCAGTTCGGCGAACGGGCCGGTGAGTGCGGCCACAGCCTTGCGCATCCACTGGCTGCCTTGGCGCACCTGGGGCACCCATTGCGCCGTCCAATGGCGGTAATCCTCCACGCCAAACTGCCCGGCCACCAGCTTGTGGATGACCGGGCTGCGCCATACGTCCGAGCGGTAGCCGTGCCAGATGCTGGCCAGGGCGGTGAGCAGCGGTTGCAGCGTGGGCGGGGCCTGCTGCGGGTCGTGCGGGGCGGGGATGGTGGGGGCTTGCGCAGGCACTGCGGTGGGTGTGGTTTGCGTGATCGGCGCATCGGCCGCCTCCACTTCCAGCAGCATGTAGGCGGCGCTGATGCGGCCCGATTCGGGGATGAAGCAGAGGATTTTTTCGCCCGGCTTCAAGGTGTGGGTGGCGATGAACTCGGCCAGCATGATGAAGATCGACGCAGCCCCGGTGTTGCCGCGCGTGCGCAGGTTGTTGTACCAGCGTTCGGGCGGAATCGTCAGCCCGGCCTTGGCCAGCAGGTCGGCTACCACCGGCATGAATTTTTCAGACGAGTAGTGGCACAGAAAGTGGTCGATCTCACTGGATTTCACCCAGCCCGCGTCTACCAGCTTCACGTACTCGTGGATGCACACGTCAAACAAATGCGGCAGCAGCCGGATGTCCTGGCGCAGCGACAAGGCCCCGGCGGCCTCGGCCTCGCTGGCGCTGGGGTAGTCGAGGAACGAGGTGCTGCGGTCTTCGCTCAGGCCTAGCTGCATGCACACCGGGTAGTCGCCTGCAAAACTTTGCTGGTGGATCCAATTGACCTTGAGGCGCACCGGGGCGCGGCCTTGCGGGGTGTGCAGACCCTGCGTACTGTTGCCGAGCAGCAGCGCACCCGCGCCGTCGGACAGCATCCAGCGCAAAAAATGCGCGTCGAAGTCGCTCTGGTAGCCGCGCGGGCCAAAGCGGCTGCGCTTGAACATGCGCGAGGGCAGCTCCGCCGCCACCGCCAGCGCCTTCTGGTGTACGCCCAGTTCAATGCCCTGCGCGGCATGCAAGATGGCGGTAACCCCTGCCGCACACACGCCCTGGCTGGACAGCGTGCCCATCGGCGGGGCCCCCATCTCGCCCTGCACCATGTTGGCAAAACCGGGCATCAGTGCGTCGCCGCCTGACGAGCCCACGCTGAGCAGCGAGACATCGGCGATGTTGGCTCCAGCGTGGCCCAGGCAGTCGCGCACGGCGGCGGCGGCCATCTGGGCGTGGGAGATGGTGGTGCGGCCCTCGGTGTCTATCGCGTAGTGGCGCTGCTGGATGCCGTTCTCGGCCAGGATGCGTGCCTTGATGCGGCTGGAGATGCGACTCAAAGGGGCAATGTAGGCATCCATCTCGGCATTGTCTATGGGTGCGCCAGGTAAAAAGTAGCCTGCGGATTCGATGTAAACGCGGTCAAAACGTGTGGGCATCAGGTGTCTCGTTGGGTTGCATGAGCGGCTTGCTGCGGTAACGCGGCAGCAGCAGGCCCAGCACAAAGGTGGTGAACATATACGGCAGCAGCCCGCCGCAGTTGAGGCGCGGGTGGACCCGGTGGCGCGTTATAGCGTGTAAGGCGGGCAGGGTAGACCAGTGCGCCCGGCCCTGCTGGTGGTGGGCGGTGTGCAGGCCAATGTTGAACAGCAGCGGGTTCAGCGCGCCCTCAAAGTTGCGGGCGAAATCGATGTGTGAATGGCCGTCGGCATGTGCGTGCTGCAAGTAGTTGGTGGCCAGCAGCCAGTGCAGGCCGTGCAGTTGCGGCAGCAGTACCAGCAGCAGCCACTTTTGCCAGTCCAGCAGCGCCAAGCTGCCCCACAGCACGGCGACCAGCAGGTACTGCAACACGCAGTATCGAAATGCACCCGGCGCACGCCGCCGCAGCCGCAGTAGCCAGCGCCCAAACAGCGGGTACAGCGCCCAGGTAGCTTGTAGCGGGTGCAGCAGGTAGCCCCACAGATGGTTGGTGTCGCCGCCAAACCGGTAGGTGCGCGCGGCGTCCCGCGGGCCGTGGTGGTAGCGGTGGTGGTTGGCGTTGTGGGTGGCGTAGAACACAAAACCGGGGTGGCCTTGCAGCAGGGTCAGCCACAGGTCGGTGGCACGGTTGGGCCAGCGGCTGCGCCACATCTTCAGGTGGGCGTGGTTGTGGTGCACCACGCTGATGCCCAAGGTTAAAAACAGCATCGGCAGGTACAGCCACCAGTGCATGCCATAGACCCACTGCCATGCCACCAGCGTGGGCAGGGCCAGCAGGTACAGCAGCGACTGCCCGTCACGGGGGTGGCGCAGCATGCGGTGGGGCGCAGTGGCGGGCAATGGAGGCTTGGGCCGCGTCGGGTGGCAGGGCGGTGCCGCACAGCCGGTCCATGAACGGAAACATGAAGCCAAAATTGCCCTGGTAGCAGGCGTGGTGCAGGTGGTGGCGGCGGGCCCCGTTGAGCCACCAGCGGTCGCGGTCCGCATCGGGCAAAAAGTCGTAATTGGAGTGGCCGATGTTGTTGAACACGATGCTGAATACCGGCACCGCCAGCAGCGACCAGACGCTGAAATCAAACACCAGCATAGGCAGCAAGATCACATTGCCCAGCATCATCGCCTCCACCGGATGAAAGCAGTAGCTGGACCACGGCGTGACCACCACCGAGCGGTGGTGTACCAGGTGGAATTGGCGCAGCCAGGGCCGGTGCAGCAGCCAGTGGTTGGCATAGAAGTGCACCTCGTTCCAGACCACCAGAATGCCAATTTCCAGCGCGATCTGCCAGCCGCTGGCACCGATGGACAGCCGGGCCCAGCCGAGTTGCAAAAAGCCCCAGGGCACCACGCTGCCCACGCCAAACAGCAGGATGGCGATGGCCGATTGGCGGAGTTCGCGGGCGGTTTGGCCGGGGCCGGGCGGGCGCGGGTCCAGCGGGCCACCAAAGCCCCACCGGGGCATGAGTTTGCGCACGATGTACAGGTTGATGGCCCCCGTGCCCAGGTACAGCAGGCCGAAGAAGATGCAACCCCACAGCATGATCTGGGACCAGTGAAAGCCAAGCAAGGTGTCGCGCATCGGGTCTAGAGAAGCTGCTCTGGTAGTTGTTCAACCCAGTTTAGCGCAGCACTTTGGGGATTTAGCCGACCTGCACGGCAGCACGTGCGGTGCCCAGCGTGATGCGCGCACACAGCCACGCGGCGATGGCCGACCCGGCAATGCCCAGCACCATAGGCCGGGCGCTGCCATCCACAAACAGGCCCACCACGGCCATGACCAGCGCGCCCACCACGAACTGGAGGGTGCCCATCAGGGCCGATGCGGTGCCCGCAATCGCGCCGTGCTCTTCTAGCGCCAGCACGGCGGTGGTGGGGACCACCAGACCCAAAAAGCCAAAGCCTACGAACAGCAGGGCGATCAGCACGTCCAGCCTGTCCACGCCAGCCAGGTTCACCAGCAGCAGCACCGCCATCACGGTGGCAAACCCGGTCACGGCGATGTTCACCACCTTGACCAGGCCAAAGCGCTGGCTCAGCTTGCCGGTGAACTGCGACACCCCGATAAAGGCTGCCGCGTTGACGGAGAAGGTAAGGCTGTACTGGCGCGGCGTCAGTCCGTAGTGGTCGATCATCACGAAGGACGAATTGGCCAGGTAGGCAAAAAAGCTGGCCATGCCAAAGGCTCCAATCAGCACCAGCCCCAGGTAATGCCGGTCGCGCAGCAGCGTGGCGTAGCCCGCCAGGGCGCTACCCACGCTGCTGTGCGCGCGCTCGGATGCGGGCCGGGTCTCGGGCAGGCTGGTGGCCAGCAGGGCCAGGCCCAGGGCTGCCGCCACGGTGACCGCCCAGAATACGCTGCGCCAGCCAAACCATTCGATCAAAAAGCTGCCCGCCAGCGGTGCCAGGATGGGCGACACGCTGAATACCAGCATCAGCAGCGACATCAGCCGGGCCGCGTCATGCCCGGTGTGCAGGTCGCGCACGATGGCGCGTGGAATCACCATGCCCGCGCAGGCACCCAGGCCCTGGATAAAGCGCAACACCACCAGGGTGTGGATGTCGGGGGCCAGCGCGCAGCCGATGCTGCCCGCCGCAAACAGCAGCAGGCCAAAGTACAAGGGCACTTTGCGGCCCACCATGTCGGACACGGGGCCGTAGATGATTTGCCCAATGCCCATAGACACAAAAAACGCCATCAGACTGAGCTGCACCGCCGCCATAGAGGCCCCCAAACTCTGGCCAATCGAGGGCAGGGCGGGCAGGTACATGTCGATGGCGAAGGGCCCAATGGCGGACAACAAGCCCAGGACCAGTGCGGTGCGGAAGAAGTTCGATGGCATGAGGCGGCCTATTCGTCAGACTTTTACGGAAACCCAAAAACGAAAAAACCCGCAGAGCGTGTGCTCTGCGGGTTTTAAATGTGGTGGTGATAGGTGGATTTGAACCACCGACATCAGCATTATGAATGCTGCGCTCTAACCAACTGAGCTATATCACCGAAGATCAAGATTATATGCCGGATTTTGCTCCGGTTTTAACGGTGCGTAAAAACCGCTTTGCGCTTGTTCAAAAACGCGTCCATGCCTTCGCGTTTGTCAGCGGTGGAAAACATGGCGTGGAACAGGCGGCGCTCGAACAGGATGCCTTCGCTCAGGCTGCTCTCGAAGGCGCGGTTGACCGATTCCTTGGTAGCCATCACGGCCAGTTGGCCGTAGTCGCAAATCATCAGGGCGGCGCCTAGCACCTCGGTCATCAGCTGGTCCAGCGGTACCACGCGGCTGACCAGCCCGGCGCGCTCGGCCTCGGTCGCATCCATCATCCGGCCGGTGAGGGCCATGTCCATCGCTTTGGACTTGCCCACGGCGCGCGGCAGGCGCTGGGTGCCGCCCGCGCCGGGAATCACGCCGAGCTTGATTTCGGGCTGGCCAAACTTGGCGTTGTCTGCGGCGATGATGAAGTCGCACATCATCGCCAGCTCGCAGCCGCCGCCCAGAGCAAAGCCCGCCACGGCGGCAATCACCGGCTTGCGCACGCTGCGCAGGGTTTCCCAGTTGCGGGTCACGAAGTCGTTTTTGAAAGTGTCGGCAAAGTCGTAGGCGGCCATGGCGGCGATGTCTGCGCCCGCCGCAAAGGCTTTCTCGCTGCCGGTGACAACCATGCAGCCAATCGCAGGGTCGGCATCAAACGCCTTGAGCGCATGGCCCAGTTCGTCCATCAGTTGGTCGTTGAGTGCGTTGAGCTGCTTGGGACGGTTCAGGGTGACGATGCCGACCTTGCCCGCTTCGGTATGCACGGTGATTGCTTGGTAGTCCATTCAATGTCCTTGTATGTAAAAATAAATTTGCTATATTTTTGATAGCTTTTGGCGCATGTTTTATATGCGCCAGAGGCACTTTTTATGTAAATAATGCTTTGCCGGGTTCTAGCCAGGCGGTCACGGCGCGTGGGTTCTCGGTGGCCAGCCGCCAGGTGGTGGTGCTGGCGCTGCTGGGGATGGACAGCGGCAGGCGCAGCAGGCGTTTGTCGCGGGCCACCAGGGCGGTGACCTGGCGGGCGGGGCCGGCATAGAGCAGCAGATCGTCCAGCTTGGCCATGCGCCAGCCACCGGCGGCGGTTTCCACGCCCAGCCATTCGTCGCCCGCCGACATACCCGCCTGCTCGGCAGCACCTCCGCGCAGCACCACCTTGACCTGCACGCCTTGTGCCTCATGCACGCGCAGGCCCAGGCGCTGGGCCAGTTGGGCCGGGTCTTCATGCACCGCCACGCCGTGGCCGGCCAGCAGATCGTGCAAAGGCAGTTCGCCGGTGCCGTGTACCCAGGCCTCGATTTCGGCCTCAAAGCGGCGCCCGCCCAGCGCGGCCAGCACTTCGGCGAAGTCTTGCTCCGCCATCGGCCCGCCCTGGCAGCGCTGCCACAGGGTGCGCATCACCTCGTCCAGTGTGGTCTGGCCCTCGCCGCGCAGGGTCAGGTCGAAGCACAGGGCCACCAGCGCGCCCTTGGTGTAGTAGCTGACGGTGGCGTTGGGGGTGTTTTCGTCTTGCCGGTAGTACTTGACCCATGCATCCATGCTGGCCTGGGCGATGGACTGCACCCGGCGGCCAGGCGTTTGCTGCACCTGGTTGATGGTTTTGTTCAGCAGCTTGAGGTAGTGGGCGTTGTCCAGCAAGCCCGCGCGGCGCAGCAGTAAATCGTCGTAGTAACTGGTGAAGCCTTCAAAGAACCACAGCAGCCGGGTGTACTGTTCGGCATCAAAAGCGTAGCGTGCAAATTCGGCCGGGCGCAGGCGCTTGACGTTCCAGGTGTGGAAGTATTCGTGGCTGATCAGGCCCAGCAGGGTGGTGTAGCCCTCGCTGCGCTTGATGGGGGCTTTTTTGGCATCCACCTCGGGCGTGCGTGGCAGGTCGCGGCGGTTGCACACCAGCACGGTGGAGTTGCCGTGCTCCAGCCCGCCGTAGCCGTCGTCCACCGCGTTCAGCATGAAGACGTAATTTTTGTGCGGCGGTTTGCTGCCCCGTTTCTCGCCATGCCAGAAGCGGATCTCGGCCTCGCAAATCGCCTTGGTATCGGCCAGCAGCCGCGCGCCGTCAAACGCGGGTGGCGCACCCGCCACCACAAAGCGGTGTGGCACGCCACAGGCCTTGAATTCTCCGCTCCAGAACGTGCCCAGCTCCACCGGGCAGTCCACCAGTTCGTCATAGCGGGCGGCCTGGTAGTGGCCAAAGCCTGCGGCATCTACGTTGGCTGCGGTCAGTCCGGTGGCTACCGACCAGTGCGCGATGGGCTTGGCCGCCACCAGCTCCAACCCGTGCGCCACGTCTTCTTGCCCGTGCACCCGCAAAAACAGGCTGGTACCGTTGAAGAAACCGCGTGTGGCATCCAGCCAGGCGGTGCGCACCGATGCGTCATTGGCATACACCTCGCAGACCAGCACCAGCGGCTTGGCCGGTTGGGCCGCGACTTCCCAGGTGTTTTTGTCCAGCTGCTGCACGGGCAGGGCGCGTTTGCCCTGGCGGGCGTGCAGGTGTTGCAGGTTTTTGGAGAATTCGCGTACCAGGTAGCTGCCCGGAATCCACACCGGCAGCGACACGCGTTGCAGGGCGGCGGGCTGGGCGATGGTCAGCGTGACGCGGAACAGGTGGGCGTGGAGGTCGGCCACCTCCACGCGGTATTGCACAGGAAGGACTGGGAGGATGGGGTTGGGCATGTTGCCAAGAATACCCCAGCGCGATCAGGTTCCTGCCGCGCCCAAAAGGCAGCAAATAACGGCCACGATGGTGATGTGCAGGCGCATCGGCAGCCAGGCGGCCAACCCGGCGCGGGGCCAGGTTTTATGGTCTACCACGCAGCAGGCCACCAACAGCAGGCCCAGCAGCGGCAGGCCGGCAAAGGCCGGCATCACCACCGCCACCCAGGCCACCAGCGAGGGCATCACGCCCCAGCCGATGTGCCACACCGCATGCGGTGCATTGGGCCGCAGGCCAATGCCCCAGTGGATGCCGCCCAGAAACGCGGCAATAGCCCCGGCATAGCTGACCAGCGCGATGGCGATGAAGGGGTGCAGGTCGGCCGACACCAGCCACATCAGCGCGGCCAGCAGCACGAAAGGCACCAGGCCCAGATAGGACAGGCGGCGTATCAGTGTCTCGGCCGCCAAGTCGTGGAAGATATTTTGCTTCATATTTAATAGCATCATGCGCATGATTTATATGCGCCAGAGGCCTAAAAGGTGCTTATTTTATTTTGGCCAACTGCGCTTCGATTTGCTCCACCGGAATTGCGCCGGGGATGCGCGAACCGTCGGCAAACAGCAGCGTGGGCGTGCCGGTGATGCGGTGTTTTTTGCCAAACTCGACGTTGCGGGCCAGCGCGGGCGCATCGCAACTGGCGGCTGCGGTGGCCGGCGTTTGGTTGCGCAGCATCCAGTCGTTCCAGGCTTTGGCCTTGTCTTTGGCACACCAGATGTTGCGCGATTTCTCGGTGGAATCGGCGCTCAGGATGGGGTACAGGTAGAGCGTGATGGTCACGTTGTCCAGCTTTTGCAAATCTTTCTCGAAGCGCTTGCAGTAGCCGCAGTTGGGGTCTTCAAACACCGCAATCTTGCGCTTGCCGTTGCCGCGCACGATGGTGACCGCGTCCTTGCTGGGCAGGCTGTCGAAGTCCACCGCGCTGAGTTTGGTGACGCGCTCTTCGGTCAGGTTGCGGCGGGCCTTGGTGTCGATCAGGTTGCCCTGGATCAGGAAGTTGCCTTCGGCATCGGTGTACATGACGTCACCGCCGCCCAACGTCAGCTCAAACAGGCCGGGCATCGCGCTTTTGCTGATTTCTTCGATCTTGGGCATTTGCGGAATCCGCTCGGCCAGGTTCTTGCGGATGGTGGCCTCTTGGGCTTGTGCGCCCCAGCAGGCGATGGCGATGGCCGTGGCGGCTGCCCATTTCAAAAATGTCATGTCAATTTCCGATTGTTTCCAAACCCATAGCCTGGCGCGCGACCCAGGCTTTCACCCAACCGCTGCGCTCAAACCCCTGCATACCCCAGTTGCGCAGCCCTTGCGTGGTGGCATCACCGCGCGCAAACAACTGCTGCAAACCATCCGTCGCCCCGCCCACGGCCAGCAGCGCTGTTTTGCGCGTCCGCTCGTATTGGCGCAATAACTTCACATCGCCCACGCTGCGCCAGTAGTCGCGCCCGTGCAGCACCTGCGCTAGCGTGGCCGCATCGCCCAGGCCCAAATTCAGCCCCTGGCCTGCCAGCGGGTGCACGGTGTGGGCTGCATCGCCTGCCAATACCCAGGCGCGTTGGTCCTTGTGGCCAATCCAGCGGCTGGCTTGCGCCTTGTGCAGCGGCCAGGCCGCCCGGGGGCCGTCCAGCGCCAGGGTGCCCAATGCGCCGTGGCTGGCCGCGCGCAAAGCCGCGCAGAAATCTTCGGGCGACAAGGCCAGTAGCCCTGCTGCGCGCTCCTCTTGCACAGACCACACCACGGCCACAGAGTTCCCCGCCGCGCCCTGCAAGGGCAAAAAAGCCAGGATCTCGCCGTTGGCAAACCAC
Source organism: Rhodoferax sp. LB1P47 (assembly GCF_056521445.1). Classification (NCBI taxonomy): domain Bacteria; kingdom Pseudomonadati; phylum Pseudomonadota; class Betaproteobacteria; order Burkholderiales; family Comamonadaceae; genus Rhodoferax; species Rhodoferax sp. LB1P47. The sequence continues at coordinate 747,967 of NZ_JBWMAU010000001.1, read as the reverse complement.
TGCCGCGCCGTTTGGTCGTGCGGCTTTTCGCACACCAGCCGGGTGGCGATGGCCTGCTGGTGGTAGGGCATGCTGTCGAAATCCACGCCCAGCTCGGCCCGGGTGGCGCTGGCTTTGCCTTCGCAGACCACCGTCAGGGCGGCGTTGACCGGGGATTCCACCACCTCGATCATCGGCTGGTAGCGCACCGCCTCGCCTAGGCGGGCTTCCAGCGCGGGCACATCCACGATCCAGGCCAGCGCGGGCGCGCCCTGCTGGCTGGCGTTGAAGGTCACTTCCCCGCCTTTGTCACCCCACACGTGCATCTGCTGCACCGCTGTGGCGTGCTCTGCATCCGGCCAGCAGCGCAGGGAGTCGAGCAGCGTGTGCGACGCCGTGTTCAGCGCGTAGGCGCGCACGTCGTCGGCAGGGTGGGGGTGGGCCGGGTCGGCCACCAGCGCCACGCGGAGCCGGTCGCGTGCCAGCAACAACGCCAAAGTGCGGCCGACAATGCCAGCGCCACGGATACAAATGTCAAAAGGTTGGGCCATTCCGGGATTGTAGGAGCGGGGCACAATGCGCAAATTTGCCCGAGGAATCGCCCTATGGACGTGAGCGCCACCATCACCCGCCTGTTCGTCTACCCCGTCAAATCCTGTGCCGGGGTGGCGCTGGACCATGTGACCTTGACCGAGACGGGCCTGGAGTTCGACCGCGCCTGGATGGTGGTGGACGCGCAGGGCCAGTTCGTCACCCAGCGCGCGCTGCCGCGCATGGCTCTCATCCAGCCCCAGCTCAAAACCTTTGAGATGGTTTTACGGGCCCCAGGCATGCTGGATCTGCACGTGCAGCTAGACAAAGTAGAGCACGCCGTGCAGGCAACAGTATGGAGCGACACCGTGCCCGCCTTCGACATGGGCGACTTGGCAGCGCAGTGGTTTAGCGATTTTTTGGGCCAAAGCCTGCGCCTGGTGCGCTTTGACCCCGACCACCACCGCCTGTCCAGCGCGCAGTGGACCGGCGATGACCAGGGCCTGAACCAGTTCTCGGACGGCTTTGCGGTGCTGGTCACCAGCGAGGCCTCGCTGGATGGCCTGAACGCCAAGCTGGCCGCCGCCGGGGAAGCCACTGTGGCGATGGAGCGCTTTCGCCCCAACATCGTGCTGGCCGGTATCGAAGCCCACGACGAAGACCGGCTGGACGAATTGCTCATCACCACCGCACAGGGCGAGGCGCGCCTTCGCATGGTCAAACCCTGCCCACGCTGCCCGATTCCCAACATCGACCCGCTCACCGCCATCAGCACGCCCACCGTAGGCGACATGTTGCAAACCTACCGCCAAACCGCCGTGGTCGGCGGGGCCGTGGCCTTTGGCATGAACGCCATCGTGCTGGGCGGGGTGGACGGTGAATTGCGCGTGGGCCAAAGCGCCTCGGCCGACTACAAATTTGACTGACTGCATGCAGGGCGACATCAAAAAAACACTCTGGGCCACCGCCGACAAGCTGCGTGCCAACATGGACGCCGCCGAATACAAGCACCTGGTGCTCGGCCTGATCTTCGTCAAATACATCTCCGACACCTTTGCCGCCCATAACGCCAGCCTGGCCCTGCGCCTGGTGGACCCAGACGACGAATACTTCTACGGCCAGGCCAGTACCGAAGACGTAGCCGCCGAGCTGGAAGACCGCGACTACTACACCGAGGCCAACATCTTTTGGGTGCCGGAAGCCGCCCGTTGGGAAGCCCTGCGCGCCGCCGCCAAGCAGCCCGAAATCGGCAAACACATCGACGACGCGCTGACCCTGATTGAGGCCGAAAACCCGCGCCTCAAAAACATCCTGGACAAGCGCTACGCCCGCGCCCAGCTGCCCGACGGCAAGCTGGGCGAGCTGGTCGATCTGGTTTCAACAATAGGCTTCGGCGACACCCCCGACGTGGCCCGCGACACCCTGGGCCAGGTGTACGAGTACTTTCTGGGCATGTTCGCCAGCGCCGAGGGCAAGCGCGGCGGTGACGATCACACGCCGCGCAGCGTCGATTGGCTGCTGGTGTCGATCTTGGCCCCGGTGCGTGGGCAGATGTACGACCCCTGTTGCGGCGCTGCCAGCACGCTGGCGCTAGCGCAGGAATATTCCCAATCGCACGGCGGGAGTTCGGGGGCTTTGTCCATTTATGGTCAAGATGCCAATCCCACCACTTGGCGCTTGGCCGTCATGCATTTGGCCATTCGGGGCATCGACTTCAACCTGGGCAAAGAGCCCGGCGACAGTTTCACCCGCAACCAGCACCGCGACCTGCGCGCCGACTTCATCCTGGCCAACCCGCCCTTCAACATCAGCGACTGGTGGCACGCCAGCTTGAGCGGCGACCCGCGCTGGGCCTACGGCGAGCCGCCCGCCGGCAACGCCAACTACGCCTGGCTGCAGCACATGCTGTACCACCTCAAGCCCACGGGCCGCGCCGGCATCGTGCTGGCCAACGGCAGCATGAGCAGCAGCCAGAACAGCGAGGGCGAGATCCGCGCCGCCATGGTCGATGCCGACGTGGTCGAAGTCATGGTCGCCTTGCCCGGCCAGCTGTTCTTCAACACCCAAATCCCCGCCTGCCTGTGGTTTCTGGTGAAGCAAAAGCAGCAGCGCAAGGGCGAGGTGCTGTTCATCGACGCCCGCAAGCTCGCCAGCATGATCAGCCGCGTGCAAAGCGAGTTCACCGACGCGGTCATCGACCGCATCGCCGCCACCGTCGCCGCCTGGCGTGGTGAACCCGCCCCACTCCCTCTCCCCCCGGGAGAGGGCCGGGGTGAGGGCTCCCCGCTCCCGTACCAAGACATCCCCGGCTACTGCCGCAGCGTAAAACTGGCCGAGATCGCCCAGCACGGCCACGTACTCACCCCGGGCCGCTACGTGGGCGCGGAAGAGGTGGAAGACAACGACGCAGACTTCGCGACCAAGATGCAGCTGCTCACCGAGAAACTGGGCGAGCAAATGGCCAAGGGGGCGGAGCTGGACCAGTTGATTCGCCAGAAGCTGGGAGGGCTGGGGTATGGTTTCTAAGATGCCAGAACAAGGAGAAACCCGATGGGCTTGAACGTCGAACACCTGCTGCGTACCGCCGCCACATTGGAGCAAGCCTTGCTTGCGCTAGAAAAAACGCCGCCTGCGGATGAGGTCATGTACGACCTGTACCGCAACGCCGCCATCAAAAGCTTTGAGCTGTCGTTGGAGACCGCAGGCAAGCTGCTGCGCAAAGCGCTTAAATTGTTTGGTGGCAACCCCCGTAGTGTGGATAGCCTGGTTTTCAACGACGTGCTGCGCCACAGCGGCAAACATGGTGTGCTGGACCAAGCGGCGGTGGAGCGTTGGCTAACCTACCGCGCCAACCGCAACAACACCGCGCACGACTACGGCGTGGGCTTTGCCAACAACACGCTGGTTCTGCTGCCCGCCTACCTTTTGGACGTGCGTGCGATGGCGCTGAAGTTGCAGGAAGTATTTGATGCCGCAGCGTGAAGCCACCGCGCTGCACTTGGCGCCACAGCACTTGCAGCTATTGCAAAAGATGCTGCAAACCCATGTGCCACAAGCCCAGGTGTGGGCCTACGGCAGCCGCGTGAAGGGCGGCGCACACGAAGGCAGCGACCTGGATGTGGTGTTGCGCCACCCATCAGACCTTACGCAAGATGTCGATGGTTGGCTGGAACTCAAAGAAGCCCTGCAAAACAGCTCCTTGCCCATGCTGGTGGAGGTGCATCTGTGGTCCCGCCTGCCTGTGGCGTTTCACGACAACATTGAGGCGGATTATGTGGAGTTGCAGGCTGGGCACAGAACGGCGCAGAAGCACCCAGAACCAGGGTCGATGCCATGACCGAACCCTTGCAAAGCCTGGGCTTACAGCTCACTGCCCTGTTTCGCCAAGCTATTTCAACTGCGAACATGGATGTAGATGCCATCATCCAACGTGGCGAGCGCGACACCCACCGCATCGACCACCAACTCGACCACATGCTGGGCATTTGCTGCGACCCAGACATGCTGCAGGTCTTCAAGCGCCTATGCCGTTACTACTCCACGATCGACCCGGTTGCCGCGGCTGGGCATATTCACGCATATCGAGAGATGTGGGATATGCCAGATGAACCGGAAAATGAAGATCCATCTTGACGACGAAACCCTGAAGAAGATCGCCCACGAGCTGACCGAGAACCTGCGCCAGAACCTCGGCGTGGACTGGTCCGAGCGCGAAAGCGTGCGCGCCAAGCTGCGGCTGATGGTCAAGCGCATTCTGCGCAAATACAAGTACCCGCCGGACCTGCAAGACAGCGCGGTGGAGCTGGTTTTGCAGCAGATGCAGGTGCTGGGCGACGACTGGAGCGGCTCCTAGGCCGCCCCTGTCTTGCCCCCTCGCCTCTTCGGGGAGAGGGTTGGGGTGAGGGGCGGGCGGCCACCCGCGATGCATGGGCCTCTCAATGCGGTCATTACAATGGCGGGTTGACCACGACACCGCCGAGCGCGGCGGTTGTCCATCCCCCTCTTTACCCTTTGCGCCCAGATGCTGCAAGCATGGGCGGCAAAGTATTTGATTCCTAAGGATTCCCCATGAAATGTGGCATTGTGGGCTTGCCCAATGTCGGTAAATCGACCCTGTTTAACGCCTTGACCAAGGCGGGCATTGCTGCGGAAAACTATCCTTTCTGCACCATCGAGCCGAATGTCGGCATCGTCGAAGTGCCCGACGCCCGGCTGCAACAGCTGGCGGCCATCGTCAACCCCGAGCGCATCCAGACCGCCATCGTCGAATTTGTCGATATCGCCGGTTTGGTGGCCGGGGCCAGCACGGGCGAAGGCTTGGGCAACAAGTTTTTGGCGCACATCCGCGAAACCGATGCCACCATCAATGTGGTGCGCTGCTTTGAAGACGACAACGTGATCCACGTGTCGGGCAAGGTCGATCCGATCTCTGACATTGAAGTGATCCAGACCGAACTCTGCCTGGCCGATCTGGCCGCCGTAGAAAAAGCCCTGCACCGCGTGACCAAGCTGGCCCGCTCGGGCGACAAGGAGTCCATCAAGCTGGTGGCGATTCTGGAAAAGTGCCAAGCCGCGCTGAACGAAGCCAAGCCGGTGCGCACGCTGGACTTCAGCAAGGACGAGCTGCCGCTGCTCAAGCAATTCTTCCTGATCACCGCCAAGCCCGCCATGTTTGTGGCCAACGTGGCCGAAGACGGGTTTGAGAACAACCCCATGCTCGACCGCCTGAAGGCCTATGCCGATGCCCAAAACGCGCCCGTGGTGGCTATCAGCGCCAAGATGGAAGCCGAAATGGCCGAGATGGAAGACGAGGACCGCGCCATGTTCCTGGCCGAGCTGGGCCAGACCGAGCCCGGCCTGAACCGTCTGATCCGCGCCGCCTACACCCTGCTGGGCTTGCAAACCTACTTCACCGCCGGTGTCAAGGAAGTGCGCGCCTGGACCATCCACGTCGGCGACACCGGCCCGCAAGCGGCAGGCGTGATCCACACCGATTTCGAGAAGGGCTACATCCGCGCCCAGACCATCGCGTTTGACGACTTCATCGCCTTCAAGGGCGAGCAAGGCGCCAAGGACGCGGGCAAGATGCGGGCAGAAGGCAAGGAATACGTGGTCAAAGATGGCGACGTAATGAACTTCCTTTTTAGCTCTTAATTTTTAAGCCTTTTAGGCCGCTAGCGCTTATTTCATCAGCGCAAGCAGCTATTAATACTGTAGTAAATAATCCATGACCGAACCGGTTCGCCTTGCCAAACGTCTCGCTGAACAGCTGTCCTGCTCCCGTAGCGAGGCGGAGAAGTACATCGAGGGCGGCTGGGTCCGGGTGGACGGGCAGGTGGTGGACGCGCCGATGTTCCGCGTTGGCGCGCAAAAAATCACCGTGGACTCGGATGCCAGCCTGCTGGTGTCGCCCACGGTGACGCTGGTGTTGCACAAGCCCGTGGGCTTTACGGCGGGGCTGGACGCTGGCCCCGGCCCGAAAGCACAGGCCGCGCTCACCTTGCTGACGCGTGAGAACCATGCTGCCGACGACCGCTCCGGTATCCGTACATTAAAGAAGCACTTCGCCCAGTTGCGCCTGGCCACGCCGATGGACAGCCGCGCCAGTGGCTTGGTGGTCTACACCCAGGACGGCCGCGTGGTGCGCAAGCTGGAAGAAGACGCCGACCTGATCGAGCACGAGGTGATGGTGGAGGTGGCGGGCGATGTCACCCCCGGCATGCTGCGCAAACTGGCCGACCCGGTGCAGTTTGTTGAGAAAATTTTGACCCCCGCCAAGGTCAGTATCAGCAGCAATACCGATACGGAAACCCGGCTACGCTTTGCGTTGAAAGGCGAGCGCCCCGGCCAGATTGACTACCTGTGCGAAAGCGCGGGTTTGCAGATCCGCAGCGTGAAACGCATCCGCGTAGGCCGTGTGGCCATGACGGCTTTGGCAATCGGCCAGTGGCGCTATCTGGCCGAACACGAGCGGTTTTAAAACCAGCCTGCCGGGAACGCCCACACCAGCGACCCGGTCAGCATCACGTAGCGCAAAAACTTGCCTATCGCCATATAGCCCAGGCAGGGCCAAAACGGTAATTTAAGCCAGCCCGCCACCGCGCACAGCGGGTCGCCCACGAGCGGCAGCCAGGCCAACAAACAGGCTTTCGGCCCCAGCTTTTCCAGCCAATCCAGCACGCGGGTGTGGTGCTTGGAGTGGCTGTATTTGTCCGCCACCCGGTGCGCGCCAAAACCCATCCACCAGTCCACCGCGCCGCCTAGGGTGTTGCCTGCGGTGGCGACCAGTATGGCGGGCCAAAACAGCCCGGGGTTGAGCTTGACCAGCCCAAACACCACCGGCTCCGAGCCCAGCGGCAGCAACGTGGCCGAGATGAACGAGACGATAAATACGGTGCTCAGGCCGAATTGCGGCAGGGCCAACAGGGTGAGAAGGTGGGCTATCCAGGATTCCATGCAAGAAGTGTAGTGGCGCGTGTGCCGCAGCCTGGTTCGGCGCCGTCTATTTTTCACAATGTGGAAGCAAAAAACCGCTCTGCGAAAAGCACCTATGTTGCACTGCAATAATTTTTACCAAACTACAAAAGTTGTTTTTGTATTGTGAAAAATTAACTGTAAGTTGTTGATTTTATTGGTTGATATTTTTAATCTTATATAAGACATAAGAGTTGGAATTGTCATGTATCAGACTTAGAATTTCTCCATCGGCACCGCAAAATAACGCAGTGCAGACCCCTTTCATTCGCTCATCCATCCACCTTGGAGTTTTTATGCCGCAATCCATCACCGAACAACTCAGCCGTGACCAACAAGCTGCCGCTCTGCAAAAAGACTGGGACACCAACCCCCGTTGGAAGGGCATCAAGCGGGGTTACACGGCGGCCGAAGTCGTGCGTCTGCGCGGCTCTTTCCCCATCGAGCACACGCTGGCCCGCCGTGGCGCCGAAAAGCTCTGGGATCTGTTGCATACCGAGGCGTACGTCAACTGCCTGGGCGCATTGACCGGTGGCCAGGCCATGCAGCAAGTCAAGGCCGGCGTGAAGGCGATTTACCTGTCCGGCTGGCAAGTCGCGGCAGACAACAACGGCTACGCCGCCATGTACCCCGACCAGTCGCTGTACCCCGTGGATTCGGTGCCAAAGGTGGTTGAGCGCATCAACAACACCTTCCGCCGTGCCGATGAAATCCAGCACTCCAAGGGCATTGACGCGGGCGACGCTGGCTACATCGACAACTTCGCGCCCATCGTGGCCGATGCCGAAGCCGGTTTCGGCGGCGTGCTGAATGCGTTCGAGTTGATGAAGGCCATGATCAACTCCGGTGCGGCTGGCGTGCATTGGGAAGACCAATTGGCATCCGTCAAGAAGTGCGGCCACATGGGCGGCAAAGTGCTGGTGCCGACGGTGGAAGCCTGCCAGAAGCTCATCGCTGCCCGCATGGCCGCCGATGTGTGCGGCGTGCCCACCCTGGTGATTGCCCGCACCGATGCCGAAGCCGCCGATCTGCTGACCAGCGACTATGACGAAAACGACAAGCCGTTCATCACCGGTGAGCGCACGTCTGAGGGCTTCTACAAGACCAATAAGGGCATCGACCAGGCCATCAGCCGCGCCATTGCCTACGCCCATTACGCCGACTTGGTGTGGTGCGAAACCGGCACGCCGGACCTGGAATTTGCCAAAAAGTTTGCCGACGCAGTGCATGCGGTCCACCCCGGCAAGATGTTGGCCTACAACTGCTCGCCGTCCTTCAACTGGAAGAAAAACCTGGACGACGCGACCATCGCCAAGTTCCAGCGCGAGCTGGGCGCCATGGGTTACAAGTACCAGTTCATCACCTTGGCCGGTATCCATTCCATGTGGTACAACATGTTCGACTTGGCGCAAGACTACGTGAAGCGCGGCATGTCGGCCTATGTCGAGAAGGTGCAAGAGCCCGAGTTCGCCGCCCGTGACCGGGGTTACACCTTCGTGTCGCACCAGCAGGAAGTCGGCACCGGTTACTTCGACGAAGTGACCACCGTGATCCAGGGCGGCAAGTCCAGCGTGACGGCACTCACCGGTTCTACCGAAGAAGAACAGTTCCACTAAGGACGGGTGACTCCGCCCCAGCGTGTTTGCGGCTGGGTTTGTAGCTAAATAGCCTGCCACCGCGCAGGCTGTTTGCATTTGTAGCTACTTATTTAATAGCAAAGGCAGGCGCAGCCGGGGCGGTGCTGCATCCTCGTCTTGGCGCGCCACCACGCGTTCCACCAGCACGTCGCCGGTGCCCTGGTCAATCAAACCTAGCTCCGCAGCAGCGGCGCGGCTCAGGTCGATGATGCGGCGAGTCAGGATGTGCGGGCCCCGGTCGTTGATGCGCACGATGACGGCTTTGCCGTTGCGCAGGTAGGTGACTTTGGCGTAGCTCAGCAGCGGCAAAGTGCGGTGCGCGGCGGTCAGCTCGTGCATTTTGAACATCTCACCCGAGGCGGTGCGTTTGCCGTGGAAGCGCGGGCCGTACCAGCTGGCTTTACCCCGTTGGCCGGTGCCCTCACCCAGATCGGTGGCCCAAAACTCGGCGGGGGAGGCTCGGATGGCCTCCGCAGGCGGGGCCTCGCTATCTGGCGCGTCAGAGGGGTGGGTTTGGGCGTGTACAGATGCCAGCCCGCACACCCAAGCACCCAGCAGCAAGGCGAATACAACAGGAGACTTTTCAAACATCGCGGCATGTTAGTGCCTGTCCACCCACTGCCCACCACTGCCACCAGGCCTGCTGTAAGCAAGTGTGAGATTTCAATTGCTGAAAATTTGGGCAGTTAGAATGCCTTTCCTCCCAAAATTTTCCCCGTATTTCATTGGCGCCCCACCGGCGCCGGTTCCTATTCCCATGCACATTGGCCCCTACGCTTTAGCGAATCGTCTGTTTGTTGCGCCCATGGCTGGCGTGACGGACCGGCCGTTTCGGCGTTTGTGCAAATCACTGGGGGCGGGCTATGCGGTGAGCGAAATGGTCACCTCGCGGCGTGACCTGTGGGCCACGCTGAAAACCTCGCGCCGTGCCAACCACGACGGCGAAGTCGCCCCCATCGCGGTGCAAATCGCCGGGACGGACGCCGAGATGATGGCCGAGGCCGCAGCCTACAACATCGCCAATGGCGCGCAAATCATCGACATCAATATGGGCTGCCCAGCCAAGAAGGTGTGCAACAAATGGGCCGGTTCGGCGCTGATGCAAGACGAGCCGCTGGCCCTGGCCATTGTCGAAGCCGTGGTGGCCGCTTGCGCCCCACACAACGTGCCCGTCACCCTGAAGATGCGCACTGGCTGGAGCCAGGCGAACAAGAATGCTGTGTCGCTGGCACGCCAGTTCGAGCAGGCCGGTATCCAGATGCTGACCGTGCACGGCCGCACCCGCGAGCAGGGCTACACCGGCCACGCCGAATACGACACCATCGCCGCCGTCAAAGCTGCTGTGCGCGTGCCGGTGGTGGCCAATGGCGACATGACCACCCCCGAGAAAGTGCGCGACGTGCTGGCCGCCACCGGGGCCGATGCAGTGATGATTGGCCGCGCCGCCCAGGGCCGCCCGTGGATATTCCGTGAAGTGGCGCACTTTCTGGACACCGGCACCTACCTGGCCCCGCCCCTGGTGAATGAGGTCCAGCGCCTGCTGCTGGACCACCTGCAAGACCACTACAGCCTGTACGGCGAGTACACCGGCGTGCGCACCGCCCGCAAGCACATTGGCTGGTATGTCAAAACCCTGCCTGGTGGCGAGGCCTTTCGTACCCGCATGAATTTGCTGGAAGACCCGCAGCAGCAATGGGCGGCGGTGGACGCATTTTTTACTGAGATGGCCAGCCGCATGGACCGCATGCCCGCAGCCGATAGCCAAGCCCATCAAGAACACAACCTGCATCTGGAGAGCGCCGCGTGAGCCAAAAAAGTATCGACGAGTGCGTGCGCGCCAGTCTGGAAAGCTATTTCAAAGACCTGGACGGCATCGACCCCGCAGGCATGTACGACATGATGGTGCGGGTGGTGGAAAAACCGCTGCTCGAAGTGGTCATGGCCCAGGCCGACCACAACCAGTCCCGCGCCGCCGCCTGGCTGGGCTTGAACCGCAACACCCTGCGCAAAAAGCTGCTCGAACACCATTTGATGGAATAAGCCGCCACGGCTTGTTCATAACGATTTTTAACCTCCCCCCGATCCCCCGATGCCCATGAACGCACTTCTCTCCGTCTCCGACAAAACCGGTGTTTTGGAACTCGCCCAGTCCCTGCACGCCCTGGGCTTTGGCCTGCTGTCCACCGGCGGCACCGCCAAGCTGCTGGCCGACAACGGCCTGCCCGTCACCGAAGTGGCGGATCACACCGGCTTCCCCGAAATGCTGGATGGCCGCGTCAAAACCCTGCACCCCAAGGTCCACGGCGGCCTGTTGGCGCGCCGCGACTTCCCCGAGCACATGGCGGCTTTGGAGACGCACGACATCGCCACCATCGACCTGCTGGTGGTCAACCTCTACCCGTTTGAAGCCACCGTCGCCAAGCCCGGCTGCACGCTGGAAGACGCTATTGAGAACATCGACATCGGCGGCCCCGCCATGGTGCGCAGCGCCGCCAAGAACTGGAAAGACGTGGCCGTGCTGACCGATGCCAGCCAGTACGCCACCGTGCTGGCCGAGCTGCAAGCCACCGGCAGCGTGAGCCACAAGACCAAGTTCGCCCTGTCTGTGGCCGCGTTCAACCGCATCAGCCAGTACGACGGTGCCATCAGCGACTACCTGTCCAGCATCGTTGAGGACGGCAGCCACGCCCAGTTTCCCGCGCAAACCAATGGCCGCTTCGTCAAGCTGCAAGACCTGCGCTACGGCGAAAACCCACACCAGCAAGCCGCCTTCTACCGCGACCTGCACCCGGCGCCCGGCTCGCTGGTTACCGCCAAGCAGTTGCAAGGCAAAGAACTCAGCTACAACAACATCGCCGATGCCGACGCGGCCTGGGAATGCGTGAAGAGCTTCGACGTGCCCGCGTGTGTGATCGTCAAGCACGCCAACCCCTGCGGCGTGGCCGTGGGTTTGAGCGGCCTGGAGGCTTACAGCAAAGCATTCCAAACCGACCCCACTTCCGCTTTTGGTGGCATTATTGCCCTCAACCGCACGTTGGATAAGGACGCTGCGCTACAAATTTCGAAGCAATTTGTTGAAGTGCTGATGGCCCCCGGCTACACCGCCGAAGCGCTGGAAGTGTTCAAGTCCAAGGTCAACGTGCGGATTCTGGAAATTGCCTTGCCCCCAGGTGGCGCGACCGCCTGGGACAAGGGCCAGAACGCCATGGACATCAAGCGCATTGGCTCCGGTCTGCTGATGCAAACCGCCGACAACCACGAGCTGGTGCTGGCCGACCTGAAGGTCGTCACCACCCTGCAACCCACGCCGCAGCAATTGGAAGACCTGCTGTTCGCCTGGAAGGTCGCCAAGTTCGTCAAGAGCAACGCCATCGTCTTCTGCAAGGACGGCATGACCATGGGCGTGGGCGCAGGCCAGATGAGCCGCCTGGACTCCGCCCGCATCGCCAGCATCAAGGCCGGCCATGCCGGTCTGGCATTGGCCGGCACGGCGGTGGCCAGCGATGCCTTCTTCCCGTTCCGCGACGGCCTGGACGTGGTGGTGGATGCAGGCGCCACCTGCGTCATCCAGCCCGGTGGTTCGATGCGCGACGAAGAAGTGATTGCCGCCGCCAACGAGCGTGGTGTGGCGATGGTGTTGACCGGCGTGCGCCACTTCCGCCACTAAAACGATGTTGCGGGTCGCTGCCAGTCTCGCTTTGCTGCTGGTCAGCGGGTTGGCCGCAGCCCAGGTGGTCAACCCGCAGGAGCTGGCCCAAAAATCCGGTTGCATGGCCTGCCACGGCATGGTTCACAAGCAGATCGGCCCCGGTTTCGCCCAAATTGCTGCGCGCTACCGGAGCGATGCCGATGCCCCGCTGCGACTGGCGGGCAAGATACGCAACGGCAGCGTGGGGGCCTGGGGCCGTGTCATCATGCCCCGGCATCCGCAACTCACGGAAGCCGAAGCACTGGCGCTGGCCCGCTGGGTGCTGTCCCAACCCTAAGCCTTTCATCCCCGGAGACTCCCCATGCCCGATCTCATCATCATCGCCCGCGCCCAGGCCAAGCCCGGTTTTGAAGCCGCCTTGGTCGCCGCACAAACTGCCCTGGTCGCGCTGTCGCTCCAGCAGCCCGGTTGCATTGCCTACGAGCTGCACGAAGACCTCACCCAGCCCGGCAAGGTGCTGTTTTATGAACGCTGGGCCGACCGCAACGCTTGGGAAAACCATATCGCCGGTGCCCACAGCGCCGCCTTCCGCGCACAGGCAGGCGAATGGATTGGCGACTTCGAAATTTTGCAGATGCGGCAAGTGGCGTGAACCCGCCTGCGGGGCCGCATTTCTAAGCGAAAAATGCCCTTGGCCCTTATTTATTCGGCGTAGGCTGCTACGTTTTTGGGAGTGAATGGATAAAAAAAAGACCGCCCAGTGCGGTCTTTTTTTGAGGGGGGCTATATCAGCGCCAGTGGCCGTAGCCGCGCTGGTAGCCGAAGTTCAATTCCACACCAATTGGCACCGGTGCCCGGTAGTAGGGCTCCGCCTGCACGACCACCGGGGCGGCCACGGTGTAGGCCGGTTCGGGTTGGTAGTAGTCGCCCGAGATGACCTGCTGCTGCACGGGCGCACGCACGGGAGGCATGGTGCTGTAGCCCAAGGGGCTGACTTGTAGCGCAATGCTTGCACCGGGATCAACGGCCAGGGTGGTGGTGTACTGCCTGCCCGCGTATTCATAGACCACGGTGTAGCCTGCGTTGCGGGTCTCGAAAAAGGTTTGGGTGCTGCAATTTTGGACGGTTTGCAGCTGGGTTTGGCCGGGGCCTTCGATGTTGTTGCCCAGAATCGCGCCGCCCAAAACGCCCAGCATGGTGGCGGCTGCGCGGCCACTGCCGCCGCCAATCGCGTTGCCCATCGCGCCACCGGCAATGCCGCCCATCAGTGCACCTGCCCCGGAACGCGGCGACTCCACCGCCACCTGCTGCTGGCTGCACACCTGGCGCGGCACGCTGACCTGCTGGAGGATGGGGGTGGATGAAATCACCCGCCCAGTTTCCTGGGCGGTGGCCAAGCCCGACACCAGGGTCAGGGCGCTGAGGATGAGAATCTTTTGCATGGTGTGGATTAAACGCCTGCCAGCCCCCGGCGGTTACAGGCTTTACCGCGCATTTTCAATTTACCCGCCCATTTTTAAGCATTAAATTGGCCTCTGGCGCATATTGAATATGCGCTTGCAGCTATGCTTTTGATAGTTCTTTGAAAACTGCGCGCGCTGCCGCTATGGTGGCGGCAATGTCGTCAGCCGTGTGCGCGGCGCTGACAAACCCGGCCTCGTACAGCGCCGGGGCGATGTACACGCCCCGGTCCAGCAGGCCGTGGAACAGGTGGTTGAAGCGCGGGCTGCTGGTCTTCATTACCTGGGGGTAATTAACCGGCAGGGTGTCGAGCAAGAAGAAGCCAAACATGCCGCCCTCACAGTCGCTGCTGAAGGCCACGCCTTCGGTATCGGCGGCCGCTTGCAGGCCGCTGACCAGCGACCGGGTGGTGGCCGACAGGGCTTCAAAAAAGCCGGGTTTGCGGATTTCGCGCAGCGTGGCCAGCCCGCAGGCGGTGGCCACCGGGTTACCCGACAGCGTGCCCGCCTGGTACACCGTGCCCAACGGGGCCAGGTGTTCCATCACCGCACGCGAGCCGCCAAAGGCCGCCAGCGGCATGCCGCCGCCAATCACCTTGCCCAGCACCGTCATATCGGGGGCAAAGCCGGGGATGGATTTGGCGTAGACGCTTTGGGCGCTGCCCAGGGCGACGCGGAAGCCGGTCATCACTTCGTCGAACACCAGCAGCGCGCCGTACTGGGTGCAGAGTTCGCGGCAGCGTTGCATGAAGGGCAGAGAAGCGCGCACAAAGTTCATGTTGCCCGCGATAGGTTCGATCATCAGGCAGGCAATGTCTTTGCCGTGCAGGGCAAAGGCTTCTTCGAGCTGGGCGATGTGGTTGTATTCCAGCACCAGGGTGTGCTGCACCACTTCGGGCGGTACACCGGCGCTGGTGGCACTGCCGAATGTGGCCAGGCCAGACCCGGCTTTGACCAGCAGCGCATCGGCGTGGCCGTGGTAGCAGCCTTCAAATTTGACGATTTTGTTGCGGCCCGTGGCACCACGCGCCAGGCGGATGGTGCTCATGGCGGCTTCGGTGCCGGAGCTGACCAGGCGCAGCATCTCCATGGATGGCACCAGCGACAAAATTTCTTCGGCCAGCTCAACCTCTCGTTCGGTGGGGGCACCGAACGAGAAGCCTTCGAGCAGGGCTTTTTGTACCGCTTCGACCACCGCAGGGTGGCCGTGGCCCAGGATCATCGGGCCCCAGGAGCCGATGTAGTCGGTATAGCGTTGGCCGTTGGCATCCCAAAAGTAGGCACCCTGGGCGCGTTGCACAAAGCGCGGCGTGCCGCCCACGGCCTTGAAGGCGCGGACGGGGGAGTTCACACCGCCGGGGATGACCTTGGTGGCGCGGTCGAATAGTTGTTGGTTCAGATCAGTGTCGGGTTTCATTCGGGGCTTCCAAAGCGGCAATGGCGCGCAGGGTTTCTTCGTCCAGGGGGGCATCGGGGTCGGAGCCGTCATCGGGGGCATCGTCATCTTCCGGCTGGGCCCAAAACATGCGGTCGGGCAGGATGTGGCCCATGCCGGGGCGAAAGCCGCCGTCCAGGCAGCGGTCCAGGTAGCTCATGGCCTCATTGGTGGCTTCGGCCAAGTCGCTGCCGCTGGCCAGCAGGGCAGCCAGTGCGGCCGACAGGGTTTCGCCCGCGCCAGTGAATATGGCTTCAAACAGCTCGAATTTTTCGCTCACCAGCACGGCCTGCGGGCTGGTCAAGACGTTTTCCACGTGCTGGTCGGGCAGGGGGATGCCGGTGACCAAGGTGTAGGGCACGCCCATGGCGGCGGCGGCCTTGGCGATGTCGCGCGGGCTGGGGTTGCGCTCGCCGTCCCAGTCGGGCAGCAGCCAGCGGCGCAGTGTGCTGTGGTTGCCCACCAATACGGTGGTTTGCGGCAACATCAGTTCGCGGAAGGCATCCAGGTAGTCTTCGATCTTGTCTTCGTCCCACCACGACAGGTTTGGCATGTAGGCCACCACCGGCACGTCGGCGTAATCAGAGGTGATTTCGGCAATCGCGCTGACGTTTTCTGGGCTACCCACAAAGCCGACCTTGAAGACCTGCACGGCAATGTCTTCCAGCACGGCGCGGGCCTGTTCGGTGACGGCTTCTTCGTCGAAGCAGAAGTGTTCAAAGATTTCGCCAGTGTCGCGGGCGTAGGCCCCGGTGACCACAGGCAAGGCATGGCCGCCGACCGAAGCGATGGCGGTGGTGTCGGCGGCCAGGCCGCCCGCGCCGCTGGGGTCGCTGGCGTTAAATACCATGACGCAGGCTGGGCCTTCAAGGTCTTCTTCGGCCTCTTCAGGCTCATGCGTGGTCTCGATCAAATCGTCTTCGGCCGGTGTTTTGGGGGGGGTGGGTGCGTTCATAGGCCTAAATTGACTTGGGTCACGTGCAAAATGGCGAAGGTAATAATTTGCATCTATACAATCTGTTTCATTCTATTCCGAAGGCTTTTTACGCTGTGACTGACTTTAAAACTTGGATGTGCTTGATTTGCGGTTGGATTTACGATGAGGCTACAGGTTCGCCTGAGAGTGGCATCGCCGCCGGAACCGCATGGGCATTGGTGCCCATGAACTGGACGTGCCCCGAGTGCGGTGCGCGTAAAGAAGACTTCGAGATGGTCCAACTTTGATGCGCGGCAACCGTCTGCGTAGTTCCCTTCCCTACCGGAGAAGTGCCACGTGAGTACGCAAGCCGCAACTTTTAAAGTCCTTGTGGTCGATGACAGCAATACGATCCGTCGCAGTGCTGAAATTTTTCTGAAGCAAGGCGGGCATGAGGTGCTGTTGGCGGAGGATGGTTTTGATGCTCTGTCCAAAATCAATGACCATCTGCCACAGCTGATTTTCTGTGACATTTTGATGCCCAAGCTGGACGGATACCAGACTTGCGCCATCATCAAACGCAATCCCAAATTTGCGGCCATCCCTGTGGTCATGCTGTCTTCCAAAGACGGCGTTTTTGACAAGGCCCGTGGCCGCATGGTGGGTTCGCAAGATTATTTAACCAAGCCGTTTACCAAAGACCAGTTGCTCCAAGCGGTGCAACAGTTTGGTGCCGCCGCGCAAGGAACTACCTAATGGCTATCCACAATGTGCTGATCGTTGACGACTCCAAGACCGAGTTGATGTATCTCACCGATCTGCTGGAGAAAATGGGCATGTCGGTGCGCACAGCTGAAAACGCCGAGGAGGCGTTGCGCCGCCTGGCCGAGCAAAAGCCCGATTTGATCTTGATGGACGTGGTGATGCCAGGCCAAAACGGCTTCCAGTTGACCCGGGCCATCAACCGTACCCCTGAGTACGCCGACGTGCCCATCATCATGTGCACCAGCAAGAACCAAGAGACCGACCGGGTTTGGGGCATGCGCCAGGGGGCCCGTGACTACATCACGAAACCGGTGAATGCGGCCGAGCTGAAGGCCAAGATCAGCGCTTTAAAGTAAGGCAGCCTTACCCATGGCGAACCGCGAAGCGCTCCGAGAACTACAAACCCGATTGGCCTCCCGCCTGCAAGCGGCGCGCAGCGAAGGCCTGTCGATCCGCTGGCTGGCAGCCCATGTGGGAGAGACGCGTTATTTGTTTCCACTGGCCCAGTGTGGCGAGATTTTTCCCTGGACTCCGGTGCAGCCTGCGGCCTATACCCAGGCTTGGTTTCTGGGCGTGGCGAACTTGCGCGGTGGTTTGTGCGGCGTGGTGGATCTGGTGCAATTCATGGACCCCGATGCCGTTCTTGCGCCGGTTGCACGTACCGATGCGGCATTGTCTGAATGCAGTTTGCTGTCATTCAATACGGTGCTGGAGCTCAATTGCGCGCTGTTGGTGGACCAACTCAGTGGGCTGCGCGGCTTGGATTCTTTTACGGCGTCTGCCGCTCCGGCCGATGGCGCACCCGCATATTTTGGCCGCGTACATACCGATGCGGCTGGTTTTTCATGGCAGGAAATCAACCTGCTGAGCTTGTCCCAACTCCCCTCTTTTCTGAGCATCAGTGCTTAGTGTCCCTCCAGAAAGCTGTTCCATGCCTGCTGTTGACGATAAGACAATTCCCCATTCTGTGGCCGATGACTCTGCGGATGCAGATACGGTGGCGGAATATCCCCAGGAGACCCTGCCTGGTGAATTGATGCACTCTAGTCCCGACTTTGGCGAGAGTCGCTTCGTCAGTGGGCGCACCTCTGATCCCTTGGATGAATCGGTCACGCTGCCATTGCTGGGCAAGCGCCACATCACCGCCCACCAGCGGATTTTGGGCGGGGCGCTGGTTGCGTCCTTGGTGGTCTTTGCGGTGGCGGGTGGATATGCGTTCTGGCGCTCTAGCACCGTTGCACAGCAACTGGGTGGCGTGGGTACGGCTTTGATGCAGTCACAGCGGCTGGCGAAGTCTGTTTCGCAAGCCTTGGTGGGCAGTGCTGCGGCCTTCCCTGATGTGGCAGAAAGCTCAGCATCGCTGGCGACAGAGGCCCATAGTTTTGAATTGGGTGGCGATGGTGATGTGGCGGTGGATGCCGGCTTGCAGCCGGATGTAGCCGCCATTAAACCTTTGGTTGAGCGCGCCACCAAAAATGCGGCGACTGTGATGGGTCAGCAAAAAATTCTGACTCAGGTGGGAAGCGCGCTGCGCACCATCAACCGTCAGTCGTCAGATTTGCTGGAAATTGCGGAAACCGTGTCCTCGTTTAAATTGCAGCAGGCTGCCAGCCCCGCCGAGATTGCGGCCGCTGGCCAGCTGGTGATGTTGACCCAGCGCATTGGCAAGTCTGCCAATGAGTTTCAGACGATGGATGGGGTGAGTCCTGAGGCGGTGTTCCTGCTGGGTAAAGACTTGAATTCGTTCAAAGAAATTACCCAGGGCCTGTTGGACGGAAGCAGTGAGCTGCGGTTGGGTGCGGCCAAAGATGCCGCCACCCGTGAACAGCTCAACGCCTTGCTCAAACTGTATGAAGAAACAAGGCTCCAGGCCGGTGCAATCTTGGGTAATTTGCAGGGGCTGGTTTCAGCCCGGGAAGCCCAGGTTTCCATTGGCTCAGATAGCGAGCCACTGCGCCGTATGCTGGAAGACTTGCAGGCCAAGTTGTCTGACCGTACCGGACTGGGCGCTTTCGTTGCGGTGCTGCTGCTGGCCTCGATACTGCTGGCGCTGGCCAGTGCGGCGGGCTTGGTGCGCTTGCAGCTGCAGCAAAGCCGGCAGCGGCAGCTCCAGGCGGAGCGCCAGCGGGTCGATGCTGAATTGTCCCAACAAGATGCCAAGCGCGTGAATGATGCCAACCAGGCCGCCATTTTGCGATTGATGAACGAGTTGCAGGCCGTAGCCGAGGGCGATTTGACCCAAGAGGCCACTGTGACCGAGGACATCACCGGTGCGATTGCCGACTCGGTGAACTACACCGTAGAAGAACTCCGCGCCCTGGTGGGCAGCGTGCAAAAAACGGCCACCCAAGTGGCCCAAACGACGGCCCAGGTGGATAGCACTTCGACCGAACTGTTGGCGGCATCGACCGAACAATTGCGCGAAATTCGCGAAACCGGCCGTTCGGTGCTGGACATGGCTTCGCGCATCAATGAAGTGTCTACCCAGGCGCAAGAGTCGGCCACGGTGGCGCGCCAGTCGCTGCAAGCTGCCGATTCGGGCCTGGAGGCCGTGCAGAACGCCATCGGCGGTATGAATGCCATCCGCGACCAGATCCAGGAAACCTCCAAGCGCATCAAGCGCCTGGGTGAGTCTTCGCAAGAGATTGGTGAAATCACCGAGCTGATTTCCGACATTACCGAGCAAACCAACGTGCTGGCGCTGAATGCCGCCATCCAGGCCGCATCAGCGGGTGAGGCTGGACGCGGTTTCTCGGTGGTGGCTGAAGAAGTGCAGCGGCTGGCCGAGCGCTCCGCCGATGCAACTCGCCAGATTGCCGCACTGGTGAAGGCGATCCAGACCGACACCCAAGATGCCGTTGCCGCTATGGAGCGTTCGACCCAGGGTGTGGTTGCCGGAGCTGCACTGTCAGACAGTGCAGGTACCGCCTTGACCGAGATCGACCATGTGTCGCGCCGTCTGGCCGACCTGATCGAGCAAATTTCGCAGGCCACTTCACGCGAGGCCGAAAAAGCCAACGTGGTGGCCGACAACATCCAGCATATTTTTGCGGTGACCGAGCAAACCGGAGAAGGCACCCGCACCACCGCAACCCAGGTGCGTGAGTTGTCGCAGATGGCCGAAGAATTGCGCCTGTCGGTGGCACGGTTCAAAATTAAATAAGCCCCATGCTGCCGTCGCCATCTGCTGCCCTAGACACCATGTCCACTACTGCGTGCGTTGCCATTGATGAGCTTGAGCATGACCTTGGTCCCCTGGCCTGGGTACTCGACGAGCTGCGTAAAACGCTGGACGTGGCGGTTAAATCCCTGAAGCGCTACGTGCGCGAGGCCGATGCATCGCAGGCCGCAGGTTTTGCCATACCCGATACCAGCCATCTGCGTACCGCGCTTCAGCAACTGCACCTGACGGTGGGTGCGCTGGAGATGGTGGACATGGTGCCGTCATCGCTACTGCTGCGCGCTATGGAGTCGGCGGTTGCCAAGTGGTGTGACAACCCGAGCCTGTGTAGCGACGAAACCGTCGGCAAGATCGAACGGGCCAGTTTTGCCGTGGTGGATTATCTGGAGGCGGTGTTGGCCAGCAAGCCGGTGTCTTCGGTGGGACTATTTCCGCAGTACCGCGAAGTCCAGGCGTTGGCTGGAGTGGCCCATGTGCATCCGGCCGACCTGTGGCCGGTAGAGCCGCATTGGCGGGATATTGTCTTGGCCGAACCCGTGCTTCCTCTGGCCTATGCGCCGGGGTTGCGGGCGCGCCTGGACCGTTGCGTGCTGAAGGTGGTCAAAACCGGGGACCCGATGGCGGCCAAGGCACTGGTCAACCTCTGTCTGGGTTTGGCCCAGCACCAGCAGCAGCAACCCGAACAGGTTTTTTGGCGTATTGCAGCTGCTTATTTTGAAGCCTTGTCGCTCGGGCTTTTTACGCCCGATGTGTACTCCAAGCGCATTGCCTCGCGGTTGTTGAGGCAGTACGCCGCGCTAGCCAGGGGCGAAGCCAGCATCACACCTCGGCTGGTCCAGGATATGCTTTTTTTCTGTGCCCAGGCTGTGCCGGAAAAAACCGCCGATGCACCTACGCTGGCCGCTGTGCGTCAGGCATACGGCTTGCAGCGGCACGCGCCGATTGACTACGAAATGCGGCCGTTTGGCCGATTTGACCCTGCCTTGCTGGCCCAGGCGCGCAAGCGGTTGGCCGCAGCAGCCGAGACCTGGTCGGCTTTGGCGGGGGGAGATACCCACCGCTTCAAGCCGGCACTGGACCAGTTTGCGATGGTGGGCGAGTCGCTGACCAAGCTGCATGCCGGCAGTGTGGTGCTGGCGCAAGCTCTGACCCAGGCGGTGGAGTCCACCGTGCGTTCCAAGGCCCCACCTTCCGCCGCACTGGGCATGGAAGTGGCGACCTCGGTGCTGTACTTGGAAGCCGCATTTGAAGAGCTGGACCAGGCCGATGCCGAATTGGCCGAACGCGCCACGCTGCTCGCCGACCGTTTGACCGCTGTGGGGCAGGGCCTGCGCCCTGAGCCGCTGGCCCCGTGGATGGAAGAGCTCTACCACCGCGTCAGTGATAGACAAACCATGGGCAGCGTGGTCGATGAGCTGCGCAGCACCCTGGCCGAGGTGGAGCAGTCGCTGGACCAATTTTTCCGTACCCCACGCGAGAAAGTGCCATTGGCCAAGGTAGGCCACCAAATGACGCAAATGCGGGGTGTGCTGTCGGTGTTGGGTCTCGACCAGGCGTCCTATGCCGTGATGCGCATGCGCGAAACGGTGGATGGCTACATGTCCGATGCCGAGGTGGATGCGTCCGCCCAGGCATCCAGCTTCGACAAGCTGGGCAATAGTCTGGGGGCCTTGGGGTTCTTGATTGACATGCTGGGTTACCAGCGCGCGTTGGCCAAGAAGCTGTTCTCCTACGACGAAGAGGCAGGCGAATTCAAACTGGCGATGGGCCGCAGCACCGTTTCAGCCGCAGATTCTGTACAAGCGCCGTACCAGGATGCAATGGACGAACGCTCCCAGGCGGTGGGTCTGGTGGCCGAGGTGCCGGAACCCCTGCCCGTGTTGGATGCCGGACCGTGGACCCACGTGGATCTGGATTTGGCTTTGGCTTCTGCGCCCGTACCACTGGAAATGCTTGCGCCCGAGCCTGTAGATGCCTTGGAGCCGGTGTCGGTGATGTCTGCAACCGAAGAAGTGGAGCCAGAATTTACCCTGACCGCCGATTCGCCAGACTCTGGGCACGATGCCGAAGTGGGCACTGCACCCGCATCCGTAGTCCATGCTGAGCCGGTCGAGGAAGACGCGGAGCTACAGGATATTTTTCTGGAAGAAGCCCGCGAAGTGGTCCAAAACGGTTTGGCCGCCGTGCAGACGCTGTTCACTGAGCCCGGCGCTGTGGCACCGCAAAGTGCGCTGCGCCGCGCTTTCCATACCCTCAAGGGTAGTGCCCGGATGGTGGGTTTTACCGAGTTTGGTGAAGCCAGTTGGGCGATGGAGCAAATGGTCAACGGCTGGCTGGCCGAGCAAACCCCCGCCGACCCCGACTTGCTGCAAGTTGCCCGCGATGCCCTGAATGCCTTTGGCCTGTGGGTCGAGGATATCGCCGTCGGTGCTGCGGACCACTGGAGTGCCCAGCCCTTCCGCGCCTCTGCCGATGCACGCCGCTTAGAGCTGCGTACCGTGCCCCTGGTGGTGCCCCAAGCCTCTGCGGACATCTTGGTGCCCGAACCGTCCGATGCACCTGAACCTGCATGGGCTGCCGAACCAGAGCTGGCGCTAGAGGCCGCTGTGGATGCCGGAGTGGCTGATGAGACCCCCGCCGCTGCTGAAGCACCTGTGCTGGACGAGGGACCCGAGCCGGTGTCTGAGCCCGAAGTGGCGGAAGTGGCAGAGGACGTGCTTGAACCCGCGCTAGCCGTGGATGCGGCAGAAGAAATTGTTTCTGATTTGGCCCCGTTGGCGATGTCCCCGCTGGACGAGGCCACCAAAGTGATTGGCCCCCTGCGGATTGGCATTCCGCTCTACAACGTTTACCTGAACGAGGCCGACGAATGGTCGCGCCGTTTGCTGACCGAGATCAACGAATGGGCGCTGGAATTGCACCAGCCCCTGCCGGACTCCACAGTTGCATTGGCACACTCGCTGGCAGGAAGTTCGGCCACCGTGGGTTTCCAGGCACTGTCGCAAATGGCCCGTGCGCTGGAGTCGGCGCTGGAGCACGTGCAACTGCTGAACCAGGGCACGGTGGCGTATGCCCAGATATTTACCGATGCGGCGGAAGATATCCGCCGACTGCTGCACCAGTTTGCGGCCGGATTCTTGAAAGAACCCAACGCCAGCGTGCTACAGGCATTGCGCGACTTGCTCGATGATTCTGCGAGCCCTGTGTCCCTGGCCGCTCCTCTGGAACAGCCTGAGCCGCAAGAGCCTGTGGACGCAGAGGCGGAGGCGGATGATCTGGCCGACCTGGCTTTGCTGGATGTGGCCGAGGAACTTCCCGTGGCAGTGGCAGTGGTCGAACCCGAGCCTGAACCCGTTGTGGCGGCCGTGCCGGAAGACGTGCCGAGCTTTGTTTTGTCTGCCCCGTCCTCGCCTTCCGACTTCGATGACGAGATCGACCTGGTGGATGTGATCGATACCGATCTGTTCCCCATTTTTGAAGAAGAAGCCACTGAGCTGTTGCCGCAATTGGGCGGAGCCTTGCGCCAGTGGTGGGCCCGTCCCGACAACCTGGGTGCCCGCAGCGAGGTGCTGCGCGCCCTGCATACGCTGAAAGGCAGCGCCCGTTTGGCGGGAGCCCTGCGCTTGGGCGAGCTGGCCCATCGGCTGGAAACCGAGATTGAATACCTGGGCTCCGAGCCTTTGCACGCCGCACAGATCGAGCCCCTGTTGTCGCACTTTGACGCGCTGCAAGCCAATATGGACGGCTTGCACCAGGACTCTTTGCTGACCCAAAACATGGCTGTGGCGGCCGCCGTGGATCTGCCATTGCCTGCCAAGCCCCAAGCGAAAGCCGAGGCATCCAGTGCCATTGCGCTGCCCCAGGGCGTGCGGGTGGCAGCGCCTGCGCAACCGGTTTTGGCGGCTCCCCGCTTGATGGCCCACCAGTCGGTGCGCGTGCGCTCCCAACTGCTGGACCGGCTGGTCAACCAGGCGGGTGAGGTCATCATCACCCGGACCCGGTTAGAGGCACGGCTTACCCAGCTGCGGGGTGCGCTGGTCGATCTGACAGGTAACCTGGACCGCATGCGTGGCCATTTGCGTGATATTGAAGTCCAGGCCGAATCGCAAATGCAATCGCGGCTGGCGCTGAGCAAAGACACGGCGCTGGGTTTCGATCCGCTGGAATTCGACCGCTTTACCCGGGTCCAAGAGCTGACCCGCATGATGGCCGAATCGGTCAACGACGTGGGCACGGTGCAGCGCAATTTGCAACGCACGATTGAAGGCACCGAGGATGACCTGGTCATCCAGGCCCGCCAGGCCCGTGAATTGCAGCGCGATCTGTTGCGCACCCGCATGGTCGAGTTTGAAGGTATTGCCGAGCGCCTCTATGCGGTGGTCCGCCAGGCCTCCAAAGACACCGGCAAACAGATCAAGCTGGACATCACCGGTGGCTCCATCGAGATGGACCGGGGTGTACTGGACCGCATGGCCCCGGCGTTTGAGCATTTGCTGCGCAACGCCGTGGCCCACGGTATCGAACTGCCTGACGTACGCACGGCGGCGGGCAAAGCCGCCATCGGCAACATCTTGGTCGAGCTGCACCATGAAGGCAACGACATTTCGGTGCGCTTTGCCGACGATGGCGCAGGCCTGGATATCGCCCGTATCCAACAGAAAGCACTGGCCCAGGGCCTGGTGCAAGAACACGAAGTGCTGGACCCGGCGGCCGTGGCCGAGATGATTTTTCTGCCCGGTTTTTCGACCGCAGCGCAGGTCACCGAGCTGGCCGGTCGCGGTATCGGCATGGATGTGGTGCGTTCCGAAGTGCAGGCCCTGGGTGGCCGTATCGAAACCAGTACCACGGCCGGGCAGGGCACACAGTTCCGGCTGGTGCTGCCGCTGACCACCGCCGTGACGCAGGTGGTGATGCTGCGCATGGGCAGCTTGTCGATTGGCGTGCCGGCCAACGTGATTGAAGTCGTGCGCCGCGTGCCACAGGCCGAGCTGGCGCAGGCGTATGCCAACCAGGTGGTCGATGTCGCGGGCGAGTCGGTGCCGTTTTACTGGTCGGGGGCGCTGCTACAGGTGTCGCAGCACAGTGTGGAGCCGCCTAGCAAAAACAGCGCGGTAGTGGTGTTCCGCAGCGCCGCACAACGGCTGGCACTGCACGTGGACGAGGTGCTGGGTAACCAGGAAGTGGTGGTCAAAAACCTCGGCCCCCAGCTGTCGCGCTTACCAGGTTTGTCGGGCATGTCGGTGCTGGCCTCTGGTGCCGTGGTGCTGATTTACAACCCGGTGGCCTTGTCATCGGTGTACGGTGCGCAAGCCCGGTTGTTGCAAGAAGGCACGGGCGTAGGCGCTGGTGCCGCGCTGCTGCCGGCACCGCAGCACACCCCTTTGGTGCTGGTGGTGGACGATTCCATCACCGTGCGCCGCGTCACCCAGCGTCTGTTGCAGCGCGAAGGTTACCGCGTGGCGTTGGCCAACGACGGCTTGCAAGCGCTGGAGCGGCTGCGCGATGAAGTGCCCGCGCTGGTCTTGTCGGACATCGAAATGCCGCGCATGGACGGCTTCGACCTAACCCGCAACATCCGCGCCGATGCCGTGCTGAAAGACCTGCCGATCATCATGATCACCTCGCGCATGGCCGAGAAGCACCGCGAACATGCGCGTGCGCTGGGCGTGAACCACTACCTAGGCAAGCCGTATCCGGAAGAAGAGTTGCTCAGTTTGGTGCGCCGTTACACTACTAAAACTGAGGATGTTTTAGGTCTTTAGCGCAATAGCTACATGCACGAGTAGCTATCAATTAGATAGTATTCGTGTTACGGTAAGACATGTGGCTTTTTGACCACCGCGTAGCGCAACAGGGTGCGGGCGCGGGCCTCGTCATGCGCCACGATGGGCAGCGGGTACGTTTTGCCCAGCACCACCTCTGCCGCCTGCAATTCCATCGGCTTGGCCAGCCAGGGCGCATGGATAGCGGCGTTGGGCAGCTTGGCCAGCTGCGGCAGGTAGCGGCGGATAAATTTGCCCTCGGGGTCGAACTTTTCGCTCTGGCTGGTGGGGTTGAAGATGCGAAAGTAGGGCTGCGCATCACACCCGCTGGAGCTGGCCCACTGCCAGCCGCCGTTGTTGGCGGACAGGTCAAAGTCGTTCAGGTGCGTGGCAAAGTAGGCCTCGCCCCAGCGCCAGTCCAGCCCCAGGTCTTTCACCAAAAAGCTCGCCACCACCATGCGCAGGCGGTTGTGCATGTAGCCGGTCTGGTTGATCTGGGCCATGGCGGCATCTACCAGGGGGTAGCCGGTGCGGCCCTCGCACCAAGCGGCAAACAGGGCCTTGGCGGCCTTGCCGTGCTCCCAGGCGATGTTGTCGTATTCGGGCTTGAACGCTGCCGTTGCCGCGTGCGGGAAGTTGCTGAGAATCTGCGCATAAAAATCCCGCCATACCAGCTCGCTGAGCCACACGCTGGCGCCCTGGTTGCCTTCCAGGTGCAGCGGGTGGGCCGCTGCCGCCATCTGCCGGATCGACACCGTGCCAAAGCGCAGGTGCACGCCCAGGTAGCTGGGGCCTTTGATGCCGGGGAAGTCACGGGTGGCGTGGTACTGGTCCATGCGCTCGAAGAATTCCTCGAACAACTGCTGGCCGCCACTTTGCCCGGTGGGCAGTTTCAGCTGGGTCAGGTTGGTGGGCTCGAAACCGAGCGCCTGCAAACTTGGCACGGGCTGCGGATGCGGGCGTGGTGCCAGCCGCACGGCGTACTTTGCTACCGTGTACGACTTCAGATAAAAGTCGTCTACTTTTTTGAGCCAGGCATTTTTGTAGGGTGTGAACACGCCATACGGTCGGCCCTGCTGGGTCAGCAGCTCCTTGCGCTCAAAAATCACGTGGTCCTTAAAAGTGTGCAGCGCAATGCCCAGGTGCGCCAGCGCGCCCAGCACCACGGCATCGCGGGCCAAGGCTTGCGGCTCGTCGTCGTGGTTGGCAAATACGGCCTGGGCGTGCAGCGCTTTGGCCAGCGCAGGAATCGCCTCGCGGGCCACCGCGTGCAGGGTGATCAAACCCGTGCTGGGCTGCAGGGCGCGCAGGGCGGTATCCAGCTCGGAGACGGATGCCTGGATGAACTCCACCCGGCGGTCGGCGTGGGGCAGGCTGTCCAAAATGTCCTTGTCGAACACAAACACGCAGTGCACCTGCTGGCAAGATTTAAGCGCATGGAAAAGAGCCGCATGGTCAAAGCTGCGCAGGTCGCGGCGGAACCAGACGAGGCCGGTGGCGAATGTGTCAGAACGGGGGGGGGCTTGCATTCCACGATGTTAATGGCCCGCCCGCTGCGCGACGTAGTACCCCACTGGAAGATGAGGTTGTTTTAGGTCGTTAGCCCTGGTATTACCTGCGCAAGTAGCTATAAATTTAATAGTGTCCGTGCTTGGGTCGCATCAGCACTCCACAATGTTCACCGCCAGCCCGCCACGCGCGGTTTCCTTGTACTTGGTCATCATGTCGGCCCCGGTTTCGCGCATGGTCTTTATCACCTTGTCCAAACTCACGAAGTGGCTCCCGTCGCCGTGCAAGGCCATGCGGGCGGCGTTGATGGCCTTGACGGACGCAATGGCGTTGCGCTCGATGCAGGGGATTTGCACCAAGCCGCCCACCGGGTCGCAGGTCAGGCCCAGGTGGTGTTCCATGCCGATTTCGGCCGCGTTTTCGACCTGCTCCGGCGTGCCGCCCATCACCGCGCACAGGGCAGCGGCGGCCATCGAGCAGGCCACGCCCACCTCGCCCTGGCAGCCCACTTCGGCCCCCGAGATAGAGGCATTTTCTTTGTACAGCATGCCGATGGCGGCGGCGGTCAGCATGAAGTCGATCACGCCGCTGGGCGTGGACGTGGCCACAAAGCGCACGTAGTAGTGCAACACAGCGGGCACGATGCCTGCGGCGCCGTTGGTGGGTGCGGTGACCACGCGGCCCCCGGCGGCGTTTTCTTCGTTCACGGCCAGGGCATACAGGTTCACCCAGTCCAGCACCTGTAGCGGATCACGTAGCGCGAGCTCGGGGTTGGCGCAGAGCTTGGTGAACAGGTCGGCGGCGCGGCGCTTGACCTTGAAGCCGCCGGGCAGCACGCCCTGGGTGCGGCAACCGCGCACTACGCAGGCCTGCATGACTGTCCAGATTTTCTGCAGACCCGCGTCGATTTCGGCATCGGTGCGCCAGTGCTGCTCGTTGCGGCGCATCAGCTCGGCAATGGAGATACCTGCGGTTTTGCACTGGGCCAGCAGCTCGTCGCCGCTATGGAAGGGAAAGGGCAGCACGGTGGTGTCGGGGGCCAGCACTTTTTGCTTGTTGCCGTCGGCCGCCACCTCGTCACTGACCACAAAGCCACCGCCCACCGAGTAGTAGCAGCGGTTCAGCAGCTCTGCACCGTCTGCGTCATAGGCGATGCAGCGCATGCCGTTGGGGTGAAAGGGCAGGGTCTCGCGGCGGTAGAAGGCCAGGTGGTCTTTCTCTTTGAACATCACCGGGTGCATACCGCCCAAACGCAGCAGGCCGGTGCTGCGGATGGCCTCTAGCAGGGCGGGAATGGCTTCCACGTCCACGCTTTCAGGATCATGGCCTTCCAGGCCGAGCAAGACCGCTTTGTCGGTGCCGTGGCCCTTGCCGGTGGAGCCCAGCGAGCCGTACAACTTGACCTCGACCTTGGCGCATGCGCCCAGCAGGCCCTGGTGGGCCAGGCGTTCGGTGAACATCCGGGCGGCGCGCATGGGGCCGACGGTGTGCGAGCTGCTGGGGCCGATACCGATTTTGAAGATGTCGAAAACACTGACGGCCATGGTGGGCTTTCTGATGGAGTGCAGGGGGAGGCCCTCACCCCAACCCTCTCCCGGGGGGGAGCGGGGGCAATGCAGGGCCCCGTCTTGTCCCCTCTCCCGCGCGCGGGAGAGGGCTAGGGTGAGGGTCGATGGTTCAGCGCTGTGCGGTTTGGTAGTCGGGGTGCACAAAGAAAGGCGCGTCGGAACGCGGCAGGGCTTGCTTGCCCCGGATCACATCGGCCATCTTCTCGGCCAGCATGATGGTGGGGGCGTTCAGGTTGCCGCTGACCACGTCGGGCATCAGGGACGCGTCCACCACCCGCAGGTTAGCAATGCCATGCACGCGGCCCGCGCCGTCGGTGACGGCCATGTCGTCCGTGCCCATGCGGCAGGTGCAGGACGGGTGCAGGGCGCTTTCGCCATGCTCGCGGATGTGGGCATCAATCTCGGAATCGGTCTGTACCCGGTCGGTGGGGGACACGGCATCGCCCCGGAATTTGTCGAACGCGGGCTGGCTGAAGATCTCGCGCGTCAGGCGGATGCCCGCACGCATTTCCTTGCGGTCTTGCTCGGTCGCCATGTAGTTGAACAGGATGCGCGGCGCGTCTTTGGGGCTGGCGGTTTTGAGCGTGACCGCCCCCCGGCTGGTCGGGCGCATCGGCCCCACATGCGCCTGAAAGCCGTGGAAGCTCGCCGGGGCGCTGCCGTCGTACTGGATGGCCATCGGCAAAAAGTGGTACTGCAAATCCGGGTGCTTCACGCCCGCTGCGCTGCGGATGAAGCCACCCGACTCGAAGTGGTTGGTGGCCCCCAGGCCCGTGCCCTTCAACATCCATTCCGCGCCGATCTTCACCTTGGCCACGGGGTGCATGGCGCTGTACAGGGTGATGGGTTCCTTGCACTGGTACTGCACATAGGTTTCCAGATGGTCTTGCAGGTTCGCCCCCACGCCGCGTAGCGCAGCGACGATGGGGATGCCCAGTTTGCGCAGATCGTCCGGGTTGCCCACGCCCGACAGCATCAGCAACTGTGGCGAGTTGATGGCACCGCCGCACAGAATCACTTCGCGGCTGGCGCGGATCAGGTCGGTGCGGTGGCCGTTGACCACCTCCACGCCCACGGCGCGGGGCGGACTGGTGTCGGGTGCGAACGCCACCTTGGCCACCAATGCGCGGGTACGTACTTGCAGGTTGGGGCGTTTCATTGCTGGGCGCAGGTAGGCCATCGCGGTGCTCCAGCGGCGGCCTTTGTGGACGGTCATGTCCATCGGGCCCAGACCCTCCTGGCGGTAGCCGTTCATGTCTTCGGTGCGCGTGTAACCGGCCTGTTGACCGGCTTCGATGAAGGCGTTGTACAGCGGGTTGATGCAGGCTCCGGTGGATACATTCAGTGGGCCGCTGTCGCCCCGGTAGGCATCGCCGCCCTTGGCACGGGTCTCAGTCTTGCGAAAGTAGGGCAGGCAGTCGGCGTAGGACCAGTTTTCCAGCCCTTTGTTTGAAGCCCAGCTGTCGTAATCGAGCGCGTGGCCCCGGATGTAGACCATGCCGTTGATGGATGACGACCCTCCCAGCACCCGGCCGCGCGGGCAGTACATGGGGCGGTTGTCCATGAAGGGTTCGGGCTCGGAGTGGTAGAACCAGTTGAACTTGTCGTTCGCCAGCGGGTAGGCAAAGGCCGACGGCATGTGGATGAAGATGCTGCGGTCGCCCGGCCCGGCCTCCAGCAGCAGCACTTTCACGTCCGGGTCTTCGGTCAGGCGATTCGCCAGCACGCAGCCTGCGGAGCCTGCGCCGACGATGATGTAGTCGAAATTTTCGGTGGTCATGGGGCGCAATCTCAGCGGTAGCCGCAGGCGACTTCGCCCAGTTCCACGTACACGGTTTTCAGCTGGGTGTAGTGCTCCAGCGCGACCATGCTGTTTTCATGGCCAATGCCGGATTCGCCCGCGCCGCCAAAGGGAATTTCGATCGGCGTAATGTTGTAGTTGTTGATCCAGCAAATGCCCGCCTTCAAGCGTGCCGCCACGCGGTGGCCGCGTGCCCCGTCGCGGGTGAACACGCCGGCAGCTAGGCCAAAGCGGGTGGCGTTGGCGCGCTGCACCACTTCGGCCTCGTCGTCAAATACCAGCAGCGCCATCACCGGGCCGAAGATTTCGTCCGTCACGATGGCCATGCCGTCGCTGCAGTCGGCAAAGATGGTGGGGGCGACGAAGTTGCCGTTTTCACAGCCTGGCACGCTGACTGCCGTGCCGCCACAGACCAGCGTGGCGCCACCTGTCACGCCCTGGGCCACGTAGCCCAGCACCTTGTCGCGGTGGGCGGCGGAGATGAGGGCACCGACTTCGGTTTCCGGATCGGTCGGGTCGCCCACGCGCAGCAGCAGGGTGCGTTCTTTCAGGCGGGCTAAAAACTTGTCGGCAATGCCGCGCTGCACAAACACCCGTGTGCCGTTGGTGCAGATTTCGCCCTGGGTGTAGAAATTGGCCATCATCGCGGCGCTTACGGCCTGCTCGAAGTCGGCATCGTCAAACACGATCAACGGCGACTTGCCGCCCAGCTCCATGGTCACCCGCTTCAAAGTAGCGGCGGCGCTGGCCATTACGCGTTTGCCGGTGGGGATGGAGCCCGTCACCGACACCTTGGCCACACCCGGGTGGGCCGCCAGCAGCGCGCCAGTGGTGCCCCGGCCTTGCAGCACGTTGAAGACTCCTGGGGGCACGCCCGCTTCGAGGTAAATCTCGGCTAGCTTTACGGCCGTCATGGGCGTGAGTTCGGACGGCTTAAAAATCATCGCGTTGCCCGCAGCCAGCGCGGGCGCAGACTTCCAGCAGGCAATCTGGAGGGGGTAGTTCCACGCGCCAATGCCCACGCACACGCCCAGCGGCTCGCGGCGGGTGTAGGCGAAGGCGTTCTTGAGGGGGTACTGCGCACCGGCCAGGGTGGCGGCGGCTCCGGCAAAGTATTCGATGCAGTCGGCCCCGCTGGCCACGTCCACCACGCAGGCTTCCTGCCAGGGTTTGCCGGTGTCTTGCACCTCGAGGGCGGCGAGTGCGTCGTTGCGCTCGCGCAGCAACTGTGCGGCGCGGTGCAGGATGCGGCCACGCTCGGTGCCGGTCATGGCCGACCAGATGGCAAAGCCAGCCTCTGCGGCTGCCACAGCGGCGTTGACATCTGCTTCATCGCTGTCGTGCACCCCGGCAATCACGGCTCCCGTGGCGGGGTTATTAGTGTCAAAGCGCTCGCCGCTGCCGTGCACGGGCAGGCCATTGACGAAGCTGGGGATCAAGGCATCG
The DNA here is from genome assembly GCF_056521445.1 of Rhodoferax sp. LB1P47. Classification (NCBI taxonomy): domain Bacteria; kingdom Pseudomonadati; phylum Pseudomonadota; class Betaproteobacteria; order Burkholderiales; family Comamonadaceae; genus Rhodoferax; species Rhodoferax sp. LB1P47. The sequence continues at coordinate 715,854 of NZ_JBWMAU010000001.1, read as the reverse complement.
GTCATAAAAAATCTCAGAAAAATATCAGCGCAAGACGACGGTCTTCATGCCGTTGATGAAGACTCGGCGTTCTAAAACAAAACGCAGCGCACGGGATAAAACCAGGCTCTCTACCAGCCGCCCAGCTTGCGACAGATGCTGGGGGGTGTCGGCGTGGTCTACGCGCTCTACAGACTGCTCAATGATGGGGCCTTCGTCCAGGTCGGTGGTGGCAAAGTGGGCCGTGGCCCCAATGAGTTTCACGCCCCGGTCAAAGGCTTGCTGGTACGGCTTGCCGCCCTTAAAGCCGGGCAGAAAGGAGTGGTGGATGTTGATGACGCGGCCATGCAGCTCGTGGCATAGCTCCTCGCTCAGCACTTGCATGTAGCGGGCCAGCACCACGTATTCAGTATCGGTGTCCAGGATCAGCTGCTTGAGCTTGGCTTCTTGGGCGGGCTTGGTGTCGGCGGTGATGGGCAGGTGGTGAAAGGGGATGCCTTCGGCAGCGGCAATGGGGGCCAGGTCGGGGTGGTTGGAGACGATGGCGACGATGTCCATCTTCAGTTCGCCGCGCCGCCACTGGGCGATAAGCTCGCGCAGGCAGTGGTCGAACTTGGACACCATGATGAGCACGCGGGTGGGCATGGCCAAGTCGTGCACCTGCCACTGCGCCTGCGGAAAGCCCACCGCCAGCTCGGAAAACGCGCTGTGCAAGGCCTGTACCGAGCTGGTCAGGCTGAACACGCTGCGCACGTAAAAGCGCTCGGTGCTGTGGTCGTCAAATACCGAAAACTGTTCGATGTAGGCCCCGTGTGCGTTGAGCAGGGCCGACACGGCAGCAACCTGCCCCTGGTCGCTGCCGCAGGCGAGGTTCAGGCAGTAGTGGGTGGCTTGGGCGGTAGTCATGGACGGGGTGAAGTGGGGGTTTTGTCTTGCGCCCTCTCTCGCAGGCGGGAGAGGGTTGGGGCGAGGGCTTATTTCAGTTTGGCGGTGACGGCGGCCAAACCGTCTTTGCCGTCCAAGGTCGTCACCCCTTTGAGCCAGCCGTCCAGCGCGCCGGGGTTCTTCCTGAGGTAGGCGCGGGCGGCATCGTTGGGCTTGACCTTGTCCATGATGCCGATCATCACCGTGTTTTCCATAGTGGTGGTGAATTGCAGGTTTTTCAGCAGCGTGGCCACGTTGGGGCAGCGGGCTTCATAGCTGGGGGGCAGGGCGGTGAACACCTTGGCTTCACCCAGGTTGGGGCCGAACACCGCGTCGCCGCCTTCCAGGTATTTCATCTTCATTTGCACGTTCATGGGGTGCGGCTCCCAGCCCAGAAAGACGATGCCCTTGCTGGCGCGGCCTGCACGCTGCACTTCTGCCAGCATGCCTGCTTCGCTGGACTCGACCATTTTGAAGTCTTTCAGGCCGTACTCGTTCTTGTCGATCATGCCTTTGATGAGGGCATTGCCGTCGTTGCCGGGTTCGATGCCGTAGATCTTGCCGTCCAGCTCGGCCTTGAATTTGGCGATGTCGGCAAAGGTTTTCAGGCCCTTGTCATACAGATACGCCGGTACGGCCAGGGTGTACTTGGCACCCACCAGGTTGGGGGTCTCCAGCACCTTGATCTGCCCGGCCTTGACGAAGGGCTCGATGATCGGGGTCATGCTGGGGTTCCAGTAGCCTAAAAAGGCATCAATCTGCTTGGATTTGATGCCCGCAAACGCGATCGGCACCGAGGCGATGGTCACCGTGGGTTTGTAGCCCAAACCGTCCAGCACCACCGAGGCCAGGCCGGTGGTGGCGGCAATATCGCTCCAGCCCACATCGGCAAAGCGCACGGCCTTGCAGCTGGCGGGATCGGCCGCCCAGGCCAACGGGGCGCACAGGGTGGCAGCGGCAGCAGCAGAGGCGGTGAGTAAAGCAAGTTTCGATTTCATGTCCGGTTCCTTGAAAAGAGAGTGGGTACAGCACGACGACACCCCTGCACTTTCACAGGTTGACGGGGCACAACTTGGCTAAGAACGACGCGGAGTTGTTCTGGGGCGGCGGCATGCACACGGGCCGGTAGTGTGTGCCGATAGAATGAGTTGTTAATAAAAGATACAAAAAATGGGCCTGCGATTTAAATTCAATCTGGTGTTGGCGTTGGTGTTTCTGGCGGGATTTTTTGCCGCCGGAGCGGTGTCGCGCCAGCTTTTGCAAGACAACGCCCGGGATGAAGTGGTGCGTAACGCCCGCCTGATGATGGAAACCGCCGGTGCGGTGCGTAACTACACCATCACCCAGGTGCAGCCGCATCTGCTCAAGCAGCTGGAAGAGGTGTTTTTGCCGCAAACCGTGCCCGCCTATGCGGCCACCGAGACCCTGAACCAGCTGCAAAAGAACTACCCCGAGTACAGCTACAAAGAGGCAGTGCTCAACCCCACCAACCCCCGCGACCGCACGGCCGACTGGGAGGCCGATGTGGTGAACCAATTCCGCCAGCACGAGGGCATACGCGAAGTGGTGGGCGAGCGGCCGTCACTCACCGGGCGCAGCCTGTACATTGCCAAGCCCATCCAGATCACCAATGCGGCCTGCCTGCAATGCCATAGCGTGGCCGCTGCTGCGCCGCCCACCATGCTCAAAATCTACGGTACGGCCAATGGCTTTGGCTGGAAGCACAACGAAATCGTTGGTGCCCAGGTGGTGTCGGTGCCGATGGAGGTGCCGCTGGCCCACGCGGACCGGGCCTTTACCGCCTTCATGGCCTCGCTGGCCGGGGTGTTTGTGGTGGTTTTCATTGTGCTCAACATCATGCTCAGCTGGCTCATCGTGCGGCCGATCCGCCGCATGTCGATGGCGGCCGACGGCATTTCCACCGGGGACTTCAACCAGCCCGAGTTCAGCGAAAAAGGCGGTGACGAAGTCGCCGTGCTGGGCAGTTCCTTCAACCGCATGCGCCGCAGTCTGGAAAAAGCCATGCAGATGATTGACGAGTAAACCCATGTCGGATCCTGGCGCAGCGCCCAAAAAAGCCACGGTCGATACGGCCAGTCTGCCTGCGGGCTACCGCATGTTGGAATACCAGATCCAAAGCGTGCTGGGCAGTGGCGGCTTTGGCATTACCTATTTGGCCAAGGACGACAACCTGAACCTGACGGTAGCGATCAAGGAATATTTCCCCAACGGCCTGGTGGCACGCGGTGATGACCACGCCGTAGCGGTACGCGACGGCCAGCAGGGTGCGCAGGCCAAGTACGACTGGGGTTTGCAGCGATTTCTGGATGAAGCCCGGGCTCTGGCCTCGTTTCGGCACCCCAATATCGTGCGTGTGCTGCGCTATTTTCGGCACAACGACAGCGCCTACATCGTCATGGAATACGAAGTGGGCCAGCGCCTGAAACGCTGGGTGCCCAACCAAGCGCCCCTGGGCCGGGATGCCTTGCTGTCCATCATCCATCCGCTGCTCGATGGACTGGATGCCGTGCACGCCACTGGCTTCCTGCACCGCGACATCAAGCCAGACAACATCTATGTGCGCGCCGATGGCACGCCGGTGCTGCTCGACTTTGGCGCAGCCCGCCGCGTCAGCAGCGACAGCGCTATGACCAACATCATCAGCCCGGGTTTTGCGCCGTTTGAGCAGTACCACTCCCAGGGCAAGCAAGGGGCCTGGACCGACATCTATTCTCTCGGCGCGGTGATGTACTGGATGACCACCGGCGAGAAGCCCACCGAGTCGGCCGCGCGTGTTACGCAAGACACCATGCTGCCCGCCTCCAGCATTGGCGATGCCGGGGTTTTTGGGGTCAAACTGCTACAGGCCATCGACTGGGCGATGCTGCCCGATGAGAGCCGCCGTCCGCAAACGGTCGCCTTGTTCCGGGCGGCGATTGTGGAAGCCGCAAAACCCGACATTGCGGCCATGCCGGACTTCCATCTGGCCTCAGAGAGCGGCCTCATCAACCGTACGGCTGCGGCCCGCATCCCCGCCGACCAGCGGCGTAACCTGCTGTGCACCATCCTGTTCCTGGACCTGGTGGGCTACTCGATCCGCTCGGTCGATGGCCAGGTGGCGCTGAAAAGAGTGTTCAACGAACTCATCGTCAAGGCCCTGCATGGCATTGCCGAAGAAACCCGTATCGCCATTGACACGGGCGACGGCGCGGCGATCTGCTTTTTAGGCGACCCCGAGGAAGCCCTGCAATCGGCCATGCTGCTGCGCGACCTGCTGGGGCAACGCTATGGCAGCCAGGTGGCGGTGCGGATGGGGCTGCACATGGGGCCGGTGCGCATCATCTCGGACATCAACGAGCGGGTGAACGTGGTGGGCGATGGCATCAACGTGGCCAAGCGCGTCATGGACTTCGCCCAGGCCAATCAACTGCTGGTGTCGCGCTCGTACTTTGATGTCATCTCGCGCATTACCGACCGCACGGACGAGCTGTTTCGCTACCTTGGCCAGCACGAAGACAAGCATGGCCGCCTGCACGAGGTCTATGCGGTGGAATCCATCCTGCTGGGCTCTGAGAGCACCCTGAAAATGGGGCCGACAGTCGGCACGGGCTACACCACCACGGTGCGCATGCAGACCGCCACGCTACTGGCCCCCGAGAAGGTGCTGGAGATTGAAGCCGAACTCTCCCGCCACATCGGCCCGCTGGCGCAGGTGCTGGTGCGCAAAGCGCTGCCTTTGGCGCAAGGCATTGCCCATCTGCGGGAAACCCTGGCCCCGGCCATCCAGGAGTCGCGCACGCGCGAATCGTTTTTGGCCGGCAACCAAGCTGCGAGCCATGCGCACTTCGCCAGCAAAACCACGCCCAGCGGATTCCAGTCGCTCACGACGGCACCGGGCATGCTCCGCAGTCAGCCCGTGAGCCAAGCGCCCAGCCAGCCCGTGACGGGCCGGCCGAATAGCCTTGGCAGCCACAGCTTCCCGGGCACCAGCCAATCCGTGTCGCAGCTGCGTTCGGCGGCACCCCCCTTCGAGATCAGCGCGGACGAGCTGGCCACCATAGAGCTGGCGCTGAGCAAGTTCATCGGCCCGATCGCCAAAGTACTGATCCGCAAAAAAGCCGGTCACTGCACCACCTTCAAAGACTTCATCGCCACCATCGCCCAAACGATTGACCGGCCCGAACAGCGGGAGCTATTCATCCAGGCTCTGAAGCGCGCATTGCCGAAGCGGTCGTATTAGGATTTTGTGGGTGAAATTGGCATCTGGCGCATATCTAACCTGCGCTAGAAGCTATTAAAAATATAGCGTCCTTCGCATTCCGTCAAGCCACCCGCATCACCGGTCCAGGGCGCTCTTGCCAGGCGCTTGGGCGTGGTTTGGTGGTGGCGGCTGCATGGCTGCGGCGCTCTTCACTGGGAGACTGGCCGAACAGGCTGCGGTAGGCCTTGCAGAAGTGTGACGACGACTGGAAGCCGCAGGCCACGGTGACCTGCATGATGGGCATACTGCTGTGGGTGAGCAGCTCCTGGGCGCGGCGCAGGCGCAGGTTCATGTAGTACTGCGCCGGGTTCATGCTGAAGTAGCGGTGGAACAGGCGCTCCAGCTGGCGCAGCGACAGGTGGATGGCACTGGCCAGCTCGGCCAGGGGCAGGGGTTCTTCGATATTGGCGGCCATGATTTCGGCGGCTTCGGTGAGGTGCTGGTAGCCAGGGCCGATGCATTCGGGCTGGGGGATGCGCTGGCGGTCCTTGCTGGCACGCAGGCGCTCGACGATGAACTGCTCGGACACATCCATCACCAGCTTGGCGCCAAAGCGCTCGCGCATCAGGTGCAGCATCAGGTGCAGCGGGCTGGTGCCGCCGGAGCAGGTGATGCGCTCGCGGTCGACGATGAAGACTTCGGTGGAGAACTGCACCTTGGGGAATTCTTCGCTGATGGCGGCCAGGTTTTCCCAGTGGATGGCGCAGCGGTGGCCGTCCAGCAGGCCGGCGCTGGCCAGGGCGTAGGCTCCGGTGCAGAGCGATCCCATAGTGGCACCCGACGCGGCACATTGGCGCAGCAGCTGGCGCACCGCATCGTTGGTGGCCTGGCGCACGTTGACCCCGCCGCAGACAAACACCATGTCGCAATCGGCCAGCCCGGCCAGGCTGCCCAGTGCGCTGACCGCCAGGCCGTTGCTGGCCACGGCGGCATGCTGTTCGGGGCTGACCACGCTCCAGCGGTACAGGGTCTGGCGGCTGATGTAGTTGGCCATGCGCAGGGTTTCCACCGCGTTGGCAAAGGCGATCATCGAATACTCAGGCAGCAGGATGAAGCCGACGTGGATCGTGCGGGCCTTGCCACTGGCGTCATTGGCGCCGAATGCGGCAGCCGGGGCGGATTCTGGAGAGATGCGGGGCACGGTAGGGGTCCTTAGCTTTCTCTGGTTTTTCGGGCCACGCCGAAGCTTTCCGTCAGGCGATCCAGGATGATAGCCAGCAGCACCACTGCCAACCCACTCTCAAACCCGAGGCCGATGTCCAGCCGCTGGATGCTGGCCAGCACGTCGTTGCCCAGCCCACCCGCGCCCACCATTGAGGCGATGATGACCATCGACAGCGCCATCATGATGGTCTGGTTGACCCCGGCCATGATGGTGGGCAGGGCGATGGGTAGCTGCACTTTGAACAGCAGTTGCGTGGCGGTGCAGCCAAAGGCGTTGCCCGCTTCGACCTGCTCGGCGCTGACCTGGCGGATGCCTAAGCTGGTCAGGCGCACCACGGGCGGCATGGCAAAGATCACGGTGGCAATGGTGCCGGGCACGCGGCCCAGGCCAAACAGCATGGCGGCCGGAATCAGGTACACAAAGGCGGGCATGGTCTGCATGAAGTCGAGGATCGGGCGTACCGTGGCGTTTATGTGGTTGTTGCGGGCACACCAGATGCCCAGGGGGATGCCGAAAACCAGGCTGATGATGGTGGCCGACAGCGTGAGCGCCAGCGTCACCATGGTTTGCGGCCAGAAGCCGGTCACCACAATCAGCATCAAGGCCAAAGCAACAAACACGCCAAACTTCCAGCCCAGGCGGCGCCAGCCCACCACCGTGGCCACCAGAATCACCAGCCAGAAGGGGATGGCCAGCATGGCTTGCTCAATCGACTGGGCAAAGCCCTCCACCACCACGCCGATGGAGTCGAACACGGTGGCGCTGCTGTCGAGCAGGCTTTTGACGCCCGCATTCACCCATTTGCCCAGTGGCAGCATGTTGTGCGTGGCATCGGTGACTTGGGTCAGCAGATCAGACATGGCGGGCCTCATTGGACATTTTGTGGGACATTTTGACGAGCAGGCTGCGCGCAGAAATGCAGCCCAGCAACTGGTTTGTGGAATCGAACACGCCCACGGGTTGGTCGCCGCCGAGCACGATTTTCATGGCGTCGGGCAGGGTGGTGGACCAGGGCAGGCGCGGCCCGCCGGTGTAGGAGTGGCCGTTTAGGCCGGGGTCGAGCAGGTCGGCGGCAGTGAGGTAGCGCGAGGTGTCCACGCCTTCAAAGAAGCGGCGCACGTAGTCGTTGGCGGGCTGGGTGATGATTTGGTGCGCGGTGCCTTCTTGCACCAGGTTGCCGCCTTCCATGATGGCGATGCGGGTGCCGATGCGCAGGGCTTCTTCGAGGTCGTGCGACACAAACAGCACGGTGCGTTGCTGCTTTTTTTGCAGCTCCAGCATCAGGCCCTGCATTTCCACGCGCTTGAGCGGGTCGAGCGCCGAGAAGGCTTCGTCCATGAGCAGGATGTCGGGGTCTACCGCCAAGGCGCGGGCCAGGCCCACCCGCTGCTGCATGCCGCCCGAGAGCTGCGAGGGGAATTTGGCGGCGTAGGTTTGCAGGCCCACTTGGCCGAGCACCTCCAGGGCGCGGGCTTCGCGGGTTTTGCGGTCTGTTCCGGCCATTTCGAGTCCGAAGGCGGCGTTATCCAGTACGTTGCGGTGTGGCATCAGGGCGAACGACTGGAACACCATTGCCACCCGCTTGCGCCGCCACTTCACCAGCGCGGGCTGGGGCAGCCGGGCGATGTCTTCACCGTCGATATTGATGGAGCCCGAAGACGGCTCGACCAGCCGGTTGATGAGCCGGATCAGCGTGGACTTGCCCGAGCCCGACAAGCCCATGAGCACGTAAATTTCTCCCGCTGCCACGTCAAAGCTGACTTTGTTGACCCCCACGACATGGCCGGTGGTGGCAAAAACCTCGTCTTTGCTGCGCCCCTCTGCCAGCATCTTTTGGGCGGGGGCGATATTGTTGCCAAATATTTTGTATAAATTTTTGACGCTGATCTTGGGCTTGGACATCGCGGGTCTCCGGGATTATGGGGTGGCAATAACACGCTGCGGTATTTATTATTAGCAAGCAGCGTGCCACTATTTTCTGTGAGAAATTAAATTAAAACATAGGGTTAATCCATAAGAATGCGGTGCGAATGGTGCGCTTGCACCAATATAGGTTTTTTTATAAATTACAAAATGTAAAAAACCGCCAAAAAACGGTGTTGGGCGGATGGAGTGGGGCAGATTTTTTTAGCGGTCTATCACAATGTCACTGGTGGGCTTGCTGCAACAGGGCAAAAACCAGCCTTGGTCGATTTCGCGTTGGCGGATACCACCCGCATGTTTCATTTCTACTGTGCCGGATATTTTTTTGGATTTACAGGTGCCACATGCACCGCCGCTGCATGACGAAGGAAGGCGCACGCCCGCTGCTGCCGAGGCTTGCAAAATAGTTTGGTCAGACCGGCAATTAAATGATGATCCTATTTTTTGCAGATCAATTTTGTATATTGTTTCTGTATTTTCTTTTGTTGCTTCTGGATAATCTGGATGGAGGGCGGTATCGGCCTCCAGTGCGGCAAATGAAAAGCTTTCTTCGCGGTAGCGCGGCATGTCAAAACCGGCCGTGCACAGCAGGCTGCGCACCGCCGCCATGAACGGGGCTGGGCCGCAGGTGTAGACATCGCGCTGTAGGAAGTCGGGTGCAATGTGGGCCAGCCGGGCGGCATCTAGCCGACCCAGGTGGCCAGCATAGGGGCTGCCCGGCGTGTGATTTTCGCAGACCAGGGCGATGCGAAAGTGCGGCATATTGCGCGCCATCAGGGCCAGCTCTTCGGAAAACAGCACGTCGGCGGGGCTGCGGGCGCAGTGCACAAACACCACGTCGGCGTCGCTGCCCAAATCAAACAGGGCGCGGGCCATCGCCATCAGCGGGGTCACGCCGCTGCCGCCCGACATAAATAGGTAGCTTTTGGCCGGTGCGGTGAAGCAGCTGAATGCGCCCGATGGCCCCATCGCGCCCAGTTCCATGCCGACGCGCACATTATCGTGCAGCCAGTTGGACACGATGCCGCCGGGCACGCGCTTGACGGTGATGCTGACGACATCGGGCCGGGTGGGCGTGCTGGACAGGGTGTAGCAGCGGTTGATGCGTGCGCCGCCAATCTCCAGCTCCAGCGTGATGAACTGGCCTGGCAGGTAGCGGAAGTTGCGCGGGCCTGCACTGGCCGCCAGCACAAAGGTTTTGACATCCGCCGTCTCCTGGCGGATGTGCACGCAGCGCAGGGTTTCATCCTGGTCGGAGTTCCAGGGCGGGGACACCGGGGCGGCAAAGTCTGGGGCGTAGAAAGGGATGGACATAGTCAGCTAGTCAAAGTGCTCAGGCGGTTCACGTACCAGTTGCAAAACTTCTCCACCAGGCCTTCGGTGAAGGGCGAGTAGGGGCCGGGCTCGTAGGCTCCGGTGGCAATGCCGATTTGTGATTCTTCGACCAAACGGCGGTCTTGGTCGTTGGTGGCGTTCCACACGGCAGTGAGGTTTTCCTTGGTGTAGTCCACGCCTTCGACCGCGTCTTTGTGCACGCACCAGGTGGTGCGCACCAGGGTTTTGGTGGCCGAGATCGGCAGCACGGTGAAGCTGACGATGTGGTCGCTCATGAAGTGGTGCCAGGAATTGGGTTGGGTCCAGAAAGACAGGCCACCGAGCGCCGGATCTACGAAGTCTGCTAGCAATTTCTTGGATGCGACTTCAGCGTTCATGGTCTGCGACTGGCCTGAGCGGTCGATCGGCAGGCGCTGGGTACGGAAGCCGGTGACACGGTCGTCCAGCGTGTCGATCTCGGCCGAAGGCAGGCCCATGCCTTCCCAGCGCTCATGGTTGGCGGCCATGATGTCCTGGAAGCGTTGCAGGTCGGCCTTGTTGTGCTCGTCGGGCTGGTAACCAAAGCCGTACTCATAGAGCGAGATGGTCAATTCGGGATGGTTGCCCACGCAGTGGTAGCACTCGCGGTTGTTCTCCATCGTCAGCTTCCAGTTGCAGTCTTCGATGATGTCCACCTGCGCCGCCACCTTGCACTGGCTGAGCTGGTGCGGGGCGATATAGGGGGTCATCTCGGCGGCCATTTGCGCGAAGTCTTCGGGCGGGTGCTCGGCCAGGCAGATGAACAGCAGCCCGGCCAGGTTGCGGATGTGCACGGGTTTGAGACTGTGGCCGCTGGGGTCGAAGTCTTCGCCCATGTGTTTGGCGTGGAGCAGTTTGCCGGTCAGGTCGTAGGTCCACTGGTGGTAGGGGCAGACGATGTTGCCCACCACGCCCTGCTGGTTGGCGCACAGGCGGGAGCCCCGGTGGCGGCAGACGTTGTGGAAGGCCTGGATCTGCATGTCGTCATCGCGCACGATCAGGATGGAGTTTTTGCCAAAGTCCACGGTGATGTAGTCACCGGCCTCGGGTACTTGCGGCTCAACGGCAACAAAGATCCAGTGCTTGCCGAAGATGTGCTCCATATCGGCCTGCAAAATGGTGTCGCTCAGATAAAACGGGGCCTCCAGGCTGTAGCCGGGGCGGCGGCGGGCCAGCAGTTCGCGGGTCAGCAGGGTTTGCGCAGATAGGGTGGCGTGCGTGGTGGTCATGGGAATGTCTCCTCAAAAGGTCACAAGAGAATGGGTGCGCAGGTAATCGAGAACGGCTTGGGCTTTGCTGTCAACACTGCCGGTTTGGATGACGGTGCCACCGGTAGAGGGCGATTCAATGGCGCCCAGCATGCGGGCGTGGCCGGATTGCACGGTTTTGGCTTCCAGCACTTGGCGCCGCTTGCGGCTGGGGACCAATACACCCTCAGCCGTGCGCAGGCGAGGGGAGGAAGGCCTGACATCCGGCCCCCACCCCAGCCCTCCCCCGGGGGGGGAGGGGGCAAGACAGGGCTCCGTATCACTCCCTCCCCCCTCGGGGGAGGGTTGGGGTGGGGGCCGGTGAGGCACCAGTACCGGAGTGCGAATAATTTCTCCAGCCACCGCGTCGGCCAGCGAATGGCGCAGCGTCAACGGAGCCGCCGCGCTGATGGCCAGCACCGCCGGAGCCTGCACCTTCAAACGCCGCCGTGCGCCTTTGGGCAGGGCCTGGGTGACGATCCAGCCGGAGCCGTCGGCTTCCACGTGCAGCACGTCGGTCACCAAGGGCCGCCCCAGCGCTGCCGCAAGGGTGTAAGGCAATACACCGGAACCCTGGTCGGCTTCGGAGCGCGTGCCGGTCAGCACCAGGGCCACACCACGCAGGGCGGGCAGCAGCATGTCCAACAGCCGGGCATCGTCTGCGCATTGCAGTACCTCGACCACGGGCGCACCCAGTGCCAGGTAGTCGCGGGCTACCGCGTCAGGCATGGGGCCTGCGCACAGTAGGCGCACCGGCATCGACAAGCCCAGGGCCAGCGTAGCGGCTGTGGCATCAGCCTGGCAGCGGGTCAGGCGCTGGCTGCTGGGGTGGCGGCGCGGGGCTACCAGTACGGTGATGGTGTTCATGCGCCTTCTTTCTCTTTGCGAACCAGGCCGAGCAGGGCTTGCATCAAGGCGGCGCTGTCTTCCACCACGGTCAGGTCGGCGCGGCGGGCGATGGGGGCTGCTGCATCCAGGTTCACCGCGATCACGTGGCGGCAGTCCTTGATGCCTTGCAGATGCTGCACTGCGCCCGAGATGCCCAGCGCCAGATAGCCGGATGCCGAAACGGTTTTGCCGGTGGCCCCAATTTGTTGCGTGCGGGCAAAGCGGCCATCGTCCACCGCCACGCGGGATGCGCCCACCGCCGCGCCCACGGCCAAAGCCAGGGCGTGGAACAGGGGCAGGTCGGTCACGCCATTGCCTGCGGCGAGGATGAAGTCGGCTTCTTCCAGCGCCAGGGTTTGCGGGTCACCAGCTTGCATGCCGAGGTCCTCGATACCGGCATCCGGCACGGCGGGCAAGGCCGGTGCGGCTGCGCGCAGGCCCAGGCCGATAAACGGCAGCTTGGTGCTGGCGACACCCTTGGCCAGCAGCACCACCGGGGCGTGCGGGCACAGCCAGTCTTGCTGCCCATTGGCGGGTACGCGCAGGCTGTCTGCCGCCAGTTCGACCACGCCGCATTGCAGGCCCAGGCCCGTGGCAACCGCGAAACGGCGACCCAGTTGCCCGTCGGCGGCGCTGTCGGCAAACAGCCACTGCGTTGGGGCGAGTGCGGCGTGCAGACCTTGCAGCCACTGCACGCAGGCGCTGGGCTGGTAGGCGCTGGGGTCGAAACTGTCCAGCATTAGAAGCTTGTCCACGCCCAAGATGGCTACATCGTCACCACACGGCCCCAGTACCGCCAAGACGATTTCGGTGTCTGCCGTGGCCAGGATGGCGGCGGCGGCGATGGCTTGGCGTGCGCCATCGGTCAGCGCGCCGCGCTCGGCGTGGGTGACGACCAGGGTGCAGCGGGTAAATGGGCCTTGGCTGCGCACCGGTTTGATGGCGGGGCCGTTGGCGGCATTAGCCGTCAGGCGTTCACCCTCGCTGCTGCCCAGGATGATGCGGCGCAGGCCTGCGGGGGTGATGATGGCGGGGCGGCGCGGATCGATGCGGCGAATCAAGGTGTTCATGCAACCTCCAAGGCGTGTGCCACCAACTCGGCAATGTCCAATACCTCGGGCCGGGGGCCGACCACGCCTTCGAGCATCGCCGTGCAGTTGGGGCAGGCCACAGCCACCACGCCTGCGCCGGTTTGCTTCGCGTCGGCCATGCGGATGTCGGGGATGCGGGTGGTGCCGGGTATATCGGTAAACGGTGCGCCGCCGCCGCCGCCGCAGCAGCGGCCGCGTTCGCGGCTGCGTTCCATTTCCACCACTTGGATGCCAATGCCCTTGAGCACGGCACGCGGGGCATCCACCTCGCGGCCATAGCGGCCCAGGTAGCAGGGGTCGTGGTAGGTCACGGCCTCTAAGCTGCCTGCGCGGGTGGGCTGGAGCGTCTTTTTGGCCAGCAGGTCGGCCAGCAGCTGGGTGTGGTGCCACACGTCGAAGTTGCCGCCCATAGCGGGGAATTCATTCTTCAGCGAATGGAAGATATGCGGATCGGGCGTGACGATGTGTGCAAACTTGCGGGTTTGGAGCGTGGCGATGAGCTGCTTGGACAAGCGTTGGAAACCCGCTTCGTCGCCCAGCCGCCGTGCCAAATCGCCGCAATCGGTCTCTGCCGCGCCCAGGATGGCGATCTTTAGCTCTGCTTTTTGTAGCGTCTTGATGAAGGCCCGCAGGCTGCGCTGGTAACGCATATCGAAGCCGCCTTCGCCGACCAGCACCAGCCAGTCGGTTGCAGCGCCCTCGTTGAGTACCGGCAGGTTCAAATCCGCCGCCCAGTGGTGGCGCGCAGTCAGCGGGAAGCCGCCCACGGTATCGGTGTCGCGCAGTTGTGCCAGAACTTCCATGCCCTTGTTGGGCACCACGCCAGTCACCAGGGTGATGTGGCGGCGCATGTCGACGATGGCATCCACGTGCTCGATCAGCATCGGGCACTCTTGTACACAGGCGCGGCAGGTGGTGCAGGACCAGAGCGTGTCGGCGTTGATCAGGCCGCCCACGATGGGCAAGTGCGGTGCGCCAGAATGTTCGCCGACCTTGTGGCCGGGGTAGGGGCTGCCAGCGTAATTTGCGTCGCTCTTGGCGCTCATGCCGACCACCAAATCCTGGATCAGCTTCTTGGGGTTCAGCGGCTGGCCTGCGGCAAATGCGGGGCAGGCGGCCTCGCACTTGCCGCACTGCACGCAGGCGTCGAAGGACAGCAGCTTGTTCCAGGCGAAGTCGGCGGGCTTGCCGACGCCCATGTCTTCAGGGGTGAGGGTGAGGGGTTGCAGGGCCGTGGCAAAACGCCGTTCGGCAGGGCTCCCAAAGCGCTCGGGCCGCGGGTGCAAGCCCAGGTGTAGCAGACCGGCGACGGCGTGCTTCATGGGGCCGCCTAGGCCGATGCCAAAGGCCAGCTCCGCAGCGCCTGCGGCAAATGCCAAGCTGATCACACCCGCCAGCCAGGGGGCAAGGGCTGTGCCGGTGAGTGCCACGGCGCCCACCAGCGCCACGGCCACTGCAAACAGCATGAGGGAGTAGGGCAGGCGGCTCCACGCCCCTTTGGACAGGCGGGCTGGCGCATTGCGGCGGCGCGAGGCCATTGCCGTGGCACCGGCCAACATCATCAACCCCGCCAGCAGCAAAACGCCGTCCAGCACCGGCCAGTACAGGCCCAGGCCGTAGTTCAGCCCCACCAGCGCCAGCGCCAGAATTGCACCGCCCGCCACGCCCACGTGGGCCCGGGCGACGAAGGGTTCACGTGCCACTACGTCGTGCAGGTCCACAAAGTAACGCTTCGGTATTTGTAGCAGTCCGCGCATATCTACTGAGCGCTGGCGGCCTTTTTTCCATATAAGCGCCCGGCGGGCCATGCCCCAGGCCAGGCCCAGCATTGCCAGCCAGAAAATCGTGCTTACCAGGTGCGCCAGCATGTCAAAAATCCTTGCACAGGCGTAGCGAGTCGTAGATGGCGGCGTGGATGTTGTGCATCGACACGCAGTCGCCCACGCGGTAGAGCAGGAAGTTGCCGTTGCCGGTCGTCTGGCTCAAACCCGGCTGGGGCAGAGCGTCATACAGCGCTTCAATGTCGGTCTGGCCCTTGTTCATTGACAGGGGCTTGAGCTGCCAGTACAGGCCGTCATTGGGCAGGATGCCGTTTTCAACCACCACCTGGTCCACGGCGCGCTCTTCCAGCGCTTCGGTGTACTCGTTCTTCAGCACGGCGATCAGCTTGTCCCCCTCCCGGTACACCTTTTCCAGCCAGTAGTTGGGGGTTAGGACCACCCCGTTGGCGTAGAGCTGGCGGTAAAAGATGGGGAAGGTGGTACCGCCCACGTCGTCGGCCACTTTCACGTCGGGGGTGACGATCTCCACCAGCTTGCCGCGCGCGGCGATGAAGTCGGCCACACCGGTGCCCGCATGGGTGCTGATGCTGTCGTAGACCAGCACGTTCTCACCGGGGGCTACTGCGCCGGACAAGATGTCCCAGCCGCTGACGCACAGGCCTTCAGCCGCGCCCCAAGCCGGGGTTTGGCCGGTGTGGGGCACGCCGCCGGTGGCCATCACCACGATGTCGGGTTTTTCCGCCAGGATCATTTCTTGGGTGGCGGCCACGCCGAGGCGGCGGTCCACGCCCAGGCGCACGGTTTCCATGTCGAACCAGCGGATGATGCCGGCCATTTGCTCGCGTTTGGGTGGTTTGGCGGCCAGGTTGACCTGTCCGCCGACCAGGGTGTGCTTCTCGAACAGCACCACGTCGTGGCCGCGCTCGCGGGCCACGCGGGCTGCCTCCAGCCCGGCGGGGCCTGCGCCCACCACCACCACCTTGCGGCGTACACCCGTGGTCTTTTCGATTACGTGGGGCATGGTTTCTTCGCGGCTGGTGGCGGCGTTCTGGATGCACAGCACATCCAGGCCGTTGTACTGGCGGTCGATGCAGTAGTTGGCACCGACGCACTGTTTGATCTGATCCTCTTTGCCATCGCGGATCTTGATGACCATGTGCGGGTCGGCAATCTGCGCGCGGGTCATGCCCACCATGTCCACCATCCCGGTGGCCAGGATGCGCTCGGCCTGCGATGCGTCGCGGATGCTCTGGGCGTGCATCACCGGCACTTTGGATACCGATTTGATACCTGCGGCCAAATGCACAAACGGCTCGGGTGGCAGTGCCATCGGCGGCATGCAGTTGACCAGGGTGTTGTGGGTGTCGGCTCCGGAGCCGACTACGCTCAAGAAATCGATCATGCCGCTCTCCGATAGCGACTGGGCAATTTCCTTGGCCATCTCGTGGCTGATACCGTCTTCGTGGAACTCGTCGCCACACATGCGCAGGCCGACGCAGAAGTCGCTACCGACCTGTTCGCGCACGGCTTGCAATACCTCGTAGCCGAAGCGCATACGGTTTTCCAGGCTGCCGCCGTACTCGTCGGTGCGGTGGTTCACGCGGGGGCTCCAGAACTGGTCGATCAGTTGCTGGTGCGCAGCGGAGATTTCGATGCCGTCCAGGCCTGCGTCCTTGACGCGCTTGGCGGCGCGACCGTAGTCGGCGGCGATGCGGCGGATTTCTTCGATCTCAATCGTTTTGGCGTTGCCACGGTGCACCGGCTCGCGGATGCCGGATGGGCTGACCAGGTGGGGCCAGTCAAAGCCATGCCAGGCGTTGCGCCGTCCCATGTGGGTGGCCTGGATCATCAGCTTGGCACCGTGCTTGTGCATGGTATCGGCCAATTGGCTCAGCGGCTCAATCACCTTGTTGGTGGCCAGATTGATGGAGCTCCACCACGACCAGGGGCTGTCGCGCGACACCGGGCTGGAGCCGCCACAAATAGCCAGGCCCACGCCGCCCTTGGCTTTTTCTTCGTAGTAGCGGATGTAGCGCTCGGTGGGGTTACCGCCTTCGGCATACACCTCGGCGTGCGCGGTACTGACGATGCGGTTGCGCAACAGCACCTGGTTCAGGCGGATGGGCTCAAACAAATGCGGATAGCGCATGGTGAATCTCTAGAGGGGACTAACGGTGAAAACGCAGTGGGCGTGGCCTTCGGCTGCACATTGGGTCTCGGTGCTGGTGGTGCGCACCGCCGAGCCGCTGGTTTCCAGCACCCAGTCCATCGCGCCCGAGAACCAGCCTGCAAACAGGTAGCAGACCTTGCTGTGGTTGATGGGTACGCCTGCAATGCCCTGGGCCAGCACGAACACCGAATGCTCCAGCTTGACCTGGGCGTGGCCGGTGGTGGCGTCGGCCTCAACGAAGGAGAACAGGCCCCAGCCACGTTGGGATAGCCGTTTGAGGTAGTGCTCGTACACCGCCATGCCTGTCAGGCCGTGGGTGGCGGCCTCTTGTTGGCACCAGAAGTAGGCCGAACGGTAACCGGCCTTGTACAGCGCCGGGGCATACACCTCGCGGCCCACCACGGCTTCGGTTTCCACGTGGTTGTTGACGAAGAAGTGCCGGGGCACATAGATCATCGGCAGGCCGTCGGTGGTCCAGACGCCGGTGTCGGCATCAACATCTATGGGGAGCTGGGGGTGCATGGTGCGCTTTCTTGGTTACAGCGAGGGGTTAGGCGAGCCAGCCGGAGACGCGCGCCGGGTTGTCGTTCATCCACTTTTCAGCGGCATCGGCAGGCTTGGCTCCGCCTTCAACGGCCAGCATCACGGCACCGATTTCTTCGGGCTTCCAGGAGAACTTCTTCAGGAAGGCCACCACCGCAGGTGCCTTGGCGTTCAGTGCCGGGTTGATCACGCTGTCCACATGCTCTTCGGCGCCAAAGATGTTCTTCGGGTCGGCCAGAAAGCGCAGCTTGTACTTGGCAAACATCCAGTGCGGAATCCAGCCGGTGACGGCAATCGCCTTGTTGGCGCGGTAGGCGCGGTCGAGTTCGGCTGCCATCGCCGGGCCAGAGCTGGGCTGTAGGCGCATCTCCAGGCCATAGGCTTTGATGGCTTCTTCGGTTTTTTTCATCACGCCTGCACCCGCATCAATGCCGACGATGCGGTCGCCAAAGTCGGCACGGTGGGCGTTCAGATCGGCCAGGCTGGTGGCTTTGACGTAGTCGGGCACGATCAGGCCGATTTTGGCGCCGGGGTAGTTGGCACCCAGAATTTGCACCTTGTCTTTGAAGTTGGCCAGATAGGCCTCGTGCGTCACGGGCAGCCAGGCCGACAGGGTTGTGTCCAGGTCGCCACGCGCCACCGCCTGCCACATGATGCCCGCAGCCAACGGCACTAATTCGACCGGGTAGCCCAGCTTGCTGCGGATGATGGCGGCGGCCAGGTTGGTGGTGGCCACACTGTCCGACCAGCCATCGACAAAGCCGATTTTGATGGTGGGCTTGGCCTGGGCGAAGGCGCTGCCGGACACGGCCAATGCGGACAGGCCCAAAGTCTGTGTGAGGAACTCACGGCGTTTGCGGGGGGAGAACGAAACGGTCATAGCAGCTAACTCCTGGTTGTGGATAGGGAATGCGAAGGGGCGGGGAAATCAGTGGGTGGTGGGTTCTAGCTACCCCAGACCTGGTCGAAGAACTTCATCCAGTTGGCACCCAGCACCTTGGTGATGCGGGCATCGGACCAGCCGGTTTGCTGCATCGTGGCCGTGAGGTTGGGGAAGTCGCCGATGGTGCGAATGCCTTCCGGGTTGACCACCTGGCCAAAGGTGGTCAGTCGGCGCCAGCGGCCTTTGTCATGCGTCAGCATGTCGAAGAACTCATGGCCGTGGCCTTGGGTGAAGTCCGAGCCCAGGCCCACACAGTCTTCGCCCACAATGTTGATGACGTAGTCGATGGCCTCGACGTAGTCGTGCACGGTCGAATCATTGCCGCGCTTGAGAAAAGGCGAGAACATGGTCACGCCGATAAAACCACCGTGGTCGGCGATGAACTTCAGCTCCGCGTCACTCTTGTTGCGCGGGTGGTCCTTCAGGCCCAGCGGCAGGCAGTGGGTGTAAGCCACGGGCTTGGTGGACGCCAGGATCGCTTCTTCTGAGGTCTTGCTGCCCACGTGCGATAGGTCGACCATGATGCCCACGCGGTTCATCTCTGCAATCACCTCGCGGCCGAAGCCGGACAGCCCGCCATCGCGCTCATAGCAGCCGGTGCCCACGAGGTTTTGCGTGTTGTAGCACAGCTGGACCACGCGCACACCCATGTCGTGGAAGGCTTCGATGTATCCCAGGTTGTCCTCAAAGGCATGGGCGTTCTGGAAGCCTAGGACGATGCCGGTCTTGCCATCGGCCTTGGCTTGATTGATGTCGGCCGTGTTGCGGGCCAGGGTCACGAGGTCGCTGTTGTCGCGGATCAACTGTTTGAGCTGGGCGATGTTGTCCACCGTCTTGGGGAAGTCTTCCCACACGGAGACGGTGCAGTTGGCGGCGGACAAACCGCCCTTTTTCATGTCTTCAAAGACGCTGCGGTTCAGGTTGGCAATGATGAGACCGTCGATGACGATGGAGTCCTGGTGGAGTGTGCTCATGGCGCGTTCCTTCAAAAAAGATTTAGGCGTACAGAGGAAAACGGGCGGTCAGTGTCTTGACGCGGGCGTATACCGAGGCCTCGGTGGCAGGGTCGCCCGCCGGATGGGTTTTCAGGCTGTTGAATACTTCCAGCATCAACCGGCCCACTTCTTCAAACTCGGCCACGCCGAAGCCGCGCGTAGTGCCGGCCGCCGTGCCGACGCGGATGCCGGAGGTGATGGTGGGCTTCTCGTCGTCAAACGGTATGCCGTTTTTATTGCAGGTAATGCCCGCGCGCTCCAACGCTACTTCGGTGGTGTTGCCCTTCAGGCCCAGGGGGCGCAGATCGACCAGCAACAGGTGGTTGTCGGTACCGCCGGTGACCAGGTCCAGGCCGCCCGCCTTGAGTACGGCGCCCAGGGCTTTGGCGTTGGCCACCACCTGCTCGGTGTAAGCCTTGAAGCTGGGTTGCAGTGCCTCGCCAAAGGCCACGGCCTTGGCCGCGATGACGTGCATCAGCGGGCCGCCTTGCGAGCCCGGGAACACGGCCGAGTTGATCTTCTTCGACAAGGCTTCGTCGTTGGTCAAAATCACGCCGCCGCGCGGCCCGCGCAGGGTTTTGTGGGTGGTGGAGGTGGTTACATGGGCATGCGGCACGGGGCTGGGGTAGACACCCGTGGCCACCAAGCCTGCCACGTGGGCCATGTCCACCATCAAAAATGCGCCCACCTTGTCGGCGATGGCGCGAAAACGCGCCCAGTCGATGGTGCGGGGGTAGGCCGAGAAGCCTGCAATGATGAGTTTGGGCTGGTGTTCTACGGCCAGGGCTTCGACCTCGTCGTAGTCGATTAATGAGTCTTCGCGGCGCACACCGTATTGCACGGCCTTGAACCATTTGCCCGACAGCGCGGGTTTGGCCCCGTGCGTCAAATGCCCGCCTGCGGACAACGACATGCCCAGCACCGTGTCGCCGGGCTGCACCAGGGCCAGCATCACGGCGGTGTTGGCCTGGGCACCGGAGTGGGGTTGCACGTTGGCGTATTCGCAACCGAACAACTTGCACAGGCGCTCAATGGCCAGCGCCTCCACCACATCCACGTGCTCGCAGCCGCCGTAATAGCGCTTGCCGGGGTAGCCTTCGGCATACTTGTTGGTGAGGGCCGAACCTTGGGCTTCCATCACCGCTTTGGAGACGATGTTTTCTGAGGCGATGAGTTCGATCTGTTCGCGCTGGCGTTGCAGTTCATGGTCCATCGCGGCGCTGACGGCAGGGTCGGTCTGGGCCACACCCACGGAGAAGAAGCTTTCGGTTGTCATGGCAAAAAGTCCTAAACGTTTTCAAACAAAGGGGTGAACACCGGGTCGGCGTGCTGGTCTGGCGAGGCAATGCACAGGCGGTAGGGCAGGGCGGTGCGTTCCAGCAAGCGCCAGGTGTAGTCGGCAAAGCTGCGCCGGAAGACCAGCACCACGCCCGCTTCGTCGGTACGGGCCACAGTGAGTCCGGTTTTGGACACCACGGTGCTGGCGCAGCGGCCCACGGCCAGGCTCTCGTAGTCGTACGGCCCCATTTGGCGCAGTAGCAGCATATGGTCGGGACCGCTCAGGCGCAGGGCGGTCAGGCCACCGCTGTTGTCCACCACCTGGGCAAACAGGTCTTGCACGGCGGCGGTCAGTGCGGCCAGCAGGTTGTCGCGGGTTGAGCGCTTGCACACCAGCAGCCATTCGTCGGGCGACACCCAAAGCACCACACCGGCGGTGGTAGTCAATACGGTCATGGGCTGGGTCGGCAGGGCCTGGCCCAACACACCGGCCACGGCCTGCATAAAGGCAGCATCGTCGGCCTTGCCACGCAGCACGATGTAGCCCAGGTTGCCCAGTTCACTTACCACCACCCGGTTTTGGGCGGTGGGGCTGGCCACGCGGGCGGGCAGGTCAAAGGCGTGCAGGGGCGATTCCAGCATCGCGTTCAAATCTTTAGACATTTTGACGGTCACCTTTCACATCGACAAACACGCTGCCACCGACCTTCACCGGCGTCACTTTGCCGTGGGCATGCACGTACAGGGTTTGCTCCTTGCGCTGCAGACCCCCGGCCACCACCGCCATGGCAATGGAGCGGCCCAGGAAGGCGCTGTGGTAGCTAGAAGTCACGTGGCCCAGCATCTGGTTGCTGCTGCCCACGGTGGCGCTTTCCATGATTTGCGCGCCTTCGATCAGCACGGTGTTGGGGTCTTCTGGCAACAAACCCACGAGTTGCTTGCGGCCTTCGCGGGCCGTGTCGCTGCGGGCCAGTGAGCGCTTGCCCAGGAAGCTGAACGGCTTTTTCATGCCCACAGCCCAGGCCATGTCCAGGTCCATCGGGCTCATCGAGCCATCGGTGTCCTGGCCGACAATGATGAAGCCCTTTTCGGCCCGCAGCACGTGCATGGTTTCGGTGCCGTAGGGCGTGATATCGAACTCGGCCCCGGCGGCCATCACGGCCTCCCACAGGGCGTGGCCGTAGCCGGATTCGACGTTCAATTCATACGATAGTTCGCCCGAGAAGCTGATGCGGAACACGCGGGCGGGCAGGCCACCCACTGTGCCCGCGCGCCAGTCCATGAACTTGAAGTTCTCCGGCGACAAATCAATGTCCGGGCACAGCTTGGCCAGCACGGCGCGGGCCTTGGGGCCGACCAGGGCCACGGTGGACCAGTGGTCGGTCACCGAGGTCATCCACACCTTGAGTTCGGGCCACTCGGTCTGGTGCCAGCGCTCCAGCCAGTTCAGTACGCGGGCCGCACCGCCGGTGGTGGTGGTCATGTAGAACTGGTTTTGCTGGATGCAGGCGGTTACGCCGTCGTCCATCACCATGCCGTTTTCGTCCAACATCAGGCCGTAGCGGCACTTGCCCACGGCCAGTTGGGTCCAGGCATTGGCGTAGATACGGTTCAAAAATTCACGCGCATCCGGGCCGTCGATCTGGATCTTGCCCAGGGTGGACGCGTCCATCACGGCCACGCCGTTGCGGGCTGCCAGGCATTCGCGGTTGACGGCGGCGTGCAGGTCTTCACCGAGCTTGGCAAAGTACCAGGGCCGCTGCCATTGGCCTACCGGCTCCAGGGCGGCACCTCTGGCCACGTGGGAGGCGTGGATGGCGCTGTAGCGGTTCGGGTCAAACAGCTCTTCGGTCATGGTGCCCGCCAACGCGCCCAGGCTCACCGGGGTGTAGGCCGGGCGGTAGGTGGTGGTGCCGACTTCGTTCACCGGGCGCTTCAGGGCGCGGGCGGTGATGACGAAGCCGTTGACGTTGGACAGCTTGCCCTGGTCGGTGCCGAAGCCCAGCGCGGTGTAGCGCTTGACGTGCTCGATGGAGTGGTAGTTCTCGCGTACCGCCAGTTCGATGTCGGCGGCGCTCACGTCGTTCTGGTAGTCCACAAAGGCCTTGGCGCCTGCGCCTTCTTGCTTGCCGTCAGGCAGGCGGAACATAGGGCGGGCGGGCATGCGTTTGGGCTGGAAGCAAACCGGGGCTTGCAGCGATTCGCGCTTGCCGCAGGCGGCCAGCACCTGTTGCATGGCGCGCGTGGTTTGTGCCATTGCGTCGGACAGCTCGAAAGCGCCGGTGACCGAACCCACGCAGGCCACACCCTTGCGGCCGGTGCCTGGCACCACGAAGGCGGCGACGGCTTCATCCCAGGTGGGGCGGCTGCCGTCGTGGCAGAACAAATGCACGGTGGGCGACAGGCCACCAGAACTCAGCACTACGTCGCAGGCGATGTGTGTGCCGTTGCCTGCGACCTCATCCTTGGTGGGGTGCAGGGGCACCAGGCGCACGCCTTTGACCTCGCTACCGCCGGTGACTTCGGCAATGCCGTGGCCCGCCATGACGGTGTAGTTTTTATTGCGGGCGACCGCGCCGTGGCGCACATCGGCCACGGTGACGCTGGCACCGGCTTGGGCCAGCACCTCGGCGCAGTCGTGGATGAGGTCGCTGGTACCGCAGATCACGATGCGCTGGCCCACCCGCACGCCGTAGCGCACCAGGAAGGTTTGGCCGGCCGACACGGTCATCACGCCGGGCAGGTCGTTGTTGCCAAACACCAGGGGGCGTTCGATGGCACCGGTGGCCAGCACCACGTGGTGGGCGCGGATCTTGTGCATGCGGTGGCGCGGCAGGTGGGCCTGGCGCTGCGCGGGGGTGATATGGTCTTGCACCAGCTCCACGGCCTGCACCAGGTTTTGCTCGTACATGCCGAACGCCGTGGTGCGGGGCAGCACGGTCACATGCGGCATGTCGGCCAGGGCGGCTTGCACCGAGCGGATGGTGGCATCGCTGTTGCGGCCATCGATCTGTGCGCTGGGGTCGGACAGCAACCAGCCGCCCAGTTCGTTTTGCTCGTCCACCAGCAGGGTCTTGAGCCCGGCGCGCCCGGCTTGCAGCGCGGCCAGCAGGCCACAGGCACCACCGCCCACCACCAGCACATCGACGTGGTGGTGCAAGTGGTCGTATTTTTCGGGATCGGGCTCGGTGGGCGCATCGCCAAATCCGGCGAACTTGCGGATCACGGTCTCATACAGCGGCCACAGCTTTTGCGGCCATTTGAAGGTCTTGCTGTAGAAACCCGCAGGCATGAAACGCGAGCCTTGGCCCAGTACAGATTTCAAATCGAAATCGAGGGATGGCCAACCCGAGGTGGAACGTGCGCTCAAACCCTCAAACAGCTCGGCCTGGGTGGCTTTGACATTGGGCGTAGTGAGTGCGCCCACGCCCAGCTGCACCAGCGCATTGGGCTCTTCCGCCCCCGCGCCGATGATGCCGCGTGGACGGCCATATTTGAAGCTGCGGGCCATGCGGCGTACACCAACGGCCAGCAGGGCAGAAGCCAGCGTGTCGCCGGGGTGGCCGGTGAACTCACGGCCATCAAAGGTGAACTTCACTATGCGCGTGGTGTCGATGCGCGCGGTGGTCTGGGGTACGCGGGTGCCGCTCATGCCGATTTCTCCTGGGCCAGATCGGCCAGAAACAGTGCTTTGCCTTCGGCCAGCGTCCAGCTTCCGGCAATTTCGTAGGTGGCTGTGTTGCGCTTCACGGCAAACACCTTGCGGCAGGCCGCCGTGTGTTGCCATTGCTCCCAAAACCAGCCTTTGGTGTTGCGGCGCATGAAAACATAGTCGCCCCAGGTGGCATCGTCCACCGCTTCGGGTTGGGCAGGGCGGGAGATATAGGCTTCGCCGGCGTTGCTGAACTCTTCTTCGTCCCGCGTTTCGCCGCAGTGGGGGCAGTGCAATAAAAACATGGTTAGTGCGCGACGCCAGCGGCGCCGTGTTCGTCAATAAGGTGGCCGGAATGGAAACGATCAACCGTGAAGGCTTTGGACAGCGGGCCCGCCTCGCCTTTGGCCAGCATGTCGGCAAACACATGGCCCGATCCCGGTGTGGCCTTGAAGCCGCCGGTGCCCCAGCCGCAGTTGAAAAACAGGCCTTGCACGGCGGTCTTGGAGATGATCGGGCAGGCATCCGGGGTCACGTCCACAATGCCGCCCCACTGGCGGTTCATGCGCACGCGGGAGAACTGGGGGAACAGCTCGATGATGGCGGCCGCCGTGTGCTCGATCACGTGCGGGCTGCCGCGTTGGCCGTAGCCCAGGTAGCTATCGATGCCCGCACCAATCACCAGCTCGCCCTTGTCGGACTGGCTGAGGTAGCCATGCACCGCGTTGGACATGATCACGGTGTCGATCACACGCTGCATCGACTCCGATACAAAGGCTTGGAGCGGATGGCTTTCCAGCGGCATGCGCAGCCCGGCCATCTTGGCCAGCACAGACGAGTGCCCGGCAGCCACGCAACCCACACGCTCGGTCTTGATGGCCCCCAGGTTGGTTTGCAGGCCACGGATTTGGCCGTTTTGGATGTCCATGCCGGTGACTTCGCAGCCCTCGATCAAATCCACACCCAGGCGGCTGGCGGCGCGGGCAAAGCCCCGGGCCACGGCATCGTGGTGCGCCACACCCGCACGCGGCTGCCAGCTGGCCCCCAGCACCGGGAAGCGGCGGCTGCGGCTGCAATCGAGCTGGGGGATTTTTTCTTTCACTTCCTTAGCATTCAACACATGGGCATCCACGCCTTGCAGCGCGTTGGCATTTACCCGGCGCTCGATGTCGCGCATGTCTTGCAGGGTGTGGCCCAGGTTGAATACGCCGCGCTGGCTGAACATGACGTTGAAGTTCAGGTCTTCGGTCAGGCCTTCCCAGAGCTTCAGCGAATGCTCGTAAATCGCGGCGGACTCGTCCCACAGGTAGTTGGAGCGCACGATGGTGGTGTTGCGTGCCGTGTTGCCGCCGCCGAGGTAGCCTTTTTCCAGCACGGCGATCTTGCCGACCTCGGGGTGGTTCTTGGCCAGGTAGTAGGCCGTGGCCAGGCCATGTCCGCCTCCGCCGACGATGACTATGTCGTAGGCAGGTTTCAAGGCCACCCGTTCCCAGGCCGGTTCCCAGGTTTGGTGGTTTTTAAAGCCATGCTTGAGCAGGCTCCAGAGAGAGTAGTTTTGGCCGCGCATAGTGTGTCCGTGGGTGTCTGCATGCATTGTTGGATGCCACCCCCGCGCCACCTTGCGCCGTGCAGACGTGCAGTTGTCAAAATTCGACATTCAGGCGATTTACGTCGAATTTGTCTCTTTACATCCGGGGCCAGTTTGTGCTGATGGACCCCTTAAAATCGACGAATGACCACTGACATTGCCCCCATGAACCTGACGCATCACTTTCTGATTGCGATGCCCGGTCTGGAGGACGAAGCCTTCGCTAAAAGCGTGGTGTACCTGTGCGAACACAGCCCGCGCGGCGCGATGGGCCTGGTGATCAACAAACCCAGCGATATCAGCCTGAAGAGCCTGTTCGACAAGGTTGATCTGCCGCTGCGCCGTGCCGACTTGAGCGATAGCCCCGTGTTCCAGGGCGGCCCGGTGCAAACCGAACGCGGTTTTGTGCTGCACGAGGCCTTTGTCAGCAGCGACATCGACCCCTCCGAATCCGTGTATGCGTCCACCATGGCCATCCCCGGCGGGCTGGAGATGACCACCTCCAAAGACGTGCTGGAGGCCATTTCCTCCGGCGCAGGCCCACAGCGCGTGCTGGTGTCTTTGGGCTATTCGGCCTGGGGCGAGGGCCAGCTGGAGGCAGAGTTGGGCGAAAACAGCTGGCTCACGGTGGAGGCCGATTTGGCGGTGATCTTCGATACCCCGGTGGCCCAGCGCTACGACCAAGCTTTGCTGCTGCTGGGTTTGCAGTCGTGGATGCTCTCCCCCGAAGCGGGCCATGCATGACTTTTACTGTGGAACACCCCCAGGCTTGCCCACTGCGTGTGGCCGCCCACCCCCTTGCAGGGGGCAATACCAGCAGCCCGGCGAAGCCGGTTCTGCGGTATTTCTGGAATGAGCCGTCCTCGTTTCATGCCGTAGTTAAGGGCTGCATGGCTGGGGCAATTTGAATGAGTTTGGTTGAAATTCCTGCCAACTTGCAATCCTTTCTGGCCTTTGACTATGGCCAAAAGCGTACCGGCGTGGCCGTGGGCAATCGCCTCACCCGCACCGCCACGCCGCAGGGCACGATCACCGCCGAGGGCGATGCCCGGTTTGTGCCTATCGCCGCCCGCGTCAAGGAGTGGCAGCCCGATGCCATTGTCATCGGCGTGCCGTTCCACCCGGACGGTGCGGCCCACGACAACACCCGGCGTGCGCAAAAGTTTGGCCGCCAGTTGCGCGGTCGCTTCAATCTGCCGGTTTTCGAGGTAGATGAGCGCTATAGCACCACAGAAGCCCTAGAGATGGGCGCAAAAGATGCCGATGCCGCAGCGGCCTGCATCATCCTGGAACAATTTTTGAGGAGTATCCCGTGAGTACATTGATGTTGGATGCCGAAGCGCTGTATTTAGAGTTGTTGAAGGGCGTTCGCGCCTTACTCCACCCCGACACCCGACTGGTCGGCATCACCTCCGGCGGCGCTTGGCTGGCCGAGCGCTTGCAAGCCGACCTGGCGTTGGACGGGAAATCGGGCGTGATCTCGTCGGCCATGCACCGCGACGACTTTTCGCAGCGCGGCATGGTCTCGGGTGGCGGCGGGCAAACTGCGCTGGCCTTTGACGTGAATGGGGCCGACATCATCCTGCTGGACGACGTGCTCTACACCGGCCGCACCATCCGCGCCGTGGTCAATGAGCTGTTTGACTTCGGCCGCCCGGCAGCCGTCAAGCTGGCGGTGCTGGTGGACCGGGGCGGGCGCGAGCTGCCTATCCAGCCCGACTTCGCCGCCGCCCGCATCATTCTGCCCGCCACCCAGCAGCTGGCATTGGCGCGCAGCGCGACGGGTGCCTTTAGTTTTAATGTGGAGGGCTAAATCTTGCTCTACAAACGCAACAACCCCCAACTCAACAAGCACGGCGAACTGGTCCACCTGCTGTCCACCGAAGGCTTGCCCAAAGACATCCTGACGCAGATTCTGGACACCGCCGCCAACTTTGTTAGCGTCAACGACCGAGAGGTCAAAAAAGTGCCCTTGCTGCGCGGCAAAAGCGTGTTCAACCTGTTCTTTGAGAACTCGACCCGCACCCGCACCACCTTCGACATCGCGGCCAAGCGCCTGAGCGCCGATGTAATCAACCTCGACATCGCCCGCTCCAGTGCCGCCAAGGGCGAATCGCTGCTGGACACCATCGCCAACCTGAGCGCGATGGCCGCCGACATCTTCGTGGTGCGGCACAGCGAATCTGGTGCCCCCTACCTGATCGCCCAGCACGTCGCACCGCACGTCCACGTGGTGAATGCGGGCGACGGTCGCCATGCCCACCCCACCCAGGGCTTGCTGGACATGTTCACCATCCGGCACTTCAAAAAAGACTTCAGCAACCTCACCGTGGCCATCGTCGGTGACGTACTGCACTCCCGCGTGGCCCGTTCTGACATCCACGCATTGACGACGCTGGGCTGCGCCGAAGTGCGCGTGGTCGGCCCCAAAACCCTGGTGCCCGCCGACATGGCGCAGATGGGCGTGCGCGTCTGCCACACGCTGGAAGAGGGCATCAAAGGCTGCGACGTGGTCATCATGCTGCGCCTGCAAAACGAGCGCATGAGCGGCGCACTGCTGCCGTCCAGCCAGGAGTATTTCCGCAGCTTCGGCCTGACCCCCGAGAAACTGGCCCTGGCCAAGCCCGATGCCATCGTGATGCACCCCGGCCCGATCAACCGGGGCGTGGAGATCGACTCCGCCGTGGTCGATGGCAAGCAGGCCGTGATCCTGCCGCAGGTGACCTTCGGCATCGCCGTGCGCATGGCCGTGATGGGCATCGTCGCGGGGAACGAGGCATAACTTGTGGCACACCCCCAGGCTTCAGTGCTGGGCATCTTTCGCCACCCCCCTTGCAGGGGGCAACACCAGCAGCCCGGCGGAGCCGGTTCTGCGGTGTTTCACGTACAGAGCGCCGTGGATGTCTATGATTTTTGCTATTTAATTCATAGCTGCTAGCGCAGGTGATACATGTGCTAGAGCCCTATTTGGTATAAAAATATGAAAACCCTGATCCAACACGGTCGCATCATCGACCCCGCCAGCGGCCTGGACACCACCGGCTCCATCGCCATCGCCACCGGTCGCATCATTGCCGTGGGCCGTGATCTGCCCGACTTCACGCCCGACCGCGTAGTCGATGCCAGCGGCTGCATCGTCATGCCCGGTCTGGTGGATTTGTGCGCCCGCCTGCGCGAGCCCGGCTACGAGCACGAGGGCATGATGGAGTCCGAAATGGCCGCCGCTGCCGCCGGGGGCATCACCAGCCTGGTCTGCCCGCCCGACACCGACCCCGTGCTGGACGAGCCCGGCCTGGTGCAGATGCTGAAGTTCCGCGCTAAAAAGAACCACCAGGCGCGCCTGTTCCCGCTGGGTGCGCTCACC
The DNA here is from genome assembly GCF_056521445.1 of Rhodoferax sp. LB1P47. NCBI lineage: Bacteria > Pseudomonadati > Pseudomonadota > Betaproteobacteria > Burkholderiales > Comamonadaceae > Rhodoferax > Rhodoferax sp. LB1P47. Next base: position 686,709 of record NZ_JBWMAU010000001.1, on the reverse strand, counting down.
CGGGGCCTGCAAGGCGAGGTGCTGACCGAGATGGTCGAACTCACCGGCGCGGGCTGCATTGGCTTCGGCCAGGCCGAGGTGCCGCTGGGCAACACCCAGGTGCTGCAACGCGCGCTGCAGTACGCCGCCACTTTTGATTACCCGGTCTGGCTGCGCCCGCAAGAGCTGTACCTGGGCAAGGGCGTGGCCGCCAGTGGCGCACTGGCCACCCGCATGGGCCTGGGTGGCGTGCCGGTAGCCGCAGAAACCATCGCGCTGCACACCATTTTTGAGCTGCTGAAAACCACTGGCGCCCGCGTCCACCTGTGCCGCATCAGTAGCGCCGCAGGTATCGCCCTGGTGCGCCAAGCCAAAAAAGACGGCCTGCGCGTCACCTGCGATGTCAGCATCAACTCGCTGCACCTGACGGACGTGGACATCGGCTACTTCGACAGCCGTGCCCGCCTGACCCCACCACTGCGCCAGCAGCGCGACCGCGATGCCCTGCGCGCCGCCCTGGCCGATGGCACCATCGACGCGCTGGTGTCCGACCACACGCCGGTTGAGGCGGATGCCAAAGCCCTGCCGTTCGCCGAAGCCGAGCCCGGTGCCACGGGCCTGGAGCTGCTGCTCAGCCTGGCCTTGAAGTGGAGCGAAGACGACGGCGTGCCTCTGCACCGCGCCCTGGCCACCGTTACCAGCGCCGCTGCCGCCGTGCTCGGCACCAGCCTGGGTACGCTGCAAGCCAGCGTGGGCCAGCTGGTGGTGGGCGGCGTGGCCGATGTCTGCGTGTTTGATCCCGCTGCCCGCTGGACCGTCGCTGCCGACACCCTGCGCAGCCAGGGCAAGCACACCCCGTTCTCCGGCTACGAGCTGCCCGGCCGGGTGCGTTGCGCCGTGGTGGCCGGGCACGTGGCCTTTGAAGACCGTCTGGTTTAACTATTAAATAGATAGCTGCTAGCGTAGGTGGTATCTGCGTTAGCAGCCTATTTTTTATAAATTTCTATGCGTCTCTTTCGCGTCCTAATCAAGCTGTTGCACCTGCTGTGGCACATCGCCGTCGGCTGGTGGACCATCCGCCGCCACTTTCCCCTGATGGACGATGCCGAGCGTGGGCGGCAGGTGCAGGCCTGGTCTGTCCAGGTGCTCAAGGTCTTCGGCATCCCATTGCGGGTCCACGGCACACCGCCTGCCCACGGCCCTCTGCTGCTGGTGGCCAACCACCTCTCGTGGCTGGATATTGCGGTGATCCACGCAGCGGGTTACTGCCGCTTTGTGTCGAAGTCCGACGTCAAACACTGGCCCATCGTCGGCACCCTGGCTGCGGGTGCGGGCACGCTCTTCATTGAGCGGGAATCCCGCCGCGACGCGATGCGCGTGGTCCACCACATGACCGAGCGCCTGCGGGCGGGGGACGTGCTGGGCGTATTCCCTGAAGGCACCACTGGCGACGGCCGCAGCATGTTGCCCTTCCACGCCAACCTGCTGCAAGCCGCGATATCTGCCGATGTGCCGGTGTTGCCGCTGGCGCTGCGCTTTGTGGATGTACATACCGGGGCCGTGCACTTCGCCCCCAGTTTTGTGGGCGATGAAACCCTGGTGGGCTCTATCTGGCGCACGCTGGCTGCCACATCGTTGGGTGCCGAAGTCCGCTTTGGCGTGCCCGAACATGCCGAGGGCCGAGACCGCCGCACTTGGGCGCAGGATTTACAGCAGCAAGTGCAAGTTTTGCGAAATGGCTAGGAGCCTGATACGCTACAAAATCAAGAGCGGCGTTCCAGCAATTGCGCGGCTAATTGCAGTAATCCATCGGTGTAGGCATTGGGCTGGAAGTGCTTCGTTGCCTCTACTGCGCGCTGCGCTTCAGCGGCTGCGGCTTGGCGGGTGACATCCAAGGCACCGGTGCTTTTGACAATCGCAATGATCTCGTTCAGGCGCTCGGTTTCACCGGTTTCAATGGCGCGGCGGATCAAGTCACTTTGTTCTTGGCTGCCACGTTGCATGGCTGCGATCAATGGCAAAGTAGCTTTGCCTTCGCGCAGGTCATCGCCCAGGTTTTTGCCCATTTCCGCCGCGTCCCCGTCATAGTCCAGTACGTCATCAATCACCTGGAATGCCGTGCCTAGGGCTTGGCCGTAATCGGCGCAAGCTTGCTCAATCGCGGGCGAGCTGTGGGACAAAATAGCGGCCAGACGGGCGCTAGCCTCGAAGAGTTTGGCGGTTTTGGAGCGGATCACGCGCAGGTAGGCGGCTTCATCGAGCGACGCGTCGTGCATGTTGACCAGCTGCATCACCTCGCCCTCGGCAATCACATTGGTGGCATCGGCCAAAGTCTGCATGATGCGCATATCTTTGACATCCACCATCATCTGGAAAGCGCGCGAGTACAAAAAGTCGCCCACCAACACGCTGGCCGGGTTGCCGAAGGACTCGTTGGCAGTGGGGCGGCCCCGGCGCAGGGTGGATTCGTCCACCACATCGTCGTGCAGTAGGGTGGCGGTGTGGATGAATTCCACGACCGCTGCCATATCGAAGCGTTGCGCATCGGTATAGCCCAATGCGCCGCACATCAACAACAAAATGGCGGGCCGCAAGCGTTTTCCGCCTGCGGAAATGATGTATTGCGACACGGTGCCGACGAGGGGTACGCCGGAGGCGAGTCGCTGTGCAATGACAAGGTCTACCTCGCGCATGTCATCGGCAATGAGGGCGAGGGCAGCAGCGGTGCGGGAGGAGTTGACGGACAAGATAAAAAACGGGTAGTTGCGCAATTATAAGAAGTTCGCAGCTGCAAATTGCCCACCAAAGCAGTGAGATTAGTGGTATGCGCCAGACAATGCTAGAATATGAGGCTCTGTGGAAATCCGTCCGCAGAATTAGTGAAGAGGTCAAGTATGTACGCGGTCATAAAAACCGGAGGCAAACAGTATCGTGTTGCTTCTGGTGAAAAAATTAAAGTAGAACAGATTGCTGCGGACGTAGGCCAAGAGATTGTGTTTGATCAGGTTCTGGCAGTCGGCAACGGCAGCGAGATCAAGGTTGGCACACCCTTGGTTTCCGGCGCAACGGTCACGGTCACGGTAGTGGCTCACGGCAAGCACGACAAAGTGGGCATTTTCAAAATGCGCCGTCGTAAGCACTACATGAAACGCCAAGGTCACCGTCAGCAGTTCACCGAACTGCAAATCGGCGTGATTGCAGCATAACGGGCACAGGTCATGGCACAGAAAAAAGGCGGCGGCTCTACGCGAAATGGACGTGACTCAAACCCTAAGATGCTGGGTGTGAAGAAGTTCGGCGGCGAACTGGTGAGCGCAGGCGCGATCATCGTTCGCCAACGTGGCACCAAGTTCCATCCCGGCACCAATGTCGGTATTGGCAAGGACCACACCTTGTTCGCTTTGGTGGCGGGCCACGTGTCCTTCGCTATCAAGGGCTCGATGAATAAGCACCAAGTGGTTATTACACCTGCGGCCTAAGCCCTGGTTAAATAGATCGCTTGGATCCCCCCGAAGCCCCGCCTCGACGGGGCTTCGGTGTTTTAGGGGCCGTGCTTTCAGGTAAATTTTGAAATTGGAATCGGTATGAAATTCGTTGACGAAGCCTTCATTGACATCTCCGCAGGCGATGGCGGGGCCGGGTGCGTGTCGTTTCGTCACGAAAAGTACAAAGAATTCGGCGGCCCTAACGGCGGCGATGGTGGTCGGGGCGGCCATGTGTTTGCGGTGGCCGACATCAACCTGAACACTCTGGTCGATTTCCGCTTCTCGCGCCGGCACGATGCCAAGCGCGGTGAGCACGGCATGGGTTCCGACATGTTCGGTGCTGCGGGTGGCGATATCATTTTGAAAATGCCGGTCGGCACCATCATTTCCGATGCCGAAACCGGTGAGAAATTGTTTGAGCTGCTGGTCGAAGGTGAAGTTATCACCATCGCCAAGGGCGGCGACGGCGGTTTTGGCAATATGCGCTTCAAGAGTGCTGTCAACCGCGCCCCGCGCCAAAAAACCCCTGGTTGGCCTGGCGAAAAGCGCAGCCTCAAGCTGGAACTGCGCCTGTTGGCCGATGTAGGCCTGCTGGGCATGCCCAACGCCGGTAAATCGACCTTCATCACCGCCATTTCCAACGCGCGTCCGCGCATTGCTGACTACCCATTCACCACCTTGCACCCGAATTTAGGTGTGGTACGCGTCGGCCCGGAGCAAAGCTTTGTGGTGGCCGATTTACCTGGACTGATCGAAGGTGCGGCAGAAGGTGCAGGCCTGGGCCATCTGTTCTTACGCCACTTGCAGCGCACCCGTTTGCTGCTGCACATTGTGGACATGGTGCCGTTTGACGACGCGGTGGACCCCGTGGCGCAGGCCAAGGCGATTGTGGGCGAGCTGAAAAAGTACGACGACGGTTTGTACAACAAGCCGCGCTGGCTGGTGCTGAACAAGCTGGACATGGCCGAAAGCGACAAGCGCGCGGCTCTGGTCAAAGATTTTGTGAAGCGCTACAAGTTCAAGGGCCCGGTGTTCGAGATATCGGCCCTGACCCGTGAAGGCTGCGAGCCGCTGGTGAAGGCGATTTACCAGCACGTCAGGGCGCAACAACTGGCCGAGCAAACTCCGGTGGAGATTGATCCCCGGTTCGTGGTCGCCCCGTCGGATGCAGTTGCAGAAGAGTAACTCCTAAAATAATAGCTGCTTGCGCAGGTTCTATAAGCGCTACGGGCCTAAATGACTCCTATTTTTGCTTCAACGGTATTGCGCGATGCCCGGCGCATCGTGGTCAAAGTGGGTTCCAGTCTGGTGACCAACGAGGGCCGTGGACTGGACGAACAGGCGATTGGTGAATGGTGTCGCCAACTGGCCATCTTGGTCAAAGGCCTGGAGAGCGCGGGCCAACCGGTGCGCCCGCGCGAGGTCATCATGGTCTCCAGCGGGGCCATTGCCGAGGGCATGAAACGCCTGGGCTGGACTACCCGGCCCCGCGCCGTGCACGAATTGCAGGCGGCCGCAGCGGTGGGCCAAATGGGCCTGGCGCAGATGTACGAAACCAAATTGCGTGAAAACGGCCTGGGCAGCGCCCAGGTGCTGCTGACCCACGCCGATCTGGCCGACCGCGAGCGCTACCTCAACGCCCGCTCCACCCTGCTGACCCTGTTGCAGCATGGCGTGGTGCCGGTCATCAACGAGAACGACACCGTCGTCAACGACGAAATTAAGTTTGGCGACAACGACACCCTGGGCGCGTTGGTGGCCAACCTGGTCGAGGCCGATGCGCTGGTGATTTTGACCGACCAAAAAGGCCTGTTCACCGCCGATCCGCGCAAAGATGCCAACGCCACCTTCGTGCACGAAGCCCATGCGGGCGATCCGGCGCTGGAGGCGATGGCCGGAGGCGCAGGCTCCAGCCTGGGGCGCGGCGGCATGATTACCAAAATTTTGGCGGCCAAGCGGGCGGCAGGTTCGGGTGCTTCCACCGTGATCGCCTGGGGCCGCGAGCCCGATGCGCTGGTGCGCTTGTCGCGCGGCGAAGCCATTGGCACCTTGCTGGTGGCGCAAACCCAGAAAACCCAAGCCCGCAAACAGTGGATGGCCGACCATTTACAGATGCGTGGTGCGGTGACGGTGGATGCCGGTGCCGCCACCAAAGTGCGTGATGGTGGCAAGAGCCTGTTGCCCATCGGAATGACGCAGGTGGAAGGGGATTTCTCACGCGGCGACGTGATCGCCATCCTGGGCACCGATGGCGTAGCGATTGGACGGGGTTTGGCTAACTACGCTAGCACCGAAGCGCGCTTGATTTGCCGCAAGCCGTCGAGCGAAATCGAGAGTTTGCTGGGCTACGTGGCCGAAGCCGAGATGGTGCACCGCGACAATTTGGTTTTGTCGCGGTAAATCTTAGGGAACGGTGGGGTGGTTGGGTTGCGGATCCGGGTCAAACGTACCCCCTGGTGGCAGCTCAAAATGCGCACCGTGCGCCTCTTCAAAACAGCCATCGGGATGCTCCCCGTCACGACCCCGCATATTGCTGCGCAAGAAGCGGTTGCGGTAGTCGCAACGCGGTAGAAAGCGTGACAACTCGGTCAGCGCCATCTCATACACGCCACGCTTGAACTCCACCACCACGTCCAGCGGCACCCAGTAGTCGTTCCAACGCCAGGCATCAAACTCCGGATGGGTGGTGGCGCGCAGATTCAGATCCCAGTCGTGGCCGACCAATTGCAGTAAATACCAGATTTGTTTCTGGCCCTTGTAGTGGCCGCGTGCATCCCTGCGGATGAAGCGGTCCGGCACCTCGTAGCGCAACCAGTCACGGGTGCGGGCCACAACGCGTACATGCTCAGGATGTAGTCCTACTTCCTCGTGCAGTTCGCGGAACATGGCCTGCTCGGGGGTTTCGCCCCGGTCAATACCACCTTGCGGAAACTGCCAGGAATGGGTACGAATGCGTTTGCCCCAAAATACCTGATTTCTCTGGTTGAGCAGGATGATGCCGACGTTAGGCCTAAAGCCTTCGCGGTCAAGCATAATCAAACCCCAATTTTTAAACTGCATCCATTATGCACAGCGATGCCTGTGGTTCAAGCGATGCAGTCTGTTTTTCCCCTCCCCACTAGCCCTGAAAATCGCCCATGAAAGCCTCCCAGTTCCTCATTTCCACGCTCAAAGAAGCGCCATCCGATGCCGAGGTGGTCAGCCACCAGCTCATGACGCGGGCGGGCATGGTCAAGAAGCTGGGCGCTGGCATTTATAGCTACATGCCGATGGGTTTGCGGGTGATCCGCAAGGTCGAGGCCATCGTGCGCGAAGAGATGAACCGCGCCGGTGCCATCGAGCTGGCCATGCCCGTGGTGCAGCCCGCCGAGCTGTGGCAAGAGACGGGCCGCTTCGAGAAGATGGGCCCCGAGATGCTGCGCTTCAAAGACCGCCACGAGCGTGATTACGTGATGCAGCCCACCAGCGAAGAAGTGGTCACTGACATCGCCCGGCAAGAATTCCGCAGCTACAAGCAGCTGCCCAAGAACCTGTACCAGATCCAGACCAAGTTCCGCGACGAGCGCCGCCCCCGCTTTGGCCTGATGCGCGGCCGCGAATTCACCATGAAGGATGCCTACAGCTTTGACCGCGACCAGGATGCCGCCAAAGCCAGCTACCAGAACATGGCGCAGGCTTACCGCAAGATTTTTGACCGCTTTGGCCTGACCTACCGTGCGGTGGCCGCCGACAGTGGTGCGATTGGTGGCGACCTGAGTGAAGAGTTCCAGGTGATTGCCGCCACCGGCGAAGATGCCATCGTCTACTGCCCCACCAGCGACTACGCCGCCAACATGGAAAAGGCCGAGGCCCTGGCCCCCCAGACCCCGCGCGCTGCCGCCAGCCAAGCCCTGGTCAAGACTTCCACGCCCGACAAAAGCACCTGCGCCGCCGTGGCCGAGTACCTGGGCCTGCCGCTGAAGAATTCCGTCAAGTCGCTGGTGCTGGCCACCGAGCAGCTCAATGACAAGGGCGAGGTCGTCAAGGTGCAGGTCTGGCTGCTGCTGCTGCGTGGCGACCATTCCATGAACGAGATCAAGGTCGGCAAAGTGCCCGGCCTGGGCGAAGGTTTCCGCTTTGCCTCTATCCCCGAGATCGACGCGCATTTTGGCTGCCTGCCCGGCTACCTGGGCCCGCTGAACACCAAGCTGCCCGTCAAGCTGGTGGTAGACCGCGAAGTGGCCGTGATGGCCGACTGGGTCTGCGGTGCCAACGAGGCCGACTACCACTTCACCGGCGTGAACTGGGGCCGCGACCTGCCCGAGCCTGATGCAGTGGCCGACTTGCGCAACATCGTTGAAGGAGATGCATCCCCCGACGGTAAAGGCGTGCTGGCCATCGAGCGCGGCATTGAAATCGGCCATGTTTTTTACCTGGGCACCAAGTACAGCCAGGCGATGAATGCCACCTTTTTGGACGTGAACGGCAAGCCCCAGTTCATGGAGATGGGCTGCTACGGCATTGGCATTACCCGCCTGCCTGCGGCGGCGATTGAGCAAAACCACGACGCGCGCGGCATCATCTGGCCCGACGCGCTGGCCCCGTTCACCGTGGTGCTGTGCCCCATCAGCCCGGACCGCAGCCCGGACGTGAAGGCGGCGGCCGACACTCTGTATGCCGAGCTGCTGGCGGCGGGTGTGGACGTGATCCTGGACGACCGCAACGAGCGCCCGGGTGCGATGTTTGCCGACTGGGAACTGATTGGCGTGCCGCACCGTGTGACCATCGGCGACAAGGGCCTGAAAGACGGCCAGGTCGAGTACCAGTACCGCCGCGATGCCGCAGCCACCAAGGTGGCGGTGGCGGATGTGTTTGCGTTTGTGCAGGCGCGTCTTGGGACCCACGCTTAAGCCGGTGGCTTCCGCAATTTTTAATAGAAGAAAAGCCATCCTGCGCACAGCGGGATTGCTTGGGGTGCTATTAAAAGTAGAGATTGCGCAGGCCGGTGGCCAACTGGAAGAACCTTTGGTCGATGCGGTGCGCGGGGCCCTGGCTTCTGCCATACACAATGGCGCGCCGCCCGTGCCGGAGTTTTCCAACACCGAAGCGCGCCTGGCCTATCTGCGCTGGCTGGGGGCTATGAGCGACCGTTTGCGGACTAAAAAGCCGGACTGGCCGGTGCGCAAGGAGTTTTTGGAAACCGTGTGGTACGAGAGCCGCCGGGCCGGGCTAGACACCGCCTTGGTGCTGGGTTTGATCCAGGTGGAAAGCAATTTCCGCAAGTTTGCCGTGAGCAGCGTGGGGGCGCGCGGCTACACCCAGGTGATGCCGTTTTGGACCCGGGTGTTGGGTGACGGCGATGCGGCCAAGTTGTTCCATATGCAGACCAATCTGCGCTTTGGCTGTGTGATCTTGCGCCACTACCTGGACCGCGAGGGCGGCGACCTGTTCCTGGGCCTGGGCCGCTACAACGGCTCGCGGGGTAAGGCGCCGTACCCGGATGCCGTACTGGGGGCTAAACGCAACTGGGAATTTTCCGCTTAACAAAGGCTTTCGTGGTGCAAGCCATAGGTGCCAGCTCGGCGGTCGGCAAAGTAGTGCTTCAGGGTTTGCGATACGGTGCGAAAGGCGATTTCGTCCCAGGGGATTTCGGCCTCGGTAAACAGCCGGGCTTCGATGGTTTCAAAGCCGGGATCGAATACTTCGCTGAGCAATCTGGCGCGGTAGTACAGATGTACCTGGCCGACGTGGATGACGCTCATCACGCTGAACAGCTCCTGCATTTCAAACTGCGCACCGGCTTCTTCCACCGTCTCGCGGGCGGCCCCATCGGCAGTGCTTTCGCCCAGCTCCATAAAGCCTGCGGGCAGGGTCCATTTGCCGAAGCGTGGCTCGATGTTGCGCTTGCACAGCAGCACTTGCTCCCCCGTTTCGCCCCAGTGCGGCACGGTGCCCACCACGTTGAGCGGGTTCTCGTAGTGCACGGCGTGGCAGGCGGGGCAGACCGCCCGCAGCTTGGTGTCGCCGTCGTCTGGCACGCGGTAGACCACGGCCGCGCCGCAGTCTTTGCAGAATTTGATGGGGCTGCGGTGCATGGCGGCTAGACGATGCGCACGGTCAGGGGTTCCAGTCCGGCCACGCTACCCACCAGCAGGTCGCCGCGCACCACCGGGCCCACGCCTTCGGGCGTGCCGGAGTAGACCAGGTCGCCGGGTTGCAGCTCCCAGGCGGCAGACAGGTGGGCTATGGTCTCGGCAATGCTCCAGATCAGCTGGGCCACGCTGCTGCGTTGGTGGTCTTGGCCGTTGACTTGCAGGGCGATTTCGGCGCGCTCCACGTCACCCGCCAGTGCTGCTGGAGTAATGGGGCCGATGGGGGCCGATTGTTCAAATGCTTTGCCGATGCACCAGGGGCGGCCTTGCTTTTTCATCTCGTTTTGCAGGTCGCGGCGGGTCATGTCCAGGCCCACGGCATAGCCGTATATGTGCTGGTGGGCATCGGCAGCGGCGATGTTTTTGCCGCCCTTGCCAATGGCTACCACCAGCTCGATCTCGTGGTGCAGGTTGTTGGTCAGCGAGGGGTAGTCGATGGTGCCGGTCTGCCCGGCATCGACGGCCACCACGGCATCGGCCGGTTTCATGAAGAAAAACGGTGGCTCGCGGCCGGTGAAACCCATTTCCTTGGCGTGCTCGGCGTAGTTGCGGCCCACGCAATAGATGCGGTGCACGGGGAAGCGGGCCGTTTGGCCGATGACGGGGACGGAGACGACAGCGGGGGGCGTGACAACGTAGTCCATACGGGCTTCTTTGGAGTGGTTTAGTTGATGGGGCGGAAGGTCAGGATCATCGGCGACGGCACCCGGCCATCGGTATCGCGGGGCATGGTTTCGGTTTTGTCGATGGCTTTGAGTACGGCATCGTCCCAGGCTTTGTTGCCGCTGGATTTGACCAGCTTACGGCTCAGGATGCTGCCGTCAGAGGCCGAACGCACTTCGACCTCGGCGGCCGGGTTGCCATCAAAGTTGTCGGGAAACACGATGTTGGGCTTGACCTTGGCGCTGACCTTACCGCCGTAGCCGCTGGACGGGGCGCTGGATTGCAGCGCGCTGCCCGTGGCGTTGGCCCCGCCGGTGGCTCCGGCCATGCCCGCCATGCGCTTCAGGTTGTCGGCACGCTGGGCCGCCTGGGCTTTGGCATCCGCCAGGGCCTGCGATTTTTGTGCCGCCTCCTTGGCCGCGTCTTTCGCTGCGTCTTTTGCGTCCTGCGTCGCCTTGGCTTTTTTGTCCAGCGCGTCTTGCTTCTCTTGGGCGGCTTTTTTGTCTTTGGCGCGCTTGTCGTCGGCGCGTTTTTTTTCGGCTTCTTTTTCGGCTTCTTCCGCTTTTTGGGCCTTCAGGGCTTTTTCTTTGTCGAGCTTGTCGCGCTTGGCCTTTTCGGCTTTCTCGATTTTCTCTTGCAGAGCCTGTTCCAACTTTTCGGCCTCGCGTTTCTTTTTGGCGCGCTCCAGAGCGATGTCGGCATCTTTTACGTCGGGCGCGGGCGGTTGGACCTTGGCCACGGGTTGTGGGGGCGGTGCGGGCACCGGGCGGGGGGCTTCAACCGGTGGTGGCGGGGGCGGGGGCACGTCCTCTGTTTCCACCGCTTTGGGCGCGGCCATTTGTACCGAGGACGACCAGAGCTCTGCCTCCACCGAAGTGCTTTCGGTCTGCTTCCACTGTACGTTGATGACCAACGCCACCAGCAGCAGGCCGTGGGCCAACAGGGCCAGACCGACTGCCCGCACCATGCCGGGTGGCGGGGGCGGGTTGAGGTTAAGCGTGTCCTGGGCTGCGTGCATGGAGTGCTTTATTTACCGAGCTGAACCGATAGGCCGACGCGCTGGATACCGGCGCGCTGCAAGGTGTCCATCACCTTGACTACCGACTCGTACTTGACGTTGCGGTCGGCGCTGATGACCACTGGCACGCTGGCATCGCCGTTTTGCGCGGTTTTGACGGCGCTGGCAACATCATTTTTGTTGAGCTTGGTGGTTTTACTTTTTTGCGTGAGCTCCAGCGATTCGTCTTTGGCGATGACGATCTGGATCACCCGGTCGGGCTGCTTGCCTGCTTTGCCCACGCTGGGCAGATCCACCACGCTGGGCGTGATCATGGGCGCGGTGACCATGAAGATGATCAGCAGCACCAGCATCACGTCGATGAAGGGCACCATGTTGATCTCGTTGATGGTGCGCCGTCCGCGCCCCCGTGACACCATGCTGGCCATGTTAGTTTTGTCCGGCTACGTTGCGTTGCAGGATGTTGGAGAACTCTTCCATGAACGTCTCCAGCCGGATGGCGGTGCGGTCGATTTCGCGGGCAAACCGGTTGTAGGCCACCACGGCCGGAATCGCCGAGAACAGACCGATGGCGGTGGCCACCAGCGCCTCGGCAATGCCGGGGGCCACTGTGGCCAGGGTCACCTGCTGCATGCTGGCCAGCCCGGTGAAGGCGTGCATGATGCCCCAGACCGTGCCAAACAGGCCCACGTAAGGCGACACTGAGCCGACCGAGGCCAGGAAGGACAGGCTGGACTCGATCTCGTCCATCTCGCGCTGGTAGCTGGCACGCATGGCGCGGCGGGCGCCGTCCATCAGGGTGCCGGGGTCGGTGATACGGCGTTCGCGCAGTTTTTGGTATTCGCGCATGCCGCTGGCAAAAATGCGCTCCATCGGGCCGGCGTCTTGCCCGTTTTGGGCGTTGCGTGCGGCGCTGTTGAACAGGTCGTTCAGGCTGGTGCCGGACCAGAAGTCGCGCTCAAAGGTCTCATTCAGCGCCTTGACCTTACTGAGTGCAAACAGCTTGCGAAAAATCGCCGCCCAGCTGGAAATGGACACCGCCACCAGCAGCAGCATCACCAGTTGCACCACGATGCTGGCGTTCAGCACCATAGTCCAGATTGACAGGTCTTGGGTCATTGCAGAATTTCTAAAAGAGCGGCCGGGATACGGTCGGATTTGAGGGTGTCGTAGCGCACCCAGCACAGGCGGATGCTGCCTTCGCAGAGCACGGCATCGCCGATCAAGGCTCGTTGTGCGATGGTGAGTGTGGAGCGGCCGATGTGTTCCAACCGGGCGGTCACCATGAGTTGGTCGTCCAGCCGGGCCGAGCGCAGGTATTTCACCGTGGTTTCGGCCACCACGAACATGCCGCCGCTGCTGTCTTTCAAGGTACTTTGGTGGATGCCCAGCGAGCGCAGCCATTCGGTGCGGGCGCGTTCAAAGAACTTCAGGTAGTTGGCGTAGAAGACGATGCCACCGGCATCGGTGTCTTCCCAGTAGACGCGGATGGGGTGGGTAAAGGTGGTGTTAAGCATGGGAGGGTTCATTCAACATGGTGTGCAAGCGGGCGATGGCGGTGTGCAGGTTGTCCATCGAACTGGCGGTGGAAAAGCGCAGAAATTTGTGCGTGTCGGCCGTGCCGAAGTCGCGGCCCGGGGTCACGGCCACGTGGGCGCGGTGCAGGATTTGGTATGCCAGATCCCAGCTGTCTTGGATCCCTAATTTGCTACAAATAGCAGAGCAGTCTGCCCAGGCATAGAAAGCGCCATCTGGCATTTCGGGTACTAAAAATCCAAGATCATTCAGGGCCGGGATGAAGTAGTCGCGCCGGGCTTTGAACTCGGCCCGGCGGCGCTCGAACTCGGCGATGCTGCTGTCTTCAAAGCAGGCCAGCGCCGCGTGTTGGGCGATGGTGCTGGGGCAGATAAACAGGTTTTGCGCAATCCGTTCCACCACCGGCACCAGCGCCTCGGGCAGCACCAACCAGCCGAGCCGCCAGCCGGTCATGTGGAAGTATTTGCTGAAGCTGTTGATGCTGATGATCTGGTCGTCGATGGCCAGAGCAGTCTGGCCAAACCGGTCGTCATGGCTCAGGCCCAGGTAGATTTCGTCCACCAGGGTGATGCCGCCGTGCCACTGCACCACGCTGTGGATGTCGCGCAGCACGGCCGGGGCAATGGAGGTGCCGGTGGGGTTGGAGGGCGATGCCAGCAGTACGCCCCGGGTTTTGGGCGTCCAGGCGGCGGCCACCATGTCGGCACTGAGCTGGTAGCGGTCGGCAGCGGTGGTGGGCAGTAGCACCGCCTTGCCATCGGCTGCCGACACGAAATGCCGGTTGCAGGGGTAGCTGGGGTCGGGCATCAAGATTTCGTCGCCCGCGTCAATCAACGCCAGGCAGGCGAGTTGCAGTGCGGCCGATGCCCCGGCGGTCACCACGATGCGGCTGGCCGGTACGTCTACACCAAAACGGTTGGCGTACCAGGCGCTGATGCGTTCGCGCAGGGCCAGCAGGCCGGTGGCCTGGGTGTACTGGGTGCTGCCGTTGTGGATGGCCTGGATGGCGGCGGCTTGCACCAGCGGCGGGGCGGTGAAGTCGGGCTCGCCGATGTTCAAAAACACCACGGGCCGGTCGGTGTGGGCGACTTTTTGCGCCAACTCGGACGCGGCCTTGGCCACCTCCATCACGTAAAAGGGCTCGATGGCCTGTGCGCGCCGAGAGATCCGCATGCGGTGGGGCCTTATTTTGGCGTGTTGTCGGTGTGGGTTTTGCCTACTTTGCCTGCCTTGTCGGCTTGCACTTCGGCAGCGCGCAGGCTGGGGGCCAGGCCGTTCAAGATGCCGTTGACGTATTTGTGGCCGTCGGTGCCGCCAAACTCTTTGGCTAGCTCAATGCATTCGTTCAAGACCACGCGCCAAGGCACATCCAGGCAGTTGCGCATTTCGTACACGCCAATCCACATCACCGAGCGCTCGACGGGTGAGATCTCTTGCAGGTTGCGGTCTAGCAGGGGCAGGATGAGTGCGTCCAGCTCGGCCGATTGTTCGATGCAGCCGTGCAGCAGCGCATCAAAATGCACCGAATCGGCCTTGTGGAAACCGGCCAGGTCGCGGGTGAAGTGGTCAATGGACTCGGCATCGTTGCGGCCCACGATGTGCTGGTAGAGCGCTTGCAAGGCGAATTCGCGGGCCCGGCTGCGGTCCGACTTGGCGGAGGCTTTGCGCACGCCGGTGTCGGTGAGGCCGGTACGGGACTGGCGGGGGCGCTTGGGTGCGGTGGAGGGGGCGGATGGGGAGGAGGGGGTATCGGGGTTGGTCATGCCAATTGCTCTAGTAAATTGGCCATTTCCACCGCGACACGGGCAGCGTCTGTGCCCTTGTCGGTTTGGCGGGCCACGGCTTGCGCCAGGTTTTCGGTTGTGATGATGGCGTTGGCGATCGGGATTTGGTAGTCCAACCCAATGCGGGTGACGGCGCTGCCGGATTCGTTGGCGACCAACTCGAAGTGGTAGGTTTCGCCCCGGATGATGCAGCCCAGGGCCACCATCGCGTCAAATTGCTCGGTTTCGGCCAGCGCTTGCAGGGCCAGTGGCACCTCTAAAGCGCCGGGCACTTGCAGGTGCTGGATGTTGGCAGCCTGTACGCCCAGGGCTATCAGCTCGGCTTTGCAGGCAGTGGCCAGGGCGTTGGTGATGTTCTCATTGAAGCGGGCCTGCACGATGGCGATGCGCAGCTTGCTGCCGTCCATGCGGGGATCTTGGGCGGTAAATTTGCCTTGGTTTGCGTCCTGCATATGGTTTCCTTGTGTTCTTATTGAGGCGACAGGTAGCCAACGGTTTCCAGCCCGTAGCCTGTCAGGCCGGGACTGCGGCGTGGGCTGCCCATGAGCTGCATTTTGCGCACGCCGCAGGCCAGCAGAATCTGCGCGCCAATGCCGTAGGTGCGCAGGTCCATTTGGCCGCGTTCGGGGGCCTGGGCCGGGCGGGCGGTGCCGTCAAATTGGGCTAGCAGCTCGGCGGCGCTTTCGCCGCAATTGAGCAGCACGGCCACGCCCTGGCCCTGGGTGGCAATGTGGCGCAGGCTGGCATCCAAACTCCATGAGTGCAGGCTGCGGTGGACTTCCAACACGTCGAGCACCGACAGCGGCTCGTGCACGCGGGTGGGCACGGTGTCGTCGGGCTGCCAGCTGCCTTTGACCAGCGCCAGGTGCACGCCTTGGCTGGGCTTGTCGCGGAAGGCGTGGGCGGTGAATGTGCCACAGGCGGTTTCAATCTGGCGGCTGCCTATTTTTTCGATCAGCGATTCATTGCGGCTGCGGTATGCGATCAGGTCGGCGATGGTGCCGATCTTCAGGCCGTGCTGGGCGGCAAAGATTTGCAGGTCCGACAGGCGGGCCATGGTGCCGTCGTCGTTCATTACTTCGCAAATCACCGACGCGGCGCTGCAACCGGCCATTACCGCCAAGTCGCAACCGGCTTCGGTATGGCCGGCGCGCATCAGCACGCCGCCGTCTACCGCTTGCAGCGGGAAGATGTGGCCGGGCTGCACCAGGTCGGCGGCGACAGCATTAGGGGCAACGGCTGCTTGCACAGTGCGGGCGCGGTCGGCGGCGGAGATGCCGGTGGTCACGCCCTCGGCGGCTTCGATGGAAACGGTAAACGCGGTGGCGTGTTTGGCGCCGTTGCGGGCCACCATAGGCGGCAGTTGCAGGCGTTCGCACAGCGCGCGCGACAGGGTCAGGCAGATCAGACCGCGTGCGTAGCGGGCCATGAAGTTGATGCTCTCTGCCGTGATGTGGTCGGCGGCGATGACCAGATCACCTTCGTTTTCGCGGTCTTCTTCATCGACCAGGATCACGATGCGCCCAGCGCGCATGTCCGCCACGATGTCTTCGACGGGGGAGATAGGCGATGTGGAGACCGGCTGGAGAGGGGTGGGCGATGTCATAAGGGCCAATTTGGAAAGCCGTAGCGGCAGAGTTGCCCGCAGCGCACAGGGGCGGGCGCACAGAGGGGGCGGTAAAGCGCTACAAAACCGGTCATTATCGTCGCAATTGCCGAGGGCTTTGCTTTGCGAAGGCAGGCCTCAGAACTGGTCAGAACTGGTCGCGGCCGGGGATGCGTGCCGTGATGCGCAGGTCTGGGCCGACCATGCTGGCCGAGGTGAACACCAGCGGCACGGCATCCGGCAGGCCTGCCAGCGGCAGCAGCCGGGCCATATCCAAACCCGGGCCGATGAGTTTGGGGGCCAGATAGACCAGAAATTCGTCTACCAATTCGGCCTGGATCAGAGCGCCGTTGAGGGTCTGGCCCGCTTCGACATGCACTTCGTTGATCTCGCGCCGGGCCAGCTCTTGCAGCATGGCACGCAAATCTACCCGGCCTGCCGATCCAGGGAGATAGAGTACGGTGGCTCCCACAGCTTCCAAGGCCTGTTTTTTTACATCATTTTGGCTGTTAGTGCATATATATACTGCGCGTCCAGCTATAAAAATAGGAGCATCGGTTGGCGTATCCAGGCGGCTGTCTACCACCACCAGATGCGGTTGCCGGGGGGTATTGGCCAGCCGTGCATCCAGCGTGGGGCTGTCTTTCAGCAGCGTGCCTATGCCGGTCAACACCGCACAGGCGCGGGCCCGGGATGCATGGCCGTCGGCCCGGGCGGCGGGGGAGGTGATCCACTGGCTGCGGCCATCGGCCAAGGCGGTGCGGCCGTCGAGCGAGGCGGCGATTTTCATGCGCACCCAAGGGGTTTTGCGCACCATGCGGCTGAAGAAGCCTAGGTTGAGCTCGCGCGCTTCGGCCGCGCCGGGGCCGATTTCCACGTCCACCCCGGCAGCGCGCAGGCGGGCAAAGCCGTTACCCGCCACCAGCGGGTTGGGGTCGGCGATGGAGGCCACAACTTTGCGGATTCCCGCATGGATGAGTGCATCGCAGCAGGGGCCGGTGCGGCCCTGGTGGGAGCAGGGTTCCAGGGTGACGTAGGCGGTGGCCCCTTGGGTGCTGTGGCCATTGGCAGCGGCATCGCGCAAGGCCATGACTTCTGCGTGCGGGCCGCCTACGCGCTGGGTGTGGCCGGTGCCGAGAATGTTGCCTGCCGCATCCATGAGGACGCAGCCTACGGCGGGATTGGGTGGGGCGAGCAAGCGGGCTTGGGTGGCGAGGTTGATGGCTATTTTGATGCGCAGGGCATCTTGAGATTCAGTCACGTTGCCAAGCCTTGGTAGTGGTGTGCGGCCAATGCAAGTGTGGTTTTGCATGCCTTCGGTTTTCGATAATACCCAATAAATTATATGTTTTTGGATAGTATTTTTGATTGGTAGATCATTCCCTTGGTGCGGTAGTAGGATTGTTCTTCAATGAATATTTGATCTGTTTTTCCGAGAATTTTTAACGCTATTATTTTTATGTAGCTATTGACTAGTTTTTTGTACATCCAGCGCTCGACTCCCAATATTTTCGGGTTATCGGTGGCGCGGTGATTTTTTGATAATTGGAATGATCGACCATTTCTAAAAAATCTTTGCAATATCCAAGATTTCTCCATTTGGTTTTCTCTGATGATGTGGAGTACTTTTGCTTCTTTGCAAAACCACGACTTTACATTATTTCTGGCCAATCTTGATGTAAGTTCGGATTCGGATCCCATAGCGTAGATGTTGCTTCCATCAGGCCCAAATTTGGTGTTGAATTTAAGGCCTGAATTAAAGATGCTTGTGCGAATCGCCATATTAGGGCCCCATACATAGCCATTGTTAACGGGGCCTGTTTCTAAGTGGGTAGGTGATAATGCAAAGACCATGCCTAATGGCACATGGCGCAATATCCATGCATCTGGTTTTCGAGGCCAGTGGGGTAGAATATTGCCACCAAATAAGTCATATTCTGGATTGTTGTCTGCTTGAATGCGTAGTTGGCAGAGCCAGTCGGGGTCAGGGATGGTGTCGTCATCCGTAAATACAATCAAATTTCCTTCTGTATATTTTAGGGCCTCGTTTAATGCATTATTTTTTCCACGAATTGGAACAAAAATAATCTGTAGAGGTAATTTTTCTTTAAAGGAGTGCATGATCTCTGCGGTGGAGTCAGTGCTTCCATTGTCAACCCCTATTAATTTCCAACCCCCGTTGGGTTCTTTTACATTGCAGAATGCAGCTAGGGTTGATGCTAGCGTTTTTTCGCCATTTAAGCTGGAAAAAATGACAGTGAGCAATTGACTTCTTTCTGTGTGATTATGTATATCAATTTTTATTGTTTAAATTTATGCGGAATTTAAGCTATTTTATGACTTTACTAGTCTCTGCTTATAAATACTTCAAGCTGACGAAAGCTGGCAACGGCTATGTTATTGAGTTGAGCGGGCTGAATGCGTGCTTGATCTAGCTGGTGCAATGCCTTTAGTGCCAGCGCTTCGTTGTGCGGTTCAACCTCAAACTCCCAGTGGTCGAGCTGACCACTGGAGGAAATCCATAGTTTTAATAGTATCCGCATGGAGTACCCTCGGGGCAAAACTTCCGTGTCAATGGCCCAGTCGTCATTGGGCGATGCGGGTTGGTCTACGGATTCGATCGGAAGATATTCTGTAGGGTCTTGGTTCAAGCCCGTGGGCTCTGTGGGCATAGGTGCCGTGATTTGCTTGGAGGGTTGTGCGGACTCGATAGGCGGAGGCGGCTCGTCGGGCTGCGAGGGGGCTGTTAATGCGATCTGAGTGGGTGCTGACACCAAGCTCGCGCGTACTACCAGCAGAGGTGCTGTGTTGGCTTTAACAGGCGATGTTTGCTGCCAACCTATCCAGAGCAGAGCAGTGTGTAGCCCGACCGAGCCTGTAACTGCCCACCAAAATTTACCTCTATACACAGCAGTGGATTGCCTTGCCTATTTCCAGCAGTAGGCGATCGCGGCGGCTTTTGTTGCACCTGCGGCGGCGGTGTAAGTGTCGTTCACAAGACTGCGTCGACCTAGGTGGTCGACTGTCATGTTGCCGCAGCGGTCTGTGGCCATGCCTGCGGAACTTTTGCGTGCAGCGGTGATGGTGTAGTTGTCGCGGGGGCTGGATGCGGCGTTGCTGACCGTAATTGCATACAAGGCCGCACCTTGGCCAGGTACGGGTGAGGTACTGAAGTGTGAGGGAAACTGGCTGGCATCGGTGACCGCTGTACCCGCGCTATTTTGGTCATAACGGTAGTTTTCAGAATAAAACCGCTCCATCCACTGCTGGCCAGCCAGTAGAACGGTTTGAGCTTCGGTGCGCCGGCTCCGTGCTATGTACTCGGTGTAACTGGGGAGTGCGATGGCGGCGAGTATGCCGACCACCGCGACTGTAATCATCAATTCGATCAGGGTGAAGCCACGCTGGGCTTGGGGTTTCATCATTGGGTGCTCCTTAGTCCAGGAATTTCGCGCCACTGAACGCGGCCCAGCGGGTTGTAGCACAGGTCGGCAGTCTTGCCGGAGCCTGTGATCACGGCTTTGCACACCTGGTCATTCGCGATAGTGCTTTGCTTTTTGCCGTTGACGCAACCCGCAGTTCCGTTGGTGCAAGGTGTCGAGTATTTGAGGGACGATGTGGCGTTGTTCAAAATCACAAATTTTTGGCCGGGGATGGATATACCGGCAACTGCTGCGCCATCTACGGTAAGCCCGCTGCGGGTCGTGCGGCCGGCAATGGGGTCAATCGTGAACAGGGTACTGTCAGGATCGTTGTTGCAGTTGTCACTGCCGATTTTTGAGCGCACGCTGGTGAATACCAAAAAGCCAGCCTGTAGGTCGGGCGATGTCAGCACGGCTTCGCCAGTGGTCAGCGAATCGGGTAAATTGAAATACCAGCCATCCTGGTTACCCCATTCGATAGGCGTGAAGGTTTGGGTGCCTGATGTGTCTGTACTGTCGGCCGTGACCGTCACGTTGCCGGTGGTGGCATTGCGCGCATAGGTGCGCTGCACCAGGGTCGTGGCGTTGGCCGGAATCATGGGGCCGGTGCCAGTGGTGACATTGGCAAACGAGGGGTTGTCCCACACACCATAGAAACGCTGCTTGACCGTGCCTTTGATAGGGAAATCTCCGGTTTCAAACGCATTGCCAGTGCCGAAATTGATGATCAGGCCGTCAAAAGCCGGATATACGTATTCGGGTGCCGTGGTGATGGCCAGCGGGGTAGCTGCGCTATTGCCTGTTCCAGGATATTGCGCCGTGAACAAGGGGCGGTTGGTGATCCCGTCCGCCGTTTTGTAAGCGACCTTCCAATTCACGGCGTTGGTGCTGCTGATGTCGAACTTCCACATATTGCCCTTGAGGTCGCCTGCGTACACCACATCGGCGGTACCGTTGCCGTCTCGGTCAATCCACAAAGGGGTCGCGAGGCCATTTTTGGTGCCATCGGTAGGGGCCTCGGCTGCCACGATCTTGACGTACTGGCCTGTTGTGCTGGTCGAACTAATGCGGTTCCACTTTCCGGTACTGGAGTCAGGGCCATCGACAAACAACAGGTAGAGCGCCGCCTTGCCGCTGGCGGACTTCACACCATTGTTGAGTAGCAGCGCAAATTTTCCGTTGTTCAATTTCACCACCGGGCTGGCCTGGCCGCTGTTGCCATTGATGCCGATGTCTCCCACTACATAGCCCAGGTCGCTCACGGTTTCACCGGTTTGAATGTCGTCGTCTGCGCTGAACTGCCACTTGAAAAGTGTATTGGCGCTGCCCTCGTTCAGGCTGCTCCATGAGGCCGAGTTCTCGGAGCCCGATACGTCTAGCGCAAATACGCCACGTCCACCACGTCCCAGGGTGCTAAACAGGTAGGTTGCCCAGGTACCGTTTTCTGTGGCGGTATTGATGCCGGTGGTGATACCCAGTTTGACATCGGCGGTAAAAGGGTTGCCGTCTACATACGGCCACACAGTGCCGTTGGCATCGGGTTTGTTTTCGGAGGTGTCTTGCGTGAAGTTACTTGTGGTGGTGCCGATGGTGACCGAGGTGCGCCCCGTGCCGCCGCGTTGCATGGGGATTTCGGCCAGCCGGTTGGCCACCATACCCGGGACATAGGCAAACTTTTCGGCAAGCGTACTGGGGTCAAATGCGTGCATCATGCCGTCATTGGCTGCCACCCACAGCAGTTGCGGGCGGGTTGTGCGTTTGGACGAAAAATTTGCGTATCCGGGCGATTGGTTGATTAAAAAGTTGGCCTGGGGCGGGTTCTGCATCCACGGGGTCGAGTTGACGATGGGGCCCAGCATGTTGTCTCCGCGCACGCGCAAGCCGGTCGAGGCGTTCTCTAGTGACTGGTCGCCCCGCATGTACTGCACCAGGCGCTGGGCGTTTGCCTCGGTCAGTGTGTTGGTGCTACTGGTCGTGAGCAGTGTTTTGTAGCCTGCGGGCAATATGTTGGGTTCGGTGGCGCTCCACCGGAATGGGATGGCGGGTGCGGTGGCGCTGGTGGTTCGGTTACCCAGGTTGGTGATGATGACCCGTGAGTTGCCTTTATCGCCTGAGCTGCCGTCGGTGCCGCTGGTGCGTGTGCGCAGCAGTTGCCCGGCGCGCAAACTGGGCTCTGTTGCAAAGTTACCACCCTCATCAGAGTCGATAAATGGGTAGGCTTCGAGGTTGCCGGTCACTTTTCCTGAATCAAAACTTACTTTGTAGTTGAAGCTTCCGCCATCGAGTTCTGGGCCGCTAGATGCAGGGGCTGCGTTGGCTTGTTTGGTCAGGCTGTCGAGCGCGCGGCGCAGCTGGTCTTCCAGCAGGTCGGGGCGGCGGGCCAAAAAGTAACCATCGGGTGTGTCATCTTGCCCAGCACTGCCGTCGGTTTTAACCGCGTCGTAGCTTGCGATGGTCAAGGGTGTGGTGGATGCACTGTTGTAGACGTAGTTCTCAGAGCTGAAACTGCCGTATTTGGCGGCGTACCAAAGTGGGTCTTGGAGCGTGATGTCGGTGGCCCCCAGCATTTGGAGGGTGCTTGTCTTCAGGTAATTTGCGTCATACACGGTATTGCTGTCCGATGCGACCTTGCATGCACCCTGGTCTCCATTGTTGTTCGAGGCCAAATAAGCGGCTTCGCCACACTGGTAGCCAGCAGCCCTGGTATTTCCGCCAGTGGCAAGCAGGGCGTTGTCATAGTCGGCTGTAACCATGTGGCGGTGGGTCAGCAGGCGTCCGTCGTTATTGGTTCCAATCACACTAAAGCCATAGGCTCCCATAGAGCCCATGCCCACGTTGACGATATCGGTACTGATTTTGATGTCATAGCCAGAAGGTGAACCGGTGGTTGTCACCGCCACGTCATAGCGTAAAAATCCCGCAATATCCATGTCGTAGTCGCCGCCAAATGTGCGGTTATTCCAGGTCACCAAAAAGGTGGCCCACGGCAACACCCCAGTGGGTGAGGCGGCGATTGCATCAAACGTGAGCACCGACATAGGCATGCGTACTCCGAGTCGGTCTGAGGTGGCACCAAGTGCCTCTGGTGTGATATAGACGTATTTTGGAGGGGTACCCGAATTTGGAACGGGCACCTTGATCACAGGGGCTCCGCCTGTCAATGCGGCAGCGTAGGTTTTGACCTTGAGTGCGGTGCTGGGCAAGTCGACGGGCAGCGTCATGCTGGTGGTGTCGCGCACCCGGTGGGTGTTGGCATAAAAAGCCGCACCGGCCACTTTGTAGGTGCCTGCGGTGGTGGGTGCCTCGGGGCAAATACCAAATACCGAAGAGAGGCTATCGACCGTTTTGGCTGAGCAGCCTGCGGCTACGGTGTCTGCCGTAGCCAAGGTGCCAGAAGTTGCGGCCACCGAGCGTGAAGTTCCCTTAATGCCCTCCATCACCCCGATGGTGTCGGTGAAGTTCGACAGGGTTTGCGATTCCCGATTGGGCAAGTCGGCAAACTGGGTGTCGGCACCCTGGTCAAAGCTCAGTGCACTGCTGGACAGTGCAAGCACGTTCAAGGGCCGGCAGATGTTGCGGCCGTACAGTGTTTTACGGGCTGCATTAATGCTGCCGGTGTCGCTCAATGGGTCGCGCCAAGTGGCGACGGGCAAGCCCTTGGCGGTATCGTTGGTGGTGCTGCCTGGATTGGTGCTGGTCGCACCCGCGTAATACTTCAGGGCCTGCACCATCATTTCACCGATCGGGTTGCCCCAGGCAGGAAAGGTGCCGTCGGTCAACTCACTCGGTAGGGTCGTCGAGGCACCGGGGTAGCTGCTCGTCGTTTTACCGTATAAAACAATGTTGTCCATAGCCTTGATGGCACCGGTGCCTGTGGTGCGTGTGTCTGCCAGCGTGGTGCAGCCACTGCTGGTTGCATGGCAAAAAACGCCCGTGGTCGTATTGACCTCGTCGCGCATATCGCCAATGTTGCGACGCAGAGCCCCGGCGGTGATGTTCTTGTCGTAGCTGCCACTGATCATGCCGAATTCAGTGCGGGCCGTGGTGGAGGTGGCACTGGGCAAGCCAAACTCTTGCAGCAAACCCTCGGGTTTGCTGCTGGACGCATAGCTACGGCAGTACTTGGTGTCGAGCAGATTGGCAACGCACACAGCCACACGGACGGTTAGTTCAGAGGCGTTGCCTAGCGCCCCATCCGAGGCCGTGCTGGGCCGATTCACCTCATGTGCAATGCCACCTTTGCCGTAAAGCTCATCTTTGTAGTATCTCGCCAGTTTAGGCCCCAATTGGCCGCCGCCTGTGGCGGTGCCGGCGGCGGAACCCGGCCCCCATTGGCAGGCCTGCCCTTCGACAGTGGCCCAAAGTTTGTAGTTGCCTTTGGCCAGAAGCATCAACGGCGTACCGCCTTCACTATCGCTGTTGGAGCGGTTGCAGATGCTGAGTCCGGCATAGGTTCCTACGCCACCAGTGGTGGCATTGGAGCCGGTAGTTTTCGTCAAATTGGATGTTGTGAACGGGGTGAAGTGTTCAATGTCGAGGCCTTTGTAGTACTTAACAAAACCATGCGAATCCATGCTCAAAGGGGCTCGCTCTAGCACTGTGGTTGTGGCCGTGTCTGTGGAGCGCTTACCTCCGTACAGTAGTTTGCGAATCACATCCAAGCGCGACATGGTGGCCCAGTTGAGGAAGTTGCCGCTCCAGCGCCCGGCAGTATTACTTTTACACGAGTAGCCTTGGACCGTGACCGTCGCGGGGTTTGTATAGGTGTACGAGGTGTCCGCTGCGGCGCTCGGGTTGAACCTCGCGTCGCCAGTGCTATAGGCGTAGCACTTGGTGGAGTCAAAGTAGCCGTAGTACTTGAAGCTGGGCAGGTAGGTGGTGTCGAGCGCGCCATCTCCATTGATGTCTTCAAAGTCGGTGTAGATGGGGCTAAACAGCGTGTGGTCTTTGGATGTCACCAACATCATCATTGGCCGATTGGCATTGGTCACGATGTTGGGTGGCACGGCGGGTTGCGGGGTTGACACCGCAACCGCATCGGCCCATGCAGGCAGCATGGGCATCCACAGCGCTGCAATGAGCAGGCACTTGGCAAAGACGAGGGGGATTTTCATGGTGCGGTACTCCTGGGAAACGCGGGTTCAACGGCCGAGCATCGGCTGCTTATTCAGGCAAAAACGTGGACTGCAAAACCACTTGGGTACGAGGGGTGTAGCCAAAGCCCCGTGCTGTGATACGGTAAACCGACATTTCTTGGCGACCAGGCACGCTGCGTTTGAAATATTCGATCATGTACTGCGGCTGAATTGCTACGCCACGGATCGCCGGGGCCCCCGTGTAGGTACCCAAGGGGACACCTCCCTTGAAGCTGCAATTTGTGCCCGAACTCACCGGGGTGCGCTCGGGCTTATCTTGGTCTGGTTCACCGTCGGCGTTGGCCACCCACTTGCCACCTTTGCTGTTGGGCCACCAGGGGTCGGGCGATACTGTGGTCGCATTGGTGTCACTGGTGTTCCATTGGGCGACGGTGTAGTCGGCATCGCTGCGATAGCAAAGTCCGTTGGTGCAAACTGAGTCGAAATTGGCTGGAATGCTAGGACCACCCCGGTTGCATGAGGCGTTGTCTTTCGTTGTCCCTGGGCTGGCATTCTTGAGGTCGCGCTCGGCATCACGCAAGGCGGACTCAGCAGCTTGGCGGGCTACCTCTACATCGACCTGGTTGCGCGACATGCCTTCGCCCAACATGGATTGCCGGGCTGCCCATACGGTTAGCCCGGTGATGGCCAGTAAAAATAGGAGCACTATGACCAAAGAGCTCCCGCGCTGGGTAGATGATGGGATGGAGATAGGCTTTTGCATACGCTACTCTTAAAAAACCTGGCTCAACAGATTGCGAACTGGAAATATCTGGACAAAGCGCTTGCGCAGCGCAGTGTCGCTGGCCGCTTGGGTTTTGGTTGCTCCGCTGCAATCGATGTAGGTGCGCTCTGCGCCTACTTTGTCGGCAATTTTGGGGCTGCTACCCATGCTTTTGGCCATCACGCACACTTTTACCGCCACCACCCGCGACCACGGCGGCATAGGCGTGAGTGCGAGGCCGTTATCGACGCTGACGGTAGGGAGTGCGCTGGCGCCATTGGTGCCGCTGATTTCGTCGGCGGTGTAGAACTTGTCGGGGGTGCGTACGCCCTTACCATCATCTGCGGTGCTGGCAAATACCCCATAGGTGATTTGCATGTCCTCGATGCCGGGCAACATGGGCTGGTAGATGTTGCTGGTGCTGCCACCGGTGATGCTGCCATATGCTCCATTGCCACTGCATGCAAGGCTTAGCGTGGTCACTTTTTGCTTGTCTGCGACGGCATTGGTTGCATTCAGCCCATAGCGGTTGGACACCAGCAAGGGTTGCAGTGGCGGGGCGAGGGCATTAATGGCGTTTCGACGGTTGGCATTGCTCGGGTCACCGCCTACGTCGGCCCCGGTGCAGTCGTAGCGCTGCCCCGTTGCCGCCTTGGTTTGCATGGCTACTGTGTCGTTTGTGAAATAGTTGATAACAATGGAGTCAGGGGCTCCTGCTACCTTTGCGTCACACAAGCCGGTACGGGGCAAAAATTTGGCACTGTCGCAGCCGTAAATCCCAGAGAGGTAAATCGGGGCAGGCGAAACCCAGTCGGTAATAGTGGCTTGGTTCAGGGCCAATTTGACGGGTGGATAGCTTGCCAGTTTGGGGTACTTGTCCACAGTGGATACGGCAGAAGATGCCGCTGCAGGCGACGCGATACGCGATGACGTGGCCGGGTAGTAGCCCGCCATCATGATGTCTTGGCCTATGAGCTGGAGTGCAAAAGTGCCGGACTCTGTGTTGCTGCTGTTGCGCTCAATGGCGCGTTGCGTTTCGCGCGTGCCTAGGTACATGTAGGCGGCAGCCGCGACCAAAAACAGCGTAATAGCCAAGGCCACCATGAGTTCAATCAAGGTGGCACCGCGCTGGCGCGCACGACCGGGGGAGTAGGTGTGGTGTGTCATGGCATGAATGAAAAACGGCTGCAGCGCACGCCTGCCGGTGCGGCTGCCGCATTCGGGCAACAGGTTTGGAGGGCCAGGCCGGTGGTGGCAGTGACGGCATTGCATTGGGTGGCCGAGACCAACGCGACTTGGGTGGCCGCGTTGTCGGCATCATCGGTGCGGGAGGATTTGTTGGTACGCTCTTTGTCGAACCACATCAGCGTAACGGTGATGCCATTACTGCGGTTTCCTTCCGTAAAAACCGCTCCTTGCGGCAGGCTTGCTCTGACCGTTTTACGCCATGTGAGCATGTCGTAGTTCGCGCGTGCATCGGGGGTGCATGTGTTGCTGCCATCGCAGTCGGTGCTAGTTAGCGACGCATCTGATTCTCCCTGCTGAAACTCCCAAGTTTTTTTGTACGCGTAGAGCGACTGGTCTGTAGCGTTGCTAGGAATCAGGTTGGATACAGCGCCAGTGATGGAATTGGGCCCGGCCATCGTCGTGTTCAACCGCACACGGTCTGTGTAGTCTGAAAATAGGGATGCTGTGGCCGCGCGTATGCCGCTGCCAAGTTGGTATTTGGCTGTCGCTACCTGCAGCCCGGCGATGCCCAATAGCCCTATCGACAAAATCAGTACCGCAACCAGGACCTCAATGAGGGTGACACCTTTGGCTGAGCGGGGTGTGCGGCCTTGGCGCGCAAATTGGGTTGGCTTGGAATGCATGGTGTCGCCCTGCTCAATAGCTGCAAGTAGATGTGCCTGGGACGGACCGGGTACGCCCCAGTGCATCTATGCACACATTGAATGCGTGCTCCAGTGAAAGCTCGGTGTTGGGTGTGTATTCCAGGTCGAAGCGACCTGCGGCAGACAGGCTGGGGCGGCCTTGGCTGTCGAAATTCAGGCGGACTGTCGGCGCGTTGCGTGTGCTCTTGAGGGTGTAGCTGGCACTGCCGGGGCGGCGTACCAGCAGCAAGTCCTCCGCAGCTACCGCATTAGTGGCGCTATCGGTGCCATAGGTGTCCCTGCATTCTTCATTTAAAAAAACGATCCAACCCTGCTGCCAGTCGGTGGTTGAGCTGGATGGGCTGCAAAACGGGTTGGCATCATCGACGGTTGTGCTGAGGCACATGGTGGTGCAAATATTCTTGGTCACCGCCTCGTTGCGGGCCTTCAAAATACTGCCGCTGAACTCATTGCCAATACTGGAGAAGGTGTTGCGCACGATAAATGTTTGGAACGATGGCGCTGCCAGTGCGGCCAAAATCGCCACGATGGCGATAGTGACCAAGAGCTCAATCAGTGTGAAGCCTTGATGGCGACGGGGAGCGGTAGGGTGCAGGCAAAGAGACATGCCGCAGATTGTGCCTTTGGCATTTCTGCATGGGATGCCATTGGTCCAGCCCTGCTGACCGCTTGGCTGGTGGTGTGCGGTCTGCTTGTCAGATGTCCCGGATCAACCGGCTGAATTCATCCACATCTTCAAAGCTGCGGTACACCGAGGCAAAGCGCACATAGGCGACTTTGTCGAGGTTTTTGAGTTCACGCATCACCAGTTCACCTAGTTTAGCGGTGGCGATTTCTTTGGCTCCGCTGGAGAGCAGGGTGCGCTCGATACGGTCCAGTGCGGCATCGGCTTGCTCGATGCCCACTGGGCGTTTGCGTAATGCCAGCCGCATGGAGGCGTGCAGCTTTTTGCGGTCAAAGTCGGTGCGGCTGCCATCTTTCTTGACCACCGTAGGCATGGCTACCTCGGCACGTTCGTAGGTGGTAAAGCGCAGTTCACACCCCCCGCAGCGGCGGCGACGGCGCACTTGGTCGCCGTCGTCAGATTCACGGGTTTCGACAACCTGGGTCTCACCGTGGCCGCAGAAGGGGCATTTCATGTGGTGTTACTTATATACCGGGAAGCGGCTGGTCAACGCTGCCACCTTGGCGCGCACGGCATCCAGGTTGGCTGCGTCACGCGGGTTGTCCAGCACGTCGGCTACCAAATGGGCGGTGGCGCGGGCTTCTTCGTCCTTGAAGCCGCGCGTGGTCATGGCGGGGGTGCCGATGCGCACGCCGCTGGTGACCATGGGCTTTTCGGGGTCGTTGGGGATGGCGTTCTTGTTGATGGTCATGTGGGCGCTGCCCAATACGGCCTCGGCTTCTTTGCCGGTAATGCCCTTGGCGCGCAGGTCCACCAGCATGACGTGGCTTTGGGTGCCGCCGCTGACGATACGCAGGCCGCGCTGGGTCAAGGTTTCGGCCACGATTTGGGCATTCTTCAAAACCTGCTGTTGGTAGATTTTGAATTCAGGGGCCATCGCTTCTTTGAAGGCCACCGCTTTGGCGGCAATCACGTGCATCAGCGGGCCGCCTTGCAGGCCGGGGAAGATGGCACTGTTGATGACTTTCTCAAACTGCGATTTCATCAAGATGATGCCGCCGCGTGGGCCGCGCAGGCTCTTGTGGGTGGTGGATGTGACGATGTCAGCGTGCGGCACGGGGTTGGGGTAGATGCCTGCGGCAATCAGCCCGGCGTAATGCGCCATGTCCACCATGAAAATGGCACCTACGTCTTTGGCAACTTTAGCGAAGCGTTCAAAATCAATAGCGAGAGAATAAGCACTAGCGCCCGCAATGATGAGTTTTGGTTTGGATTCGTGCGCCTTGCGTTCCATGGCGTCGTAGTCGATGGCTTCGTTGGCATCGAGGCCATAGCTGACTACATTGAACCACTTGCCGCTCATGTTCAGCGCCATGCCGTGGGTCAGGTGACCACCTTCGGCCAGGCTCATGCCCATGATGGTGTCGCCGGGTTTCAGGAATGCGAGAAACACGGCTTCGTTGGCGGAGGCACCGCAGTGGGGCTGCACGTTGGCGGCTTCGGCACCAAAGATTTGTTTGACGCGGTCAATCGCCAGTTGCTCGGCCACGTCCACATGTTCGCAGCCACCGTAGTAGCGGCGGCCGGGGTAGCCTTCGGCGTATTTATTGGTGAGCTGCGAGCCTTGCGCGGCCATGACGGCGGGCGAGGCGTAGTTTTCGCTGGCGATCAGCTCGATATGGTGTTCTTGGCGGGCGTTTTCAGCCTGGATGGCGGCGAACAGCTCGGGGTCGGTTTGCTCTACGAGAATCGTACGGTCGTACATGGCAGTCCTTTAACCTGATAGTTAAAACAATGGTCCTTGCTTTTAAGCAAGTGCTGCCCAGGCGAACGGCTGAACACCAAGATTTTTATAGCTTGGCGGCACGCTTCCCAGTGGTTGCCCGATGGACCTTGTGAAAAAGGCCTCATCGGTGGTCCACGTCAGCATGCGCACCCATGGGGGTCATGCCTATCGCCAGTTGCGTGCTGGGTGAGTGTAACGGAGGCTCAGTAGTTGAGCAGTACGGCTACTTTTTCTTCTTCCGCTGGAGCTGGCATCTTGATGGCCGGAGCTGCCACCGGAATGGTGCGGGGTGTGGTTGTGGGCGTTGCGCGGCCTGCGGCGACTTGTAGCAGGCGGCCATGTTCGGCCATGACTTTGCCGGCGTAACCACCGTCGTCCTGGATGTTGGCTGCGCCTACGTAATACCTCAGGCCGCCCTCTACGGAGCCGGCGCGCTGGATGCACTCTTGCAAGACTTTTACGCCCACGCGCAGGTTGGTAAGAGGGTCAAATGCCGCCAGTTTGCCGCCAAATACATCGTATTTTTCGGTGTGTACACGGGTCATGACCTGCATCAGGCCTTGGGCACCGACAGGGCTTTGGGCAAATGGATTAAAGCCGGACTCAATCGCCATCACGGCCAAAATCAAAGTGGGATCCAATTTGACACGTTTACCGATGTCATAGGCTTCTGCCACCAAGGCGCTGACCGGTTCAGCCGCTACATGGTATTTTTTGCTGAGCCAGTAGGCCACGGCAGCCTGCTGTTTGGGCAGGTCTTGGGGATTGCTGGCGGTGGCGCGGTCCACCGCATCGCTGCTGGATGCTTCGGTGGTGTCGATGTCGGTGGCGTTGACCACTTGGCGCTCTTGCAGCCAGCCCATTAGCTGAACTTCGGCCATTTGGCGCAGATCGGGCCGGGCCGTGACGGTCACCATGGAGAAAGCCACCAACAAGCCCAGTAGGGCAAATCCGTTATGGGTAATTTCAAAAAAACCTTGCGCAATATCACTTGCAAAGGTACGTAGCCCTTGGCTCAATTTTTGTAACGCTGTCATAGCACTTCCTCATCTAGCGAAGGCCTGGGGCGATAAGTTTGCGTAAGAGCAATTCGCTAAAGGGCACTTCGATTGGGTGGGTACGCCATCAAAATCCTGCGGTGCCTTATAGGCGTTGGCAGCGATTTGACTTAGCCGGGATCCGGCAGCGGGTTCGGGTTGTCCCTAGGGATGTAGGGGGGACGGCGGATTCTAGGAGGACTATTAATATCAAGTCAAGCATATGAATCGTAGTTTATATACATTAAAAAACTGATTTAACGTACAGTTTTATGGACGGGCCGATGCACTATGCGATGGTTCAACACGCCACGCCATCGGCTCATTTTTATCTCGCTTACAAAATGCTACTGCTACGAAAAAAGCAGCATCTACACGCCATTTACTCTAGGCATACGGCATGCTGTCATCAGATAGCCGGTGCAAGAGTGGGGTGCTTTTTGTGGCGCGGATGTATTTATTTTTCTTCTGGTGTTGCGTTATCTGTGCACCAAAAAAATAGCCCTTCGAGAGGGCTATGGTGGCGTCTAGGGGCGTTGTGTTTTGTACAACAGACTGCCAATAAGCCGGTTTTTAGGCTGCCGACGCAACCGTGTAGGGGCGGATCAGTGGCGAAACTCTTTCAAGTCGAGCCGAATGTCGTAATGGTTGCCGGTTTGGGAAATGCGCGCATCGCAGCAAGTGACTTCTCCGGCATGGCCCTCATAGGCCAGACGGCGTAGAAAGCGGCTGGCATCGCCACTCGACAGAAAACCGACGCGCTCGCCGTGTACGCGGACTTCAACCGGTTTCCAGATTTCGGCGTTGCTACCACCGGTGTGCAGCTGGGCTACTGCGTGTGAACCTGTCGGGTCGATGGGGTTGCCGTCAGTGGCCAGTTTCAGGGCGGTTTGGTAGCGCAAGCTGTCTGCGGTGCCTAGCTGGAACAGGCCCAATGATGGCCATTTATAGATGTGGGTGTTCGCTGCGTCCGAGCCGTGCAGGGCGGACAGCGTGGCAATGTGGTGGCCGTTGTGGCCGTTGTGGCGGTGGGGCCGCACGGCGCGCCACAGCATGAAGGCAGCGGCAAAAACAAACAGGGTGGTAAATAGTTCGCGCATCAAAGACTCCGGTGGAGCCCCGGTTGTAGCCGCATACGCTACATACTTGTGTGAATTGCGTCACGTTTTATGCTTCATATTGTGGACATATGGGGTTTAGTCGTTTTGGTGCGGGCCGCGCTGCGTTTGCGATACTCGGGGCATGCAGCTTCAAGACATTCTTTATTCGCAAGGCTTTGGTACACGCCGCGTGTGCGCCGGGTTGGTTCAGCAGGGCCTCGTCGAGGTTTATACGGAAAATACAGGCCTAGCGCCCGTACTATGTGCAGAGTCTGCTATGGATTTTGATGCAGAGGGCCTGTGCTTTCGGGTGCAGGGTGTGGACTGGCCTTACCACCGCCAGGCCTACGTACTGCTGAATAAACCGGCGGGCACCGAGTGCTCGCAAAAACCATCTACTTACCCCAGCATCTACACCTTACTGCCGTCACCCCTGCGTCTGCGGCCCCAGAAAGGCGCGCTGCAAGGCGTGCAGGCCGTAGGGCGGCTGGACCAGGACACCACCGGCCTGCTGTTGCTGAGTGACGATGGCCAGTTCATCCACCGCATGACCTCGCCTAAAAAGCATGTGCCCAAAGTCTATGAAGTGACCACCAAGCACCCGCTGGACGAACAGCAGGTAGCCAAGCTGCTGGCCGGTGTGGTGCTGGACGATGACCCCAAGCCCGTGCGGGCTGCCGCTTGCGAGGCCATCGGCAGCCACCACCTGCGCCTGACGCTGACCGAGGGCAAATACCACCAGGTCAAACGCATGCTGGCGGCGGTGAGTAACCGGGTGGAGGGCCTGCACCGTTCGCAAATGGGTAGTTTTGCGCTGCCCGCAGATTTGCTGCCAGGGCAGTGGCGTTGGCTAAGTGCCGAGGATCTGGCCCAGTTATCGGCTGCACAGACACATTAGCGACGGGCCCGGCGGCTACACTTCCGGCTTATTTTTTACCTCTGGTGCGCCGTGAAGTTGTTTGTCCGCCGTTTTGCCTTCGTGGCCTCGTTTCTTGCTTTTGCTGCGCTTAGCCCGCTTGCTGCACAGGCCCAATCCCATCCGATTTTTGTACTCAACTCGCTGGATGCGAATGTGAGTGTGATCGACCCCGGCAGCTGGGCGGAGACCAAGCGCATCCCCACCGGCAAAGAGCCGCACCACATGTACCTCACGCCGGATGAGAAGTCGCTGATCATTGCCAACGCGCTGTCCGACACGCTGACCTTCATCGACCCCAAAACGGCCGAGATCCAGCGGGTGGTGCGCGATGTTCTCGACCCCTACCAGTTGCGTTTTTCGCCCAATATGAAGTGGTTTGTGACGGCGGCCAACCGTCTGAACCACATCGACATCTACCGCTGGGACGGCAAGGACATCGTGCTGGCCAAGCGCGTGGCCACCGGCAAAACCCCCAGCCACCTGTGGATTGACAGCAAAAGCACCACCATCTACTCCACCATGCAAGATAGCGACGAGCTGGTGGCGGTGGACCTGGTCACCCAAACCATCAAATGGCGCACGCCCACCGGCAGCATGCCTGCAGACCTGTATGGCACCGCTGACGACAAAACCCTGCTGATCGGCCTGACCGGCGGGGAGGGCGTGGAGGTGTACGACGTGTCGGGTAAGGCCCCCGTGCGCACCAAGGTTATTGCTACCGGCAAGGGCTCGCACGCCTTCCGCGCAGCGGGCGACAAGCGCCATGTGTTTGTGAGCAACCGTGTGGCCAATAGCATCAGCAAGATCGACCTGCAAACCCTGGAGTCGGTGGCCACTTACCCGGCCCCCGGCGGGCCGGACTGTATGGACGTGTCGGCCGATGGCAAGTTGTTGATGGTGACATCGCGCTGGGCGCGCAAACTCACCGTGATCGATATTGAATCGAAAAAAGTGGTGCGTCAAATCAATGTCGGAAGGTCACCCCATGGTGTTTGGACACTGGACCACGCAGCGCGTTAAGTCGCTATTTGCTATATTATTTGTAGCTACTTGCGCAGATTCTATAAGCGCTGGTGGCCTAAAAGACTGTGAAAAACCGCTTTATCTGACCTTCGACACCGGCCACATGGGCATCGCCCCGCTGGTGGCCGAGGTGCTGGGTCGCCAACAGGTCAAGGTCACGTTTTTTGGTGCGCAAGAGCGTACGCAGGAGGGCGATGGCAGCCTGGGCGAGCACTGGGCTCCCTGGTGGCGGGCCCGTGCCGCCGAGGGCCATGCCTTTGCATCGCACACTTTTGACCACGTCTACTGGAAGGGCGACATGCCCCGTCAGCCCGGCCAGCCGATGCAGTTCCGTGTTAAACCTTCGGCGGGGCCGGATGCCGACCGTACATTCACCTGGACAGCTGCCCAGTACTGCGAAGAGATCCGCCGGGCCAGCCAGCGTCTGCAAGCCATGACCGGCCAGGCCCCGTTGCCATTGTTCCGCGCCCCCGGCGGCAAAACCTCGCCTGCGCTGCTGGCGGCGGCGCAATCCTGTGGCTATGCGCATGTGGGCTGGGCACCGGCCGGGTTTCTGGGCGATGAGCTGGCCAGTGAACGCGCCAGCAACCCCGCGTTGCTGGCCCAGGCCCTGCGGACCATCCGTAGCGGCGACATCTTGCTGGCCCATCTGGGCATCTGGTCGCGCAAAGACCCCTGGGCTCCGGCGGTACTGGAGCCGCTGATTGTGGGCTTGAAGGAGCGCGGTTTTTGCTTTCGTACGCTGCGCGAGCATCCCGACTACACCGTGTGGATAAGCGCCCACCGCCAATAATCGACCGATGGATTTCCTGACCAATTTGTTTTCTGACGCGCAGCAGTGGCTGTTTGAGGTCGTGGTGCAGCCGCTGGTGTTTGGCCTAGGCTTTGGCGGCTGGGTGGAAGATGCCTATACCGCGACCGGCTGGTTGCTGGTCGGTTTGCTGCAATTGCTGGTGCTGTTGGCGGTGCTGGGGCCGTTGCAACGCTGGCGGCCGGTGGAGCCGGTGCGCGATCGGGCGGCTGTGCGGGTGGACATCGTCTACACGCTTTTGCACCGGCTGGGGGCATTCAGGCTGCTCTTGTTTTTTACCCTCGATCCGTTCATGGACGAACTGTTTGGCAGGATGCGGATGTCCGGGATTGCGACCTGGCATTTGGATGGCCTGTGGCCCGGCATCACCGACCAGCCGGTGCTCAGTTTTGCGCTGTACCTAGTGGCGTTCGACTTTTTAGGCTACTGGGTACACCGGGGCCAGCACCAGTTTGCGTGGTGGTGGAGCCTGCATTCCCTGCACCATTCGCAGCGCCAAATGACCCTGTGGAGCGACAACCGCAACCACCTGCTGGACGACGTGCTGGGCGACATCATCATCGCCGTGGCGGCCCAGCTGGTGGGCGTGGCCCCCGGCCAGTTCATTGCCATCGTGGCCTTTACCCAGCTCAGCGAAAGCTTGCAGCACGCCAACCTGCGCCTGTGGTTTGGCCGGGTGGGCGAGCGCCTGTGGGTCAGCCCACGCTTTCACCGGCTGCACCACAGCATTGGCCTGGGCCATGAATCACCGATAAAAGCAAAAATACTGAGCGCCGCCGGGCCGCCCCAAGACGCGAGCGCCCCCTCGGGGGGCAGCGCAGCACACGCAGTGGCAAGCGTGGGGGTCAGGTTAGGCGGACACAACTTCGGTGTCTTGCTGCCCTGGTGGGACATGCTGTTTGGCACTGCCAACTTTGCGCTGCGCTATGACCCCACTGGCATCCGCGACCAACTGGCCGAGGAGGGAGGGCGCGACTATGGCCGGGGCTTTTGGCGGCAGCAGTGGCTAGGCTTGCAGCGGCTGTGGGCCAGCGTGCGCTGATGTGATGCGGGTATCCTTATCCGTATGAAACTGCTTTTGGATTCCTTTTGGCGCGCGGCGGCCTACTGCATGCACCACCGCGTGATTGCGCTGTCGTTCCTGCCCTTGTTGCTGCTGGTGGTGGTGTCGCTGGGCCTGGGCTATTTTTACTGGGAACCGGCGCTGGACACGGTGCGCGGCATGCTGGACGCGTCGGAATGGGTGGGCCGCATGTGGACCTGGCTGGAGAGCGCGGGTGTGGGCCAGCTCAAGGTGGCGCTGGCCCCCTTGCTGGTGATCTTTGCCATCACGCCTGTCATCGTAGTGCTGTCTTTGCTGGCCGTGGCCATGATGATGACCCCCGCCCTGGTGGCGCTGGTGGCTGAGCGGCGCTTTCCCCAGCTGGAAAAAAAGCAGGGCGGCACCTTCATCGGCGGGCTGTTTTGGTCGCTGGGATCTATTGTGCTGGCCTTGGTGGCGCTGGTGGTGTCGATCCCGCTGTGGCTGGTGCCGCCGCTGATTCTGGTGCTGCCACCGCTGATCTGGGGCTGGCTGACCTACCGCGTCATGTCCTACGATGTTCTGGCCCTGCACGCCAGCAAGGACGAGCGCCGCGAGATCTACCGCCGCCACCGCATCACCTTGCTGGGCATGGGGGTGCTGACCGGCTACCTGGGGGCCGCACCGAGTCTGGTGTGGGCTTCTGGGGCCATGTTTGCCGCAGCGTTTGTGGTGCTGGTGCCGTTGGCCATCTGGATTTACACCCTGGTGTTCGCCTTTTCGTCGCTGTGGTTTTCCCACTACCTGCTGGCGGCGCTGGAAGCCTTGCGGGCCGAGGTGGTGGCCCCCGCCAGTCCGGCGGTAGTGCCGCTGGAGATTTTGGAACCCATTCAATTACAAGCAAGCTATGACTCTGGAACGACCCCACTCCCAGCCCCATGACCGCATGCCCACTTTTGGGCTCATCATCGTGGGCGATGAAATTTTGTCGGGCAAACGTGCAGACAAGCACCTGCCCAAGGTGATTGAGCTGTTGTCTGCACGCGGCCTGCAACTGGCCTACGCCGACTACGTGGGCGACGACCCGGCACGCATTACTGCCACCTTGCAGCGGGCGTTTGCCTCGGGCGACGTGGTGTTTTCTACCGGTGGCATCGGCGCTACGCCCGACGACCACACCCGCCAGTGCGCCGCCAAGGCCCTGGACCTGCCGCTGGCGCTGCACCCGCAGGCGGAAGCCCTGATCCGCGAACGCATGCAAGACACCGCCCGCGACCAAGGCACCGAATACCTGCCCGACCACCCAGACAACATCCACCGCCTGAACATGGGCGTGTTTCCCCAGGGTGCGCAAATCATTCCCAACCCGTACAACAAAATCCCCGGCTTCAGCATGGGCCATGTGCATTTTGTGCCCGGCTTTCCGGTGATGGCGTGGCCGATGGTGGAGTGGGTGCTGGACCAGCACTACACCCCGTGGTTCCAGCAAGCCGTCTGGGTCGAGAAGTCGGTGATTGTGTTTGGCAGCATGGAGGCCGCCCTGACCCCGTTGATGGAGGCCCTGGAGCGCCAGTTTGAGGGTGTCAAAGTGTTCAGCCTGCCCAGCGTGGACCACCCTGCCTATGGCCGCCATATCGAGCTGGGTGTGAAGGGCGCGCCCGCGCTGGTAGCGCAGGCGTATCCGGCGTTGCTGGCGGGCTTGCACGGCTTTGGTGTCCGGCTTGGCCCCGAACTGGTGCGAGGCTAGGCGCACTTAAGTGGTGCATAGGTGCACTGCTCTGTATTGGTGCAATTTGTCCCATGGGTCTATGGGCGCGGTTTTATGGCGCAAAATGCCCGCGTGGAAAGTAGCCGACGTGCGCATGGTTGTAAATTGTGTGTGCGTTGGCGGTGGCACAAAAACTGCATTGGTGGATGTGCTGACTCTCTGTAGTCCCACTTAAACCCAACCCCTACCAGGAGAT
Source organism: Rhodoferax sp. LB1P47 (assembly GCF_056521445.1). Classification (NCBI taxonomy): domain Bacteria; kingdom Pseudomonadati; phylum Pseudomonadota; class Betaproteobacteria; order Burkholderiales; family Comamonadaceae; genus Rhodoferax; species Rhodoferax sp. LB1P47. The sequence goes on along the minus strand of NZ_JBWMAU010000001.1, from coordinate 649,048 downwards.
TCTTGATGGCAAAGACCGTCGCTGACGTGATGAAGATGGTGAAAGACAACGAAGTCAAGTTCGTAGACTTCCGCTTCACCGATACCCGTGGCAAAGAACAGCACGTGACTGTGCCCGTGTCCCATTTTGACGAAGACAAGTTCGTTTCGGGCCATGCGTTCGACGGCTCTTCCATCGCTGGCTGGAAGGGTATTGAAGCCTCGGACATGCAATTGATGCCCGATGCCAACACCGCCAACATTGATCCGTTCTTTGAAGAAACGACGTTGATCATGACCTGCGACGTGATCGATCCCACCGATGGCAAGCCTTACGAGCGCGATCCCCGCTCGTTGGCCAAGCGCGCTGAGGCCTACATGAAGGCTTCGGGCCTGGGCGATACCGCATTCTTTGGTCCTGAGCCAGAATTTTTCGTGTTCGACAGCGTCCGCTGGGGCAACGACATGTCCGGCTGCTTCTCCAAGATCGACTCCGAAGAAGCTGCTTGGAACACCGGCAAAGAATACGAACACGGCAACACGGGCCACCGCCCAGCCGTCAAGGGTGGCTACTTCCCCGTGCCTCCTGTCGATAGCTTCCAAGACATGCGCTCCGAAATGTGCCTGGTGCTCGAATCCCTGGGCATCCCGGTCGAAGTGCACCACCACGAAGTGGCGAATGCCGGCCAAATGGAAATTGGTACCCGTTTCAGCACGCTGATCGAGCGCGCCGACTGGGTCCAGCTGCAAAAGTACGTGATCCAAAACGTCGCGCACTCCTACGGCAAAACCGCCACCTTCATGCCCAAGCCCATCGTTGGCGACAACGGCTCCGGCATGCACGTGCACCAGTCGGTCTGGAAAGACGGCAAGAACCTGTTTGCTGGCGACGGCTATGCCGGTTTGAGCGAATACGCCCTGTACTACATCGGCGGCATCATCAAGCACGCACGTGCCCTGAACGCCATCACCAACCCCGGCACCAATAGCTACAAGCGCCTGGTCCCAGGCTACGAAGCTCCGGTGAAGCTGGCGTACTCGGCCAAGAACCGCTCGGCCTCGATCCGTATTCCTTTCGTGGCCAACCCCAAGGGGCGCCGCGTGGAAGCGCGTTTCCCCGATCCACTGATGAACCCTTACCTCGGCTTTGCGGCCCTGTTGATGGCCGGTCTGGACGGCGTGGAAAACAAGATCCATCCTGGCGAAGCCGCCACCAAGGATCTGTACCATTTGCCTCCCGAAGAAGACAAGTTGATCCCTACCGTCTGCCACAGCCTGGACCAAGCCCTCGAATGCCTGGACAAAGACCGTGCGTTCCTGACCAAGGGCGGCGTGTTCACCGATGCCTACATCGACGCTTACATCGACCTGAAAATGCAAGAAGTCACCCGCTTGCGCATGGCCACCCACCCGGTGGAATTTGACATGTACTACTCGCTGTAATGGCGACTGGCCTAGGATGCGCAAAGTATTGCGCCGCCAAGGCTCTTCAAAGGACGGCGCAAGCCGTCCTTTTTGCGTTTTGCGTGCGGCGTGCCTTGGAAACAGAGTACTGTTGCGCACCTCTCTTTAGTTCAAGCCCGGTTGGGCTTTACTTTTTACGCATGAAATACTTTTTTGGTCTGATTTGGGTGGGTGTGTCGGCCACCGTTGGGGCGCAGGACATGGCCGTCTACCGTTGCGGCAACGAGTACACCAATGCTGTCAAAGATGCCCAGGCAGCCAAGGCACGTGGCTGCAAACTGGTGGAGGGCGGCAATGTCACCATTCTGCACAGCAATCCACCCGGCACCAAGTCGACCAGCACTCCTGCCCCGGTGCGGGCCCCCACTGCTGCCAGCCCGCGCAATGACGGGCCCGAGCAGCGCGCCCGCGATTCCGATGCCCGCATGATTCTGGAGTCTGAGTTGAAAAAAGCCGAAGCCCGGCAGGCCGATTTGCGTAAAGAATACAACGCCGGTGAGCCTGAAAAACAAGGCGGTGAAGCCCGCAATTACCAAAAATACATCGATCGCGTGGCCGAACTGAAAGCCAGCATCGCCCGCAACGACAGTGACATCGCAGGCCTCAAACGCGAGCTTGCGCGCCTGCCCCCCGCCCGCAACCTGCCCTGATGACGAACCCCTCCCACCCCTACATCACCCGGTTCCACGCGTTTGATTTGCTGGCCACCCTGGTGGCGGTACTGTCCAGTGACGGCGCAGTGCTGTTTGCCAATGCCGCCCTGGAGGACGCGCTGGGCAGCTCGCGCCGCACCATCGAAGGCTCGCATTTCCCGGACTTTTTTACCGAACCCCAGATTTTGGAAAACGCCTTGGCCGGTGCCGGCAGCAATGAGTTTGCGGCCATGCGCTACGACGCGTGGCTCAAGCGCCTGAACTACGAGCCGGTGCCGGTGCACGTGATCCTGGCCCAAACCGAGCGCCCCGGCGAAATCATCATCGAGCTGCTGCCGCAGGAGCAGCAGGCCAAGCAAGACCGTGAAGAGCGCCTGATCGACCAGGCCCAGGCCAACAAAGAGCTCATTCGCAACCTGGCCCACGAGATCAAGAACCCGCTGGGCGGCATACGCGGCGCGGCGCAGCTGCTGGAGATGGAGATCGAGTCGCGCGAGCTGATCGAGTACACCCAGGTCATCATCCACGAGGCCGACCGCCTGCAAAGCCTGGTAGACCGCCTGCTGGCCCCGCACCGCCGCCCGCACGTGGTGGGCGATGTCAACATCCACGAAATCTGCGAGCGCGTGCGCTCCCTGATATTGGCCGAATTTCCGCGTGGGCTGAAGATCGAGCGCGAGTACGACGTGTCCATCCCCGAGTTTCGGGGCGACCGCGAACAGCTCATCCAGGCGGTGCTCAACGTGGCCCACAACGCCACCCAGGCGCTGGCCGAGCGCATTGCCGAGGGCGATGCCCAGATTACTTTTCGCAGCCGGATTGCGCGCCAGGTGACCTTTGGCAAACAACGCTACCGATTGGCACTGGAATTGCATGTCATCGACAACGGCCCGGGGGTTCCCGAGTCGATCAAGGACCGCATTTTTTACCCGCTGGTGTCGGGCAGAGAGGGTGGGTCTGGGCTGGGGCTGACGTTGGCGCAAACCTTCGTCCAGCAGCACCACGGCTTGATCGAATGCGACAGTGTTCCGGGCCGCACGGATTTCAAATTACTCATCCCGCTGCCTTGATAAACCTAAGGCAGCCTGACCCAAGGTACTCCCCACTATGAAGCCGATCTGGATAGTAGACGACGACCAATCCATCCGCTTTGTTCTGGAAAAAGCGCTGCTGCGGGAAGACCTGCCCACCCGCAGCTTCACCAATCCGCGTGACGTGCTCACCGCGCTGGAGTCGGCCACCGACGAAGACGGCCCGCAAATTTTGGTCAGTGACATCCGCATGCCTGGCGGCTCGGGCTTGGATTTGCTGGAGAAGGTCAAGCTGAAGCATCCCGGTTTGCCGGTCATCATCATGACGGCGTTCTCCGATCTGGACAGTGCCGTGTCGGCCTTCCAGGGCGGGGCGTTTGAGTACCTACCCAAGCCTTTTGACCTGCCCAAGGCGGTGGAGCTGATCCGCCGCGCGGTGGAGGAAAGCCAGCGCGAAGAAGTGGCCGAAGAGCGCATGGCCGCCGCCCCCGAAATGCTGGGCCAGGCCCCGGCCATGCAGGACGTGTTCCGCGCCATTGGCCGCCTCAGCCAGAGCAACGTCACGATCATGATTACCGGCGAATCCGGCTCCGGCAAAGAGCTCGTGGCCCGTGCATTGCACAAGCACTCGCCGCGCGCCAATGGGCCGTTTGTAGCTATCAATACCGCAGCAATCCCCAAAGATTTGCTGGAGAGCGAGCTGTTTGGCCATGAGCGCGGTGCCTTCACCGGTGCGCAAACCATGCGCCGGGGCCGCTTCGAGCAGGCCGATGGCGGCACCTTGTTTCTGGACGAAATTGGCGACATGCCGTTCGACCTGCAAACCCGGCTGCTGCGGGTGCTGAGCGACGGGCATTTCTACCGCGTGGGCGGGCACAACGCCGTCAAGGCGCAGGTGCGGGTGATTGCTGCCACCCACCAGGACCTGGAGCAGCGGGTGCGCGACGGCGTGTTCCGCGAGGACTTGTTCCACCGCCTGAACGTGATTCGCCTGCGCCTGCCCGCTTTGCGCGAGCGGGTCGAAGACGTACCCATGCTGACCCGCCACTTTTTGCAGCAAAGCGCCAAGCAGCTGGGTGTGGAGCCCAAGCGTATCTCGGATGCGGCGCTGGCGCAGGTGGCGCTGTTCCCATTCCCCGGCAATGTGCGCCAGCTGGAAAACCTGTGCCACTGGCTCACCGTGATGGCCCCGGCCCAGACCATCGAGCCCAAAGATTTGCCGCCCGATGTGCTGGGCGTGACCGTGCCGCCCTCCAGCCTGGGCCACACCACGGCTGCGCGCATTGTCGGTGTGCCCTTGGTACCGGTGCAGGCGCACCAGGACACCAGCCCGGACATGGCCTTGGAGCCGGTGTTCAAACCCGCGCCGGTAGATGCCAGCGCCACGGCACAAACCGGGTGGGAACTGGGGCTGGAAGCCGAGGCGCTGGAGCTGCTGGCCAATGACCGGCACGATGTATGGGACGTGTTGACGCGCCGGTTTGAGTCCAAACTCATCCTTACCGCCCTGCACAACACCCGAGGTCGGCGCATCGAAGCGGCGCAAAAGCTGGGCATTGGGCGCAACACCATCACCCGCAAAATTCAAGAGCTGGGCTTGGAATAGCGCGCCCAGGCTGTGCCAGCCTAAGCCCCGCAGTCTGGTAAAGCCCGGTCTGCAAATTTATAAGAAAAGAGCTTCTTGCGCATATTCTGTATGCGCAAGAAGCTCTTTTTTTTATAGTAAATTTGGCCCTGAAGACCGCGCATAAATTCTCTCCACCGCACTACTAAAGCGGGCTAAAGTAGGATCAATGTGTAACAAGCTTGCGCTAAGTCGGGTGCGGCGGCGCATGTTTTAACGTGGCAATTACCGAGAAACAACCTTCATGGTCCCGGGGTGCTCTGCGCCCGAGTCCATGCACGGTAGGTGTGGGAGAGCACTCATGGTGGTTTATTTGGCCCAGGATGTGGCGTGGATGTTGTTGTTGGGGGTGTTGCAGTGCCTGCATGTGCGCTTGTGGCGTGGGCACCAGCGGCTCGGGCAGCTGGTCACCGGCTTGCTGTTTGGCGGCGTGAGCGTGCTGGGCATGGCCGCCTCGTACGCGCCGGTACCGGGTGTGGTGATCAATGGTTTCATGGTGGTGCTGGGTATTGCCGGCTTGTTTGGCGGCGCATTGGCGGGCAGTGTGGCCGGGCTGGTCATCTTGCTCTACCGGCTGTGGATGGGTTCGGGTGCCATGCTGGTGGGGCTGGCCTTGGTGGTTCTCAGTGTGGGCTTGGGGGTGCTGTACCGCACGGCGGTGGAGCGGGGCTGGGCCCGCATGGATGTACCCACGTTGCTGGGTTTTGGGCTGGTATTGCAGCTGTTGCGCATCGGTTTTTTGACCCAGTCGCCGCTGCCTGCGGACCAATTGGGGTCCGTTGCGCTGGCACTTATCTTGGTGTTTACGCCCGCCACCTTGCTGCTGGCGATGGTGTTGCAAGAAGGGCGGCGCCGCGATCGACTGGACGAGGCGCTGCGCGAGTCCGAGGCCCGGTTTCGCACCCTGATCAAAGACATTCCGGGCGTTTCGGTGCAGGCCTATGCGCCCGATGGAACCACCCGGTACTGGAACAAAGCCTCTGAGCGCCTGTATGGTTTTACCGCCGAAGAGGCCATTGGCCGCAACCTGCGCGACCTGATTATTCCCCCGCCCATGCGCGAAGGCGTGCGCCAGGCGATGGCGCAGATGTTCCAGACCCGCGAGGCCATTCCCGCCGGTGAACTGGTGCTCAAGCACAAAGACGGTAGCCGCGTACCGGTGTTCTCCAGCCACGCCTTTGTGCAGGCACCAGGGCGCCCACCGGAAATGTTTTGCGTAGACATTGACCTGTCGGCCCGCTACCGTGCCGAGGCCGAACTGGGCATTGCCGCGACGGCCTTTGAAGCCCAGGAGGGCGTACTGGTCACCGACCCCGAGCAGCGCATCCTGCGCGTCAACAAGGCCTTTAGCCAAAGCCTGGGGTACAGCGATGCGGAGTTGGTGGGCAAGACCCTGGCGCTGCTCAAGTCCGAGCGGGACACCGATGTGTATTTTTCGGTGATCCAGCAAGCGCTGCGGCGCAGTGGCAAATGGGCCGGAGAAATCTGGAGCAAGCGTAAAGGCGGCGAGGTGTTTCCGCAGTGGGTCAACATCAACGCGGTGTATGACGCAGCGGGCGAGGTCCGCTATTTTGTCGCCACGCTGTCCGACATCACCCTGCGCAAAGCCGCCGAAGACCAGATACGCCAGTTGGCATTTTTTGACCCGTTGACCGAGCTGCCCAACCGCCGCCTGCTGATGGACCGCCTGCAACGTGCCCTGACGGTGAGTGAGCGGAACAAACACACCGGCGCCTTGCTGTTCATTGATCTGGACCACTTCAAGACCCTGAATGACACCCGGGGCCACGACAAAGGCGATCTGCTGCTGCGCCAGGCTGCCCAGCGTTTGTCGGGCTGCATCCGCGATTGCGACACGGTGGCCCGGCTGGGCGGCGACGAGTTTTTGGTGGTGCTGGAAAACCTGGACCCCAACCTTGCCGTGGCTGCGGCAGACGTGCGTGCCGTGGGCGAGAAGATTGTTGCCGCGCTGAACCAGCCCTACCAGTTGGGTGACTTTGACTTCAACAGCACGGCCAGCGTCGGCGTGGCGCTCTACAGTGGCCTGAGCCTGTCGGTTGATGAACTGCTCAAGCAAGCCGACCTGGCCATGTACCAGGCCAAGGCCGCCGGGCGCAACGGCATGCGATTTTTCGACCCCGCCATGCAAGCCGTGGTGAACGCCCGCGCCGCGCTGGAGGTCGATCTGCGCCAGGCTATCGCCCAGCAGCAGTTCGAGTTGCACTACCAGCCCCAGGTGGATGGGCAGGGCTGCATTACCGGTGCCGAGGCGCTGCTGCGCTGGCCCCACGCGGTGCGCGGCATGGTGTCGCCCGCCAGCTTCATCCCGCTGGCCGAGGAGACGGGCCACATCTTGCCGCTGGGCCGCTGGGTGCTGGAAACCGCTTGCCAGCAGCTGGTAGCCTGGGCGCAGCAGCCGCTGCTGGCCCACCTGGTGTTGGCGGTCAATGTCAGTGCCCGGCAATTTCGCGAGGCCGATTTTGTGGACCGCGTACTGGCGCTGCTGGCCCGCACCGGGGCCCATCCGCAGCGCCTCAAGCTGGAGCTGACCGAGAGCATGCTGATCGACAATCTGGAGGACATGGTGGCCAAGATGGCGGCCTTGCAGGCGGTGGGAATCGGCCTGTCGCTAGACGACTTTGGCACCGGCTATTCGTCGCTGGCCTACCTCAAGCGGCTGCCGCTGGACCAGCTCAAGATCGACCAGTCGTTTGTGCGCGATGTGCTCGCCGACCCCAGCGATGCGGCCATAGCCCGCACCGTGGTGGCACTGGCCCACAACCTGGGCCTGGACGTGATGGCCGAGGGCGTGGAAACCGTCGAACAAAAAGACTTTTTGGCCCAGTGCGGCTGCCATGCCTACCAGGGCTACCTGTTTAGCCGGGCCCTGCCCGCAGCGCAGTTTGTGGAGTTTGTAAAAAACGCATTGGTCAAATAGGCCTCTGGCGCATATAAAACATGCGCTTATAGCTATAAAAATTATAGCAAATTAAGGGCGATGAACACCGGTGCGTGGTCGCTGGGCCGCTCGTTTTTGCGGGGAGTTGTGTCGATGGTGCAGGCGGTGACCAGCGGCTTCAGTGCCGGGCTGACCAGGATGTGGTCGATGCGCATGCCCCGGTTGCGCCGGAAGCCCGCGTCGCGGTAATCCCACCACGAATAGCATTTGTCGGGCTGGGGGAACATGCGGTGCGTGTCGGTCAGGCCCAGGCTTACCAGGGCTTGCAGGTGGTAGCGCTCCTCGTCGGTGCAGTGGATAGTGCCCTCCAAGCCCACCGGGTCCCACACGTCGGCATCGTCAAAGGTGATGTTGTAGTCGCCCATCAGCACCAATTGCGGGTGCACCAGCAGCTCGGCTTTGATCCAGTCGCGCAGGGCTTTGAGCCAGTGCATTTTGTAGTCGAACTTTTCGCTGCCGGGGGCTTGGCCGTTGGGAAAGTAGGCCCCAATGACGCGAACGCCCTGCACCGTACCGGTGATCACCCGGGCCAGGTCATCGCTAAAACCGGGGATGTTTTTCACCACCTCGGTGGCGGCCGTCTTGCTGAGCAAGGCCACGCCGTTGTAGGTTTTTTGGCCAAACCACTGCGCTTGGTATCCGGCTTCGGCAAAGGCCGCGTGCGGAAACTTGTCATCGGTCATCTTGGTTTCTTGCAGCGCCAGCACCTCCACCGGGTTGGCGGCCAGCCAGTCCAGAACCTGTGGCAGGCGTACGGTGAGGGAGTTGACGTTCCAGGTGGCGAGTTGCATGGGGTAATCCGCAGAAAAATGGGAGATGTTACCGAGGCTGGCCGCCGCGCACGTGCAAACGCCCCGAGATCGGAGACCGATCTCGGGGCGTTTTAAGCGTCAGACGGCGGGTTTATTTAAACCACGCGTTGTCATTGGCCTTCTTTTCCCAGGCCGACAGCTGCTTTTCAGCTTCGTCTTTGGCGATGCCGTAGCGTTCCTGGATCTTGCCTGCGAGCTGGTCGCGCTTACCGGCCACCACGTCGAGGTCGTCGTCGGTGAGTTTGCCCCATTGCTCTTTGGCTTTGCCGGTGGCTTGTTTCCAGTTGCCTTGGATAGTGTCCCAGTTCATAGCGGTTTCCTTTAGGTTGCGGTTAAAAATTAAGGACGGACAGAGATCTCGTTCTTCACGGCCTTCACGCCTTTGACGTTGCGGGTAATGCTCTCGGCCGTGCTTTTTTCCTTCAGGCTCTTGGCAAAGCCCGACAACATCACGGTGCCGTTCATGGTTTCCACGCTGATGGCCGATGCATCTACTTCCTTGTTGTCCACAAAACGGGCTTTCACGCTGGTGGTCACGGCCGAGTCGTCGATGTAGGCGCCCACAGTTTCTTGGCCACGGGTGACGGCGCAGCCTGCGGTCAGCAGGACGATAGCGGCGATGGATGCGGCGAGGGTGTTGCGGATGGACAGTTTCATTTTGGATACTCCGGTTGGTAAAAAATAGATCAGGTTTGGCATGGTGAATGGCCCCACCAGCCAGGGCTAAAACACTAGGCGGCCAGCCAGTCCTTGAGCTCGTCGGCATGCTCTTGCTCGTCGCTCAAGATGTCTTCCAGCAGGCGGCGGGTGGTGGAGTCCTTGTCGCCAATCAGGGCGATCATCTGGCTGTAAGCCTCAATCGCCACACGCTCGGCCACCAGGTTGGCTTTGATCATTTCTTTCAGATCTTTCGAGTCGTCGTAGGCCGCGTGGCTGCGCTTGGTCAGCGAATCGGGTGAGAAGTCGGGCTCGCCGCCCAGCTGCACGATGCGCTGTGCCAGCCGGTCGGCGTGGCCGGATTCTTCGGTGGCATGCACCAGAAATTCGGCGGCGATGGCGGCAGAGGCCAGGCCATCGGCGGTGAAGTGGTGGCGCTTGTAGCGCAGCACACAAACCAGTTCGGTGGCAAGTGAATCGTTCAGCAGCTGGATGATGTCTTCGCGCCAAGGGCCGTAGCTGGGGGTTACGGCACCCTGGTCCAGGCTGCGGCGGGCGGCACCAATTGCGGCTTCGTTCAGTACCATCCGGTCGCCGCTGGGGGGCGGCAATTGCGTGACATTCGTGGGTTCATTTTTAGCGGCCATCGTAGTTCCTTGGTTGGTCGGCTAAGGGGTTTTGCAACTCCCCAGCCGATGCCTGAACTGTAAAACCGAGGGCTGCTGGCACGTATCGGCCTGTGCCGCTCCACTGTGTAGGAGGATGCCGCATGGACGTGTCGGCTAGTTTGAAGTTTTGTCTTTCAAATGCGACAGCAGCTGCAACTGCTCCTTCTGCATTTCCAGCAGCTCGGCCCACTGGCCCTGGCGCAGCGCGTCGATCTTTTCGTGCAGCAGCATGATCTCCAGCTCGGCCTTCAGGTTGACCTCGTAGTCGTGCTCGGCGTGCAGCCGATCCTTCTCGGCCTGGCGGTTTTGCGACATCAAAATGATGGGCGCTTGCACCGCTGCCAGCATGGACAAAAACAGGTTCAGCAGGATGAACGGGTAGGGGTCGAACACCGCGTTCCAGCGTGCCAGCAGCAGCACGTTCAGCCCCACCCACACCACCAACACGGCCGCAAACAGCAGGATGAAGGTCCACGAGCCGCCAAAGCTGGCCACCGCGTCGGCTGCACGCGCACCGAGCGAGGTGTCGTCCTCCAGGTCGGTGGCGGTGTTGCGGGCAATGTGTTTGCGCCCGGCGATGTGGCTAGCCACCTTTTGGGTTTGCGCGTCCATCGCGTCATAGGCCAGGCCCAGCAGTTTTTCGGTGGTGTTGTCAGCGCTTGTCATGGTGTGAAAGTCCTATCGGAACCACGAAACAGGTGTGCGCCTCCAGCGTGGTCCACGGCAGGGATTCGCCGACGCGCAGTAGCTGGGCGTTGGATTGCGCGTGGTCGGCCAGCGCGGCCTCGGGCGGGCTGCGGGTCAAGATGAAGCGCATGCTGCGCTCGCCCCGGCGCAGCGTGATCTCGGCCTGCGGCCAGTGCGAGGGCAGGCAGGGGGTCAAGCGCAGCGTGTCCGCCTCTTGTTCTAAGCCGAATATGGACGTGATGGCCGCCCGGTGCATCCAGGCGGCCGAGCCGGTGTACCAGCTCCAGCCGCCACGGCCCACATACGGCGGCTGGGTGTACACATCACCCGCCATCACATAGGGCTCGATACCGTAGGCGGCGTTGTGTGCCGGGTTGGCGGCCCGGTGGGCCGGGTTCAGGTAGGTGAAGTAGCGGTAGGGCGTGTCGGATGCCTCTTGCTGGCTCTGCGCAAACGCGGCCTGCGCCATCAGCGCCCACACCCCGGCATGCGAATACTGGCCGCCGTTTTCACGCACCCCTGGCGGGTAGGCCTGGATGTAGCCTGCGCTGGGCACGGCATGCGCCAGCGGCGGGTCCAGCAGTTTGATGAGTCCGGCCTGCGGGTCTACCAGGTGCTCTTCCATCGCGGTCAGCGCAATCCGTTGCAAGGCTACCGGGGCGGCGTGGGACAGCACGGCCCAGGCCTGGGCGATCAGGTCGATCTGGGCCTCGGGGTTGAAGTGCGAGCCCAGCGCTTCGCCGTTGTCAAAAAACGCCCGTTTGAACCACTGGCCGTCCCACGCCGGGCCCACCAGCGCGGCCTTCCAGCCCTCGGCGGCCTGCTCCCAGCGCTCTGCGCGGGCGGTGTCGCCACGGGCGTGGGCCAGCGGTGCAAATTCGGCCACCACCTGGCACACGAACCAGCCCAGCCACACCGATTCGCCCCGGCCTTCGATGCCCACGCGGTTCATGCCGTCGTTCCAGTCGCCGCTGCCCATCAAGGGCAGGCCATGTGCGCCCACCGCCAGGCTGCGGTCGATGCTGCGTGCGGCGTGCTCGTAGACCGTGGCCGTCTCCATGCTGACCCCAGGCGTGTAGTACGCGTCTTCGGCCCCTTTGGGAATGGCGGCGCCTTCCAAAAAGGGCACCTGGGTCTCCAGCAGCGAGGTATCGTCCGTGCTGTGTAGATAGTGGGCGCAGGCGTGCGGCAGCCACAGCAGGTCGTCTGAAAAATGTGTGCGCACGCCCGCGCCGTTGGGGGCGTGCCACCAGTGCTGCACATCGCCCTCGGGGAACTGGCGTGCCGCGCACACGGTGATTTGTTCGCGCAGCATGCCGGGCGCGGCCCAGGCCAGCGCCATCGCGTCTTGCAGCTGGTCGCGGAAACCCGTGGCCCCACCGGCCTGGTAAAAGCCCGACTTGGCCCACAGGCGGCAGACCACCGTTTGGTACAGCAGCCAGTGGTTCACCATCGCATCGAACAGCGGGTCGGGCGTGGCCACCGTCGTGGCCCCCAGCAGGGCATCCCAGTGCGCGCGGGCGGCGGCCAGGCGCTGCGTGGCGGGCGCGGCAGCGGCTTGCAGCACCACCTCACGGGCCAGCAGCGGGTTGGCGGCAAAGCCCAGCAAAAACACCCGGTCGGCGGTGTCGCCCGCTGCCAGGTGCAGCGTGGTGGTGATGGCGGCGCAGGGGTCCAGCCCGGCCCCGGTGGCGTGGCCAAAGTGGTCGGGCAGCACCAGGCGGCCGCTTGCGTCAAAGCATTCGCGGCGGTCGCAGGTCCAGTCGTCCACCGCGTAGTGGTCGCCACCGGTCAGGGCCAGGAAAGCGGTGCCCTCGCCAAAGCCTGCGTTGCGCTCGCGCTGGGTACACAGCAGAGCCGTGGTGGCGGCCTGCTGGAACACCCCCGTGTGGACCGTGCTGCGGTCGCTGCGGTTGGCCCCCATCAGCCATTCGGCCATGCCGATCAGGCGCAGTTGCAGGCTGCGGTGGCCCCGGTTGATGATGTGTAAGCGCACGTGTTTCACCGAGATGTCGGGGTCCACACACCAGGTGGCGGCCACGTCGATATCGCCCCGGCGGTGGCGGATGGTGGTGCTGCCCTGGCCGTGCGCTACGTGGTACACCGCCTGCGGGTCGGCCCAAGCATTGGGGGCGATGCTCCACACCTCCAGTGTGCGGGGGTCTTGCAGCAAAAACCATTCCGATGGCGTGTCGCCCACCGGGTCGTTGGACCAGGCGGTGAGCTGGTTCAGGCGGCTGTTCAGGCCCCAGCTGTAGCCGCCACCGGCTTCGGTGATGTGCGCGCCAAAGGCCGGATTGGCCAGCACATTGGTCCACGGGCGCACGGTGCGCAGGTGGGGGCCCACATCAAAGCGGAATTCACCCTCGGCGGTAAACACCCCGGTGGGGGCGGGCACCGTATCGGGGCGGTGCGGTACCAAAGGCACGGCCACGCTGGAGGTGTTTTGCCGGTTTTCCAGCGCCTGCTCGTGCAGGGCCGTCCAGGCCTGCACGTGGTGCAGCAGCGGGCGGCCATCGGCCAGCAAGCGCACCCGGGCCTGGGCGTGCAGGGTGCTGAACTCGTCGGGGGTCAGCTCATCGGCGCGCAGCAGGTGTAGCGTGGTGGGGGCCGATTCACCGCCCCGGTCGGCCGCATGGCGGTCGCGCAGGATGCCGATCTCGCGGTGCAGCGCCATCAGGTACGACGCAGGCTCGGCGTTCACCACCACCAGGTCGCAGCCCAGGCCGCCCCAAGACCACAGCTTCAGTGCCTGGGCCAATGCGCGCAGCAGGCCCAGCCCCTCCATCGCGCTGGCGGACACCAGCAGAATGGGCCGGTCGCCCGAGATACCAAAGCGCCACAGCAGCCGCCGGTCGCTCACCGGGGCCATGCCGTCAGGCCCGGTGCGCATATTTGGGCGGGCCAGGCTGAGCGCCAGTGCGCTGGTCAGGGTCTGGATGGCCACCAGGTTGTCGGGCGCCAAGCCCCAGGTGCGCAGGCGGATGCCGGTCAGCGTGGCCGACATCAGCGACGAGCGCTTCACGTTGCTGTGCTGGCGGTATTTGTCGATCACCGCTTGCAGGGTGTTGGCGTTGTCGCTGGCAGCGGTGGCAAAGGTCAGCCGGGCCTTGCCGTGCGGCGCAATTCGCAGCTTGACGGCCATGGCGCACACCGGGTCCAGCCCCGTATCCAGCAAGCCCGATGCCGGCGGGACGGCAAACCCGGCCAGCGGCTGGGCGGCATCGCGGTTGCGGCCCAGCCAGTGCTGGCGGTCGGTCTGGATGCGCACGCCCAGCACCTGCGGGTCGGTATCGACCATGAAGTGGGCGGCTTGCAGGGCCTGCTCGGTGGGCAGGCGCGGGGTGCGGGCGAACACCAGCGCCTGGTCTTCGGCCTGCCAGGTGGCGCGCACAAACAGATTGGTAAATGCCGGGTGTGCCTCGTCGGCCCGCGCATCGGAGAGGGTGATTTCAAAGGCCGAAATCAGCTCCAGCTCCAGCGGCTGGTCGCCCAGATTGCGCAGCTCTACCTGGCGGAACTCGATGTCGTCCTCCGGGCTGACCCACACCGTGGTGTGCGCTTGCACGCCGGGCCACTCGGCATCGAAGCAGACCCGGTCGGCGTGGAAGGTGCTGTGGTAGTCGGCGGTCGGGTCGGGGGCCGGGTGCTGGGTGGTGGACACCGGTGGCTGGTCTGCGCTCCAGCGCAGGTAGAAGAAGCTGCCGTAGGCATCGCGCAGTGCGTCGTCGCGCCAGCGGGAAATGCCGGTGCTGCCACGGCGGCTCCAGCCCGCGCCGTTGGCCCGCAGTGCCACGTGGTAGCGCCCGTTGGAGAGCAGGTGGGTGGGCTCCAGCGCGTGGCTGCCGGGGCGCACCTCGCGCAGCAGGCCGGGGGCGCGTGGCTGCATCCGTTGGGTGGGTGGCCCGGCCGGCGGCGCGTTCAGCAGCGACACCTCGCGCGGCGCACGTTCGTGCAGCAGCGAGGTGACCGCCTCGATGTGCGGATTCGCCATGCCCCAGCGCTGGGCCGGGCCGTCCAGCAGCACATTGGCCAGGGCCACCAGCGTCATGCCCTGGTGGTGCGCCATGAAGGTGCACACCGGGGTGAAGCCGTGGCCATCGGCCTGGCGTGCCGGGGTGAAGTCCAGCGCCTCGATGTAGCCATACCGCCCGTGCGTGCCGAGTTTTTCGAGTGCTATAAAATTAATAGCTGCTAGTGCAGGCGCTACCTGCGCTGCAAGCCCTGTGGCGTATGGGGCGATGACCAGCTCGTCGATCGGCGTGCGGCGCAGCGCCAGCCGGGGCACGCCCTGCGGCGCGTACTGGTAGGCCAGGGTGTGGTCTTGCCCGGCGTAGGCGGATTCAGAAATGCCCCAGGGCACTTTGCGCGCCTGGATGGATTGGGTGAAGGCCATCTGCTCTTGCAGCGCGGCGTGGCAGGCCTGTTGCAACACGCTGCCGGGCGGCTCCACCAGCACCAGGGTGGGCATCAGGTACTCGAACATCGAGCCCGACCACGAGCGCAGGCCCGCATTGGCCCCGATGGCGTAAAACGGCCGCCCCAGCGATGCCCAATGGCGCACCGGCACATCGCCCTTGGCAATCGCCAGCAGGCTGGTCAGGCGCGACTCTGAGGCCAGCAGGTCGTAGAAGCCCGCGTCCAGTTGCAGCTCGGCCACCCGGTAGCCAATGTGCAGCAGGTGCCGCTTGCGGTGGTACAGAAAGCGGTAGTCGGCGGCCCAGGCCAGGTCTTCCAGGGTCTGCGCCAACGCCCGCAGGCGTGCGCCGTGGTCAAGCGACTTGTCGGCCGCCAAGTCGCGGGCGATGGAGCGGCGCGTGGCCCGGTGGTCGGCCAGCATCCAGCGCAACTGTTCGCGCTGCGGGGGCGGCAGGCTTTTGCGGGTCGCCAGCAGCGGGTCCATGCGCAGGCGCGAGGTGCGGATGGCGTGGCGGCTGGCGCGGGTGTCAAACGGTGTGCTTGCCAACTCGCGGCAGGCCTGGGCCACGGCCAGCAGGTGGCCGCTGAGGTTGCCACTGTCCACGGTAGACACATACAGCGGCAGCAGCGGCGCGCAGGTTTGGGTGTCGTACCAGTTGTAGAAGTGGCCCCGGTGGCGCTGCATGCGGGCCAGCGTGGCCAGGGTGGCGTCCAGCCGCTCCAGCAGGTCTTGCGTGCCGATCCAGCCAAACTGGCGGGCGCAGGCCACGCTCAGCAGGTACAGGCCGATGTTGGTGGGCGAGGTGCGGTGCGCCAGCATGTCCACCGGCAGGGTTTGCAGGTTGTCGGGCGGTAGGTAGTTGTCGGCCGGGCCAATGCAGCGCTCAAACCAGCGCCAGGTGTCGCGGGCAATGCCGTGCAGATGGGCCAGGTCGGCGGCGGGCAGGCGGGCATCTTCGCGGCTGGCGCGGGGCTGGCTGGTCCACCAGATCCACACCGGCGACGCGGCCCACAGCAGGCACAGCACGGTGGCCAGTGCCGGGTACGGCGTGCCCACGGCCAGCAGCCCGACCCACAGCAGCAACGCCACTACCGGCAGGCTCCAGTGCGCCCGCAGTAGCGCGGGCAGATGGGTTTTGGCCTGCGCCTGCGCGGCGGCAGCGGTGGTCCATTGCAGCAAATGCCGGTGGCTGACCAGCATGCGGTACAGGGCGCGGGCAATCGCGTCTACCGCCAACAGCGCGTGCATCAGCAGCTGGGCCAGGTGCCACAGCCCGCCCCACGCCGTGCGGGCTAGGTCGGCCCCGGCCTGGCGGTAAAAGTGCTGCTTGGCCAGGTCGTCGCGGCTGGGCGAAAAGCCCGCCACCGCGCCCATCAGCGGCCCGGCCGAAAAGGCCGCCACCACCAGTACCAGCGCAGCCCAGGGCGATACCGTGGGCAGGCACAGCGCCAGCAGCAACAACAGCAGCGAGGCCGGGGCCACCAGCGAGCGGCGCAGGTTGTCAAACATCTTCCAGACGTTGATGGCGCGCAGCGGGTAGCGCCCGGCGTTCAGCAGAATCGGCAGCAGCTGCCAGTCGCCGCGCGTCCAGCGGTGCACGCGGGAGGCGGCTACGTCGGCATGGAAAGGCGCGTCTTCGATCACCGTGATGTCGGTCACCGCCGCGCAGCGCGCCAGCGAGCCCTCTAGCAGGTCGTGGCTGAGCACCTGGCCCTCGGGCAAGCGGCCCGACAGCACGGCGTGCAGGGCCTGCACGTGCAGCAAGCCCTTGCCGGTGAAGCTGCCCTCGGCAAACACATCCTGGTAGACCTCGGAGGTGGCGGCGCTGTAAGGGTCAATGCCGCACTGCCCGGCAAACAGCCAGTGGTACAGGGTGAAATCTTTGCGGGCAGGCAGCGGTGTGGCCACGCGCGGCTGCAAGATGCCGTAGCCCTGCACCACGCTGCGCCCGCTGGCATCCAGCCGGGGCTGGTTGTGCGGGTGTGCCGCCACGCCCACCAGCTCGCGCAGGCGGCCGGGGGGCAGCTGGGTGTCGCTGTCCAGCGTCACGATGTAGGGCGTGTGCGGGGCCATGCGGGAGGTGTTGCCCAAAAACATAAAGGCATCGCCAGAGTCGGTGGCCAGGGCCTGCACCAGTTGCTCCAGCTTGCCGCGCTTGCGCTCCCAGCCGATCCAGCGCTGCTCGGTGGTGCTGAAGCTGCGCTCCCGGTGCAGCAGGATGAAGCGCGGGGCCGTGCCCTGCGGGTTGGGGTAGCGCAGGTTCAGGGCGCTGATTTCCTGCGTGGCGGTGGACAGCAGGTCGGCATCGGCCGGGGTGCGCTCGGTATCCGCATCCACCCAGTCGGACAGCAGGCCAAACTGGGCGCAGGGCTCGGGGTTGGCAATGTAGTGCAGGTGCAGCCGGTGCACCAGCGCACGGGTCGATTCCGTGCTGCTGAGCATGGCCGGTATCACCACCAGCACCCGGTGCGCAGGCGGTATGCCGTCCAACAGGCCCAGGCGTGGTAGGTGCTGCGGGCGCACCGATTCGCTGATCAGCCGGTTCAGGATGGCTACGATGGCCTCGGATGCCGGGAACAGCATCAGCGCAGCGGTTAGCAAAACCAGCCCCAGCCCGCTGCTGGGGTGGTGGTGCAGCATCCACGCCACCAGGCCCACCGTGCCAATGCCCAGCGCCCCCAGGTAGGCGGGCAGGGCGGCGCGGTGTGTCAGGGCGTGCCAACGCACGGTGGCGTTTTCACGCAGGCCCACGGCCTTCACCAGCACCGGGCGGCCCGCGCCCTCCAGCCAGTAACTGGGCACGCCGGTGGCCGCATCAAACGGGTTGCTGGTTTGCATCAAATCCAGCAGCGTCTGCGCGACCGAGGCTTCGCTGTGGCCGCTGCGCCGGGCCAGCCGTTCGATGCCGTGCAGGGTGGCATCGCGGGTGTGGGGGTGTTCGGCTTCAAACACCGGGGCGGCCAGCATGCGCTGCATCAGCAGGCTGGTGCGGGCCACGATGTCGGGCCAGTCGGCATCGCCAATGGCGCGCAGCGACTTCACGGCGTTGCTCACGCTCAGGTTGTCGGCGGCCTGGTCGGCGTTGTGCTGGGTAAGGGCTGCGGCAAAGTCGGGCAGGGCGGCTTGCAGCCAGTCGTTGACGCTGTTGTCGCTGTCGGTGCGGGTATCTTGCAGGCGCAGCGCCATCTGGGTCAGAAACATGCGGCCCACGCCGCGCGCGTTCAGCAGCGCCAGCAGTTCGTCCAGTGCGGCAATGGAGGTGGTGTCCAGGTGGTCGCAGCACAGGTTGGCGACTTCGCGGGCGGCCTTGTTGGTGGCCACGCGTTCGGCCAGGCGGCGCAGGTTCTCCACCAGCACCACGCGCAGGGTGGTGGGCAGGGCCCACATCTCGGCCAGGTTCAGCTCGCGGGTTTCCTGGTACGCGCTGAGGAATTGCACCAGCAGCGCCTCGTCAAACGCGCCATCGGTATGCGCCACAAAGGCCCAGGCAATGCCGTACACCCGGGGCAGCCCGGCCAGCGGCTCGTCTTGCAGCACCGGCAGGGCGCGGAAATAGCTGCGCGGCAGCCCGGCGTGGATTTCTTCCAGCTGGGCCTCGATCAAATGGAAGTTGTCCAGCAGCCACTCGGCCGCCGGGCTCACGTCGTAGCCGGTGGCGGCCTGCACGCCGATGTAGCGGTGGGCATTTTTCAGGATGTGGATGTTGTCGCGCAGGCGCGGAAAAAAGCTGGCAGCCCCCAGGCGGGGCCGCTCCGCGCGGTGGGTTTCGCCCAGGCTGCGGCCATGCTGGGCAAAGCGTTGCAGGCCGAAGATTTCTGACCGTATCGGCGGCTGCACCGGGCCATGCCCCCCGTCCAGCATTTCGCGCAAGGCGGGTGGTGCATGGGGCACCAAATGCAGCAGCTCGGTCGCCATGCCTTATAGCGCCAGCAAAGTCGCACCAATCAGCACAGCGGCAACCGCCAGGGTGGTCACAAAGCGCGGCGCAGCAAAGCCGTGCAGTACGCCGCCCAGGTGGCGCAGGGTAGACCAACGCCGGTGGGTCCCCCGGCACAGGCTCAGGTGCTCGCCCAAAGCGGCCAGTTCCATCGGCTGGCTGGCGGTGGCATCAAAGTACGAAGCGGTGCTCCAGTTAGGGCCCGCGTAGTGGGGGGCGGCAGGGGAATGGGAAGAAAAAGCAGGCATGGAGTTCTCCTAGGGGGTGGGTGTTGTGCTGTCGGTCCATCGTAGGAAAAGGCGTGTTCGCTGTCTGTCAGACAGTGCGCCACGGTGGGTAGGACGGTGGCTATACGTTTTGCGGTTTGTAGGACAGTGCCGACGTGCATTGCCGACTACCGCCGATAGCCTCTGCCCGTGCCGGTGGGAATGATGGGCATAGTGTTTTTTCTTGCCCAAGGACTCCCATGCCTACCAGCCTCCAAACCGTCTCCGATCCGCGCCAGAACCAATTGCTCGCCTCGCTGTCCGATGCCGACTGGCAGCGCTGGCTGCCCTATCTGGAGTGGGTGGATTTGCCGCTGGGCAAGGTGTTGTGCCGCGCGGGCTGCACGCCGGGCTACGTGGTGTTTCCCACCACCGCCATCGTCTCGCTGATGGTCTTGGCCGAGGACGGCGCGTCGTCCGAAGTGGCGGTAGTGGGGCTGGACGGGATGGTGGGCCTGTCGCTGTTCATGGGCGGCGATGTGAGCCCGCACGAAGCCGTGGTGCACAGTGCCGGGCAAGGCTACCGGCTTAGTGCCCACCGGGTGCACGCCGAGGTCGAGTCGGGCGGCCCGGTGATGCGCATGCTGCTGCGTTACACCCAGGCGCTGATTGCCCAGGTCACGCAAACCGCCGCCTACATCCGCCACCACTCCATTGACCAGCAGTTTTGCCGCCGCCTGTTGCAGGGGCTAGACCGGTTGCCCGGCAACAAAATGGCCATGACCCAGGAGCTGGCGGCCAACCTGCTCGGCGTGCGCCGCGAAGGGGTTACCGCCGCCGCCCGCAAGCTGCAACTGGCGGGGGTCATTGTTTACCGGCGCGGCCAGATCGAGGTGCTCAACCGCCCCCGGTTGGAGCAGGGGGCCTGTCAACACCACAGTGCGGACACGGTCCGGCACAACCGCCAGATGTCGATGGCGGCATAAGCTTTTGCGAACTTACATCCCTTCGTCTTGCCGCTTGCGGGCGGCGCTGGCATCGGGCGAATTGCCGACCAGCGTGCGGTAGCGGGCCTCGCTGTCGCGCATGGCCGAGGCCATGACTTTGGATTCGCTGATATCGGCCAGCACCAGGTTTTGCGTGGCTGCACCAGCGGCATCTTTGGCGGCGCTGGTGGTGATTTGGACCCAGCACGATGCTCCGTTGTGCAGGGCCAGTTCCAGTTCGCAGGTTTGCGGTGAGCCGGTGTCCAGCAGCTGCTGGCGCAGGCGGTAAAAGGTGTCCTGGTGGCTTGCGTCGATATAACGGGAGATGCGCTGCCCCAATAGTGCGCCGCGTGCCAAGCCCAGCAGCACCGCCGCAGCCAGATTGGCCTCCACCACCAGCCCACCATCGTTCACCGTGCAGTAGCCCACCGGGGCCAGGTCGTACAGCTCAAAGTAGCGGGCCCGCGAGGTTTCCAGCAGCAACTGGGTATTGCGCAATTCTTCGTTCTGCATCTCCAGCTCGATCTGGTGCACCTGGAGCTCGTGCAGGGCGCGCTGCATGCCGGCAATGGTCAGGGTTTCGGGCGGGCGCGAGGCCAAGGCCATTTTTTCACGGACGATGGCTTCGGCTTGCAGGCGCAGCGCCTGGGGGGTGTTGGACTTATCCATGCGGGGCCTCTGTAGATGGGTGACTCTTGGCATCTTTGCCGCGTTCGGTGGTGGCGATGGCGTACATCTGGCCGCTGGCGTTGAGCAGCGCGGTGGAGGTCAGGGACACCTCGCGCACCGTTCCGTCTTTGGCCAGGCGCTGGGTGGCGTAGGGTTCCAGCGTTTCGGCCTGGCTGAGCTGGTGCACCCGCTCCAAGGCGCTGGCTTGCAGGTGGGCGGGGATGCGGTTGCGCACATTCATGTGCAGCGCTTCGGCCTCGGTCCAGCCATATAGGCGTTCGGCACCGGGGTTCCAGGCCAGGGTGTTGCCCTCCAGGTCTTGCACGGTGATGGCGTCAAACGCGTCGCGCACCACCACTGCCAGACGCAGCAGTTCGTTGGCCTTGTGCAGCGCCTCACGGGTGCGCACGATCTCGGTGATGTCCACAAACGTGATCACCACCCCCTCGATCACGTTGTCCAGCGTGCGGTAGGGCAGGATGCGCAGGGTGTAGGACTTGCCCTCGGTGGTCAGTACATCGACCTCTTTGGGTTGCAGGGTGGACAGCACCGTTTTCGCGTCGGTCACCAGCCGGTCGTAGCCCACCAGGTTGGACACAATGTGGCCCACCGGGCGGCCCACGTCGCTCAGGATCAGGTTAATGATCTGCGTGGCCGCCGGGGTAAAGCGCAGGATGCGCAGCTGGTAGTCCACAAACACGGTGGCAATGCCGGTGCCTGCCAGCAGGTTGTTCATGTCGTTGTTGGCGCGTGACAGGTCGGTCACCTTGGTTTGCAGCTCGGTGTTGACGGTAGCCAGCTCTTCGTTGATGGACTGCAGTTCTTCCTTCGAGGTTTCCAGCTCTTCGTTGGTGGACTGCAGCTCTTCGTTCACCGACTGCATTTCTTCGTTGGACGACTTGAGCTCCTCGTTGGAGGTTTCTAGTTCTTCGTTGGCGGCGTGCAGATACTCTTCTTTGGCTTGCAGCTCTTCGTTGAGCTCGGCAATTTGGGCGCTGGCATCCGGGTGGGGGTCGTGCGCCTCGGTGGCTATATGCCGCAGGCCCAGTGGCGTTGGCTGGCTGTGGTGCGGCGCGGCTTCTTCCAGTATCACCAAATACAGCGGCGACTCCAGGGGCGATGCCGTGCCGGTGGTGGCCGGGCAGACGCTGAGGTTGACCGGGGTGAAGTGGCCATTTGTCTTGACCCGCAGGTTCAGCACCTGCACCCGCTCTTTGGCGTTGGTGGCTTTGTGTAGCGCGGTGGTCAGGTCGCGGCGCAGGCCTTCGCGGGCCATTTTCAGGATGTTGTTGATCCCGGCCTCTCCCGGGGCGGGTTCTAAAAACATGCCGGTACGGCCGTGCAGGTACAGGATGTCGCCATGGCCATTCACCAGTACGCCTACCGGGGCCATTTGCTGCAACAAGGTTTGCTCGGTCAGCTCGCGCAGTGACACTTTGTGGGGCGAGGTGGTTTTGCCGGCCACCGGCGGCAGCGCCATGTCCCGGGTCACCATAGGGGGTAAAAAACGGCCCAGGGCGGCGCGCTTGGCACCTTGGAAGTCTTCTTTGCGCTGGTACACCTTGGACTTGCGGTCCAGCGGCGCAAACAGGTCGCCAAATTCGCCCACCGTCTCCGACGTGCCCAAAAACAGCATGCCGCCGGGCAGCAATGCATAGTGGAACAGCGAGATGATCTTCTTTTGCAGCTCCGACCCCATGTAGATCAGCAGATTGCGGCAACTGATCAGGTCGAGCTTGGAAAACGGGGGGTCCTTGATCAGGTTGTGCTCTGAAAACACCAGCATGTCGCGGATGCCCTTGTGCACCCGGTAGGCGCTGCCTGCGGGCTCGGCGGTAAAGAAGCGGGCCAGCCGCTCGGGGCTGATGTCGTCGGCAATGCTGGCCGGGTACAGCCCGGCGCGGGCGGTGGCAATGGCGCGGCTGTCGATGTCGGTGGCAAACACCTGCACCCGGTAGCTGAGCTTGAGCACATCCAGCCGCTCTTGCAACAGAATCGCCAGCGAATAGGCTTCTTCGCCGGTCGAGCAGCCGGTAGACCAGGCCCTGATCACCGAGCCCGGTGGGCGGCCCTCAAACAGCTTCGGGATGGCCTGCTGCTCCAGGATGTGAAAGGCCTCGGTATCGCGAAAGAAATTGGTCACGCCGATCAGCAGGTCGCGAAATAGCGCCTCTACTTCGACGGGGGTTTGTTGCAGGTACTTGACATAGCCTTCCAGCGTGTCGATCTGGTGTACCGCCATGCGCCGCTCGATACGCCGGTAGATGGTGCTGGGTTTGTATTGTGAGAAGTCGTTGCCGGTCTGGGTGCGCAGCAGAATAAAAATCTTTTTCAGCGCATTTTCCGTTTGCGGTGCGCTGCTAGACCCGGCGCGGGGCAGGCGGCCAAAGGCATGGGCCACATAGGCCATCAACTGCGTGGGCATTTCGGCCGGGGGCAGGCTGTAGTCCACCAGGCCCGTGGCCAGGGTGCTGCGCGGCATGCCGTCAAACTCGGCCGACTCGGGTTTTTGCACCATCACCATGCCGCCTTCGCCCTTGATGGCGCGCACGCCCAAGGTGCCGTCGCTGCCGGTGCCCGACAGCACGATGCCAATCGCCAGCCCATGCTGGTCTTGCGCCAGCGAACGAAACAGGTAGTCGATGGGCAGGCGGTGGCCGCGTGGCGCGGTGGGCTCCAGCAATTGCAGCGTGCCGTTGAGAAACGCCATGTCGCGGTTGGGCGGAATGATGTAGGCGCAGTTGATTTGCACCACCATGCCGTCTTCCACCTCAAACACCTGCATGCGGGTGTGGCGCCGCATCAGCTCGGCGAGGATGCTGCTGTGGTCCGGCGCCAGGTGCTGCACCAGCACAAAGGCCATGCCGGGGTCTTGCTCTTTGGGCATGCCCGAGAAGAAGGCTTCAAACGCCGCCAACCCTCCGGCCGAAGCACCGATGCCGACGATGGGAAAGTGGTGTATTTCTGCCGCCGGTAGGGCGGCGGCGGGGGCAGTTGCCAGGCGGTGGTGGGTGCCGTGGGTGCCGTGCTCCTTTGTAGCCATAAGGGGTCTCTCAGTGTGACAAAAGGTCTTGCTTGCACCTCAACGAGGATCAGTGTAGTTCTTTGTTAATAATAAGTAAAAATGCTCCTGAAAATATAGCTTCTAGTGCAATAGACATATGCGCTACAGGCCGATTGGGTTCATAGGGTGCCACGCCGCCTACAGGGCCTGCGCACGCAACACATCGGCATAAATATCGGCCGCCACAGGCCGGCTGAAGTAGTAGCCCTGGCCCTCTGCGCACTGCTGCGACTGCAAGTGGTCAAGCTGCTCCCGGGTTTCAATACCTTCGGCGATGACCCGGAGGTCCAGGCTCTTGCCAATGGCGATGATGGCGTTGACCAGCTTGGCATCGCCCTGGCCGTTGCCAATATCGCGCACAAACGACTGGTCGATCTTCAGCGTGTCGACGGGTAAGCGGCGCAGATAGCTCAGGCTGGAGTAGCCGGTGCCAAAGTCGTCAATGGCGATGCACACGCCCATGTCTTTCAGCGTGCGCAAAATCGTGGTGGTGGGCTGGGTGTCTTGCACTAGCCCGCTTTCGGTCAGCTCCAGCTCCAGGGCGCAGGGGTCCAGGCCGGTTTCTTCCAGCACCGCCCGCACTCCGTGCAGAAAGTCTTTGCCGTGCAGCTCTTGTGCCGATACGTTGACCGCCATCTGGCCAAACGGCAACCCCGCCTGCCGCCAGGCCGCCGCCTGGCGGCAGGCTTCGCGCAGCACCCATTTGCCCATTGGCAGCACCAGGCCGCACTCTTCGGCCACACCCACAAAATAGCCAGGGTAGAGCAGGGGGTGTTCGGGCCGTTGCAGACGTACCAGGGCCTCGGCACCGAGGATGGCGCCGGTGGCCAGGTGCACCTTAGGCTGGTAGTGCAAAAGCAGCCCGTTGTGCTCCAAGGCCTGGTGTAGCGCGACTTCGATGGTCTGGTGGGCCACCGCGCGCGCATTCATGTCGGGGGTGAAGCGCTGGTAGTTGTTGCGGCCGTTTTTCTTGGCGTGGTACATCGCGGTGTCGGCGTTGCGCAGCAGGGTTTCCACGTCGCTGCCGTCGTCCGGGTAGATGCTGACCCCGAAGCTGGCGGACACATACAGCCGGTGCGGGCCCACCAGATAGGGCTGGGCGGCGGCCTCGACCAGCATGGCGGTGGTGCGGGCGGCATCGGCCTGCGTTTCCAGCTCGGCCAGCAGCAACACAAACTCGTCGCCGCCCTGGCGGCACACCGAATCGGACTGGCGCACGCATTCTTGCAAGCGCTGGGCCACGGCTTGCAGCAGCGCGTCGCCCACGGTGTGGCCCAGGGAGTCGTTGATGCGCTTGAAGTTGTCCAGGTCCATGAAGACCAGGGCGATTTTGTGGCTATGGCGCTGCGCCAGCGCCATCGACTGCGCGAGCCGATCGGTCAGCAGGGAGCGGTTGGGCAGCCCGGTCAGGATGTCGTGCTTGGCCATGTACGACATCCGGGCGGTGGCGGCTTCGGCGGCTTCGGTCATGGTTTGTGCGTGCACTGTCGCCATCACCAGGCGCTCGTTGGCGTCGCGCAGGTTGACTGCGGCTTCGCTGGCCAACCGGCTGGCCTCGTGGTAGGCCAGGCTGTCGTCCGGCACCGGTTTGTGTTCTAGGTACGGTGTTCGGTAGTTCATGGTGCTCCCTTGTACATGCGGGCGGTTTCCAGGGTGCGCATGGGGCGGCCCCCCAGCAGCCCTTCGTAATGGCAGATGGGTTCGCCCATCACAATCCCGTCTGGGGTGATCTCGTAGCGCCGTATGGCGTTGCTGTGGTCGCTGCCGCGCACCTTGACCACCGCCATCACGCGTCGCAGGCTGCTGTCTACCTCGATATAGCGCTGGACGATGATGGCATCGGTCAAAAACGCCGTGCCGTAGGGGCTAAAGCGCAGGTCGGTGTAGCGGTCTTCCAGCTCCGAGGTCATCAGCACCGTGACCCCCATGCCCGACAGCACGGCCACCATGCGAAACAGCGACTCGCGAAAGTCCTCGCGGAAGGTGGGGGCCACCGCCAGCTCGAAGCCCGACAGCGAGTCGATCACCACCCGGGTGGCGCGCATGCTGGTGATGCGCTGCACCATCTGCTGCACGATCTCGTCCACCGACAAATCCATCAGGCGGGTGTTGATCAGCCCCAGGCAGCCTGCGCGCACCATGTCGTCAATGGTGTGGGTGCGGGAGCGGCTGGGGGTTTGCTCAAAAGCCACGATCACGCCCGTTTCGCCCAGGCGCACGCCCTCGGCCAAAAAGGCCGTGGCCAAAATGGTTTTGCCCGAGCCCGACGGCCCGGCCACCAGCAGCGAATAGCCTGCGGGCAGGCCCCCGCCCAGCATCTCGTCTAGCAGTGGCACGCCCATGGGGATGCGGGTTTCGGTACGCACGGGGGTGGTGTCTTGGGATGCGGCGGCGGTGCTGTTGTCGTCGGGCACCACGGCGGACGGAAAGATGGTCAGCCCATCGCGGGTGATGCGCAGGGTGTGTACGCCGGGGCTGGGGGCCTGGCCGCGCATTTTCAGCACCTGGATCTTGCGCACCATGGAGTTGCGCTGCACGCTTTGGTCCAGCGCCAGAATGCCGTCGGCTACGGTGAACACCGGGTGCGGGTCGCTGTGCGGTGAATATTCTCCGACCAGAAAAGTCGTAGCCTGCCACCCGGCCAGCGCGATACCCAGCTGCTGGGTAAACCGCCGCAGGCTGGTGTGGCTGCCGTCTTGCTGTTGCGTATCGGCCAAGACCGCGCGGAACGAATCGATGAACACAAAGGCCGGGCCTGTCGCCTTGACCTCCACCAAGATGCGCGCCAGCACCTGGTCGAAATTGCCCGCCGCCATCTCGTCGCTCAAATGCACAAAGCGGATGCATCTGCCCACTTTATTGAGCGCAAAAAAAGAGAACTGCTGCTGGTAGCGCAGCATCTTCCAGGGCGGTTCGCTCAGGGCGGTGAAAAACAACGCGGGCTGTTCCGGCGTGGCCAGGGCAAACATTAGCTGGTGCGCCAGTGTGGTTTTGCCCGCGCCGGGCGGGCCGGTCAGCACGTTGAAAGAGAACTCGGGCAGGCCACCGCCCAAAATGGCATCTAGCCCCGGCACGCCGGTGGCGAGTCGGCGGATATGTACGGGTTGCGTCATGGCGTGGTCTCCTGTGTAGGGGGGGGCGGTACATCCAGCCAGACAGTGGCCAGAAGTCGTTCGGTCAAGGGGTCGCCAATCAGGCTGGCCAGCAGTTCGGTAAAGGTGACCAGCAGGGCGCAGCCGGCCTCTGCCGTTTCGGTGGCCTCGCGGCGGGCGAAGCGGGCTTGCAGCTGGATGAGGGTGGTGGCCCCGGTGGGTTCGGTGCGTGCTAGCCAGGGGAAATTTTTGCCGGTCAGGTGCAGCGCACGCTCCAGCAGCACGTCTACCCCGCGCACGCCAATTACCGGCTCCAACTGGGCCGCCATGAACTGCCAGGTGCGCACCACTGCCTCCACCACGTCGCTGGCGTCGGGCGTGCCCCCGGCACGCTGGGTTAGCGTGTCCTGGATAGACCCGCTGAAGGTGGAGTTGGGTGGGTGGGGCATGGCGGGGTTAACGGGCCAAAAAGCCCAACAGGTCGCGGGTCAGCCGGTCTTTGTGGGTGGCAAACAGGCCGTGCGGTGCGCCCTCGTATTCGAGCAGGATCGAGGTGCTTATCGCCTGCGCCGTGGACCGGGCCGAACTGGCGATGGGCACGGTGCGGTCTTCGGTGCCGTGGATGATGAGGGTGGGCACGTTGAAGGCGGGCAGGTCGGGGCGAAAGTCGGTGCTGCTAAACGACTTCAGACATTCCAGCGTGGCGCGCAGGCTGGCCTGCATGGCGGTGTTGCGGGCCCAGGCTAGCAGCTCGTCGCTGACCGGCTGGCTGAGCAGGCCCACGCCAAAAAAGTCGTTGAAGAAGTCGGTAAAAAACGCCGCCCGGTCCGTGCGCAGCGCCTCGGCAATGGCTGAAAATCCGGCTTGCGGTGCGCCGTCGGGGTTGTCGGCGGTCTGCAAGCGAAACGGCAGCACGCTGGAGACCAGCGCGGTTTGCACCACGCCCTTGCCGCCGTGGCGCGACATATAGCGGGCCACTTCGCCGCCGCCCATCGAAAAGCCGACCAGCGTGGTGTCGGCAGCGCCGGTGTAGTTGACCACCGCCGCCAGGTCGTCGGCGAGGGTGTCGTAGTCGTAGCCGCTCCAGGGCTGGGCCGAGCGGCCAAAGCCGCGCCGGTCGTAGGCGATGGCGCGGTAGCCGGCTTCGGCAATCGCCATGGCCTGGTCGTCCCAGCTGTCGGCCGACAGTGGCCAGCCGTGCAGCAGGATGACCGGGCGGCCAGTGCCCCAGTCCTTTACATACAGCGGGGTGTTGTCTTGGGTGGTGATGGTGTGCATGGCGGTTTCCTTCGGGTTAAGTGCCAAATCGGCCTCTAGCGCATGTTCTATATGCGCTAGTAGCTATCAATATAGGAGTTTCAGGCGGGTACGGTGGCCAGGCCGCTGCGGTCCCAGTGGCGGTGCTGGGCCATCGCCTGGATGAACTCGGGCGCGAAGGTCTTGGGCAGCTCACCTGCCGAAGCAAGTACCACGCCGGGCTGCGGCTGCGTTACGCCGGGGTCGGTGGGCATGCTGATGCCTAGGCTGGCCAGCAGCCCGGCCCCCGAGCCGGAGGCGGCGATGGGCTTGCAGTGTTTGTAGGCCTCTAATACAAAGTGCACTGCGTCGCCATCGGCCACCAGCGCGGCGGCGTGCACGCCCAGGCAGGGCAGGAAGACGGCATCAAAAACGACAGACGGCGTGGTCACCAGCGTGCAGTCCACCGCCAGGTAGCCACCGTCGGCTACCTGCACTGTGCCCAGCGTGGCGGCGATGACCTTAAAGCTGGCACCGGCCTCGGCCAGGGCTTTTTGCACCGTGGCCACGGCGGTGGCATCCACGCCGTTGCACACCAAGATGGCGACCTGGCGGGTGGCGATGCTGCCGGGCCCGGTGGGCCGCATGCTGAGTGCGGGCGAGGCCACCACGTCCACCGGGTGCGGGGCATGCCGGAAGCCGGGCCACTGCGTAGCGGCCTGCGCGTCGGGTACGCCAATGCCCAGCGGCGCGGCCACGCGGGCGGCCAGCTCGGCATCCACATGGGCCAGGTTGTCCACCATGCGCTGGCGGATGGCGGGCGTGCCCAGCTTGGACAGCTCGAACTGGAAGGCGGCCACCAAGTGGTCTTGCTCGGCCGGGCTTTGGCTGATCCAGAACATGCGGGCCTGCGAGAAATGGTCGTCAAAGCTGGGGCTGCGCTGGCGGATCTTGGGCGATTCCAGTAGTTCAGGCACGCTGGTGAAGCCACTGGCTTGTCGGCCATCGGCGCGGAATTCAACCCCCGAGGCCAGGGTGTTGGGCTCGTAGGCCACCCGCCCGGTGTTGACCTGCTGGCGGTGGATGCCGTCGCGCTGGAAGTTGTGCATCGGGCATTTAGGCTGGTTGATGGGCAGCTCGTGGAAGTTGGCCCCGCCCAGGCGCGAGAGCTGGGTGTCGGTGTACGAAAACAGCCGCCCTTGCAGCAGCGGGTCGTTGGAGAAGTCGATGCCCGGCACCAGGTGGCCGGGGTGGAAGGCCACCTGCTCGGTTTCGGCAAAGTAGTTGTCGGGGTTGCGGTTCAGCACCATGCGGCCAATGCGGCGCACCGGCACCAGCTCTTCGGGGATCAGCTTGGTCGGGTCGAGCAGGTCGAAGCTGAAGCGGAATTCGTCCTCCTCGGGCACCACCTGCACGCCCAGTTCCCATTCGGGGAAATGCCCGGCCTCAATCGCCTCCCACAGGTCGCGACGGTGGAAGTCGGCATCTTTGCCGGCTAGCTTTTGCGCCTCGTCCCAGGCCAGGGCGTGTATGCCCAGCAGCGGCTTCCAGTGGAACTTGACGAAGCTGGCGTCGCCCTGCGCGTTGACCATGCGGAATGTGTGTACGCCAAAGCCTTCCATCATGCGCAGGCTGCGCGGAATGGCACGGTCGGACATGACCCACATCAGCATGTGCGTGGACTCGGGCATCAGCGTCACAAAGTCCCAAAATGTGTCGTGGGCGCTGGCGGCCTGGGGAATCTCGTTGTGCGGCTCGGGCTTGACGGCGTGAATCAGGTCGGGGAACTTGATCGCGTCCTGGATGAAGAACACCGGAATGTTGTTGCCCACCAGGTCGTAGTTGCCCTCGGCGGTGTAGAACTTCACGGCAAAGCCGCGTGCATCGCGTGCCGTATCGGCCGAGCCGCGCGAGCCGGCCACGGTAGAGAAGCGGGCAAACACCGGGGTCTGCACGCCGGGGTTGCACAAAAACCCCGCCTTGGTCAGTCCGGCCATGTCTTCATACACCTCGAAGAAGCCGTGCGCGCCTGCGCCCCGGGCGTGTACTGCGCGCTCGGGGATGCGCTCGTGGTCGAAGTGGGTGATCTTTTCGCGCAGGATGAAGTCTTCCAGCAGCGTGGGGCCACGCGCACCGGCTTTCAGCGAGTTGTGGTTGTCGGGGAAGGGCAGGCCCTGGTTGGTGGTCAGTGGCGTGGCGGGGGGCTGGGTTTTTGGGGTGGTACGGGTCATGGGGAATCCTCAGTTGAATAGGTTTACTTTTTCAATTTTTGGTAGGTGCGCTGGGTCACGGGGCCCAGGCCGGTGTCCTGTTGGCCTTGGGTCACATCCCGGTAGGCCTGCTGCACGGTTTTGCTGGGGTTGCC
Source organism: Rhodoferax sp. LB1P47 (assembly GCF_056521445.1). Lineage (NCBI taxonomy): Bacteria > Pseudomonadati > Pseudomonadota > Betaproteobacteria > Burkholderiales > Comamonadaceae > Rhodoferax > Rhodoferax sp. LB1P47. The sequence goes on along the minus strand of NZ_JBWMAU010000001.1, from coordinate 618,540 downwards.
GTCGGTCATGCCGACCGATTCGTCGCGCTCGTGCGGCAGCTTGGGCGTGGTCGCGTTGGGCTTGCGGTTGGCCCGTGTGGCGGTGTTGACCGAGCGCACGGCGGGGGTGGTTCGTTTGGGCATGGGGGCTCCTAGCGCACAAACAGGGCTATCAAAATTACGATGGGGATGGGAATGCCCAGAAACAGCAGTAGCAATGAACGCATGGGGGTCTCCTTGGGTCAGTGGGGGGTTAATAAAGATCTAAAGATCGCGCTGGCGGCCGCCAAACGTGGCGGCCAGGCTGGCGGCAAACGCGCCCGCCAGCAGCGCCACAAACAGCCACAGGGTGGAATACGCGGCGGCTTTGCGCAGCCGGTCTGCCGCATCTTTGGCCTGGGCTTGGGCGGTTTGCACCTGGGTTTGCAGTGCGGTGAACGTGCTCTGCACCCGGGCTTCGGCCTCGGGCGCGGCCAGGCCGCTGCGCTGCGCCACCCGCTGGCCCAGGTACTGCACGTCTTGCATTGGCAGCGTGGCCGCTGTGCCTGCGTGCACAAAAATGCGGGTGACTTCGGCGCTGTCGGCCGTGTGGGTGGCATCGGTGGTGGTGGCCCCGGGCGACCTGCGCAGCAAGCTATCCACCGCGTAGCCCAGGGGCTCTGCCGATACCGTGCTGGCCACCGTGGCCCCGGCCTGCACGCCCGTGCCGACGATGGAGCCCACCGCAGATGCCAGCAGTGCCGCTGTTGCCAGCGCGGCCACCGCCCAGCTTAAAAAGCCGTGTGCGGTATCGCGAAAGTACACCTCGTCGCGGTGCACGTCGGGCCATTTGGTGCGCAACCGCCCGGCCAGGTAGCCGCCCATAGCCGACGCAATGATCTGGGTGGTCGCCACCCACGCAATCGCCGTCACGCCCAGCGTGGCCGCGTTCAGCCCGGCGCTGGACCACGGCGACACGGCGGTCAGCCCCAGCCCCGAACCCAGCATCAGCAAAATCAAAGCCAGCGCCGCCGCCGCTGCTGCCCCGGCCACCACGGCCCCCCAAGACACCGCGCTGGCCAGCCCTGGTACCGGGTCACCGAGCGGTGCCGATGGGCCACCGAAACGCGTATTCGGCAAAGTAGAAGGAATCGACATGGTGCAGCCTCACTAAAGTTGGAATACTTCACGTTACACAGCGTTTTCCCGCCTGTCCGTGCGGTAAGGCACATAAGGGGTGCGGAATTAATTACTATTATTTTCATAGCTGCTTGCGCATATTGAATATGGGCTAATTGGCTATTTGATGTAAATATTTTCGCGTGAATAAGCCGCTATCTATGCAAACCCACCCGTTTACGTGTGCCAGCGCACAGACCAAGCGGGGTGGCGCTTTTACCGTGGGGGCACTTTTAACCACACCTTGGAGGTGTTCCATGCCGTCCATTGCCATGCCGTCGTCTATGCCTGTGCCGTTGGCACCCTATTTTTCGGTCCGCGACTGCCGCGCGCCGGTTCCGTTGGGGGTGGATGGTCAATTCATCGCCCTGCTCGACAGCTACCGGCCCAGTGGTGGGTTGGCGCGGGCGCAGGAGACGCTGGGTGCGTTCCAGCGGCGCGGTGGGCCCAGCCCGCCCACGCTGGCGGGCTGGGTGGCGCGCCGCGAGGTGGTGAGCCTGGACTGGCATGGGCAGAGTTGGATGCCGATGTTCCAGTTCGACCTGGCGGCGATGGCACCGCTGCCGCAACTGGCACCGGTGCAGGCCGAGCTGAACGCGGTGTATTCGCCCTGGGCGCTGGCGGCCTGGTTTGCCCAGTCCAACCCCTGGCTAGAGGGCGAGCGCCCGGCCGATGTGCTGGTGTCCCACGCTGCCGACGTGCTGAACGCTGCCCGGGCCGACCGGTTTGTGGCGCTGGGCTGACAGGCTGTAGGCGCAGGCCCACACGCAGTGCCGGTGGCCACCGATGGCGACCCGGGGCGCTGGCCGCTTACGATGGGCTTATGACTATTTCTGCACCTTCCCCTTCCCCGGTCCGCAAACCCTGGCGCTGGGTTTTGGCCGCCGGGCTTTTGTGTTTGGCGGGCGCAGTGGCGCTGGGCGAATGGCGGGGCTGGCCGTGGTTGGCCGCACCGCTGCAAAACCAGCTCTCCCGCACGCTGGAGCGCCCGGTGCGCTTGGCTGACGGGGGCCGAGAGGGCAGTGGGCCCAGCGGCTTTGCCGTGCGCTTTATCGGCGGTATCCGCCTGAACACACCGCTTTTGGAGATTGCCGCCCCGGCCTGGAGCACCGCACCCTACCTGCTGCGGGCCGAAGACGTGGCGCTGGAGCTGCGCTATGCCGACCTGTGGCGCGCCTACCGGGGCCAAACTTTGCGCATCCATAGCCTGCACGCCCGCACGCTGGACGGCCATGTGGAGCGGCTGGCCGATGGCCGGGCATCTTGGCAGTTTGGCAAAACCCCAGAGCCCACCGCACCGGACCAGCCCGCACGCCTGCCTTTGTTTGGCAGCTTGCAGGTTAGCGATGGCCTGGTGCGCTACACCGATGCGCCGCTGGCCACCCAGCTGGAGGCCCGTTTGTCGCTGGCCCGGGCCGATGGTTCTGCCACCAGCCTGTTGAAGGTGCAGGCCACGGGCACCTACCGTAAGCAGCCGCTGAAGGCGGTGCTGGCCACGTCGGCGGTGCTGCCGTCTGAGGCGGGCGATGCCCCGGCGCTGCCCGTGGCTATGGCCGTCAATGCCACGGTGGGGCGTGCCCACCTGGACTTTCAGGGCACCGCGCCGGATGCCCTGCAACCGCAAAACTTCAGCGGCCAGTTCCGCCTGGATGGCCCGTCGCTAGCCGCCGTGGGCGACCCGCTGGGGGTCACGCTGCCCACCACGGCGGCATTCAAAACCCGGGGCACGCTGGTCAAGCGAGGCGGCCTGTGGCAGGTGCAGATCGACGATGCCACCGTGGGGGCCAGCCGCTTGAACGGGGCATTTATTTACACCAGCACGGGCAACAAACCCCTGCTGACCGGCAAGCTGGGCGGCAGCCGCCTGCTGCTGGCCGACCTGGGGCCGGTGGTGGGCACCACGTCCGCCGCGATGGCCGATGCCGCCGCGCCGGTGGCCACCAACACCCAGCCCAAAGGCAAAGTGCTGCCCGACCGCCCGTTCGACCTGGCCGCACTGCGGGCGATGGACGCGAATGTGCTAATCGACATTGCCGAGGTGAACCTCAACACCAGTTACCTGGAACCCTTGCAGCCCTTGCACGTGCACCTGCAACTGGTGGGCGGTGTGCTCACGCTGCAAGACCTGCTGGCCCGCACCGCGCAGGGCCAGTTGCGCGGTAATTTGGCGCTGGATGGCCGGGCCGACACCGCTCTGTGGACGGCGGATGTGCGCTGGGACGCGGTGCGCCTGGAGCGCTGGCTCAAAATCACCCGCACGGCGGGCGCGCCGCCCTATGTGTCGGGCCAGCTGGTTGGCCAGGCCACGCTGGCGGGCCAGGGCCGGTCTACGGCCGAGATTTTGGCCAGCCTGCAAGGCACCGCCCGCACCACTTTGCGCAACGGCACGGTGTCGCACCTGGGCATCGAGCTGGCCGGGCTGGACCTTGCCCAAGGCCTGGGCATGCTGGTGAAGGGCGACGATGCGCTGCCGGTGCAGTGTGCCGTGGCCGATGTGGTGGTGCAGGGCGGCATGTTTCGCCCCAAGGTGATGGTGGTGGATACCGCCGACTCGGCGGTGTGGATCGACGGCTCGCTGTCGCTGGCCACCGAGACGCTGGACCTGCGCGCCGTGGTGGTGCCCAAAGACTTCAGCCCGCTGACCCTGCGCACGCCCGTGCGCGTGCAAGGCCCGTTCAGCAAGCCTGCTGTGTCGCTAGAGAAAACTCCGCTGGCCCAAAAGGTGGCGGCTTCGCTGCTGCTGGCCCTGGTGAACCCGCTGGCGGCGCTGATTCCGTGGATCGACCTGGGCGATGCCGATGCGGCCCAGCGCGGCGCGGCGGGGTGCGCGGCACTGGCCCAGCGAACGGCGGGTAATAAATAAGCTTTTTAGGCCTCTAGCGCATATGAATCATGCGCCAGTAGCTATTGAATAAATAGCTAAATCAAGGGGCGCGGTGTGGGCTTGCCATCGCCGTACAGGTCGGCCAGGCGGGCCAGGGCCTTCACGTCGCGCATCACCAAGCGCCCGTCGTGCATGGCGTGCAGGCCCCGGCGCTCCAGCTTGCGCAGGGTTTTGTTGGTGTGTACCAGTGACAGGCCCAGGCCGTCGGCAATGTGCTGCTGCGTGAGCGGAAACGGCACGCCCGCCGCCCCGCCATCGGCCTGCAAAGCGGCGGCGCGCTTGAACAAAATAATCAGCAGCATGGCGATGCGCTCCTCGGCGCTACGCCGCCCTACCGACAGCAGGGTGTCGTCCACCATCGACTCCTCGTGCGCGGTGAGCCAGGTGATGTTGAAGCCCATCGTGGGCGACTGGCGGTGCAGCTCCCACAGGGCATCGCGCTGGAACACGCAGAGCTGCGCATCGGTGAGGGTTTGCACGCCGTGGGCCGAGGCATCGCCCATTTTTTGCTGCACGCCAATGAAGTCGCCCGCCAGCAGAAACGACAAGATTTGCCGCCGCCCGTCGCTCAGGGTTTTGTAGCGAAACGCCCAGCCGGTGCGTAGGGTGAACAGCGGGGCATCGGTCTGGCCCTCGTGGATCAGGGTTTCGCCTGCACGCAGATGTATCTCGCGGCGTTTGAGCGACTGCACCAGCGCCAACTCGTCCCCGTTGTGTTCAATAAACAAGGGCAGTGGCCGCAATTGGCAGGCGCTGCACGGGACTTCTTCCATGGCAAGGGGGCTTTCTGTGTGTGGGGAGGGCGGGGCTGTGTTGGGATAAAACAACCATGTCTTTTGACATTTTGTCTAGGTAATAACGCTCATACAGTGGTCTATTACGTTTACTTCACGTCCTTTTATGTACGCATCTTATCTGCCTAGCCGCATGCCAGCCCCGGCCCTTGGGCTGGCGATCGACGACTGGAACCTGTTGTTTGGTGCGGTGCTGACGCGCTTGCGAGACACCGTGGTGCGCGATGCTGCGGGCCACGCGGTGTGCCCGGTGGTACTGGAATGCTTGGCCACGCTGGAGCAATTGCGCCAGTCGCATCCCTTGACTTTGGCCTATGTGCGTTAACGCACGGTAAGCCGGGCGGCCAAGCCCTAAATTGAGGCCATGCAGCATTTCGCTGCGGTTACCCCCCAAAGGAGTTTGTATGAGCCTTACCACCATCATCTTGGTCGTTTTAATTTTGATGCTGATCGGCGTGCTGCCCACCTGGCCGCACAGCAGCAACTGGGGCTACGGCCCAACCGGCGGCTTGGGGCTGTTGGTGGTGATCGTGGTCGTACTGCTGCTGATGGGACGGATCTAGCGTGAAGGCCGCCGTTGCGCTGGCCTGCGTGGCCGTGTTGGGGGCCTGCGGGGACCGGGCGCGGCTGACGGTATCGGAAGGCACCGGCCCGCAGCCCACGCTGCCGCCCCCGGTGGTGTCGATGCTGCCCACCGTGCACATCGCACCGGCCCAGCCCTGGCCACCCGGCATGGGCCCCAGCGCTGCCCCGGGCACGCAGGTGGCGGCGTTTGCAACCGGGCTGGACCATCCGCGCTGGCTGTATGTGCTGCCCAATGGCGACGTGCTGGTGGCCGAAACCAACGCCCCACCCAAGCCCGAGGACAGCAAGGGCATCAAGGCCTGGGTGATGGGCCTGGTGATGCAACGCGCCGGTGCGGCCACGGCCAGTGCCGACCGCATCACCCTGCTGCGCTCCAGCAAGGGCGACGGCGTGGTGGATGTGCGCAGCGTGCTGTTGAGCGGCCTGCACTCGCCCTTTGGCATGGCGCTGGTGGGCAACAGTTTGTACGTGGCCAATACCGATGCCGTGCTGCGCTTCCCCTACACCCCGGGCGACACGCGCATCAGCGCGCCCAGCACGCAGGTGGTGGCCCTGCCCGCTGGCCCCATCAACCACCACTGGACTAAAAACCTGGTGGCCAGCCCGGACGGCCAGCAGCTCTACGTTACGGTGGGGTCGAACAGCAATGTGGCCGAGCGCGGCATGGCGGTTGAGGCGGAGCGGGCGGCCATCTGGCAGGTAGATGCCCGCACCGGCACGCACCGGGTTTTTGCCAGCGGCCTGCGCAACCCCAACGGCATGGCGTTTGCCCCCGGCGGTGCGCTGTGGACGGTGGTGAACGAGCGCGACGAGATCGGCAGCGACCTGGTGCCCGACTACATGACCTCGGTGCGCGACGGCGCTTTTTACGGCTGGCCTTACACCTACTACGGCCAGCATGTGGATGCGCGGGTGCAGCCACCCCAGCCCGCGTTGGTGGCCACGGCACTGGCCCCCGACTACGCCCTGGGGCCGCATACTGCGTCGCTGGGTTTGGCATCTGCCGAGGGCACCAGCCTGCCAGCGGCCTTTGCCCACGGCATGTTTGTGGGCCAGCACGGTTCGTGGAACCGCAAGCCGCACAGCGGCTACAAAGTGGTTTTTGTGCCGTTTAGCGGGGCGCAACCGGCCGGTGCGCCGGTGGATGTGCTGACGGGCTTTTTAAGCACCGACGGCAAGGCGCATGGCCGCCCGGTGGGCGTGGCACTGGACAAGCAGGGCGCACTGCTGGTGGCCGATGATGTGGCCAACACCATCTGGCGGGTGACGGCCAAATACTGAGGAGTGCAGGGTATGGATTTTTCTTGGGGTGCCTTGGCCGCCGTGGTGCTTACGGGCTGTAGCAGCCTGCCCACTATCCACCCCGACATCGCCCAGCCGCGTGGCACGCCGGTGCGCGTGGCGGGCCCGCAGGGTGCGCTGACGGCGGTGCAAAGCCAGGCCATCCTGGCCCGCTTGCAGAGCAAGGGCACACCGACCAATATTTTTGACCGCCACTTGGCGCTGGAAGAGGCCATTGTGGGCAGCCCGCTGACGGCGGGCAACCAGGTGGTGTTGCTGCAAGACGGCCCGGCCACCTACCGGGCCATGTTTGCGGCCATCGCGGGGGCGCAAGACCACATCAACCTGGAAACCTATATTTTGGAAGACGACGCGGTGGGCCAGCAGTTTGCCCAGGCGCTAATGGCCAAGCAACGCCAGGGCGTGCAGGTAAATGTGATCCGCGACAGCGTGGGCACGCTGGGCACCCCGGCGGCGTTTTTTCAGCAACTGGCCGACAGCGGCATCCAGGTGCTGGAATTCAACCCCGTGAACCCGCTGTTGGCACGCAAAGCCTGGGAGCTGAACCAGCGCGACCACCGCAAGCTGCTGGTGGTGGACGGCCGCACCGCGTTCTTGGGTGGCATCAATATCAGCAGTGTGTACTCGGGCGGTTCGCGCAAACCCCGCAGCAGCGCGCCCACCGACGCCAGCCTGGCCTGGCGCGACACCGACCTGCAACTGCGTGGGCCGGTGGTGGCCGAGTTGCAAAAGCTGTTCATGGACACCTGGGAGGCGCAAAAAGGCCCGCCGCTGGCGGCTAAAAATTACTTTCCGCCGCCCGAGCGCGCCGGCCAGCAGGTGGTGCGGGCCATTGGCAGCTCGCCCGACGCGGCCTACAGCCACATTTATGCCACGCTGCTGTCGGCCATTGCCAGTGCCGAAACCAGCGTGCGCCTGACCAATGCCTACTTTGCCCCCGACCCGCAGCTGCTGGCCGCGCTAGAGGCCGCCGCCGCGCGTGGGGTGGATGTGGCGCTGATCCTGCCCAGCCAGACCGACTCGTGGCTGGTGTTCCACGCTGGGCGGCGTTACTACGAGCAGCTGCTGCGGGCGGGGGTCAAGATCTACCAGCGGCGCGGGGTCATCCTGCATTCCAAAACCGCACTGATCGACGGCGTGTGGGCCACGGTGGGCTCCACCAACCTGGACTGGCGCAGCTTTTTGCACAACCAGGAGCTGGATGCGGTGGTGCTGGGGGCCGACTTTGGCAGCCAGGTGCAGGCCATGTTCGACAAGGATTTGGCTGCCTCCGACCTGGTGCTGCTGGCCGAGTGGCAGCGCCGCAGCATCGACTTGCGTTTCAAAGAGTGGTTTGCGCGGGCCTGGGAGTATTGGTTATAGGCATAGGCTCACCCCCAGGCTACAGCGCTGCGCACTTTTCGCCAACCCCCCTCGTATCGGTTTAAAAACAGACACGACATGCAGGGGGCAACACTAGCAGCCTGGCAAAGCGAGTTCTGCGGTGTTCCTGGACTATGTGCGTTCTGGCTGAGACATTTTTGTGAGGCGATACGGTTATGAATAAATACCTTGTGGCAGGTGGCGTGGTAGCCATAGTGATGGTGGCGCTGGATGTGCTGTGGCTGGGCTTTATAGCCAAGTCGCTGTACCAGAACGGCATTGGGCATTTGATGGCCGAGCAGCCCCGGGTTGGGGCCGCGCTGGCGTTTTACGCGGTGTACGCCGTGGGGCTGGTGGTGTTTACCGTGGCACCCCATGCGGATGCTGCGGGCTGGCAGCGCACGGCAGGGATGGCGGCTTTGTTTGGCTTTGTGGCCTATGCGACCTATGACTTGTCCAACCTGGCCACGCTTCAGGCCTGGCCGCTGTGGCTGGCCGTGGTGGATATGGCTTGGGGTAGTGCAGCAAGCGCGGCGGCAGCCACTGCGGGCAAGCTGGTGATGGACCGGTTTTTCTTACGCTAGGAGTCTGGACCGGTTGCGGCGGGCTTCTTTTGCCAGACCAGCGAACCCAGTGCCGCCAGCCACGACTCCAACGGCACATGGGCAATGCCTTTGGACAGCAACTGCGACCATAGCCCGGCGAACAGGGCCGGTTTCAGCACCCAACGCCAAGGGCGGCTCCAGGCCAGCAGGCCGCCGACCAGCAAGGCACCTACGACCAGGCCCATAGGATTGCGCCGCGCCAGCGGCTGCACCACGGCACGGGTGGTGTCTACCACCAGCGTGCTGGCGACGCGCAGCGGGTGCTGCATCCACCAGCTGCTGACGGCCTCTACTAGCACAGTCAGCACGGGAATGGATTGCAGGTGGACCCGCCATGCCGGGGTGGGTTGGGGCGGGGACTCTGTGCCGCTGGGCCTGCCGCGCAGGGCTTGGCGCAACCGGGCGCGGGATTGCTCCAGGCGCTCTGTCGCCGTGCTGGCGGGGGCTGCCAGTCGGGTGTTCACGCTGCGCTCTCTTCGCGGAGCATGCCCATGTCGGCCTTGAGCTGCTTGCGCAGCTGGTCAAAAGCCTGGTTGCTGGGCTGGCGTGCGGCAGCCAGGCAGCCGATGGCCACGGCGATGGGCAGCAGCGGGGCGGCTACCAGGGCCCAAGGTGCCTGCATTTCAGCAAACGGCACGATGGCCCACAGCATCAGGGCCACCCCTGCCAGCACAGTGGCCACCACCACGCTGCACAGGGCTAGGGCGTGCAGCAGGGCACGCCGTTTCCAGGCCCCCGAGAGGTGGCCGATTTCCTCGGACAGCAGATTGGCGTAGGCCTCGGCGTGGTCCAGTAGCAACTGGGGCTGGGTTGCCACCAGGCGGAGCAGGGGATGGACCATGTGGGCAGGCCTTGGGCAGAGGGCTTAGCGGTCGTCGTGCGAGCGGCTGGCCATCCGCACCAGGGCGGTCAGCACGGCACCTGCGGCGGCAGCAATCAAAATCGACTTGACCGGCTCGTCCTTGATGTAGTTGACGGTGCAGGCCGAGGCGCGGCGGGCCTGGGCGCGCACTTTGTTGGAGCCGTTGTGCACGGCATCCATGCCTTGGTGCAGGTAGGCGTTGGCGGTTTCGGCGGCGTGGTTCAGCAGCGGGGCGGCTTGTTTGCGCAGGTCTTGCACGGTGTTGTTCAGGCTGTCCAGCGTACTGTTGGCGGCACGCTGGGTCGTGTTGATCGCGTCGGTCGCCGTATCGGCAGCCTGGTCGGCGAGGGTGCTGGTGGATTCAGTGGGCTTGGTATTAAACATGGTGGTTCCTTGGAGTACGGTGAGGGAGGATAAAAACGGAGGCTGCGTCCAGTCCTATTAGCTTTTCTTGATCAGGCCGAACAAGAAGCTGGCGATGGCCAGCACGGCAAACACGACGAACAAAATTTTGGCAATGCCCACGGCGCTGGCGGCAATGCCGGTAAAGCCGAACAGGGCGGCGATCAATGCGATGACGAAGAAGACAACGGCGTAATGCAACATGGCAGTTCCTTGCGATGTGGGCGGCTTGGGCGCCCGGGTTCTTGTGGCTCGCAGCCGGTGTTGCTGCGATAAACCCAGTGTCTTCTGGACGGCGGTTGCGGGCGATAGGCGGCATGGCCGCAGCCCTGTGGGGAGAGTTCGGGCGCTGCTGTAGGACTGCGCCGACAGGCAGTTAATGGGCCAAAACAAACACTGGCAGCTTGGCACGGATCAGCGTGCCTTGCCCCGGCGCCGAGGCCAGCGACAGCACGCCGCCCTCGGACTCGACCCGAAAACGCATACCCACCAGCCCGTAGGCCGACTGGGTTTTGGCGCTGGTGTCGAAGCCCATGCCGTCGTCGCGCACCGACACCTCCACCTCGCCGTTATGTTCGCCCAATGTAATCCACACCTGCTGTGCCTTGGCGTATTTGGTGATGTTGGTAATGGCCTCTTGCACCAGCCGGTAGACCATGAGTTCGGCGGCGGGGTTCAGCGCTACCGGGGCCAGCGTGGTGTGTACCTGCACCTCGGTGCTGTCGGCAAATTCGCGCGCCAAAATCTCCAGCGTGGAGACCAGCCCCAGGTTGCTCAGGGCCGAGGGGCGCAGGTCTTCAATGATGCGCCGCCCCAGCGCAATGCCGCTGTTGAGCGTGCCCACCAGATGGGCCAGCAGGTCCAGGGCCTCGGGGGCGGCGGTGGCTAGGCGCGACTTGATGCGGGCGGCATCCAGCTTGGCCGAGGTGAGCAGCGAGCCCAGGTCGTCGTGCAGGTTGCGCGCCAGCCGGTTGCGCTCGTCTTCGCGGGCGGTTTGCAAATGCTGGGCCAGTTGCGTGAGTTGCGCGGTGCGCTCCAGCACTTCGGCTTCCAGCCGGTCGCGCTCGGCCTGCAACATGCGCTGCAATTCGATTTGCTGCTGGGTGAACAGAAAGATCTGTCGCAAATACATAAATAGCGACAGCAAGCCCATTACCGTGAGCCCTGCCACCCCGACGCGGCTGAGCAGCAAAGAGTCATAGATGCCTTGGCGGTTTTCCACGATGCTTTGCGCCTGGTAGCGCAGCAGCGCGGCACTTGCGGTGCGCACGGTTTCCATTTGCTCCATGCCGATATTGCTCATCAAAATGTCTCTGGCGGCTTCGGACTTGCCTTGGTCGATCAGCTGGATGGTGAGCGCCAGCTCGGACAGCTTGGTCTCAGAAGCGGTTTGCAGTTGGGCCAATAGTGCGGTGGCTTCTGGCTTCTGTCGGAAATACGGCACCACGTTGGCCAGCGATGTGTTGGCTTTGGCGACCGCTGCGTCGTAGGGCACACGGTATTCCTTGCGGCCGGTCACCAGATAGCCCCGCTGGCTGGTTTCGGCACTCACCAGGCCATCGGCCAGGTCCTGGATGCTGTTGCGCGCCTGCACCATGGCTGGCGTGGCATCGAGCCGGCCCACGGATTGCATATACGAGCCCTCGCTAATCAGCACAATCGACAGCGCTACCGCCCCGGCCATAAAAAATGCGACCCGGTTGTGGCGCATGACTTTGATAAAACTCATCTTTTGGGATCCGTCAAAAATGTGTGATCATGCGCAGGCAAAGTATCCAGAAAGAACACCCCCCACACCATGATCCGAATTGCCATAGTTGATGACCACGCCATGGTCCGCGCCGGTTTGCGGCAGTTTTTTGCCGACCAAATTGACTTCGCCGTAGTGGCCGAAGCCACCAATGGCCGCGAGGCGTTGGACATCGTGCGCAAGGGCGAGGTCGATGTGGTGGTGATGGACATTTCCATGCCCGACCACAGCGGTGTTGATGCGCTGGTGGCCATCAAGGCCCGTGCACCCGATCTGCCGGTGTTGATCCTCAGCGGCTTTGCCGAAGAGCATTACGCCACCACCCTGCTGCGCCAGGGTGCCAGCGGCTACCTGAACAAAGACTGCGACCCCGAAGACATCGTCAAGGCCATCCGCACCGTCTGCCGGGGCCGCAAGTACATCACCGCCGGGGTGGCCGAGCGGCTGGCCGAGGGCCTGAGCGGCGGGGGCGACAAGCCGCTGCATGAGCAGTTGTCCGAGCGCGAATTGCAGGTGTTTTTGCGTTTGGCCAAGGGCGAAACCATTGGCCACATGGCCATCAGCATGTCGCTTAGCGTGAAGACTGTCAGCACCTACCGCACGCGGGTGATGGAGAAAATGCTGCTCGCATCGAACAGCGACCTGACCTACTACGCGCTGAAAAACGGGCTCATCCAATAGACAGCAGCCCGCCGTAAAGTTCATGTTAAAGAGGCGGGGACGGTATCGCCGGTGCCGCCTTCGGCCAAGCGGCTGCAGTAGGCGATCAGCGCGTCAATTTCGTTGGATTTGTCGAAGACCCGGTTGGCACCCAGTTCCAGGCATTTGCGCCGCATATCGGCGGTGGCGTAGTTGCTTAGCACCACCAGGTTGCGCCGTGCGGGCATGGCGTGTGCCGAGCGCAGCACACCCAGGCCGGAACCGGCTTTCAGGAAAATGTCCACAATCACCAGATCGGCGTGGTTTTGCGGCGCGGTGAGCCATTGCACGGCTGTGCTTTCGTCTTCGGCGGTGCCGATCACCTTGACGGGAACAAGCTCTTCCAGTGTGGCAATCAGGCTTTCGCGGATGACGGGGCTGTCTTCGACGATGTACGTTTTGAGTGGGGACATGGTCTCTGACACTACTTCCTGGGTTCCAGCACGGGGGTATGCTGGTTCTGCGGTGTGGAAACAATCCACGCCGGAGAAAAATTACAAATACAAAAACACTGTCCCAGTATGCCCTTGAAATAAGCCTCCAGCCATCGGGCACCCACCCAGTCGTGCGTAGGACGTTTCTTACAAAGACGCGCCATGCCCCCGCTGCGTAGGATAAACACTACCGCACAACGCGGCACCGTCTGCTGGGCTAAATAGTGTGGGCCCAGGATACTGGGCCACCGGTCCCGCAGGCACATGTGTCCGGGATTCTCATCCTATCTACACGAGGCATCCATGCACACCACCTTCAAAACCGCCCTAGCCATTGCCACTTTGGCCATCGCTGCGCAAGCCGCTGCCCAGGCCACTTTTTACGAGAACGAGGGCTTTCAAGGCCGGGCGTTTACCAGCCAGAACCGGGTAGATAACTTTCAGCGCACGGGCTTCAACGACCGTGCCTCTTCGGTGGTGGTGCTGGGCGAGCGCCACGAGGTGTGTGAGGACGCGCAATTCCACGGTCGCTGCGTGGTGCTGCGCCCTGGCCGCTACCCGTCGCTGGCGGCAATGGGGCTGAACGACCGCGTGTCATCGGTGCGCGTGGTCGGCAGAAAAACCCGGGTGGACGATGACCGCTATGCCCCGCAGCCCGAGCAGGTGTACGACAACCGCCGCCGCAACAACGAACGCCTGTACGAGGCCGATGTGACCTCGGTGCGTGCCGTGGTGGGTCCGCCCCAGCAGCGCTGCTGGATGGAAAAAGAAGAGGTGCAGCAACAAAGCGGTACCAATATTGGTGGTGCCGTAGTCGGCGCTTTGCTGGGCGGCATTCTGGGCCACCAGGTGGGCGGCGGGCGTGGCCAGGACATCGCCACGGCGGGTGGTGCCGTGGCCGGTGCGGCCGTGGGTTCGCAAGTGGGGCGCAACGGCGGCCAGCCTGCGCAAAATGTGCAACGCTGTGTCAACGAGCCACCAGCACGCCCCGCCTACTGGGACGTGACCTACATCTTCCGGGGCCAGGAGCACCGCGTGCAAATGGCCTCGCAGCCAGGCCACACCGTGACGGTGAACCGCCAGGGCGAACCACGCGCTTGATGTGGCGCATCCATGCAAAGGCCCTTCGGGGCCTTTTTTGATGGGAAACTGGCGCGTGTAGGACATCCGCTACACCGATCTGCGGCGCTGTCCGCTAGGCCGGATGCAGGCCGCCAAACACACTACGGGCTGACTTTCAACCCGTTTTCAAAGGACTTTTATGCGCACACTTTTTAGCTTCAAAGCATCCCTTCTGGTGGCCTCTATGCTGGTGCTGTCTGCCGCCCACGCGGCCAATATCAGCAAGGACGACTACGCCGTTGGCAAGACCCGCATCAGCGCGGATTACAAGACCGACAAGACCGCCTGCGGATCGCTGGCCAAAAACGCCAAAGACGTTTGCATGGAAGAAGCCAAGGGCAAAGAAAAGCTGGCTAGCGCCGAGTTGAAGTACGCTTATTCCGGCAAGCCCGCTGACCACACCAAAGCCCTGGAAGTGAAGGCCGAAACCGCCTACGCCGTAGCCAAGGAAAAGTGCGACGACAAGGCTGGTAACGACAAATCGGTGTGCGTCAAAGAAGCCAAAGCCATCGAAGTCAAGGCCTTGGCCGATGCCCGCACCAGCGAGAAAATTGGCGAAGCCAAGAAGGACGGCGCTGAAGACAAGCGCGATGCCGACTACAAGGTGGCGGTGCAGAAGTGCGATGCCTTGGCGGGCAATGCCAAGGACAGTTGTATTGCGGCGGCCAAGTCCCAGTTCGGCAAGTCTTAACCTGCATGGCACGTGAACGCTCTGCGAGGGCGTAAAAAAAGGCCGGTATTGACCGGCCTTTTTTGTAAGCTTTTTAGCCGTTTGGCGCATGTTATATATGCGCACACAGCTATAAAAATACTAGCATTAGTACACCAGCCGCTCCGGGCGAATTTCTTGCAGGATGGTGGTCGCAATCTCTTCGATTGACTTGGTGGTGCTGGACAGCCAGCGGATGCCGCTGCGGCGCATCATGGCCTCGGCCTCGCTCACCTCCATGCGGCAGTTGTCGAGTGCGGCGTATTTGGAGTTGGGGCGGCGCTCGTTGCGGATCTCGCTCAGGCGCTCGGGCTGGATCGATAGGCCGAAGATCTTTTTGCGGTGCTCCAGCAGCGCCGGGGGCAGCTGGCGGCGCTCAAAGTCTTCGGGGATCAGCGGGTAGTTGGCCGCCTTCAGGCCGTACTGCATGGCCAGGTACAGCGCGGTGGGGGTTTTGCCGCTGCGGCTTACGCCCACCAGGATTACATCGGCCTGGCCCAGGTCGCGGTGGGTCTGGCCGTCGTCGTGCTCCAGGCTGAAGTTGATGGCCTCGATGCGGTCGGTATAGGCCTGGCTTTTGCTCACATCGCTGAAGCGGCCAATGCGGTGGTTGGACTTGATGCCCAGCTCGGCCTCTAGCGGGTTCACAAAGGTGCCAAACATGTCCAGCAGCATGCCCTTGCAGCTTTCGGTAATCACCTTTAGCACGTCCATGTTCACCAACGTGGTGAAGACGATGGGCCGCTTGCCCTCGATTTCTGCCGTGTGGTTGATCTGGCGCACCGCCTGGTGGGCCTTGTCTACTGTGTCGGTAAACGGCAGCCGCACATGGCGCGCGGCCATAGAGAACTGCGCCAGGATGGCATTGCCAAAAGTTTCGGCGGTGATGCCGGTGCCATCAGAGATGAAAAAAACAGTGCGATCAGTCATGGCCCCATTTTGCAGGAATGCGGATGCTTTACAGCGCCGCTGCGTCGGCCAAAAACCCGCGTTCCGCATCCAGCGTAGCCGGGTGGTCAAACAGCTCGGTGAACAGCTTCGGGGGGATGGTGATGGCGCCCACGCCCAGGTGCAGCAGCGCCAGGTAGGCGGTGCGGCTGCGGATGCTGGCCACCAGCAGGCGGGTGGTGGTGCCTGCCAGCAGGCTTTGCATCTGGCCGATCAGGGCCAGGCCGTCCACTCCGGAATCCTCCAGCCGGCCCAGGTAGGGCGCGGCGTAGGCGGCACCCAGTTGGCCGGCAAAGTGGGCTTGCTCGGGTGCGTAGACGGCGGTGTAGGTGACCGGGATGCCCCCGGCACTCAGCTCGGCCCCGGCGCGCAGGCCGTCGCGGGTGGCGGGGATTTTCACGACCAGCTGGCCGGGGTTGAACTCGCGCACCAGCTGGTAGGCATCGGCCAGGATGCCGTCGGTATCGGCGGCATGCACCTGGGCCTGCACTTGGCGGGCCCCCAAAGTGATGGCGGTGTGCAGCAGCGTGGGCAGCGTGTGGCGGGTAATACCGGCACGGCGCAGCAGCGTGGGGTTGGTGGTGATGCCGTGCACGGCGGGGTGCGGTAGGCAAGTGCGCAGATCGGCCAGATCGGCGCTGTCGAGGTAGAGGTGGAAGGCGGCCATTGCTTTACTTCACGCCTTGTGCCTGCGCGTCCAGCGCCACTTGCAGCTCGGCGCGGGTGGGCGGGTTGGCACCTTCGCGGGTGCAGTTGATGGCGGCGGCCTGGGCGGCAAAGCGCAGCACGGCCAGCCAGCTGGCATCGGGCAGGCTGTCGAGCTGGGCGACGTGCTCCACGCCGTGCTCCAGCAGGCCCACGGTCAGGCCCGCGTCGAAGGTGTCGCCCGCGCCGATGGTGTCGGCCACGGTGATCTTGGGGGCCTGGATTTCCAGCGCGGGCTGGCCCCGGCGGAACAGCGTGGCCCCGTCGCCACCGCGTGTGATAACCACGGCGCGCGGGCCGTTGTCGGTTTGCATGAAGCTGGCGGCTACCTCAGCCAAGCCTAGGCCGGGGGCTAGCGCGGCAGCATCTTCGTCGCTGAATTTCATTAAATTGCTGTAGGCCGACCAGCGGTACACGTTGGCGCGGTAGGCGGGCAGGTCTTTGATCAGGCTGAGTCGCACGTTCGGGTCAAACAACACAATGCGCTGGCCTTGCTGGGCTTTGACCAGGTCGATGATGCGGCTGGCAGCGGGTTCAAACAGCAGCGAGATCGAGCCAAACTGCAAAAAGCGGCAGCTCTCGGGCAGGGCGGGCAGGGTGCTGGGGTTCCACTGCGTGTCGGCCGTGCCATTCATGTAGAAGGCGTAGCGGTTGGTGGTGGGCGTGCGTTCCACAAAGGCCAGGGTGCTGGGGGCATCGCTTCGTAGCACCCAGCGGGTGTCCACGCCGTTGCTTTCGATGTGCTTGAGCAGGCGCTCGCCAAACATGTCGGTGGAGAGCTGGCACACCATGCCGATGGCCTGGCCCAGGCGGGCGGTGGCGATGGCGCTGTTGGTGGGCGCGCCGCCTTCGTGGCCTTCAAAATGCAGCCCGCCGGTGGCGGTGAAGTCGATCAGGGATTCGCCAACGATGGCAATGCGGATGTCGGGCATGGTGTGTCTCAGTGGTGTGGTGCGGAAAAAGCGGTCAACTATCTTACTGTGGGCAAGGGGTGCGGCGGTACAGCGGAGTTACGTAAAAGTTAAGCATGTTTTAGGCCGCTAGCGCTTATATAGACTGCGCTGGCAGCTATCAAAACAGGAATTTACGCCGGGGCCGCAAAGTAGCTGCCCAGCACGTCTAGCGCATGCCGCACCTTGGCCGGTTGCTCGCCGCGCCGGGGGGTGACGGCGTATACCGGCAGGTTGGGCAGGCTCCAGCCGGGCAACACGGGCACCAGGCGGCCATCGGCCAGCGCCTGGAAGTCCTCCGTCCGCACGGCCATGCAGATGCCCCAGCCCGCCACGCACAGCGCGTGCAGGGCCGACACCTGGGTGGCCTGCACCCGGCCTTCGAGCTGCACCGACTGCTGTGCGCCGCCCGGCCCCGATAGCTCCACGGTGTCGAAGCTGGAGTGGGCCGAGCCGCTGCCCAGCCAGGCATGTTGCCGCAGGTCTTGCGGCTGCGCGGGCCAGCCGTGTTCGGCCAGGTAGCTGGGCGCGGCGCAGAGCTGGCGCGGCATGCTGCCCAGCTTGCGCGCCACCAGGCTGGAGTTGGCCAGGCTGCCCACGCGCAGTGCAATGTCTACCCGGGCCTCGATCAGGTCGATCACTGCATCGTCCAGCAGCAGGCGCAGCGTCAATTTGGGGTAGCTGCGCAGCGGCTGCAAGGCCACGGCCAGCAGGCTGGCAAAGCCGATGGGGGCGGCCAGCCGCAGCTCGCCCTCGGGTTCGTCGCGCAGCCGGGTCAGCGCCTGCTCGGCCGCGCGTGCTGCTGCCACCATCGCCGCGCAGCCCACGTGGTAGCGGGCTCCGGCTTCCGTTAATGTGAGCTTGCGGGTGGAGCGGTGCAGCAGGGCCAGGCCCAGCGACTTCTCCAACTGGCGCAGATGCTGGCTGACCGCCGACGGGGTCATGCCGAGCTGCCGGGCGGCGGCGGTCAGCGAGCCTGCCGCCACCACCTCGGCAAAGATGGCCATGCGTTTGAGTTGGTCTGCGGGGTTATTCATAAGCGGTGCTTCAGGGGCGCTGCGTAAGTCCAAACCCACCAGGGCATGGCTTCGTGAAGTACAGGCGCTCTAACCGCTTCGCACTGCATCCCGCTAGCAGCCCCAAAAACGGAACGTGGGGAATTTCCGCATTCCTTACTTGTAATACGCCTCGACCTTGCCCTTGATTTTCAGCAGCAGCGGGTGGCCTTTGCGGTCGCGGGTTTTGGTGGAGGGCACTTTCACCCAGCCTTCGCTGACGCAGTATTCCTCCACGTCCATGCGCTCCTGGTCGTTCAGGCGGATGCCGATGTCGTGCTCGAACACGGCAGCAAGGTGGTGGGGGCTGCGTGGGTCGGCGGACAGGTGGTCGGGCAGGGCGGGGCGGGTGGTGGTGTCGGTCATGGAGGTTTTCAAAAAAAGAGAATCACGGCTATTTTCCCGGATTTGGCAGCGCTTCCTGCCGGGTGGGCGTGAACACCGTAGACTTGCGCCCTCTTTTCATCCACTTGCCGTAAAAAACCATGTCCCTGTCTCTCTACCAAGCCTCCGTCCCTTTGTTTACCCAATTGCTGGGCGGCCTGAGCGCCGTGTTGCGCAAAGCCGAAGCCCACGCGGCGGACAAGAAGATCGACCCCAGCGTCTTGTTGCAGTCGCGCTTGTTTCCCGACATGTTTGCGCTGATTCGCCAGGTGCAGATCGCCGCCGACTTCGCCAAGGGCGGTGCCGCCCGTCTGGCCGGTGTGGACGTGCCGGCCTATGAAGACAGTGAAGCCAGCTTTGCCGACCTGCAAGCCCGCATCGCCAAAACCCTGGCCTTCATCCAGAGCCTGCCCGCTGCCGACATCGACGCCGGTGCCGACCGTAGCATCGTGCTGCGCCCCGGCACGCCCAAGGAGCAGACCTTGGTGGGCAGCCGCTACCTGCTGAATTACACCCTGCCGCACTTCTTCTTCCACACCACCACGGCCTACGACATCCTGCGCCACAACGGCGTGGAAGTGGGCAAGAAGGACTTCGTAGGCAGCTTCTAACGTGCAGTTGCTCCTAGCCCCGATGGAGGGGCTGCTGGACTTTGTTTTGCGCGACATCCTGACCCGCGTGGGCGGCATTGACCGCTGCGTGTCGGAGTTCATCCGCGTCACCAATACGCTGCTGCCCGAGCGTGCCTTTATCCGCACGGTGCCCGAGTTGCTTAACGGCAGCCGCACGCTGTCTGGCGTGCCGGTGCGGCCGCAGCTGCTGGGCTCGGACCCGGTGTGCCTGGCCGAAAACGCCGGGCGGCTGGCCAGCCTGGGCCCCATGGGTGTGGACCTGAATTTTGGCTGCCCGGCCAAGGTGGTGAACCGCCACGGCGGTGGTGCGGCGCTGCTGGACGAACCCGAGCTGTTGGTGAAGATCGTGTCGGCGGTGCGCCGCGCCGTGCCGATGGCGCAGCCGGTGTCGGCCAAGATGCGGCTGGGCTTCAACGACGACAGCCGGGCAGTGGAATGCGCGCTGGCGATTTGCGAGGCCGGGGCGACCGAGATCGTGGTGCACGCCCGCACCAAGGCCGACGGCTACCGCCCGCCCGCCTACTGGGCGCGTGTGGATGACATCCGCCAGGCCGTGTCCATCCCGGTGGTGGCGAATGGCGAAATCTGGACGGTGGGCGACGCCCGCCGCTGCCGCGCCGCATCGGGCTGCGACACTTTGATGCTGGGGCGCGGCATGGTGACCGACCCCGGTCTGGCCCTGGCCATCCGGGCGGATTCGGATACGGCGCACCTGCCCTGGGCCGATGTGCAGCCGCTGATGCTGGCTTTCTGGGAGTTGGTGTGCAGTCGCTTGGAGCCCCGCGCACGTGCCGGGCGGCTCAAGCAGTGGCTGAATTTTTTGCGCCGCCAGTACCCCGAGGCGGAGGTGGCGTTTTTGGCGCTACGGGCCGAGACGGACCAGGCCAAGGTGACAGCCTGGCTGGTGAAAAATAAGCATTAAATCGGCATTTTGCGCATATTGAATATGCGCGTGTAGCTATATTTTTAATAGTAAATAGCGTCGCCCATACAAGGCAAGCGCAGCGCAGCCCCTTCGTGAACTGCGCGGAGCTGGCTCTGCCAGGCCGCTGCAGTTGCCCCCTGCAAGGGGGGTGGCGCAAAGCGCTTGCGCTGTAGCCTGGGGGAGTACCTATGAGTACCTATGAATACACCATGAAGTTCCGTGCCGCACGCCGCTGGGCTTGCTTTTGCGTGGCTTCCACCAGCAGGGTGGCGAGTTGGGCGGCTAGTACGGCTTGCAAGTCGTGCAGTGCGTGGATGTCGATGGCTTGGCCGTTGACCCGTCCTTTGGCCAGTACCTGGCTGTGGTCACGCAGGCGCACGATGGCCGTGCCTACGGCGGTGAACGCGGGCAGGTGGCCGTACAGCGCGCTGCCGCGCTGGGCATACCAGGAGCCAAAGCGGGCGGGGTAGTTGGCATCGGCATCGGCGGGGTGGGTGGCGATGCTGGCCACCCAGGTTTGGTGGTCGTGTTCGGCCAGCAGCAGGGGGAAGTCGGCGGCATCCCATTGGTTGGCTCCCCAGGCGCTCCAGGCTTTGCCGGGAATGAAATCGGCGGCCCAGGTGGCCACGTTGTCGGCGGGCATGGGGCGGGCGATGCCGTAGCCCTGGGCCAGGTCGCAGCCCAGTTGCAGCAGCAGCAGGCCGTGCTCTACGGTTTCCACACCTTCGGCAATCACCTGCCGGTTAAAGGCTTTGGCCAAGCCGACCACGGCTTCCACCAGGGTCAGGTCGTCCGGGTCTTCCAGCATGTCGCGCACAAAGGTCTGGTCGATCTTCAAGGTGTTGGCGGGCAGGCGCTTCAGGTAGGCCAGTGACGAGTAGCCGGTACCAAAGTCGTCCAGCGCAAACTGCACGCCGAGTTGCTGGCAGGCGGCCATTACGTTGCGCATGTGCTGCACGTCTTCCAGCGCAGCGGATTCCAGAAT
Organism: Rhodoferax sp. LB1P47; assembly: GCF_056521445.1. NCBI lineage: Bacteria > Pseudomonadati > Pseudomonadota > Betaproteobacteria > Burkholderiales > Comamonadaceae > Rhodoferax > Rhodoferax sp. LB1P47. The sequence continues at coordinate 597,309 of NZ_JBWMAU010000001.1, read as the reverse complement.
CTCCAGCTCCAGTTTGTCGGGCGATACCTGCGGGAAGCGCGCCAGGATGCTGCCCAGCCGGGCCACAAAGTCAGACCGCTGGAAGTGCCGCGCGGCGATGTTGACGCTGACCACCCAGTGCAGGCCCTGCGCGGCCCAGTGCTGCATTTGTTGTAGCGCCTGGTGCAGCACCCATTCGCCAATGTCGATGATCAGGTCGGTGTTTTCCACCAGGGGTAGAAAGTGGTAGGGACCGACCACGCCCTGGTCGGGGTGCTGCCAGCGCAGCAGGGCCTCCATGCCAAAGATGGTGCCGGTGCGCATGTTCAGCTTGGGCTGGTAGTACAGGCGCAGTTCGCCGTCGAGCAGGCCCTGGCGGATGCGGGTGCGCTGGTGGTGGTGGGTTTGCACCTCTTGGTCTAGCTGCGCATCGAACAGGTGGCTGCGGTTGCGCCCGGTTTGCTTGGCCTGGTACATGGCCTGGTCGGCGTGGCGCAGCAGGGTGTCCAGGTTGGTGTCGCTGTGCATCTCGTCGCGCAAGGTGACGGCGATGCCGATGCTGGTGGTCAGGAGGATGCTTTGGTCGTCGATCTGGTACGGGGCGGACAGCAGCGTTTGCACGTGTGCGACCTGCTGCTGTACCTCGGCCATGTCGGTCTGGTCTTTTAGCAGCAGCACAAATTCATCGCCACCCAGACGCGCCAGGCCGTGGTCGTCCCCGGCAAATTCGGCCAGCCGTTGGGCCACTTGCTGGAGCAGGCGGTCGCCGCTGCTGCTGCCGTAGCGGGCGTTGATGGGCTGGAAGTGGTCCAGGTCCAGCAGGCACACGGCCAGCAGCTTGTGGTGGTGGCGGGCTTGCAGGATGGCCAAGTTGAAGGGTTCCTCCATCGCGGCGCGGTTGTGCAGGCCGGTCAGCATGTCGTGGCCGATTTGCCAGGAAATTTCCTGGATCAGCTGGCGCTTTTCGCTCACGTCGCGGAACACCAACACGCAGCCCATCGCCGTACCGTCGGGCTGGCGTATCGGGGCGGCGGTGGTTTCTATGGCGATGTGCTTGCCGGATGGGTGCAGCAGTGTCTGGTGGGCGGCGTGCACCACGCTGGTGGTTTGGTATAGCGGTATTTGTTTGGCTGGGGCAGCGCTCCAGCCGGGTTCTTCCAGCAGTTCAAACACCTCGCCCAGCGGGTGGCCCACGGCCTGCTGGTGGGTCCAGCCGGTGAGCTGCTGGGCCACGGCGTTCAGGGTGTGGATGCGCCCGGCCAGGTCGGTGGTGATGACGGCATCGCCAATCGACGACAGAGTGACTTCGGCGCGCTCTTTTTCGGCTTGCAGGGCGGCCTGGGTGCGGGTGAGTGAGGCCACCAGCGTCTGCACCTCGTCAGCCATGTCGTTGAAAGTGTGGGCCAGGGTGTGGGCTTCTAATGGTCCGGTCAAGGCCATGCGCGCGTCTAGGTTGCCGCGCTGGAACTGCTGGGTGGCCACGGCCAGCCGCTGCACCATGCGGCGGTTGACGCGTAGCACCCAGGCCAGCAAAGTCAGAATCGTCAGCACACTGCCGCCAGCGATCCAGAGTTGGTTCTGCACCCGGCTCCAGGCGCTGTTGAACGCAAAAATCGGACTGATCTCCAGGGTTAATGTGCCACTGCGCCCGGCAGCACCCACAATGTTTAAGTGGGTGGTGTAGGGGGCAATGTCCAGCCAACTGGTAAACCAAGGGGGGTATTGGGCCCGTGTTTGCAGCGGATTACGCGCTTCAATCAACTGCCCTTCTGCGCGCCACTGGAGTAGGCTGATGTCGGGGCGTGATTGCACCTCGGTTTGCAGCCAAGCCGCCAGCGGCAAAGCGCTGGCCGTGCCCAGGGTCTGGGCCAATGTGGGGACCAGGTATTTTTTGGCCAATTGCACTTCTTGGGCAAAGTGCGCATGGGCCGCATTGGTTTCGACCTTGACCAGTAATTTGTAACGCGCAGTGGCAACCACCGCGATTAGCAGCAGCAGGGGTAGCAGCAGGCGGGTGGCGGTACTCAGCGTCAGCCACGCAGGGGCTACATCTCGGGTCTTGGGCATGGAATCACGAAGGCGCTCGGAATGGTGTTGTTTTGGGTTTTATCACATTGAATGTAACCTGATGTAACTATGTGAATAGTTACACATCCATAGAGGCTTCCAATGCAGCGCACTAGGGTTTGTCGCTATTGTCTAGTATTGGGGTATGAAATATGCCATTGAGACATGTTGCTTGCGAACCAGTAGCTATGTAAATCATAGTGATGCGAGGGCTATGTGCTTAGCGCAATAGACCGGCGGCATCAATTTTCCCGATGCCGTGTATCGCTAAACCTAGCAAACGCTTTAAAACCGGTGGAGTTCTCTCTATTTGTGGCTAATTTGTAACGTAATACGTTTCTGAAAGAGCCTTGTAAAGAACCTTATCCGGGCACATTCAGTGTGCGTGCGGATGTTGCAGTAGCCTGGGCGGGGGGTGGGCCGAGTTGATCTGTACCAGGCTGGACGGGGAGCACCCCCACAGGCCTTTTGGAATGGCCTGCGGGTAGAGCAGGTTGACCCACCACAGAAGTACTACGCAGAAGAATTTTTAATAGCAGCACAACCCGTATTGGCGCGGGCGGTGGTATTTTCGGCTGGTCCCCTCGACAGGAATCGAACCTGTATTTAGCACTTAGGAGGCACTCGTTCTGTCCATTGAACTACGAAGGGGAGGGCGGATTGTAGGGCCTGCACGGGCTGGTTTTTCAGTCGTATTGCAGGGTGAAGATCAGGTCGATGGCGCTTTGCTCGCCGGTTTGGCCGCGCAGGGTGAAGCGCTTGCTCAGGTCGTAGAAGATGTACAGCGTGCCCAGTGTGCCGGCCAGGCTGTGCTCGTAGGCGACATAAAAATTACGCGACAGGCGCTTGCCGAAGGTCACGGCGGCGGCGCTGCTGCTGCCGTTGGCATTGTTGGCGCTGCCGCTGAAGGATAGTTCGTCCAGCCCCAGGGCAGAGGCCAGCCCGCCCGACAGTCCTTTGCCATTACCGCCCAGCAGGGCCAGCGCGGCCTGTTGCAGCACGGCGGCTTCGGCCCCGCCGTTGGCGGCGCTGCGGCCCAGTACCAGCCAGGCCAGTTTTTCGGCATCGGAGAGGTCGGAGCCGGAGTACAGGCGGATGTTGGGCGACAGCGCCGTGCCGTTGATCTGCACACCCACGCGCACGCTGAGGTTGGGGCGAATGGCCAGCACGTCGAGCGACGGGTTGTCATAGGGGCCGTTGAAACGCAGGGTGCCTTCTTCGATGTCCAGTGCCTGGCCGTAGGCCTTGTAGCTGCCGCGCGCGGTGCGCAGCTCGCCGGTGACGCGCGGCCCGGCCAGGGTGGGGCCTGCGCGCAGGGTCAGCTTGCCGGTGAGGCGGGTGTCCAGGCCTCTGCCCACCAGGTGGAAGTCGTCACCCAGGTCCAGCGTGATGTTGACGTCGGGGGTGTTGGTGGCTGCGGCAGGGGGGGCGGTGGGCCGCGTGGTGGTGGACGCGGTGCTGCGTTTGCGCACCACCACGTCGCTGCCCAGGGTGGGTGCGGATTCGTCGGGCAGGATGAACAGGGCCTGGTCGGCCTTGAGCGCGCCCAGCAGCGCCAGCTTGCCCTGCGCCAGGGTGGCTTGCAGGCTGCCAGATACCGTCAGGCGGCGGTCGGCGCGGGCAGAGATGCGCAGGGCTTTGGCCTGGGCCCGGATGTCCATCTGAATGCCTGCCGGGGGGGTGTTGTTCCATTGGACGGTGCCGCTGGCGGTGAGGCTGCCGCCGTCGTTGCTGGGGATGGCGGTGGTCGTGTTGGCGGTAGTGGGGGCACCGTACAGGCTGAATTCGCTGATGTTCAGGCGCTGGCCGTCCAGGCTGGCGCGCAGGCGGCCATCGCGCAGTTCGATGCCCTCGACCACCGAGCGCAGTGCCAGGTCGTCGGCCTGTAGGGTGCCGGTCCACAGCGGTGCCAGGCGGGTGCCGCTGAGGGTGGCGTTGGCCGCCAGCGTGCCGCGCAGCCGCCAGCCGGGTGGGGCCAGCACCGACCAGATGCCCACCCGGGGTAGGGATGCGCGCACCGTGCCGTTGAGTGCTGCATCGGCGGGCCAGATCCAGCTGCCGTCGGTCTGGCGCACCTGGGTGTTCAGGTCGGCCTCGGCCTGGCCTGCACGTTCGCTGTCCCAGCGCAGGCTGGCACTGAGCTTGTCACCGTCGGTGCGCAGGCCGATGCGGGCGGTGCGGATGCCTGCGTTGATGGTGCCGGGCGTGCCGTTGGCCGATTCTTCGCCGGTCAGCAGTTGCAGGTCACCGCTTTTTTGGTACAGGTTGGCGCTGACTTGCAGGGAGGGTGCGGTTTGCACGTTCCAGTCGCCGTCTAGCAGCAGGTTGCCTTTGAGGCCGAGTTGCGCGAGTTGTCCGTTGCCAGCAGCCCAAGTTTCCAGCCAGGCCATAGGCAGGCTTTGCAGCGTGCCTTGGGTGCGCAGCAGGGTACGGGTGTCGTCGTGTGCCCAGGCCACGGGCTGCCAGGCGATGCGCACGCTGCCGGGCACCGGGCCTTGCATGCTGGCGGTGCCTGCGGCTGTGTCCACAGAGCTGCTAGTGCCTTTGAGGGCCAGGGCTTGGTCGAGTTGCAGCGTCCAGGGGCCGGGGCGGGTACTGTCTTGCATCTGTACTGCCAAGCTGGCGATGCGGGCTTGCCATTGTTGGCCTGAGACCAGGCCGCCGCTGGCGCGGGTGGTTAAGCTGGCACGCTGGGTGCCGGTGGCCAGTTCGCCTTGTAAGGCGATGTCTAGCGCCCCCAGACTGCCGGATGCGTCAAGTTGCAGTTTGCGCAGGCTGACGGGGTTGCCGGTGGCGGGGCGTAGCTCTAGCGACGGCACGGCCAGTTGGGCGTTGAACTGGAAAGGGGTCGTACCTGCTGTAGGGGGGGCCGTGGAGAGGGCGCTGGCCCAGCCGCCGGTCCAGCGCCCGGTCAGCTCGGCCTGGCCCAGGATGCTGCCGGGTAGGCTGGCTGCCACACCGGGCAGACGGGCCAGCCAGCGGGTGGCTTGGCCGGCGTCGGGCACGTGCAGGACCAAGTTGCCTGCGCCTTGCAAGGCGCTAATTCGGCCTTGCACATCGGCCTGCGCGCCGGGCAGGGTGAGGTGCAGCTGGCCTTGGGCGGCGCGTGTCGCCAGGGTCAGATCCAGCTGGCCTTGTAGCTGTGCGTCGTCGGTGCGCAGTTGCAGGGCCGACAGGCTGAGCGTGCCCGCAACCCAGCGGCCCGTGGCCTGGGCGGACTGGATGCGCAGGCCTGGCAAGGCTTGCAAGACTTGGATGCGGGGCGCTTTGGCCGAGGCTTCCAGGGCGGCATCAAAGCGGATGGCGGCGGCAGTGCTGCTGGCGGTCATCCGCCCATTCAGCAAGGCGGGGGCCATGCGGGTGTGCAGCGCGGCGGGGTTGATGCGCAAGAGCTGGGCCTGTGCCGTCCAGTCGGTGGTGTCTGCGCCGGTCCAGCGGCCCTGGAGCTGCACGTCGCCTTGGCCGAGCTGGGCACGCAGCGACTCGATGACCCAGGCCCCTTGCTGGTATTGCAGCCGGGTGGTTGCGTGGTCCAGTGGCACACGGTGTGTGTCCCACGGGCCGCTCAGGCGGTTGTCGATAGTGGCTTCGGCGCGCCAAGTGCTGCCCTTGCGCAGGGGTTCGGGCCGCAGTTGGGCGCTGCCGCTGAGCAGGGTGTGCGGGGCATCGGGCCAGAGGTCGGCCAGGTTGAGTTGCCGGAACGTGGCATCGGCCTGGTACACGGGCTGTGCGGCCCAGGGGTGGATTTGCGCGGTCAGCGCAGCCTGCAAGGCGTTGGGCGTACGGGGTGTGAGCTGGGCCTGGATGTGCAGTAAAGCATTTTGGCCCGCCAGGGGGCCATTGGCCGAGGCGGTCGCCGTCACGGTGGTCGGGCGGGTGTTGCCGGGCAGGGTGGTCTCTACGCTGCCTTGTATGGCGGCTTGCAGTGTCAGCGGGCTGCGGGCCAGCAGGGTGGCCTGGCCCGTGTAGTGGCCCGCAGCGACTTTGGCGCTAGTGACCGTGAGCTGGTGCTGCGTGCCGTCATAGCGGTAGCGCCCGGCCCATTGGGTCAGTTGCAAAGCCGGGGGGCCTTGCCAGCGCAGATCGGCAATCTCGAAGGGCAGGTCTACCTGGAGGGGCAGCACGATCTCGGATGGCAGTACCAAGGGCTCGGTGGACGGGGTTTGCGCAATGCGGAGTTGGGCGATGCGCAGCGTGCCCAGGTGCAGTTCGCGTTGTAGCAGGCGGTCGAGTTGCCAGTCCACGGCGATGTCCAGGGCTTCTATTTGCAGACTGGGGCTGCGGTAGGCCAGCTTGCCGATGTGGCCGCCCTGGCGCACCGAGCCGGTGACCGCGCTGGTTTCCAGTGTGTGGCCTGCGGGCAGGTAGGTGGCGGCGCGGGCCAGGGTGCTGGCCAGCGAGGTGTCGTTGCCCAGCCAGACCCAGAGTGCGCCAACCACGCTGGCTAGCGCCGCCAGCACCAGCAGAGGGGCGCACAGCAGCCACAGCAGCCGCTTGCCCGTGGGCATCCAGCGCCGGGGCGGGGCGGGGGGCATTTCGGACCTCAAAAGCTGAACCCTACGCCCATGTGCAGGCGCGCCTTGTGGGTCGCTACACCGTAGGCAATGTCTATTTGCACCGGCCCTACCGGGCTGCGCCAGCGTATGCCGCCGCCGATGCCGACCTTGGCCTCCAGCGCCCCCACGGTAGGGGCCACCGCCCCGGCATCGACAAACAGGGCGGTTTCCCAGGCGCTGGGTTTGCCGTTGAGGACGATGGGCCGTTGCCATTCAAAACTGCCCGATGCCATGTAGCGCCCGGCGGTAATCGAGCCGCTGCTGCCCGTCACGCCGATTTCCTGGTAGCCGTAGCCGCGCACCGTGGTGTCGCCACCGGTTAAAAACAGTTGGGTGCTGGGCACGTTGGCTTCGGCTTTCGCCACCACCGCCGCCGCTTCGGCCCGCAGCGCCAGGCGGCCCGCCCGAATGAACAGGCCATCACCGGGCAGCAGCTTGCCCAGCGGAAAGTAGCCCAACCAGCGCGTCAGGGTGCGGATGTAGGGCTGGCGGTTGGCTTCCAGGGTGAAGCCACCACCCAGCTCTAGCGCCACGCCATAGCCTTGGGTGGGGGTGCGGATGTCGTCAAAGTTGCGCCGCGTCCATGCATAGTTGGCGCTGATGGCACTGGACGAGACCGTGGGGTCGGTGCCACTGGTGGTCAAGGCGTGGTCGTATTGCAGGTAGACGTTGCGGTCGATGTGGTCGTTGCCTTGGGTGCGCCCGGCCCGCAGGCGCTGGCTGTGGGTGATGGTGTCGCTCAAATTTTGGTGCTGGAGCTGGGCCGATGTCACCCAGCGCCAGTTGCTGGTATCGGGTGGGGCGGTGAGTTCGGTGTTCAGGGTTTGGGTATTTTTGTCCAGACTGAGCTTGGAGATGGCGCGCCACGGCAGCCAAGGCAATTGGCGGTGGGTGTGCTCGGCGGACAAGCGTGGCCCACTGTCGGTGCTGAAGCCCACGCCCAGCACCAATTTTTGCAGTTTGGCCTCGCGCAGTTGGGCCACTACGGGGGCCGCCTGCGGGTCGCCTTGGGTGTCCAGGGTCAGAAAAACCGAGTCGAAATAACCACTGTCGGCCAGCCGTTGCTGGGTTTGCAGCAACTGCGCCTGGCTGTAATCGGCCCCGGTGGGCAGCTGGGCCAGGCGGGTGACCAGTTCTGCGCTGTAGCGTTGCAGGCCGCGCAGCTCCAGCGGGCCAAACCGGTAAGCCGGGCCAGATGCCAGGGTGACGCTGAGTTGGGCGGTGTGTGCGTCGGGGTCGATGTCGGCCAGGCTATTGCTGATCTCCCCGGTGGGAAAGCGCTGGACTGTAAGGTTGCGCAGGGCTTGGGTTTTGGCATCGTCCCAGGCATCTTGGGTGAAGGGGGTTTCGGGGCCGAGTGGCCAATCGGTGCGGATGGTGTCGCGCAGCGATGCCGCCGCCGGGTCGTCGTTGATCGGGCCGGTAAATTCCAGCTGCACGCTGCCGATGCGCACCGGCGTACCCGGTTCTACCGTGAGGGTAATGTGGTGCGGGGCGCTGGTGCTCTCCGGCGTTTCTACCTGTTTCAGCGTGACCGTGGCGGCAAAGTAACCCTGCGTGGCCAGCAGGTCGTGGGTATTGCGCTCGGCCGCTTGCATCAGCCGCGCCAGCTCGGTGGCATCCAGATCGGTCAAGCTGCGGTAGCGCTGCAATTCAAGGTTCTTGAGAAGCAGCGTACGGATTTTGTCGGGGGCAACGACTTCGAGGTCGAAAGCGGACGGCGGTACTGGCGTGGTTGCTGTAGCGGGTGTCTGGGCCCACAGCGTGCCGGGCAGTAAACCCAGCAAGCACCACGCCGCCACCCGCGCACTGAATCTGGTCATTGCTTATTTCGACAGCAAGCGCATGGTTTCTTCCAGACCTTTCAAGGTCAGGGGAAACATGCGCTGGGCCACCAGTTGCTGCACGATGCTGATGCTTTGGCGGTACTGCCACAGGCCCTGGGGCTCGGGGTTGATCCAGGCAAATTGGGGGAAGGCACTGGTCAGCCGCTGTAGCCACACGGCACCGGCCTCTTCGTTGCTGTATTCCACGCTGCCGCCGGGCTGCAAAATCTCATATGGACCCATCGTGGCATCGCCGATAAACAGCAGCTTGTAGTCTTTGTTGTACTTGCGGATCACGTCCCAGGTGGAAAACTTCTCGGTGTAGCGGCGGCGGTTGTGCTTCCACATGAAGTCGTACACGCAGTTGTGGAAGTAATAGAACTCCAGATGCTTGAATTCACTTTTGCTGGCGCTGAACAGTTCTTCCACCCGCTGCACATGCTCGTCCATGCTGCCGCCCACATCCATCAATAGCAGCACTTTGACGTTGTTGTGCCGCTCTGGCACCATTTTGATGTCGAGATAACCGGCGTTGGCTGCGGTAGAGCGGATGGTGTCGGCCAGGTCTAGTTCGTCGGCATGGCCTTCACGGGCAAACTTGCGCAGGCGGCGCAGCGCTACCTTGATGTTGCGCGTGCCCAGTTCCTGGCTGTCGTCGTAGTCTTTAAAAGCCCGCTGGTCCCATACCTTCACGGCGCTTTTGTGGCGGCTTTTGTCTTGCCCGATGCGGATGCCTTCGGGGTTGTAGCCGTAGGCCCCAAACGGGCTGGTGCCACCGGTGCCAATCCATTTGCTGCCGCCTTCGTGGCGCTCTTTTTGCTCTTCAAAGCGGTTTTTGAGCGTTTCCATGAGCTTGTCCCAGCCCATTTTTTCGATCTTGGCTTTTTCTTCGGGGCTGAGGTCGAGTTCCAGGTTTTTGCGCAGCCATTCCAGCGGAATGTCTTGGGTGAAGTCGGCGACCGTCTCTACCCCCTTGAAGTAGCTGGCAAAGGCCTGGTCGAACTTGTCGTAATGCTTTTCGTCTTTGACCAGTGTGCAGCGGCTAAGGTAGTAAAAATCGTCTATTTTGTAGCTATCTTCGCTGTTGGGGCCCACTACACCTGCTTTCAGGGCCTCCAGCAGGCTTAGGTATTCCTTGACCGAAACTGGTAGCTTGGCGGAGCGCAGGGTGTAGAAGAAGTCGATCAGCATGGCGGGAGTTTTTACACGCGTGGTTTGCTCAGAAGCCAGCGCAGATGGGCTTTCACTGCGGGCCATTCGCTGGCGATGATGCTGAACACCACGGTGTCGCGGAGTGTGCCGTTGGGTGCAATTTGGTGGTTGCGCAGCACGCCATCTTGTTTTGCGCCGATGCGGGCAATCGCCGCGCGGCTGTCAAAATTAAACCAGTGGGTGCGAAACTCCACCGCGATGCAGTCCAGTGTTTCAAATGCGTGTTTAAGCAAAATAAGCTTGGCTTCGGTGTTGATGCCGCTGCGTTGCGTGCTTTTGCTGTACCAGGTGTGGCCAATTTCCAGGCGGCGGTTGGCTGCATCTACATGGAAGTAGCGGGTCGAGCCGACAATTTTTCCGTCGTATTTACGGCGCACCACGAACGGCATGGCACCTTGGTTTTCACGCATTTCCAGGGCATTGTCAATGTAGCCCAAAACCCCATCCGGGCTGCCCACGCTGGTGTACCAGAGCTTCCATAACTCGCCGTCTTTAGCCGCGGCCAGCAGGTCTTCCTCGTGCAATCGTTGCAAGGGCTCAAGCACTACGTGGTGGTGGCCAGTCAGAGTTACGGCATCAATAAAACGGGCCATGCAAAGTCTCCAGGGGGGTGACGGGTTGGTTCACGGATGGATGGTTAGCGGTGGTGGCGTTGCATGAACACCAGCTTCTCAAACAAGCCAACATCCTGCTCGTTTTTCAGCAATGCCCCTACCAACGGCGGCACGGCAACCATGCCGTCTTGGTTGTGCAGTGCCTCGGCTGAAATATCTTCGGCCACCAGCAGCTTGAGCCAGTCCAGCAGCTCCGAGGTGGAGGGTTTTTTCTTCAGGCCGGGCAGGTTACGGATGTCGTAGAACGTCTTCATGGCTGCTGCCAGCAGCTCTTTTTTGAGATGGGGAAAGTGCACATCCACAATTTTCTGCATCGTGGCGGCATCGGGAAATTGGATGTAGTGAAAGAAGCAGCGGCGCAAAAACGCATCGGGCAGCTCTTTTTCGTTGTTCGATGTAATGAACACCAGTGGGCGGTTCTTGGCCTGCACCAGCTCACGGGTTTCGTAGCAGTAAAACTCCATGCGGTCGATTTCGCGCAGCAAGTCGTTGGGGAACTCGATGTCGGCCTTGTCGATCTCGTCGATCAGCAGCGCTACGGGCGTATCGGACGTAAATGCTTGCCACAGCACGCCTTTGACGATGTAGTTGTGGATATCTTTGACCCGAGCCGAATCTTCCACACCGGCCAGCTGCGAATCGCGCAAACGGCTAACCGCATCGTATTCATACAGTCCCTGTTGTGCTTTGGTGGTGGATTTAATGTGCCATTGCAGCAGCGGCATGCCTAAAGCGGCAGCCACCTCCTCGGCCAGCATGGTTTTGCCGGTGCCGGGCTCACCCTTGACCAGCAGTGGGCGTTTGAGGGTGGCTGCGGCATTGACGGCCAGCATCAGATCCTGGGTGGCGACGTAGTTATTGGAGCCTTGGAACTTCATGGTGGTGGGTGCAAAAGCGGGGGAGTGAATAGGCTGCCGCATATAATCTACTGTTGATGGCAAGCCTGATAGACAGGGCTGAATGTAGGCTTGATTTTCCCCCAGATTTTGCGCACAAAAATGAAAAAATTATTGACCACGGTGTTCGTGTTTGCTGCTGTTTCGATAGCAAGTGTTGCAAGTGCCCAGGACATCGTGGGGGATGCCAAGGTCGGCAGCACCAAGGTCGATATGTGCATCGGCTGCCATGGAATTGTGGGCTACCAAGCCAGTTTTCCCGAAGTGCACAAAGTCCCCAAAATTTCAGGCCAAGGTGCCAAGTACATCGTGGCGGCGCTGAATGCCTATAAAAAAGGCGAGCGCAAACACCCCACGATGCGCGGCATTGCCGATTCGCTGAGCGACCAGGACATGGCCGATGTGGCAGCCTACTACAGCGCCAGTGGCGTGGTTGCGGGTGCCGCCCCTGCGGCCAAATCAAGCCGTGAGCCCAGCGCCCAGATCACCGCATTGCTGACCAAGGGTGCGTGCGTGTCGTGCCATGGCGACAATTTCTCCAAACCTATTGATCCCAGCTACCCCAAGATTGCGGGCCAGCATGCCGACTACCTGTTTGTGGCTTTGAAGTCCTACAAGGTCGAGAACAATCCATTGGTGGGGCGCTCCAACGCCGTCATGGGCGGTGTGGCCAAGCAGTTCTCGAACGCCGAACTCAAAGCGCTGGCCGGATACGTGCATTCGCTGGACGGCGAACTCAAGGTGGTGCCACAGTCGCGCTTCCGGTAAAGCGGCCTGCCCTCCATAAAAAAGCCCGCTGTATGCGGGCTTTTTTGCGTCTGTTCAGTCCTGTGTGGCACGGCGCTGCACGCAGTCAATATAGGCCGCGCCGTCGGGCGGACGGCCTGCACGCTGGCTCTCCCAGAGCATTTGCCCCAGGCAGTCCATCGTTTCGTGGTGTGCGTCGTGCAGCGAATCGCGGCGGCGCGTCAGTAGCTCAACCGACTGGCGGATGCCGCGTGGTTGGTCAATAGAGCATTGCTCGCTGATCGACAAATGCATCGAAAGGTGTAGAAAAGGGTTGGTTTTGCCGGCTTCTGCATCGTAATTGCGGGCAACTGCTGCCCCCACGTCCAGCATGTCGGCGTGGTATTCGGGATGCTCGTCGAGCCATTGACTTGCTATAGTTTCTATAGCTTCTAGCGCTTGTCCCGCCTTCGCCTTGGCATAAACAGAGCAAAAAAAACGGCGTACATCGGCTTGCGAGGGATTGAACATGGCCATGAGCCTACCACGGAGAAACCGGGGGGCTGGCTGGCTGGCCACCACTCCATGATCGGCCGCGTTGGCCTATTTATGGGGTTGAGGCTGGCGTTGGGGCTCTTGGGGTTGTTGTACACGCGGCACAGGCGCATGCATTGGCATGCTGGTTGCAAATAAATGTGCTTGCTGCCTGCGGGGCTGCAACGGGGGCTGGTAGGGCTGCCGCTATGGTTTGGATTCTTTTTTCACGCCGATTTTGGCGTGAGCACGTAGGCTTTTCTGACAGGGACATGTCAAAAATTAGAATTTTTTGTACAGCCCAAATTAAATCCAATGAATACCGATTGCACGCGCCAGCCACCCCGACTTTGTGGGTGTGATGGGTTTAAAAACGTAATGGCATTGCAAAAGTGCCTTGCTCTCTGCCGCGCTATGGAATCAAATGGTTACACCTATTACAAAGATCCGAATTCCACTTTCGGTGAAGACATGGACCAGACCGGGCGCCTCTACAAAATTGACCAGCTTCTGCGCCAGCACAAGGTCATCAGCTTTGCTGCCTTGCAAGCGGCGCTAGATGTATCGCGGGCTACTTTGAAGCGTGATCTGGACGACTTGCGCACCCGCCTCAAACTGCCCATTGAGTGGAGTCGTGCGGCGGGGGGCTACCGATTGGCATCGACGGGTGAACCAACCGCCAGCACGCACGAGCTTCCCGGCCTGTGGTTTTCGTCCACCGAAATCCATGCGCTGCTGACGATGCGGCATTTGCTGGTGTGCCTGGACACGGGGGGGCTGATCATCCATCCGGTGCCTGTGGTCGATCGGATCCAGGCTCTTCTGGGCAGCGCGGACCCCGAACTGCAAGAGCTGCGGCAGCGGGTGCGGATTGTCGGGCTGGCGCAAGAAACCGCCACACCGCGTTATTTTGAGCGCGTGGGCTTGGCCCTGGTGCGGCGCAAGCGCCTGACTTTGGCCTATGCCAGCGGCGCGGCGGCAGAGGTGGAGTGGGACGTGTCGCCCCTGCGGTTGGTGCATTTTCGGGGCGGATGGCACCTGGAGGCCTACTGCCATCCACAGGCTGAACTGCGCAGCTTTTCGGTCGATGCGATTACCGATGCGCGGATACAGGCGGGGGCCGCGATGGACATCAGCGACGACAAGCTGGATGCCCAGTTTGGTCCGAGTTACGGGGTGTTTGCCAGTGGCCGTGTCCGCTGGGCCCGGCTCCTGTTCAGCGGCGCAAAGGCCTGTAGCGCGGCCAACACGCAGTGGCACTCTTTGCAACAGGGCAAGCAGCAAAACGATGGCACCTATCTGCTGCGCGTGCCGTATATGGACCCGCGTGAGCTGCTGGAAAAGATCCTCCAGCACGGTGCACACTGTGAGGTGCTCGGGCCTGCCAGTCTGCGCCAGGCCGTAGCGGATGAGGTTGCGCTGATGGCTATTGCCTACCAGTCCGCCGCCCCGCTGGACGAAGACAGCGCATTGGACGACGCAGCGCTCGATTAATCTTCTCAGGACATTCGCAGCGCCCTTGTGCAGCCCACTGGGCGCACAGAGGGGCTTGCGGAAGTCCTGTTTTATTTGCCCCAGCCCTTGGGCCGCCGCTGCGCTTGCTCGGCGCGCTCCTGGGCCATTTGCTCCTCCAACTGCTGGCGGCCCTCGGTGGCCACGGCGATAAATTTCGCCCGGTCTTTGCGGTGCGGGTACATCTGCTCGAACAGGGCCAGGTTGTGCTGGCGAAAGCGCATGGCCTGCTGGCGCGCCTCGTGCGGCGGGTAGCCCAGAAGCTCCAGCACCGAGCGTGCGCTGCGCAGGCTGGACTCGAACAACTCGCGCTCCACCCGCAGCACGCCCCGGTCGCGCAGGGCGTTCCAGTGCGGCACATCGCGGGCGCGGGCCACGATCTCCAGGTTCGGAAAGTGCTCCCGCGCAATATCCACAATCTTCAGGCTTTGCGCTTTGTCGTCCACCGCTACCACCAGAATTTTGGCGGTGGCCGCGCCCGATAGGCGCAGCAGGTCCAGCCGGGTGGCATCGCCGTAAAACACCCGAAAGCCGAATTGGCGGATCGTCTCCACCATGTCGGCATCGTGGTCCAGCACCGTGGCGTGCAGCCCTTGCGCCAGGAGCGTGCGGCCCACGATCTGGCCGTAGCGGCCAAAACCGGCAATGATGATGGGGGCTTCCTGCTGTTCGGCAAGCTCTTCCATCTGGCTGCCGCCACGCTGCGCCAGGCGGGGCAGCAGCAGCTTGTCGATGGCCAACAGCAGCAGTGGGCTGACCAGCATCGAGATCGCTACCGAGCCAATTAGCAGTGACGCGGTTGGGCTAGAGAGCACATGCGCCGCCGTGGCGGTCTGGAACACCACAAACGCAAATTCACCGCCCTGCGCCAGCAGCACGGTAAACACGGGTCGCTCCTGGAACGGCACGCCCATGCACTTGGCGATGGCGTAGATGACCAGCAGCTTGGCCAGCAAAAAGCCCGCCACCACCAGCGCCATTAGCCCCGGCGACTGGCGCAGCACGCCAAAGTCCACACCCATGCCCACGGCGATGAAGAACAGGCCCAGCAGCAGGCCCTTGAAGGGCTCGATGTCGGTTTCCAGCTCGCGGCGGTACTCGCTTTCGGCCAGCAGCACTCCGGCCAAAAAGGCCCCCAGCGCCATCGATAGGCCCACCGACAGCATCAGCGAGGCAATGCCCACTACCAGCAGCAAGGACGCGGCGGTGAAGATTTCGGGTGTTTTGGAGCGCGCTATCCATCGGAACAAAGGTCGCAACAGCAAGCGCCCGCCCAGCACAATGCCCGCAATAACTGCTATTGTTTTAATAGCTTGTAGCGCAGGTGGTGTATGCGCTATAGCCTCATTTTGTTCAGAAATACTGCCCAGCAGCGGCACCAACGCCAGGATCGGGATGGCCGCCACATCCTGGAACAATAGGATGGAGAACCCCGCCTGCCCGCTGCGCGTGGGCAGCAAGTTGCGCTCGCCAAATACCTGCAGCGCAATCGCCGTGCTGGACAAGGCCAGGCCCAGCGCCGCCACCAGCGCAATCCGCCACGGCACGCCCGCTGCCATAGCGCCCAGAAAAATCACCACCGTGCAGCCCAGCACCTGGGCCGTGCCCCAGCCAAAGATGGGGCGGCGCAGGCTCCACAGGCGCTTGGGCTCCAGCTCTAGGCCGATCAAAAACAGCATCAGTACCACGCCGAATTCGGCGAAATGCAGGATGTCCTGCACCTCGGTGACCAGCCCCAAACCCCAGGGGCCAATCGCCATGCCCGCCGCCAAGTAGCCAATGATGGAGCCCAGGCCCAGGGCCTTGCTCAGCGGCACGGCGATGACGGCGGCGCTCAGATAGATGAAGCTGTTGATCAGCCAAGCAGGTGCGTGTTCCATAGATTCCGTTTCTCATTCAATCCGATATGTCGTTACTTTGCCTTGTCGTGCTGAAGCACTGTCTGCGGCTTCGCGCCTAATCTCGGACTGAATGAGAAGCGGAATCGGCAGCCAGTGTGGGCCAGTGGAGATAGGTTTGCAGTCTTTGGCTGAACAGGGCGATGTGTTCCAACACCTCTTGCTTGCCCGCGCTGTGCGCACCGTGCAGCACCAGCGGCGGCAAAAAGCGCATGCCGCACAGGGCGGCGGTCTGGGCGTAGGGCGGCAGGAAAGCGTCGAACGGGTGGCGGTTGTAGCTGTCGGGGTGGTACGAGTCTTCCTGCCCGCCGGTGGTCACTACCAGCCACAGGGCCTTGCCGCGCAGGGCGGTGCCGGGGGCGCCGGTGGGGGCGGACTCGGTGGTCTCGGCCGATACCGCGCCAAAGGCCCAGCCGTAGGTCAGCACCTCGTCTAGCCAGAGCTTTTGCAGCGCGGGCATGGAGTAGCACTGGATCGGGTGCACCAGCACCAGCAGGTCGGCGGCTTCCATGCGGGCTTGCTCGGCAGCCACGTCGATGGCGTAGTCGGGGTAGTTGGCGTACAGGTCTTGCACGTCGAGCTGCGGGTTGTCGCTGGCCAGATGGCGGGCCGCTGCCAGCAGGCGCTGGTTGACGCGGGAGGCGCGCCAGTTCGGGTGGGCGGCGAGCAGGTAGATCTTCGGGGGGTGTGAGAACGGTGTGGAAAGTGGTGCTGGATGCATCCCGCTAACATAGCAAAATTTTTCCGTTCGTCTTTTTGAGGAGTTCCCCATGCCCATCGTCGTTGTAGCCAGCCCCAAAGGCGGCGTCGGCAAGTCCACGCTGTCCACCCAGATTGCGGGCTATTACGCTGCGCAGGGCCACACCGTGCTGCTGGGCGATGCCGATCCGCAGCAGTCGTCGCACCTGTGGCTGAGCCTGCGCCCGGTCACGGCCAACCCCATCCAGGCCTGGGACGTGGGCGCGGACGAGATCGCCAAACCCCCCAAAGGTGGCAAAGCGGGCAACGTGGTGGTGCTGGATACCCCCGGCGGGCTGGACGGCAAGCGCTTCAAAGACGTGATGCGGCTGGCCGACAAGATCGTGGTGCCGCTGCAACCCAGCGTGTTCGACATCTTTGCCACGCGCAAATTTTTGGACCGCCTGGCCGAGCACCGCCGTATCGACAAAATGCAGGTCGGCCTGGTCGGCATGCGGGTGGACGAGCGCACCTTTGCCGCCGACCGCCTGCGCGAATACCTGGACGGGCTGGAGGTGCCGGTGATCACCAACCTGCGCGACACGCAAAACTACGTGCACTTGGCAGCGGCCGGGCTGAGCCTGTTTGACGTGGCCCCAAGCCGGGTCGAAAAAGACCTGGAGCAGTGGCATCCACTGGCGGCATGGTTGGACGCGTAAATTTATAAGAAATAAGCCTCTGGCGCATATTTCAACTGCGCTAGTAGCTATTTAATTTATAGCATCTCGAACCCGCACTGCCGCCACGCTTCAAACACCGTGACGGCCACGGCGTTGGACAAGTTCAGGCTACGCTGGCCGGGCCGCATCGGCAGCTTCAAACAGCGCTCCAGGGCAAAGGCGGCACGCACGCTGTCGGCCAGGCCCTTGGTTTCCGAGCCAAACACCAGCCAATCACCCGGCGCGAATGCCGTGCCATGCACGCTGCCGGTGCCGCGTGTAGTCAGGGCAAACAGGCGCTGGGGGTCGGGCTGGGCGGTGGCCAGAAAGCTGGCCCAGTTGGCATGCCGGGTCAGGGTGGCGTACTCGTGGTAGTCCAGCCCGGCGCGGCGCATGTGCTTGTCGTCCATCGAGAAGCCCAGCGGCTCGACCAGGTGCAGGTTGCAGCCGGTGTTGGCCGCCAGGCGGATGACGTTGCCGGTGTTCGGCGGAATTTCGGGTTCGACCAGGACGATGTTAAACATAGGGGTGCATTATCCGAGACTCTCCGAGAGACTCGGGCACTTCCCTCAAACGATTGGACACCATGCACACCATTGACCTGCGCAGCGACACCGTGACCCGTCCCACCCCCGGCATGCAAGCCGCCATGGCTAACGCTCCGCTGGGCGACGACGTGTTTGGCGACGACCCGACCGTGAACCTGCTGCAGGCCACGCTGGCCGAGCGCCTGGGCTTCGAGGCCGGTCTGTTTTGCCCCACGGGCACCCAAAGCAATTTGTTGGCGCTGATGACCCACTGCCAGCGCGGCGACGAGTTCATCGTCGGCCAGGAGGCGCATTGCTACAAATGGGAGGCGGGCGGCGCTGCGGTGCTGGGCAGCGTGCAGTCCCAGCCGCTGGACCACGCCAGCGACGGCAGCCTGCCGCTAGAGCGCATTGCTGCGGCCATCAAACCCGATGACTTCCACCACGCCCGCACGCGTTTGCTGGCGTTGGAAAACACCATCGGCGGCAAGCTATTGCCGCAAGATTACGTGGAGGCGGCGCTGGCGCTGGCCCATAGCCGGGGTTTGCAATGCCATCTGGACGGGGCACGGTTTTTCAACGCCGTGGTGGCCTCCCAGCAAGTGGGCGAAGGCTTGGCGCAGGCCGAAAGCCGCCTGGTTGCGGGCTTTGACTCGGTCAGCATTTGCCTGAGCAAGGGCCTGGGCGCCCCGGTGGGCTCGGTCTTGCTGGGCGGTAAGGACTTCATCCATCAGGCCCGCCGCTGGCGCAAGATGCTGGGCGGCGGCATGCGCCAAGCCGGGGTGCTGGCCGCCGCAGGCCTGTACGCACTGGAGCACCACGTGGCGCGCCTGGCCGACGACCATGCTAATGCCCGGCTGCTGGCGGCCTTGTTGGCCGATGTGCCTGGACTGCAGGTGGAAGCGGGTCCCACGAATATGGTTTTTTTGCACATCGACCCCGCGCGGGCCGAGGCCTTGGTGGCACATTTGCAAGCCCACCAAGTGCTGGCCACCGGCCTGTACAAACTGCGCCTGGTGACGCATCTGGACGTGAGCGAGGCCGACATGCGGCGCGTGGCCGAGGTGATTCGGGCGTTTTAATCCACTGGCGTTCTGGCCACCACCAGCCCGGTGATGTGCGCGGCACCGGCCTGCCGCAGCACCGCCGCCGCTGCAAACAGGGATGCGCCGCTGGTCATCACGTCATCCACCAACACCACCCGCTGGCCGCGCAGTGCGTTGGCCCGCAGCGGCTCCAGTGCAAACGCGCCTTGCACATTGCGCAGACGCTCGGCCCGGCCCAAAGTGGGTTGGGGTGCGGTGTGGCGGGTGCGCAGCAGCAGGTGGGCCCGGGTTTTGTGCGGGGCCAGCTGGCGGGCCAGCTCCAGCGCCTGGTTGAACCCGCGCTCACGCAGGCGTTGGGCCGACAAAGGCATGGGCAGTACGCTGTCGCACTGGTCGATGGCGGGCTCCACCCAGGGGCTGTGGCGCAGCAGGTCGGCCAGGGTGCCGGCCCAGCCGACCTGCTGGTTGAATTTGAACTGCGCAATGCACATCGACCACGGGTAGGCGTAGGCCACGGCGGCCAAGCAGACATCCAGCGCGGGCGGGTGGCGGATGCAGGCGCCGCACTGGGCTACGCCCTCGGGTACGGGCAGCGCGCAACTGCGGCAGCGCGGCACGGGCTGGGCAAAGCGCGCCACGCAGGCCCCGCACACCGGCTGGCTGGGCCAGGCGCGGCAGACGGCGCACTGGCTGGGGAGCAGGGTTACAGCTTTGTGTAAAAGCGCGCGGAACATCGCATCAATATACTCGCGGGCTAGCGTATGACGACCCAACTCCCACCCACTATCGACCCCGCTGCCGCTGCCCGCTGGGCCCACCTGCGCACAGCCCAATCCCCCTGGCTACACGAAGAGGTGGCCCGGCGCATGGAGGACCGCTTGCAGTGGATCAAGCTGCAACCCGAGTCTTGGGCCCACTGGGAGCCCACGCGCGGTGGCTTGCAGGCGCACGCGAAATTGACCGAGCGCTATCCCAATTCAGCATGTTTTGTGGTCGAAACGCATATAGAACAAGCACAGGCAGCTATTCAATCTGTAGCGAAACCGTGGTGGAATCCCAGCGGCTGGCGTGCGCCCGCGCAGCAGGCCCAGATGCCGCCCGACGGCAGCGTGCAGATGCTGTGGGCCAACATGGTGTTGCATTCGGCCGCCGACCCGCAGGCGCTGATCGCCCAATGGCACCGGGCGCTGGCGGTGGATGGTTTTGTGATGTTCTCGTGCCTGGGGCCGGACACGGTGCAAGAACTGCGCGGCGTGTACCGGTCGCTGGGCTGGCCGCTGCCCGGCCACCAGTTCACCGATATGCACGACTGGGGCGACATGCTGGTGCATGCCGGATTTGCCGAGCCGGTGATGGACATGGAGCGCATCCGCTTGACTTATGAGAGCCCGGCGCGCTTGCTGCAAGAGCTGCGCGAGGTCGGGCGCAACCTGCATCCGCAGCGTTTTGCGGGTCTGCGGGGTCGGCAGTGGCGTGACCGGCTGGAGCGCGAACTGGCCCTGCAACTGGCCGATGCGGCGGAAAACGGCCGTTTGCCGCTGACTTTCGAGCTGATTTACGGCCATGCCCTCAAGCCCCGCCCGAAGCTGCGGGTCAGCGCCCACAGCGCGGTTTCGCTGCGCGATATGCGCGACATGCTGCAACAGGGCAAGGCACATGGGGTTTGACCCCCTGTGTTTCCAGCCCTCTACGGGGCTTGGCTGCGGAAAGCAAGGCTACAATTCACGCCAAGAAACATAAATATTTGGGTATTCCCCCACGCAGCTAGGCAGATTGCCAGACGCCCCGCACGTCAGCACGTCTGCCTAATTTTTGTGAGTGCCAAACGTGCCGAACCTGGTATTTCGCTTCGCCACAGTTTCGGGCCAGAACATCCACTGGTTCCTGAAGCGCAACTGCTCGGTGACACCGGCCCAGTTGGGCTGGATGTATGCCTCCATTTGTGTGGTGTCCCTGGGTATTGCGACGTTTTTCTGGGTTCAGGGTGCCAAGCTGGTGCTGCCTTTTGCCTGGCTAGAGTTGGCTGCAGTGGGGGCCGCATTTTTGGTTTATTCCCGGCACGCTACCGATGGCGAGAGGATTTCGCTGCAAGGCACGCAACTGGTGGTTGAGTTGGAAAACGCAGGTCGCCTGGAGCGGGCTGAATTTCGCCGTGAATGGGTCCGTATCGAACCCAAAACGGGAGATCGTTCCTTGATCGAGGTGTCTGGCCAGGGGCGGTCAGTGGAGGTAGGGCGGTACGTGAGCCCGGAGCTACGGTCGGCTTTGGCACGGGAAATTCGGATGGCGCTGCGCAGCGCATGAGACAAGCCCTTTGGGGCAGATGGCTGGCGCAGGAAGATTGGTTCAATTGAGGTGTTGAATAAGTGAAAACGATGAAGATGATCCCTAACAAGTTGGCTTCACTGCTTCCCACGCTGGGCGTGTGGACGGGCGCATGGCTCAGCACTGCTGCATATGCGGTCAATGATTTGCCCGGTGGGCCTGCGGTGATGCAGACCAATCTGCCTCCTGCTGTCACCAAGATTGCTGCCGAGCAGCAGTGGCTGCACTGGTTCATGCTGATCGTGTGCACGGTGATCTTTATCGCGGTGTTTGGCGTGATGTTTTATTCCATCTGGAAGCACCGCAAGTCCAAGGGCTACAAGGCGGCCAACTTCCATGAGTCGGTCACGGTAGAAATCATCTGGACCATCGTGCCGTTTGTTATCGTGATCCTGATGGCCTTACCCGCTACCAAGGTGGTGGTCGCCATGAAGGACACCACCAACGCCGACCTGACCATCAAGGCCACCGGCATGCAGTGGAAATGGGGCTACGACTACATCAAGGGCGAGGGCGAAGGCATTGGCTTTGTGTCCACGCTCGATAGCAGCCAGCGCGCCATGTCCAACAGTGGCGACGTGAGCAAGGCGAGCGATGACTACCTGCTCAAGGTAGACAACGCCCTGGTCGTGCCGGTCAACAAGAAAATCCGCATCATCACCACTGCCGACGACGTGATCCACGCCTTCATGGTGCCTGCGTTCGGTATCAAGCAGGATGCGATTCCCGGCTTTGTGCGCGACACCTGGTTCCGTGCCGAAAAAATCGGCAGCTACTACGGCCAGTGCGCCGAGCTGTGCGGCAAAGAGCACGCCTACATGCCCATCCACGTAAAGGTGCTGTCGGCCGAAGATTATTCCGCCTGGGTGGATGGCGAGAAAAAGAAAATGGCCGCCAAGGCAGACGATCCTGCCAAAGTGTGGACCCTCGACGACATCTCCAAGCGCGGCGAAAAGGTGTACGCCGCCAACTGTGCCGCCTGCCACCAGGCCAACGGCAAAGGTGCTGGCCCGATCAAACCGCTGGATGGCGCAGCTGTCGTGCTGGATACCGACCTGAGCAAGCAAATCCACGTGTTGCTCAATGGCCAAAATAACGGTGCCATGCCTGCCTGGAAGCAACTCAGCGATACCGATATTGCGGCTGTGATCAGCTACACCAAGAACAACTGGTCCAACAAGACCGGCCAATTGGTGCAGCCCGCCGATGTCTTGGCCCAGCGCGGCAAGTAAGCTGCTCTCGTTAACGTACAAGATCCCCAAGGAAAGCCAAGATGAGTGCAGTTCTCCATCCCCACGACCACGCACATGACGGACATGGCCACGATAGCCACGACCATGACCACCACGCCCCCACCGGCTGGCGGCGCTGGGTGTTCGCCACCAACCACAAGGACATTGGCACGCTGTATTTGCTGTTCAGCTTCACGATGCTGGTGATTGGCGGCATCTTGGCGCTGATCATCCGTGCCGAACTGTTCCAGCCCGGTCTGCAATTTGTGAACCCCGAGCTATTCAACCAGCTCACCACCATGCACGGTCTGATCATGGTGTTCGGTGCCATCATGCCGGCCTTTGTGGGCTTTGCGAACTGGATGATTCCGCTGCAAATCGGCGCGTCTGACATGGCTTTTGCCCGCATGAATAACTTCAGCTTCTGGCTGATGATTCCGGCGGCACTGACCTTGGTCAGCTCGTTCTTCATGCCCGGCGGCGCACCCGCAGCGGGCTGGACGCTGTATGCGCCGCTGACCCTGCAAATGGGTCCGTCGATGGATGCGGGTATTTTCGCGATGCATGTGCTGGGTGCCTCGTCGATCATGGGTTCGATCAACATCATCGTCACCATCCTGAACATGCGCGCCCCCGGCATGACCCTGATGAAGATGCCAATGTTCTGCTGGACCTGGCTGATCACTGCCTACCTGCTGATCGCCGTGATGCCCGTGCTGGCCGGTGCGATCACCATGACGCTGACCGACCGCCACTTTGGCACCAGCTTCTTCAACCCTGCCGCCGGTGGCGACCCGGTGATGTACCAGCACATTTTCTGGTTCTTTGGCCACCCCGAGGTCTACATCATGATCTTGCCGGCCTTCGGCATCATCAGCCACATCGTGCCAGCGTTTGCCCGTAAAAAGCTGTTTGGCTACGCCTCGATGGTGTATGCCACCTCCTCGATTGCGATTCTGAGCTTCATCGTCTGGGCGCACCACATGTTCACCACCGGCATGCCGGTAACGGGCCAGTTGTTCTTCATGTACGCCACGATGCTGATTGCCGTGCCGACTGCCGTGAAAATCTTCAACTGGATCGCCACCATGTGGCAGGGCTCCATGACTTTTGAAACCCCGATGCTGTTCGCGGTAGGCTTCATTTTCGTGTTCACCATGGGCGGTTTCACCGGCCTGATTCTGGCTGTGGCACCGATTGACATCCAGCTGCAAGACACCTATTACGTGGTGGCGCATTTCCACTACGTGTTGGTGGCGGGCTCGCTCTATGCCATGTTTGCCGGTTTCTACTACTGGTGTCCAAAGTGGACCGGTGTGATGTACAGCGAACGGCGCGGCAAGATCCACTTCTGGTGGTCGCTGATTTCCTTCAACGTGACCTTCTTCCCCATGCATTTCTTGGGCTTGGCCGGTATGCCACGCCGCTATGCCGACTATCCGTTACAGTTTGCCGACTTCAATGCCGTGGCTTCGGTGGGCGCGTTCTTCTTTGGTTTTGCGCAGATTTACTTCTTCTTTTTCATCGTCTTGCCCGCCATGCTGGGCAAGGGGGAAAAAGCCTCCGCCAAGCCTTGGGAAGCAGCCGAAGGTCTGGAATGGGAAGTGCCTTCGCCCGCACCGTTCCACACCTTTGAGACTCCGCCCAAGCTGGACATCACCGCAACCCGTGTGATTGGTTAAACATGTTGACCCCCCAGCAAAAAAAAACCAACCTGCGTACCGGCCTGATCCTGGCCTCCATCGCAGTGGTTTTTTTCATCGGTTTCTTCGCCAAGATGTATCTGCTGAACCACCCATAAATGAGTATTAAGTGGGTATGAACGTCCGTAGCGAAAATTTCAAAATGGTCGGCAAGCTGGCCGTCATCACCGTAGCCATGTTCGCTTTTGGCTACGCGCTGGTGCCGCTGTACAAAGCCATTTGTGAAATGACGGGCATCAACATCTTGTCGATTGCCGAGCGCCAAGCCTCCGGGGTGGGCACGGCAGGCAAAAATGTTTCTTTGCCTGCCAATACCCAGGTGGACCTGAGCCGCACCATCACGGTGGAGTTCGATGCCAATGCCCGTGGCCCCTGGGAGTTCAAGCCTGCCAAGCGCTCGGTGCAAGTGCATCCTGGCGAGTTGACCACGGTGATGTACGAATTTCAGAACACGCAAAACCGGCGCATGGCGGCCCAGGCGATTCCCAGTTATGCCCCCCGCCAGGCGGCGGCGCATTTCAATAAGTTGGAATGCTTTTGCTTCAACCAGTACACGCTGGAGCCGGGCGAGAAGAAAGCATGGCCGGTGGCCTTTGTGATCGACCCCAAGCTGTCAAAAGATGTGACGACGATCACTTTGTCGTACACCTTCTTTGAAGTGGGCGGCAAGACACCGCCTGCGCCTGCGTCCACGGTGGATGCAAGTCGCCATGTATCCGTTGGGCAGGGGTCATGAGTTCGCCCACCGGTCAAGCCAGTGTGTTGCAAACGGTCAAAGCCGTGGCGTGGTCGTTTGTGGGTATCCGCAAGCAAAGCGGCTACGAGGACGATCTGGCCAAAATCAGCCCGTTGCATGTGATTGCGGTGGGTTTGGTGGCGGTGCTGCTGATCGTCTTAGGGTTGATTTTTTTGGTTAATTGGGTGGTGGCAAAGTAAATTTTTGCCACATGGATTTCACAAGAATGATGAGAGCAAGGAGCTGACATGAGTTCAACCGCACACGCTGCAACACCGTACTACTTTGTACCTGGCCCTTCGCGCCATCCGGCTATGGCCGCCCTGGGTCTGTTCTTTGTGATCTTGGGCGCAAGCCAGTGGATCAACGGCGAAGACTGGGGCAAGTACGCCCTGGCAGGTGGCCTGTTGTTTTGGTGGGGTGTGCTGTACCAATGGTTCCGCGATGCCATCAATGAGAGCGAAGGCGGCCTGTACAGCTACAAGATTGACCTGTCGTACCGCTGGAGCATGAGCTGGTTCATCTTCTCCGAGGTGATGTTCTTTGGTGCCTTCTTCACCGCCCTGTGGTGGGCGCGTGGCCATTCGGTGCCTGCGCTGGGCAGCCTGGACAACGCCTTGCTCTGGCCCGACTTCAAAGCCGTCTGGCCGAGTATTGCTGCGGGTGTGACTGCATCGCCCGCCAACATCATTGAACCCTTCCAGACCATGACCCCGTTCTGGCTGCCCACCATCAACACGGCGTTGCTGTTGACCTCAGGTGTCACCTTGACTATTGCCCACCACGCACTCGTCAAAGGCGAGCGCGGCAAAACCATTGCCTTTATGTGGGCCACGGTGTTGCTGGGCACGGTATTCTTGTTTGTGCAGGGCTATGAATACGTCCATGCCTACAACGATTTGAATTTGAAGATGACGTCCGGTGTGTACGGCTCCACCTTCTACATGCTGACCGGTTTCCACGGCTTCCACGTGCTGGTCGGCATGCTGATGCTGCTGTTTATCACCCTGCGTTTGATGAAGGGCCACTTCACGCCCTCCAAGCACTTTGGCTTTGAGGGTGCGGCCTGGTACTGGCACTTCGTCGACGTGGTATGGCTGGGCCTGTACGTCATCGTCTACTGGACTTGATGGACCGGCACCAGGGCTTCCTATAAAAAAGCGCCACCCGGCGCTTTTTTATTGACCGGCCTGTATGCCTGTCGGGTGCAGATACCCCAGCTTCCAACCTACCAAAATGCAGATGAATAGCACCACCGAAAATCCGATGCGAAACGCCAGCGCCTTGGCCATGCGGCCGGATTTGGCCGCCTGTTCGTCTTCGGTTTTTCCGCCTCCCTTGAGCATGAAGTACAGGGCAGCCGCCAGGCTGGCGAAGATGGCCGCAAAAGCGACAAGGGCGAGATAAGTCATGACCGGTATTATCCCGTGAGCCCCAAACTGCGCTTTGCCTTGCTGACCGCCGGGGCTGTGATTGGCTTGGTGGTAACTTTTGCTGCGGGCCGCTGGCAGTTGTCGCGCGCGGCCCAAAAAGAAGCCTTGTCCGCAGCGATCCAGTCGCAGAACACCCGCCCGCCGGTCGCAGTGGCCGAACTCAGCGACGCGTCCAAAACGCAAGACCTGCTGCACCGCCAGGTCCGCCTGCGTGGCCAGTGGGTGCCGCAGCACACCGTGTTTCTGGACAACCGCCAGATGCACGACCGGACCGGTTTTTACGCTGTCACACCGTTCAAATTGGCGGGTAGCGCCACGGCCATCCTGGTGCAGCGCGGCTGGGTGGCGCGCAATTTTCTGGACCGCAGCGCCTTGCCGTCCATCGATAGCCCGGCGGGCGAGCTGGAGATTGTGGGCCAGATGGCCCCGCCACCGTCTGCGCTATACGCCTTTAAAGGCGCAGACGTGGGAGCCATCCGGCAAAATCTCGACTTGGTGGCTTTCAGTGCCGAGACCGGGCTGGCATTGCTGCCTTTGTCGGTGCGGCAAACCGGCCCTGCCGAGGGGCCGTTGCTGCGCGACTGGCCGCTCGCCAACCTGGGGGTTGAAAAACACTATGGCTACGCATTCCAATGGTTTGGGCTCTGCGCCCTGATCGCAATTCTTTATGTCTGGTTCCAAATTGTCCGACGCTTCTTCTTTCCGCTCCAAAAACGGTCCACCTGAAGACCACCCGCTGGGGCTCACCGTGCATTCCCTGCCCACGCCAGAGCAGGCGCTGGACGGCGCGCGCCGCCGCACGGTCATGGGCCGCTGGAAGATGCTCGGCGTGCTGCTGACCTGTGCCGCGCCGGTGATTGCCTCGTACTTCACTTACTACGTGGTGCGCCCCCAAGGCCGTGCCAACCTGGGCGAGCTGATAGCCCCGCAACGCCCGCTGCCCGACCAAGTGGTGAGGGGCCTGGACGGCCAAGCCGGCAACCTGCGCAGCCTCAAAGGCCAGTGGTTGCTGGTCAGCGTGGCGGGCGGGGCCTGCGACGCTGCCTGCCAAAAGCACCTGTATTTGCAGCGCCAACTGCGTGAAACCCTGGGCAAGGAAAAAGACCGCGTCGATTGGATCTGGCTGGTCACCGACGATGCGCCCATTCCCGATGCCCTGCGCCCCGCCCTCAAAGGGGCGACCGTACTGCGCGTCGGTGAACTGCAACTCTCCCAATGGCTATCCCCCGCCGTGGGCCAGCTGTTGTCAGACCACCTGTACGTGGTGGACCCGATGGGCAACTGGATGATGCGCTTCCCCGCCGGGCTGGACATCGAAGGGGCCTCCAAAGCCAAGCGCGATCTGGACCGTCTACTGCGCGGCTCCAACTCCTGGGACGATGCAGGCCGCTGAATGGAATCCCAAGCCCTGTACGACCTGTCTCCCGCCCTGCGCCTGATGCTGATGGGCGTGGTAATCGCCCTCGGCCCGCTAGCCTGGGTCTGGCTGCGCAATAAAAATGCCGCACCCGCCCGCCGCTTGCAGGCACTGACGGTGTTGACGCTGTTTTTGACCTTCGACTTGGTGCTGTTCGGGGCCTTCACCCGCCTGACCGATTCCGGCCTGGGCTGCCCCGACTGGCCCGGCTGCTACGGTAACGCCAGCCCGTTGGGCGCGGTGGCCGAGATCACCCAGGCGCAAACCGCCATGCCCACCGGCCCGGTCACCCACGGCAAGGCCTGGGTGGAGATGGTCCACCGCTATCTGGCCACCTCGGTCGGCGTGTTGATTTTGACGCTGGCCATCGCCAGCTGGTGGGCCCGCCGACAAGATGCCGCCATCAACCCCTGGTGGCCCACCTTCACCCTGGTGTGGGTCTGCGTGCAGGGCGCGTTTGGCGCGCTCACTGTCACCATGAAGTTGTTTCCGGCCATCGTCAACCTGCATTTGGTGGGCGGGCTGGTGCTGCTGGCCTTGCTGTGTGCGCAGGCCGTCGGGGGCACGCGGCGCAGCCGGATGTCGGCTGCCGTCGGGCTGGCTTGTGTGCTGCTGGCCGTGCAGATCGTGCTGGGCGGCTGGGTCAGTACCAATTACGCGGTGCTGGCCTGCGACACCTTTCCGCTGTGCCACGGTAGTTGGTGGCCGGTGATGGATTTCCGCCAGGGTTTCCAGATCTGGCGGCCTTTGGGGCAACTGCAAGACGGCAGCTACCTCAGCTTTGCCGGGCTTACCGCCATCCATTACGCGCACCGGCTGATGGCCTATGCGGTACTGGCCGTGCTGGCCTGGGCGGCCTGGCGCTTGCACCGTAGCCCGGTGACCCGGCGGCAGGCGCGCTGGTTGGCGGGGCTGACGCTCCTACAGTTCGCCACCGGCCTCAGCAATGTGGTGCTGGGCTGGCCGTTGCTGGCCGCCGTGGCCCATACCGGCGGTGCCGCCGCCCTGGTGGTGGTGCTGACCTGGGCCGCTTGCGTCCAGCGCACTGCTTCCGTTCTACCTTCGAGATTGTCCGTATGAGTTCTGCCCAAGCCACCGCACCCAACCCCACCAGCCTGCCGTCGCGGCTGCGCCAGTTCAACGCGCTGACCAAGCCGCGCGTGATCCAGCTCATCGTGTTTTGTGCCTTGATCGGCATGGTGCTGGCCGTGCCCGGCGTGCCCACCTGGGATGAAGTGCGGCGCGGCCTGATCGCCTGCTTTGGCATCTGGCTGGTGGCCGGGGCCGCCGCCGCGTTCAATTGTTTGGTGGAAAAAGGCATCGACTCCCGCATGAAGCGCACCGCCTGGCGGCCCACCGCCCGCAATGAGCTGCAAGACTGGCAAACCCTGCTGTTCTCGGCCCTGCTATGTCTGGCCGGTTCGGTGCTGCTGTACGTGTGGGTCAACCCGCTGACCATGTGGCTGACCTTTGCCACCTTTGTGGGCTACGCCGTGGTCTACACCATGATCTTGAAGCCGCTGACCCCGCAAAACATCGTCATCGGCGGGGCCTCGGGGGCCATGCCGCCAGTGCTGGGCTGGGCCGCCATGACCGACAACGTCGGCCCCGAGGCGCTGA
The DNA here is from genome assembly GCF_056521445.1 of Rhodoferax sp. LB1P47. NCBI lineage: Bacteria > Pseudomonadati > Pseudomonadota > Betaproteobacteria > Burkholderiales > Comamonadaceae > Rhodoferax > Rhodoferax sp. LB1P47. The sequence continues at coordinate 568,053 of NZ_JBWMAU010000001.1, read as the reverse complement.
TTCTGTTTTTGATCATCTTCCTGTGGACCCCGCCGCACTTTTGGGCGCTGGCCCTGTACCGTGTGGAGGACTACCGCAAATCCGGCCTGCCCATGCTGCCGGTGACGCATGGCAACGAGTTCACCCGCTTGCAGGTGTTTCTGTACACCCTGGTGCTGTTCGCGGGCTGCCTGATGCCCTTTATCTACGGCATGAGTTCCTGGCTGTACCTGGCCGTGGCGGTGGTGCTGAGCCTGGGCTTTTGCGGTTATGGCTTTGCGCTGTGGCGCAATTACTCGGATGCGCTGGCGCGCAAAACCTTCCGTTTTTCACTCATCCACCTCAGCGTGCTATTTGCCGCGCTGCTGGTAGACCACTATCTGCTGTGACCATGTTGAAACGAAATGCTCTTAAATTAATAGCTACTAGCGCAGTTGCTATATGCGCTAGCGGCCTATTTGTTGCTTGTTCTGAGCCTGCGGCCAAGTTTGCCGCCATTGACTTGACCGGGGCCGACTACGCCAAAGACTTCCAGCTCACCGACCACAACGGCCAGCCGCGCAGCATCCAGGACTTTGCGGGCAAGCTGGTGGTGCTGTTTTTTGGCTACACCCAGTGCCCGGACGTGTGTCCCACCACCATGGCCGAGCTGGCCGAGGTCAAAAAATCGCTGGGTGCGGATGGCGACAAGCTGCAAGCCATCTTCGTCACGGTAGACCCGGCCCGCGATACGCCCGAGGTGCTGAAGGCCTACATGGCCAACTTCGACCCGAGCTTCCTGGCGCTGATCCCCACGCCCGAACAATTGGCCAAAGTGGCCAAAGACTACAAGGCCTATTACAAGCAAGTGCCGGGCTCCACGCCCACCAGCTACACGATGGACCATTCGGCGGGCAGCTACGTCTATGACACGCAGGGCCGGTTGCGCCTGTACGCCCGCTACGGTGGCGGCGCGGTGGCGCTGACCGGGGATTTGAAGCTTTTGCTGAAACAGAAGACGTAAAAAAGGGACCGCGAGGTCCCTTTTTTCATGCTGCCGATCTAATGGTCAGGCGTATTCAGCCAGCGACTTTTTCATCTTCTTCATGGCCGCCGTTTCGATCTGGCGAATCCGCTCGGCGCTGACACCGTAGACCGCTGCCAGGTCGTGCAGCGTCATGCCGCCCGAGCCGTCGTCGGCCACCTTCAACCAGCGCTCTTCCACAATCCGGCGGCTGCGCTCGTCCAGGCCGTCCAGGGCGCTTTGGATGCCGTCGCTGGCCAAGTAGTCGCGGTCGCGAGCTTCCAGCAGGGCGGTGGGCTCCTGGTGGGTGTCGGCCAGGTAGGCGATGGGGCCGAAGCTGTCTTCGCCGTCATCGCCCGGGCCCGGGTCCAGCATCACGTCGCCGCCTGACAAACGGGTTTCCATCTCGATCACGTCTTCCCGCTTCACCTTGAGCAGGGTGGCCATGGACTCGATTTCCGACTCGCTCAGTGTTTCGCGGTGCGTACCGGCATTGGCTGCGGCAGATTCGGACTTGAAACCCTGCTTCATCGACCGCAGGTTAAAGAACAGCTTGCGCTGCGCCTTGGTGGTGGCCACCTTGACCATGCGGCAGTTCTTCAGGATGTACTCGTGCATCTCGGCCTTGATCCAGTGCAGCGCGTAGCTCACCAGACGCACGCCCTGGTCGGGGTCGAAGCGCTTGACGGCCTTCATCAGGCCGACGTTGCCTTCCTGGATCAGGTCGCCGTGGGGCAGGCCGTAGCCCAGGTACTGGCGGGCCACAGACACGACGAGGCGCAGGTGCGACATCACCAGTTTCCCGGCGGCATCTACATCGTTGTCGTTTTTGAGCTGGCGGGCAAACTGCTGCTCTTGCTCTAGCGTGAGCATGGGCATGCGGTTAACGGCCGAAATATAAGCATCGAGGTTGCCTAGCGGCGGCACCATCGCCCAGGGATTGGGGGCGGCCAGCGCGGAGGACATCGTTCCAGTTTGAAGGTTCATACCAGATTCCTTTTCTCTAAGCGGCAATACTAGCACTCTATAGTCGCGAGTGCTAAGCGCGCTTCATTGCACTTGTAATAGAGGATATTCCCGTAGGATGATGGATTATTGCTATAAATTAAATAGCTACTAGCGCATATTAAATAAGCGCTAGAGGCTGATTTAATGCTTAAAAATGGCCTCGTCCAGCACCTCCACCCAGTGGCGCACCGGGGTGGCCGTGCCGCTTTGCAGGTGCTGGATGCAGCCGATATTGGCCGACACGATCACCTGTGCGCCCAGCGGCTCCAGGTGGTGTAGCTTGCGGTCGCGCAGCTGGGTCGCGAGCGTGGGTTGCAGCACCGAGTACGTGCCCGCCGAGCCGCAGCACAAATGGCTTTCCGACCCCGCTATCTGCACGGTAAAGCCCAGTGCGCCCAAATGTGCCTCCACCCCGCCACGCAGCTTTTGGCCGTGTTGCAGCGTGCAGGGCGGGTGGAAGGCCAGTTGGGTGACGGCTTCGGGCTGCACCTTGTCGCGCAAGGCCTCCACCAGACCGGGGAGCAGCTCGCTCAGGTCGCGGGTCAGTTCGCTGATCAGCGTGGCTTTATGGGCGTAGGCCGGGTCGGCAGCCAGGGCGTGGCCGTAGTCTTTGACCATCACGCCACAGCCGCTGGCGTTCATCACAATCGCCTCGGGTTGGTGGGCTTGCAGCAGCGGCCACCAGGCATCGATGTTGCGGCGCATGTCGTCCAGGCCACCGGTGTGGTCGCCTAGGTGGCTGCGCAGCGCACCGCAGCAACCGGCCTTGTCTGCCACCAGGGTCTGTATGCCTGCCGCGTCCAGCACGCGGGCGGTGGCGCTGTTGATGTTGGGCATCATGGCCGGTTGCACGCAGCCGGTCAGTAGCAGCACCTTGCGTGCGTGGGTGCGGGTGGGCCAGGGCTTGGCGGGGGTGGCTGCGGGCACTTTGTTCTTCAGTACTTTGGGCAGCAGCGGGCGCAGGGCCTGGCCCACCTGCATGGCCGGGGCGAACAGCGGCGAGGTCAGGCCTTCCTTGAGCACCCAGCGGGCGGCTTTTTCGATGGCGGGGCGCTCCACCTTGGCATCGACGATGCGCCGCCCGATGTCTACCAGTGCTCCGTATTCCACGCCGCTGGGGCAGGTGGATTCGCAGTTGCGGCAGGTCAGGCAGCGGTCCAGGTGCTGCTGGGTGCTGCGGGTCACTTCCGCGCCTTCCAGCACCTGCTTCATTAAATAAATGCGGCCGCGCGGGCCGTCCAGCTCGTCGCCCAGCAGCTGGTAGGTAGGGCAGGTGGCGGTGCAGAAGCCGCAGTGCACGCATTTACGCAGAATCGCCTCGGCGGCTTGGCCGTCGGCGGTGTCTTTGAATTCGGGTGACAGGTTGGTTTGCATTTTTAAAGCCCGGGGTACAGGCGACCGGGGTTGAATATCCCCTTGGGGTCGAAGGCGGTTTTCAGACCTTGGTGGATGCGCTGCAGCGGGGCGGACAGTGGCGTAAAAATCTGCGCACGCGGCGTGGCGGCGTGGAACAGCGTGGCGTGGCCGCCTGCCTGGGCCGCCGCAGCACGCACCTGCTTGGCCGTGGCGATGCCGCGCAGCCAGCGCTGGGCTCCGCCCCATTCGATGAACTGCACACCCGGCAGGGCCAGCGGGGCCGTGGTGGCGGGCACCGAAATGCGCCACAGGTGCTCGCCCTTGGCCAGATGGAGGTTGTCGAGGTGGAAGAAGGCCTGCTGGTGGTCGCGTACGCTGTCCCACCAACTGGCGGCAATCTCTGGTTCGACGGCCGTGCCGCCTATTCTGGCGCAGGCCGCGTTCACGGCCGCTTGTGCACCCGTCAGCCGCAGGTGCAACTGGCCATGGTGCCAGGCGCTGGCGTTGATGGGCAGTGGTTGACTTGCCCAGGCGTTGAGTTGTGTGAGTGCAGCGGCCTCGTCCATGCCAAACACCCGCGTGGCGGTGGCCGTGGCGATGGGCAATACCTTGAGCGACACCTCGCAAATCACGCCCAGCACGCCCAGCGACCCGGCCATCACCCGCGACACGTCGTACCCGGCCACGTTCTTGATGACCTGGCCGCCAAAGGTCAGCACCTCGCCCTGGCCGTTCAGCAGCGTGGTGCCCAACACGTAGTCGCGCACGCAGCCGACGCTGGCGCGCGACGGGCCGGACAGCCCTGCGGCCACCATGCCACCCACCGTGCTACCTTCTGCAAAACGCGGCGGCTCAAAGGGCAGGCACTGGCCTTTCTCGGCCAGCGTGGCTTCCAGCTCGGCCAGGCGCGTGCCTGCCCGCACGGTGACCACCAGCTCGCTCGGCTCGTAACTGCTGATGCCGTTCAGGGGGCGCACATCCAGCGCCTCGCCGTGGGGCGTTTCGCCGTAGAAATGCTTGGTGTTGCCGCCCCGGATATGGAGTGGTTTGTGGGTGCTGCGGACCTGGTCGATCAGGCGTTGGAGTGCGGGATGGTGCATCAGAATCTGGGCAAATGGGGGAAGGGCAGCATGCCGCGCAGCACGGTGAGCTTGCCGTATTCGGCGCAGCGTTGCAGGCTGGGGATGACTTTGCCGGGGTTGAGTAACTCCACGGGATCGAAGGCGCGTTTGACGGCAAACATCTGCTCCCGCTCGGGCGCGCTGAACTGCACGCACATGGAGTTGAGCTTTTCCACACCCACGCCGTGCTCGCCCGTGACGGTGCCGCCCAGGCGCACGCTGGTTTCCAGAATGTCGGCGCCAAACAACTCGCAGCGGTGCAGCTGGTCGGGGTCGTTGGCATCGAACAGGATCAGCGGGTGCAGGTTGCCGTCGCCTGCGTGGAACACATTGGCGCAGGCCAGGCCGTACTGCTGCTCCATGGCTTCGATGGCGCGCAGAATTTCGGCCAGCTTTTTACGCGGAATGGTGGAGTCCATGCACATGTAGTCGGGGCTGATGCGGCCGGATGCCGGAAAAGCGTTTTTGCGGCCGCTCCAGAATTGCAGGCGCTGGGCCTCGTCGCGGCTGATGGCGATGCCGGAGGCACCATTGGCCTCCAGCACGCTGCGCATGTGGGCAATTTCTTCTTCCACCTCTTCCAGGGTGCCATCGCTTTCGCACAGCAGGATGGCAGCAGCATTTAGGTCGTATCCAGCGTGCACAAAGTCCTCTACTGCCGCCGTCATGCGCTTGTCCATCAGTTCCAGCCCGGCGGGGATGATGCCGGCGGCGATGACGCTGGCCACGGCGTTGCCTGCGGCCTCTACCGTGTCAAAGCTGGCCATGATGCAGCGGGCGAGCTGCGGCTTGGGGATGAGCTTGACGGTCACCTCGGTGGTCACGGCCAGCATGCCCTCGCTGCCGATGATGAGCGGCAGCAGGTCCAGGCCGGGCACGTCCAGCGCTTCCGAGCCGAATTCCACCGCCTCGCCCTCCACCGTAAAGCCGCGCACCCGCAACACGTTGTGCAGGGTCAGGCCGTACTTCAGGCAGTGCACGCCGCCGGAGTTCTCGGCCACGTTGCCGCCTATGGTGCAGGCGATTTGGCTGCTGGGGTCGGGGGCGTAGTACAGGCCGTGGGGCGCAGCGGCTTCGCTGATGGCCAGGTTGCGCACGCCGCACTGCACGGTGGCGGTGCAGGCCAGCGGGTCGATGTGCAGGATGCGATTGAACTTGGCCAGCGACAGCGTCACGCCCAAGGTGTGCGGCATGGCCCCGCCGGACAAACCCGTGCCTGCGCCCCGGGCCACCACGGGTACGCCCAATTGGTGGCAAATTTGCAGCACCGCCGCCACCTGGGCCTCGGTTTCGGGCAGCACCACCACCAGCGGCTGGGCGCGGTAGGCGGTCAGGCCGTCGCATTCGTAGGGCGTCGTGTCTTCGGTGCGCGACAGGATGGCGTGGCGGGGCAGGGCGGCGGCCAGGGCGGCGGCCACCTGGGCGCGGCGGGCTAGCAATGGGGTGCGGTCTTCGGGGGGGGCAGTTTTCATCGTGGGTAGGTGCAGCAAGTCAATGACTATAAGCAGCCCGGGCGCGCGATGGCGCTGAAATTTCTGGTGGGGGAGGTTGCAGAAATGTATGTGTGCGGTAGTTTTGTAGCGGGTGATACGCCGCCGCACGATCTGAATATTTACTCCTAAAAAAATAGCTGCTAGCGCATATTAAATATGCGCTAGCAGCTATTTTTATATCTGAAATATTGGTTTAAAAGTATAGCAATCAGCTGCCCTGCGAAGTGCCTGCATGCGGGTCGGCCTGCACCGGCGCTGCGGTGGCGGCCCCGGGGTGGCCCCACCAGTCCTTGGGGTCGGTAAAGGTCATCCGGCAGCCGGTGCAGCGGTATGCGCCGGTCGGCATAAGTGCGCCGCTGGCATCCCGCCCTATCACGGGCTGGTAGCTGGTGGCACCGCATTGGCTGCATTTGTAAATCGTTTTGTAATGCGTCATGGTGCGGGTAATGTAAATGGATACAAGCTGACTCTGGGCCCCAAGGCGGTAAAGCCTGGAGTCATAGGGTGAGCACCGGCACAAACGGCGCAAATTTGCTGCGTTTCAGGCTGAAAAACGCCTTCACGTTGCGCACATTCGCATCGCTTGTGAAAAGCCGCTGCGCCAGCGCCAAGTAGCCCGGCATGTCGTGGGCAAACACCACCAAGCAGAAATCAGGCCCAGGCGACACGCGGTAGCACTGCTGCACGGCGTCATCTGCCGCCACCCGAAGCTCAAACGCGGCCAGGCGCTCCTCGTCCTGCCGGTCCAGCGTGATCTCCACGATGGCGGTGAGGCCGTGGCCCTGCTGCACCGCCAGCTTGTCGGCGCTCAAAATTGCCACCTGCCGCTCGATCAACCCCGCCTCCACCAGCCGCTTGACTCGCCGCAGGGAGGTAGGTGCAGACACGTGGACCCGCTCGGCCAGCGCCAGGTTGCTCAGCGATGCGTCTATTTGCAACTGGTGCAGTAGGCGCAGGTCGGTGTTGTCTAGGTCTATTTGTTCCATTAATTAAGTGTATTTGCAATTTAATTTCTCGTGTTTATATTTGAGAAATAATATTTCAAATATTGTTAAATATTGAAACCAATGTTTAGATGGGGAGGCATAACATCCGCACATTCAACAACCCCGGAGTTCTCTATGTGTGGCATCGTCGGCGCAGTCTCTACCCGCAATATCGTCCCCATTCTGGTCCAGGGCCTGCAACGGCTGGAGTACCGGGGCTATGACTCCTGCGGCGTGGCCATCCAGGACAACGGCCAGACCACGCAAAACACCGGTGCCCTGCGCCGTGCCCGCAGCACCTCGCGCGTGGCCGAGCTGATGGCCCAGGTGGCCGAGGACCACATTGAAGGCGGCACCGGCATCGCCCACACCCGCTGGGCCACCCACGGCGCACCGGCCGTACACAACGCCCACCCCCATTTCAGCCACGGCCCCGGCAAAGATGCTGCCGAGCGCCCCGGCCGCATCGCCCTGGTACACAACGGCATCATTGAAAACCACGATGAACTGCGCGCCGCCCTGCAAGCCAAGGGCTACGTGTTCACCAGCCAGACCGACACCGAAGTCATCGCCCACCTGGTCGATAGCCTGTACAACGGCGACCTGTTTGAAGCGGTCAAAGCCACCGTGCTGCAACTGCGCGGCGGCTATGCGATAGCGGTGTTCAGCAAAGACGAGCCGCACCGCATCATCGGTGCCCGCGCCGGTTCGCCCTTGATCCTGGGCGTGGGCCAGGGCGAGATCTTTCTGGCCAGCGACGCGATGGCGCTGGCCGGTGTGACCGACCAAATCGTCTACCTGGAAGAGGGCGACGTGGTGGATGTACAGCTGGGCAAATACTGGATCGTGGACAAGGCCCACAAGCCCGTCATCCGCAGCGTCAAAACCGTACACGCCCACAGCGGCGCGGCCGAACTCGGCCCGTACCGCCACTACATGCAAAAGGAAATCTTCGAGCAGCCCCGCGCCATCGGCGACACGCTGGAAGGCGTGACCGCCATCGTGCCCGGCCTGTTTGATGGCCCCAATGGGGGCGACGCCGCCAAGGTGTTTGCCGACATCGACTCGGTGCTGATTCTGGCCTGCGGCACCAGCTACTACAGCGGCTGCACCGCCAAATACTGGCTGGAATCTATCGCCAAAGTACCCACCCAGGTGGAGATTGCCAGCGAGTACCGTTACCGCGACTCGGTGCCCAACCCCAAGACGCTGGTGGTCACCATCACCCAGTCCGGCGAAACCGCCGACACCCTGGCCGCCCTGCGCCACGCCCAAGGCCTGGGCATGCAGCACACGCTGACGGTCTGCAACGTCTCCACCTCGGCCATGGTGCGCGAGTGCGCGTTGGCCTACATCACCCGCGCCGGGGTCGAGATTGGCGTGGCCTCCACCAAGGCCTTCACCACCCAGTTGGCGGGTCTGTTTCTGCTGACCCTGGCACTGGCCAAAACCAAGGGCCGCCTGAGCGCCGAGGAAGAGGCCGGCCACCTCAAAGCCATGCGCCACCTGCCCGCCGCCCTGCAAGCCGTGCTGGCACTAGAGCCCCAGCTTATCGCCTGGTCCGAAGACTTTGCGCCGAAAGAAAACGCCTTGTTCCTGGGCCGTGGACTGCACTACCCCATCGCCCTGGAAGGTGCGCTCAAGCTCAAGGAAATCACCTACATCCACGCCGAAGCCTATGCCGCTGGTGAACTGAAGCACGGCCCGCTGGCCCTGGTGACCAGCGAGATGCCAGTAGTGGCCGTGGCCCCCAACGACACTCTGATCGAGAAGCTAAAGAGCAATCTGCAAGAAGTCCGCGCCCGGGGCGGTGTGCTGTATGTGCTGGCCGATGCTGACTCGCACATCGAAAGCGGCGAAGGCCTGCACGTGATCCGCATGCCTGAGCACTACGGCGCGCTGTCGCCGCTCTTGCACGTGGTGCCGCTGCAATTGCTGGCGTACCACACGGCCTGTGCGCGCGGCACGGATGTGGACAAACCGCGCAATCTGGCGAAGAGCGTGACGGTGGAATAACTGTGACGCTCTTGGGGCGCTCATATTCCGTGCAATTAAAGTCGTAAACAGGGCCCCAGCATTCATGCGGGTTTGCCGGGCCTTGGATATGAACTACAGATTCCTAAAGTCGTAAACAGGAGCGTGACCAAGCCCTGTAACTAACTGCCAAGTTTCGTGCAACTATGCCCCCCGGTCGCAGCTGGCCGCTCTTTAAGGCGCGCGCTGCTGTATGGCGTGATAGCTGCATTCACCGAATGGATAGAAGGCAAAGTGCGTCGATAACGCATGGGGTGAACCATCGCCAAGCATGGCACTTGATTGCATACCGGTGGGATGCATCCGATAGATATACGTTCGTATGTAGTGAAAACAAACTATTTTCACTATCTTCACATAGGACTATGAGCGTCCTTTTTGTAAATATTACGCATATTTTCTTTTCCCAAAATGGGTTTGGTAATTTTTTTGTATGCAATAAAAATGTAATTTATTGTTGCGCAATGTAAAATTATTGAGAAAATAGTGAAATATTTCATGTTTATTGCAAATTAAGCGCATGCCTTTCTGGCATTCGCCAGAAAGAAACCCCATGCATCGCCATTCCTCCATGAACCGTGTTTATCGTCTTGTGTGGAGCGAGACCTTGCGTTTATGGGTGGCAGTGGCCGAGACGTCTCGGGGGCGTGGCAAGTCGGGCACGGGGCGGCGGCGCTTGTCGGCACTGCTGGCGCTGAACCTAGGCTTTGTGCTGGGGCCTCCGGCCACCGCCGGGCCTGCGGACGGCATCACCACCACGGGTAAGACCGTGACGACGCTGGCCACCAGCGGCAACACCGTCAACATCACCACCACCACCACCACGGTGACGGGCAGTAATGCCTTCAATTCATTTGGCACCTTCAATCTCGCCAGTGGCTACACGGCCAATCTGGTGGTGCCTAGCGGCAGCACTAACTTGATTAATCTTGTGAGTGATGCGCGCAGCGATATCTACGGCACGCTAAATGCCATCAAGAACGGGCAGATCGGCGGCAACGTGTGGTTTGTCAATCCGCATGGTTTGGTGGTGGGTGCCGGGGGGGTGTTGAATATGGGCAGCTTGAACGTGAGCACCCCGACCACCGGATTTGTGGACGGATTTTTCAGCCCGCAGGGTACGCCAGATGCTGGCTCGGTCAACCAGTTGCTGGGCGGCACTGCGCCGCGCAATGCGAATGGCACGGTAACTATCCTGGGGCGCATCAACACCTTGAATGGTGTGACCCTGAGCGCGGGGGCGGTGCATGTCGGCGGCTCGATTTACAGCGGTGCGAGCTTTGTGGGCACAGCGCCAGATTTCAGTGATGTGGTGAATGCCAACGGCCTGAATACGGGCTCCAAGGTGGTGCTAAGGGGCGGCAATATCGTAATCGTGGCGGACAACGATGTCACGTTGACCGCAACCCACACAGATGGCCCGGCGCAGATTGAGTTAGACCACGTGGCTATCACGGGCCACCATGTCACCATCGCCGCCAGTTCGGTGTTGACTGATGCATCGCTGCTGGTGTCCAACGGCATTAACCCGGCCGAGGCCACGGCCAGCGTCAGCATCCAGTCCAGCCAGATCACGGCATCGGGGAATCTGTCGGTCACGGCGAATGCCGAGGTGCATACCTCCACCAACACCGTGTCGCCCGTGCCTTTGTCGGTGCAGCGCGTGGTGTCTGCGGCTAGCGTGGAGGTGGGCGGTAGCACGGTATTGCAGGTGGGTGGCGCTGCGGCGTTGGCGGCAACGTCTACCGTCACTACCGATGCCCGGCCCAGCACGGCCTTGTCCGGCCAGGCGGCGGATGCGGCGGTGGCGGTGTCCGATGTGCGCAGTACGGCTACCGTGCATGTCACCGACACCGCAGCGTTGACGGTGGGTGGGCTCTTGGATGTGCAGGCCAGCAACACGGTGACCAGCACTTCGGTAGCCGATGCCACGTCCAGCGGCAGCAGCGGGGGCGGTGCCTCGGTTGCGGTGAGCAAGCTGCGCACCACCACCAGCGTGGCGATCGACGGCGCGGCGGTGGTGCAGGCCGGTGCGTTGACGCTGGCTGCTACGTCGGCCAACACGGTGCTGGTCAGCGCCAAGGCTGCTGCTCAGGGAGCCACCGAAGACAGCAGCGGCAACAGCGAAAGCAGCCAGGTGCTAACCACCTACAAAGACAACACCCAAACCAGCGACAGCGGCTCCAGCGGCGGCGGTATCAAGGTGGCGGGCGCAGTGGTGGTGAGTGATTTGCAAAGCAGTACCTCGGCCAGCCTGGCCTCGTCGCAGGCGGCTACGGTGGGCGGCGCGGTGGTGGTCAGCAGCCTGTCGAATAACAGCGCGAGCATCAGCGCCGATGCCAGCACGGTGGCCAGTGCTACGGGTGTAGCCGTGGCAGTGGCGATCAATCTCGCCAAATTCAGCAACACGGCAACGGTAGCCCAAACTTTGTCTGCGGGTAGCCTGGGGGTGACGGCGGGCATGGCCCCGACGGCATCTACCAACACCTTCAGCACCAGCGCGGTATCGGGCGCAGGGGCCAGCAATGTGGGGCTTGCCGGGTCGCTGGCGATGGCGGCGATCGACGGTGCAACAGCGGCAGTGGTGCAGGCCAATGCACGGGTCGCGCTGGCGGGTGGCGCGGTGGCGTTCCACGCTACACACAACACCGCATCCAGCGTGCAGGCGCTGCCTGGTGGCCCGGCTACGGGCGACAAAGTGGGCATCGGTGCATCGGTGGCGGTCAACGTGGTGGGCACGCGCACCTTGGCCGAACTGGCCGACGGCGCTGGCCTGCTGGGGGCGGGCGATGTGACGCTGCTGGCCCAGGGCACGCACACCAGCAGCACCGAGGCCGAAGCGGGTTCCGAAGGCGGCGTGGCGATCACCCCGTCGGTGGCGGTAGCGCTCATCAACAACCGCACCACGGCGCGTTTGGGTACGGGCGGCACGCTGGCCTTGAGCGGTGACCTGCTGGTGCAGGCCGAGCAAGTTTCCGTCAACACCACCACGGCCACCGGTAGCGCGGTGGGCGGCAAGGCGGCCATTGGTGCTGCCGTGGGCGTGGCTTTGATCGACGACAGTGTGGAGTCCACCACGGCCCGCGCTGTGAACGGTGGCGGGGCGGTGGCCTTCAAAGCTTCGGGGGCTTCGGCTAGCACGGTAAGCGCCACAGCCAGTGCCAGCGGTGGCAGCAGCGACGCGGATGCGGGCAGCGCCAAGGAAGACGGCAGCGTGGACGACAAGGTCGGCAAGCAGCTCGACTTCGGCAAGCAAACCCAGGCGAACAACGACGTGGGCGATGCCACGCAAAAGGATTCCTCCTCCAGCGCCGTGGCCGATCAGAAGGCTGGCAAGGGCTCGGCCAGCACCAGCGAGGGCAAGCTCTCGGTGGCGGCTGCCGTGGGTATCAATATCCAGAAATCTAGCGTGCGGGCCACTGTGCCCGCCAGCGGCAGCATCACGGCGGCGGGCCTGTTCACGCTGTCGGCCAGCAATAACACCGATGCAGACATTAGCGCCAACGGCAACGCGGGTGGTGGCAGCAAAGTCGGCATCGGTGCGGCGGCGGCCATCAACCTGGTGCACTCGGCCACCGAGGCCAGCATCGGCCAAAACGCCGTGGTCCACGCCCACGGCCTGCTGCTGCAAGCCACCATGACCGACGTGCAGGGTGATGGTTCAGACCTGGTGCACAGTTTTTCTGCGCAAGCCGCATCAGGCGCGGGCGGCACGGCGGTGGGCTTGGCCGGGTCGCTGGCTTTGAATTTGGTCGATAGCTCCAGCCAGGCGCAAATCGGGTCCGGGGCCAATGTCGATGCCGGGGGCGCAGGCACCCGCCTGGAGGCACAGGGCAACACCAGCAGCACGGCCATCGCTATTCCGGCGGATGACGCAACGGCCAGCGGCGACAAGGTGGGCATCGGCGCATCGGTGGCCATCAACGTGGTGGGCCACCGGGTGGTGGCTGAAGTGCAAGATGGTGCGGTGCTGACCGCTCCAGGCAACGTGGCGGTGCAGGCCACGGCAGACCACAGCGTGACCACCCAGGCCGAAGCGGGGTCCGAGGGCGGCGTGTCCATCACCCCGGTGGTGGCCCTGGCGATGGTGAACAACCGCACTACGGCACGCTTAGGCAGCGGCAGCGCCTTGCAGAACGCGGGCAGCGTGTCGGTGACGGCCACCCAGTTCAGCACCACCACCACCAGCGCCAAGGGCAGCAGCCAGGGCGAGAAGGCGGCCTTTGGCGCAGCCGTGGCGATTGCCCTGGTGAACGATGTGGTCACGGCCACGACCGACCGCGACATTCTGGATGCCACGGGCGATGTCCGCTTTACCGTGCATGCCGCGTCCAGCCACACCAGCACGGCCAGCGCCAGCGCGACCGGCGGCAAGAGCGATGACGAGGCGGGCGCGACCGATGCCAATGGCAAGAAAGAGGAAGACGCTAGCGTGGACGACAAGGTCGGCAACCAGGTCGGCTTTGGCCAGCAGCAACAGAGTAAGAACACGGTGGGCGACAGCGGCCAGCAGTCTGCCACCAGCGGCGCGGCCAGCGGCAAACCCTCGGCCTCGTCCAGCGAAGGTAAGGTGTCGGTAGCGGCAGCGGCCGCCGTGAACATCATCGACGTGCAGGCCACTGCCAGCGTGGGGGCGGGTCGCACCATCCGTACCAGCGGGGCTTTGAGTCTCAGCGCTAGCGGCAACACCGATGGCAGCGCCGCTGCCGACGCCGATGCCGTGGGCAAAAGTGCCAAGGTGGGCATAGGCGCTGCCGTGGCGGTGAATAAGGTCACCACGCAAACTCTGGCCCGCATCGGCGACAGCGCTCGCATTACGGCCCAAGGTGTCACGCTACAGGCGGGCATGGAAGACCGCACTGGGGACACCACCCATACGCTGGCCGCCACGGCCGAATCCGGTGCGGGCGGTAGCAAGGTCGGCATTGCCGCCTCGCTGGCGCTGAACATCGGCAGCACCAGCAGCCAAGCGCAAGTGGGTAGCAGTGTGGCCGTGAATGCCTTGGGTGGCGACGTGCAATTGGCTTCCGATGACAGCGCCAGCTATAGCGCCAAAGCCACGCCCACCACCAGCGGCGGTGCTACGGGTGGCAAGGTGGGGGTGGGAGTGTCGGTTGCGTTGAATCTGGTCGACGCCACGTCCAGCGCCAGCATCGGCACCAACACAACGCTGACCCAGGCGCGGGATATCGACGTATCGGCCCATTCCAGTGTGGACAGCCAGACCGAGGCCACAGCGGGTGCGGCTGGCGGCAAGCTGGCTTTTGATGCCGCAGTGGCGGTGGCCACCCTGAACCAAACTACCAACGCGTCGATTGCCGCTGGAACTGCCATCGCGGCCAGCCGCAATGTCGATTTGGCTGCCAGCAGCAGCGGCACGCATACCGCTACGGCCAAGGGCGTGGCGAAATCGGGCTCGGTGGCGGTGGGTGCATCGGCGGGCAGCATCAGCAGCCACAGCACGACCCGCGCCACGCTGGACCGCGACCTGGCGGCGGTCGGCACGCTGGACATTACGGCCAGTGCCACCCGCGCCAACACGGCCGATGCCAGCGCCAGCGCCGGTGGCTCGCAGTCTGAAGACAGCTACAACCAAAACAAAACCCAGTCGGACAGCGCGGCCAGCAGCAAAGCGCTGAAGGACAACCAAAACAGCCAGACCAGCCAAGGCAGCAGCGGCGGCGGCAAGGTGAATGTGGCCGCCGCCGTGGGCGTGGTGGTGCTGGACGATGCGGTGGAGGCCACGGTGACCGGCGGGCGCACGCTGTCATCCGGCGGTGCCATGCAGGTCACGGCCAGCAGCGACAGCAACTTCAGCGCCCGGGGCGCAGGCGATGCGGTAGACCCGAACACCAAGGTCGGCGTGGCGGTGGGCGTGGGCATTGCCATCACCAACAACCGCACCCAGGCGGCGTTGGGCGACAGCACCCACATCACGCAGGCGGGTGACATCACCGTGCAGGCGACATCCAGCCAGAACCGCGATGCGGCTTTTGCCAACAAGCTGGCCGCCGAAGGCATCGCCGGGGCGGGGGGCAACAAGGTGGGCGTGGCCGGGGCTTTTGCGGTGGTGGTGTCCAACGCGCAAACCCTGGCCTCGCTGGGATCCAACAGCAGCGTAGCGCAGGCCGGTGCGATGCAGATCAACGCTTTCAACACCAGCATGCTCGGGGCCAAAGCCTGGGCCGGTGCGGTGGGTGGCAAGGTGGGGGTGGGCGCGGCGGTGGCCACCATCGTCTCCAACAACACCTACCAGGCTCTGGTGGGTAGTGGCAGCGACATCAGCGCCGCCAGCCTTAGCTTGGATGCAGAGAATTACAAGGTGCTGCCGGGCGGGTTCTCGCTGCACATCGACAACGTGGACGATGTGTCTGGCATCCCTGCGCAGCTCACCCACGGCTCGCTGCTAGGCGGGGCCAATTACTACGCCGAAGCCCTGTCGGGCGCTGCGGGCGACACAGCAGCGGTGGCGGGTGCGTTTGCCGTCAGCGTGTTCCAGGACAGTACCGAGGCGGCTATCGGCAGCGGCTCCCGCATCCATACCACCGGGGCCTTGGCCTTGGCGGCCAACAATGACACCACGGCCACCAGTCTGGCGGCGGGGGTGTCAGTGGGCGGCAAGGTGGGCGTGGGCGTGTCCAGTGCAGTAGTGCGCAGCAGTAACGACACCCGCAGCCATATCGACGCAGATACACAGGCCACGGCGGGCAGCATGGCCATCACGGCCAGCAATTCTCAAGACGTGCAGCTCCTGGGGTTTAGCGGCGGTGTGGGCGGCTCGGTGGGGGTCAGCGGCGTGGCCAACGTGCTGATCGCACAGAACCAGGCCCGGGCCAGCGTGGCAGCATCGACCAGCACCAATCTCAGCAGCGCGGGCAATTTCACCCTGGCAGCATCGAACACCTTGACGAGCCTGAACGTTGCCAGCGGCGTGGCGGTGGGCGGCTCGGTGGGCGTGGGCGTGGCCGGTGCGGTCAACACGGTAGAGAACCAGACCTCGGCCACGCTGGGCGATGGTGTGGCGGTGAATGCCGCGCTGGCTGCCCGCATCACGGCCACTGCGTCTGAAGACTTGACCACCTTTGCCATTGGTGCAGCCGGTGGCGGATCGGTGGCCGTGGGCGGTGCGGCGCTGGTGAATGTACTCACCACAACGACCGAAGCCAGCATCGGCCAGAACGTGCGGTTTAACCAAGGCCAAACTCTGGCCGACCAAAGCCTGACCCTGGCGGCGACCGATAGCACCACGCTGTTTGACATGGCTGCGGGTGCGGGCGCTGGCGGCAGCGTGGGCGGTGGGGCCGTGGGTGATGTAGGTGTAATAAATAAGACAATCAATGCCACAGTGGGCGAAGGTACTGCGGTAGCAGCTGCGAAAACGATAGCAGTACAGGCTACGTCCACCGAAGACCTGCGGGTCACGGCCATTGGCTTTGGCGTGGGCGGCTCGGCCGGGCTGGCGGGTTCGGTGGGGGTGTATGCACTGACCACCGACACCCAGGCGCTGGTGGGCGCAAACAGCACGCTCAACACCTTGGGCAGTGCCCTGGTGGCGGCGGATGGGCGCACCACCGTGGACTTCATCAGCGGCAGCGCAGCAGGCGGCGGCTCGGCGGCGATCGGCGCGGCCGTGGGTGTATTGCTGTTGGACAAAACCACGTACAGCCAGATTGGCGACGGCGCATCGGTCACCGCGCTGGGCCGGGGTGACGGCGTAGTCGCCGCCGACGGCACGTACACCGTTAGCTACGGCAGCGGCATTACCGGGGCCGGGCGGGTGACCAATGCGGGCTTTGCCCCCAAGGATGCCGAAGGCCATAGCCTCAGCCGTTCGGCCTTCCAGGCACTGACGCAGCAGCGCACGGCCACGCGCAACACCAGTACCGTCAAGGGTCTGGCGGTGACTGCGACCAATAGCGACAGTGTGAAATCTTTTGCCATCACCGGCGGTGCAGCCGGTGCGGCTGCCGTCATGCTGGGGGCGAATGTGTTGACGGTAGTTACCGACACCCAGGCCCGCATTGGCAGCACGGCGCAGATCAACCGCAATACGGCATTCGGTGCGGCCAACGCTGCACAGTCGGTGCGGGTGGCGGCGGGGAACGAGCAGTTCCACCTCGGCCTGGCCGGGGCGGCGGCAGGCGGTGGCGCATTTGGTGCGGGGGCTGGGGCCGATGTGTTCATCGCCCAGAACACCACCGTGGCCTCGGTGGGGCTCAATGCCCAGCTACAAGCGGCCCGCGATGTGGAAGTGCTGGCCGTTGGGCGGGAAGAAGTGCTGGATGTGGGCGTGGGCATGGCGGTGGCAGGCACGGTGGCGATTGCCGGATCGGTGTCGGTGGTCAGCATCAATAACACCACCCAGGCGCTGATCGAAGGTGGCACGGCGGCCACCACGCTGGTGAGCGCAGGCGGCAATGTCCGCATCCATGCCAGCGACGACACCCGCAGCGACATGGTGGCCGGTGCAGCGGCAGCCGGGCTGGGCGCGGCGGGTGTGGGCGTGGCGGTGGGCGTGACCACCATCACCAAAGATACCCAAGCCATCGTGGGCAACGCGGTCACCGTGAATGCTCTGGGCCACAGCGATGCGATGGCGGCCTATACGGGGACTAGCGAGACGGCCACTGGCAGCGGCACGGGTGTGCAGGTGCAGGCCACGTCCAGCGAAGACCTGTTCAGCCTTGCCGCCAGTGCGGCGGGCGGACTGTATGCGGGCGTTTCGGGTGCGGTGGCGGTGGAGGTGGTCAAGTCCGACACCGCCGCCTCGATTGGCGACAACGCGCGTATCAACAGTAGCAATGCCGGAGCCAACGCGGCGCAGGACGTGAATGTCAGCGCCCGCAA
Source organism: Rhodoferax sp. LB1P47 (assembly GCF_056521445.1). Classification (NCBI taxonomy): domain Bacteria; kingdom Pseudomonadati; phylum Pseudomonadota; class Betaproteobacteria; order Burkholderiales; family Comamonadaceae; genus Rhodoferax; species Rhodoferax sp. LB1P47. The sequence continues at coordinate 550,226 of NZ_JBWMAU010000001.1, read as the reverse complement.
TGTATTTACCTCGCAGGTGGTAGCCGGTTCGCTGGCGGGCGGCGCGGGGGCGGTGGCGGGCGGCGTGGATGTGGGTGTGGTCAAGAACAACACCCGCGCCTCCATCGGCAACGGAGCCCATGTGGCCGCCCAGCGCGATGTACTGGTGAATGCCTTAGGCACGGAGACCATCACCAGCACGGTGGTGAGTGCGGCGGGCGGCATCGTCGGCGTGGCGGGCGGTATCTCGGTGTATTCCGTGGGCGACAGCCTGGGTAGCGAATCTCAAAGCCAGTTGACCAGCAATGGCTCAATCGGCGGCCAGGCCGACAGCCAGTCTTCGGACGGCACGGTCGGCAATATGCTGGCCAGTTCGGACAACGCCCATACCCGCGACGTGTCTGCCAAGGCGCAAGCCAAGCGCACGGCAGTCAAGACCAGCAGCGCCTTCACAGCGGCGGGCACTGCAGGCAACTCGGCCAGCATCGGCAGCAATGCGGTGGTAACGACCGGGGGTAATGTGGGCGTAAACGCCCGTGGTTCGTTGCAATATGCCGCCCTTGGGGGGGCACTGGCAGGCGGTGGCGTAGGCCTGGGCGCGGGGGTGGCACTGGCCGATATCCAGCTGAATAACCAGGCGCGTATCGGAGACGCGACCCAGCTCACGGTGGGGGGCGATGTGCAGCTGCATGCCGCCACCACCGAGAACGCCAGTGCCAAGGGCTATGCCGGGGCCTTGGCAGGGGTGGCGCTGAACGCCGCCTACGCCAGCCTGATCGACCACAGCAACACCACGGCAGCAATAGGCAATAACGTGCAAGTGCACCGGGCCGACGAAGTGCGGGTGCAGGCAGCCGACCAGCGCACGCTACAGAGCACCACGGGCAGTGCCAGCCTGGGTGCGCTGGCCGCCGGTGCGTCGGTGGCCTATACCGAAGCCACGGGTGCGACCACGGCCTCTATTGGCAGTGGTGCGGCCATCGGCTCAGGTAGTGGCGACAGGGTGCGCGCACTGAGCGTGTTGGCGGATGCCAATGTCAACGCCAGCAGCGACAGTACGGCCTTGGCTGGGGGGCTGAGTGCAGCGGCCAGCGGCGCAGTGGCGACCGCCAAAGCCTCACCGACAGTGCATGCCACGGTGGGCGGCGGCAACATCACCCTGACCGAAGATGCCCGCGTGATCGCCACGGGCCAAACCCAAGCCCATGCCGCATCGCGGGGCCTGAACCTCAGCGGCAATCTCGCAGCCGGGCTGTCCAAGGCCGTGGCCGAGGCGACTTCCAAGGTGAGTGCCACGCTGGGCAACAGCACCACGCTGAAGGGGCGCAACCTTACCGTGCAGGCAAGCCAGCTGCTGGCGGGCAGCGGGGCCAATATTTCCGCCAACGCCAAGGGCGCCTCCGGGGCCTTGTTTGCGGGTATCAATGCCACCGATGCCAAAGCCAGCCACGATGCGCAGGTGAATGCCACGGTGGGCGACGACAGCACGTTGGTGGCAAGCGGTACGGTGCTGGTAGATGCCAACAACACCACGTCGCAGCAGGCCGATGCCTCGGGCATCGCGGTGGGCATCGTGGCGGCGGGGTTCAACCAGGCCGTGGCCACCACCAACAGTGTTACCACGGCAACCCTGGGCGATGACGTCACCGTGCATGCCTCGCCTACTGCCTTGAGTACGGCGCTTACCGTCAGCGCCACGGGCAGCGACAGCACGATCGCCAACGCCACCTCGGGTAGCGGCGGCATTGTTTCTGGCGCGGCGGCATCGGCCACTACCCGCAGCACCAGCAACACCCAGGCCAGCACCGGCAGCGGTGATGCCACGCACGGCATTGCTGCCACCACCTTGACCATTGCGGCCCGGCATACGACGCAATTCAACGCCAGTGTGGACAGCATCAACGCCTCCATCGTCGGTGCCAGTGGTGCCAGCGCCCACAACACGGTCAACAGCACGGTGAACGCAGGCATTGGGGCCAACGGCGTGGTGCGGGCCCGGTTTGTGGACATCGACGCGGCCAACACCAGCCGCAAAGACTGGCTGAATGCCAGCACGGGGGACGCGGCCGACTGGAACATCAACTCCGGCTCTGGCGGGGTGATTGACCTGCCCGCAGGTAGCAGCGAAACCACCGTCCGCCACGACACCACGGCCAGCGTTGGCAGCAACGCCGATGTGCATGTGCTCAGTGGCAGCAGCGACGGCAGCTTCAATATGGACGCGCTCAACACCATCGTGCTGCACGACAAGGCCAAGCTGGACTCCGGCGGCTTGATTGCGGTGGCGCGTGCGGTGTCCAAGCTCGTCGTCAGCCAGTCGAACGCCACGGTGGCCTTTGGCGATGGCTCCAAGGTGGTGAGCGACACCGGGGCCATCAACGCCGGGGCGCGCTCCGATGTCCGCATGGACGCACGGGCCAATGCCAATGTCTACGGCCTGGCGGGCGCTCCGTCGGGTACGGCGCTGGTGGAGTACCACGGGCAAAACACCGCCATTGTTGGCAGAAACGCAACGCTGGAAGCCAGCGATGGCACGGTGCTGCTGGCGGCCGGGCAAACCACCGATGGCGCGGTGAATGCCATTGACGCACGGGCCACCGTCAATCTGTGGAACAAGACGGCCATCCCGATCACCATCACCCCCGATGCGCAGGCCAACATCACCAACAACGCGACGGTGGAGATCGCCGCAGACGTAGCCGCAGACGGTACGGTCACGGCGGCCAGCACCGTATCGGCCGCCAGCGACATTGCCTTGTATGCCGAAAAAGGCACGGTCTCAGCCTACGCCAAAGGCATCGGCAAAGACCTGTACCGCGAGGCCCTGGCGGCAGCGGCCAGCGGCATCAGTAACTTGTTTGGCGGTGGCGACGTGTCGTTTGACGTAACCGGCGGCAGCACCAGCGTGGTGGGCACGGCCCGCGTCCATGTGGACGGCACGGTGCTGACCGGCATCAACCGCAGCGCGCACCTGACGCTAGGGATTGAGTTTGTAGACGCAAACGGCAATAAGTCGACCACGCCGGTGACGGTCACCACCTACCTGACCAATGCCAGCGGCCAGTATGTGGACGAAGATGGCAATGTGGTGACGGCTGCAAACCGGGTGGTAGAGAGCTCTGTCGTCTTGTGGCGGTTGGCGGTGGACAAGTCGGACAACGTGTCCTACACGGTGAACTCGGCGCAGAGCATTGGATCGGGCATCCAGGCCCGCATCGACAAGCTAAACGACCTGATGGTCCAGTATGCGGGCGACACGGTGGCGGTGGGTGCTTACAAGGCCGAGGTGAACTTCTTGCTGTTCAAACTGGTCGAGATGGGCCTGGCCGCTGGCACTTTTGATGCCAACGGTAACCCTACCAGCTACAACGCCGGGCAGTGGAACAACCCCAGCCCGTTACAGGCGGCCAAGCAAAGTATTTTGCTCAACGTGGCCAACGCCACGAGCGCCTTTAGCACCATCAGCAGCACCGAGCAAAGCACCACGGCCACAGTCGGCAGCGCCACCGGCAACATAGGCAGCAGTGCCAACACGCTGGTGGGGGTGAACAACAGTGTGCAGACCAATCTGCTGGCGCTGGCCCACAAGGACACCGCCAACGCCAACTACCAGGCGGTATACGGCAGCAACGGATTGGTGGCAACCAATGCGGGCTTACTCAACACCATCAACACCGACCAGGCTCTGAACCTATCGGCCCAGCAGACCATTTTCAGCACCAAAACCAGCATCAACACCTTGCTGGGTGAAATTACCCAGCTGACCCTCCAGAGCCAAAATGTGACGGATGCCGCGCAAACTGCGGCACTACAGGCACAGATCCAGAGCCGCCAGAGTAGTGTGGCCACACAAAGCGCGACGGTGGACACCTTGGTGCAGGCGATCGCCACGCGCAATGCCGAGATCAAGGCCAGTGCCGACAGCTACAACAGCAACGCGGCCAGCATCAAGACCCTGCAAAGCGGCCTGGCCAGCACCTTTAGTGACGGTGGCAGCACCGATAGCGCTACGGTGACCAGCATTACGACTAGCCTGAACAGTGGCAACACGGCCCGCACGGCGTTGGGTACGGCGGCGACCAGCATCACCACCGCCACGGCCAGCAACACCACGTTGCAAGGGGCGCTGGATAGCCGCAGCAGCGCGCTGGGGCTGGTGGATAGTTTGACCAGCAACCTGAATACCCAGTCTGCCGTGGCAGAAAACGGACCGGTGGCTGACTTTGTGCATGTGAACGACATCACCGTCAAGCTGGGCAATATCCGCGTCAAGGGTGATGAGCTTAGTGGCCACGGCAAGCTGCTGGCCCCGGGCGATGCCAGCATCACCGTGACCAACAACACGCCCGATTTTCTGGTGCTGAACAAACTCACGGTGGACAGCGACGACGGTGGGCTGGTGCGCTTCAATGGCGTGATGGTCAACTCGGCGGCGGACATCAACCGCATCAACAAATTGCACACGGGGGCTGAGGGACTGACCGTATTGACCCGCGATACCCAGGGCGCAACCGCACCCAGCATTACGGTGGCCAGCAACTACAACCCGCTGGCGGCAGGGGTGGCCGTGCTGGCCCCATCGCCCGACATCCAGATGGAGGGCGACATCACCAATATGCGTGGTTCGGTCTCGGTGCACAGCAAGTCGGGCAGCGTGTATTCATCGGGCAATGTGAACGCCAATACGGTGGACATCATGGCCGATAACGGCGACTTCGTGCAGAGCTATGTGGATGGGTTTTTCAACGTCGGCGGTGATCCGGGCGCGATACACGACAGCGGCACAGCGGTTGGCGGCGGCATTGTGGCCAACGGCAGCGTGGTGTTGAGTGCGCGCTACCTGAATATCAACAGTCTGGTGCAAAGCGGCATTGCCGACTGGAATATCACCCTGCCGGCATCGCCCATTTTGACGGGGTCGGCGGCCTTGTTTGGGGTCCTGGCCAGTGCCCTGGAAAACGCCCAGAACACGTACAACAACAACACGGGCGGGGCCTACCTGTTTTCACTGGCCAGCAGCAGTAGCGCTGGCAATGTCACCTACAACGCGCGGACCAAGCGTATCGAAATGGGTACGGCCTGGGCCCAGGCGGATAAGAACAGCAGCGACTGGAGCACCCGCACCGCCGTCAGCAGTGGCCTGTACCAGCTGGTACCTGACTACGGCAACATTGGCGCCAACTACGACCCGACCCTGGACCGCTTTGAGCTGGATGGAACCCAAGTGCGCGGCGGCCACATCCAGATCTACGGGCAGATTTTGAACACCTCCACCACCGGCAGCGGCATCTTGCGTGCGCTGGACGGCTACGGAAAAATCACGGTCACCAATCCCACCGGGCGGGCGGTGGTTATCAACACCCTGGACACTGGATCTGACCCCACGGGTACCGGGCGCGGCATTGCCGGGGTGATCGATATCACCGACATCCAGAGCATCAACGGCACCGAGGTGGTGAGCAACCACACGGTGTACCAACGCTTGAACGGCAAAGTCACCAAGAACGATGTGGAGGTGAGCTGCAATACGGCCACCGACCCCACCTGCCGCAGCACCACCTATGCGCCACAAAACGGCCTGCGCTACAACTGGGCCACTGGCACCGACAACTCGCAGGAGCGTTACTGGCAGTTCAACAACACCCAGTGGTTCAATTCCTCGGATTTGGCCAGCACCCCCACGGGCAATGTAGAGAGTGAATCGGCCATCTTCACCAAGAGTGCCTACCGCATCAGCGACGGCACGTATCTGACCAAGGACAGCCAAAGCGGTTTCCAGGAGACGGTCACCACATTCCAGGTCGGCAACTCCATCTGGAACAAAACCCGCGAATGGTCCAACTGCAATTGGTGGACGCTGTGCATCGCCAGCAAGCACCACACCACCTTTACCGAAGTGATTGTCAGCAAGACCGTGGACCGCAAGTCCATCGATGCCGATAACGCCATCAAGATCGAGTTCAGCGGCTACGACACCGGCACGGTGGCGATCAACTCCAATAGCAGCGTGCTGCTCAAGGGCGCTATCCGCAACAACACCGGCAACACCAGCATCAACGCCGGGGTGGACACGGCGGGCAATACCGTGGTGGCCAACCAGTCCATCGTGCAGTTGAACGACACGGCACTGACCTCGGGCAAAAACATCACGCTCACGGCCTCTGGCAGCGTGGGTACGGACAAGGCGATTGCGCTGGCCGTCAAAGGGGGGGTCTTGAATGCCGAGGCCAAAAACGGCAACGTACGGGTGGCGCAGACCATTGGCGACCTGAAGATCGGACGGGTACAAGCCGCAGGCGATGCATTGAACCAACTGGGCCATGTGGCGCTGACCGCCGACGGCAGCATCTTGGCGGCCACGGCGGCCTCGCGCATCCAGGGCAACATGATCGACCTGACCTCGCGCAACGGCGGCATCGGCACGATTGCATCGCCGTTGAAGATCAATGTGGGCTACACCGACAACCTGGCCCAGCGCGGCTTTTACGGCTTGACGGCTGCTGCTACGGGCGATATCGGGCTGGAGGCCACCACCGACTGGAGCGGTAACAGTGCTGGCAACCTGCTGCTGAACACCGTGGTGTCCACGGGTGGTGACGTGCTGGTCAAAGCCCCTGGCAGCGTGATCGACAACAACGCCACCGAGCAGGTGGACAGCCGCACCTGGACCGAACTGGTGAACTACTGGGACTCGATGGGGTTGCGCGCCGGTACGGCAGAAAACCTGCAAAACCAGGCCAACACCGTGCACGCTTTCGAGCAGGCCAAAACCCAGGACTACCGCAGCTACTGGAATGCGCGTGGCCGCCAGGCCGACGGTGGAGCAAGCTATAACGCCGCCTTCCAGTACACGGTGACGGGCAACGAACGTGCGGCCCTGGTCGAGGGCGGTTGGGATGCCGCCCGCATCACGGCCTTTGAAGCCGACCGCACCGCGCAGTACCACGCACTGAACGCCAGCGTGGGCGGACTCACCACGGCCTATGCCAGCAGCTACGCCTATACCGCCACCGCGCTGGACAAGCACGGCGCGGATGGCGTGAGCGGCCTGCTGGGCAAGTCGTCGTGGACCGAGCGCGAGCTGGGTATCTCTGTTTCGGCGGGCCTGCTCAAAGAGCTGACCAACACCAACCCGGTCGTTAAAGCCGCCAATGTGCAGGGCCGCAACGTGACGATCCAGGCAGGCAAGTCGATTGGTGAAACCCAGACGGCCATTGTGATTCCCACCAATGCCGACCCTAGCTGTGCGGCGGGCACGGTCTGCCTGACCGATGCCATGAAGGTCGCCCTGGCGTCGGCCGAGCGCTCCGACGTGGTCTTCACCAATGGCAGCATCACCGTGTTGCCGCGCAAGCCGGTGAACTTTGCCGTCACCGAAAGCCTGAACGCCAGCGTGGCTGCAGCTCCCGTGGCAGGCACCGACCAGGGCAATATGTTCCTGGCCTCGTTGGGCGATGGCCTGCTGGGCACCATAGATGCAGCGGGCCAGGCCCGTATCAAGGTGCGTGGCTCCATTTCCAACGTCAGCGCTGCCCCGGCCGTGCATACGGGCAACCTGGTACTGGAAGCGGCCGATGGTGGCATCGGCAGCGTAGCCCAGCCACTGCGCCTGGATCTGGTCGCCGGTGCCACCCTGGTGGCCCGTGCCACCCAGAGTATCGAGATCAGTGCTACGGGCGACCTGCTGGTGGACAGCGTGTATTCGCGCAACACCATCCAGCTGACCGCCAGCGGCAGCATCATCGATGCCAATAACGATGCGGACATCAACGTGCTGGGCACTTCGGTTGACCTGGTGGCGGGCAATAGCATTGGCAGCGCCAGCAATGCGCTGGATGTGGGCGTGGGCCTGGATGGCGCGATCACGGCGCAGGCCGGGCAGGGTATTGGCCTGAACGGCCCGATCGGCCACAGCTTCAATCTTGGAGCCGTCACGGCGGGCGATGTAGTGCGTCTGTCTTCCGTGGTGGACATGCAGCTGGACGGCGCGGTGCAGGGCACGGAGGTGGCGCTGTCTGCAGGCAACCAGCTGGCGTTTGGCAGTGGTGGTTCTGTTACCGCCACGGCCCAGGCGGTGTCGGTGGATGCCACTATGCTGCTGATGGCCGACGGTGCCACGCTGCGGGCCGACATCGGCACGGTTACCGTGGCCACCACGGGCGATGCCACCATCACCGGCATCTCCAGCGGCAACACCACGGCGAATGCGATCCGCATCACCAGTGGCGGCAACGTGCTGGATGGTGGCGATACCCACCTTGATGTGTTGGCGGACGGCGGTTTGGGTGCCAAGGCCAGCCTCACCGCAGGCGGCAGCATCGGCTTGGATAACCCGCTGGAGCTGCAAGTGCCCCAGCTCAATGCCACGGCGGGTCAAAGTATGGACCTGGCCATCCGTGGCCCGGTGGTGATCGACAGTGTGCAGGCGGGTGAACACATTGCCATCACCGCCAGCGGTGCCATCACGGGCAACAGCGTGACGGGCACCGGAGCGGGCCACCGCGTGGCCTTGACCTCGACCACCGGCCTGGTGCAACTCGCCAGTGTCAGCGGGCAGGGCGATGTCGCTGTGACGGGGGCTACCGGGGTGGTGCTGGGATTGGTTCAAAGCGCAGGCAGCGTGACGGCCACGGCGACCAGCGGCGATGTGCAGGTGACCCGTGCCACGGCGGCGGGCAATATTGATTTGCAGGCCGTACTGGGCAAGCTCACCGCTTTGACCGCAGTGGTGGGTGGCACGTTCAACGCCAGTTCCGCCCAGGCGATGGTGGTCGGAAACGCCACGGCGGCGGGCCGCATCGGCCTGCAATCGGGCGCAGAGCTGACGGCTACCACCTTGGTGAGTACGGCGGGCGGCATTGCCACCCAATCCGTGGGGGCCACCCGTATCGACTCTGCGCAAGCGCAGGGGGGCATCACGCTGGCAGGTAACACGCTGGATGCCACCACCTTGGTGAGCGCGGCAGGTGCAATCCACACCACGTCGGTCCTCGGTTCCACCTTGGGCAGTGCCACGGCGGCGGGCGATGTGGTGTTGGACGCAGGCACCGGCCTGACGGCGACCACCCTACAGAGCGGCGGCAGCGTGACTGCCTCGGCAGCCGATGGTAATGTGGTGGTGGATACCTTGCAGGCACAAGGCAGCGCCACACTCAGCGCGCCGTTGGGCGTGGTGCAGGTGGGTACGGCGGTGGTGGGCTCGGACTTCAGCCTGACGGGCCAGAACGACTTGCAGCTAGCCAACGCCACGGTGCAGGGCGTGTTGACGTTGGGGTCAACCGCAGGCAGCGTCAGCGGTGGCAGCCTCACTGCGACCTCGGCGGTGATTACCGCGCCGCAGAACATCACGGTGGATTCGCTGACGGTGGACACCCGCTTTCTGCTGGCGGGTAACAACATCCAGGTGCATGTGCAAAGCGGCACAGGGTTGGCGAAGTCGTTGGCAGCTGCTAACCAGCTTCGGGCCAGTGCGCAAACGATGTTCCCGGTGACCGGCACTGTGACCGGTTTTAACAACGGTGTGGCCAACCATGTGGACCTCACGCTCTCGGGGGCCGGGGGCTTTGTGCTGGATGCACTGAAAACCCGCACCGGCACGCTGAATGTGCCCTTGGGATCTTTAAGCGTGACCTATGCACTCATCCTGGACAGTCTGGTGGTCCGTAATCCATTGAGCCGGGTAGTGGTGGACCAGCATGACCGCAGCATCCATCGGGATGCCTCGGTGCAGCTGTACTCAGCGGGTGCACCGTTTGCTTTTACCTTGTTTGATAACCACATCCTCACCGATGCGTTTGTGATTTACCGCGATGCAATGCACGACACCTTGTCGTCTACGGGCCAGAACCGCAGCATGCTCGAGGCCAGCGAGATGGCTTTGTCGCTGGGCCGTACGTCCAAAGATGCCGTGCAAGATGACACCCAAGACCCGGAAACCCGGAAAGCCGAAGCCAAGGCCCGGCGGGTGGCGCGGGTTCAATTTTCCGGATTCCCGGTTTCGCTGGAACAAAAATAATGGCTAAACAAGTTGTGCATCTAAGTTTGTGCGTGCTGGTCGGGCTGGCCGCTCTGCCCGCCGCCGCGCAGTCCGTCGTGGTGCCGCCCTCCGTGGATGCGGGCGCTTTGCAGCAGAGGCAGATGGACGAAGAGCGCCGCCGCCGCGAACAGGAACGTGTGCCCGCCGAGACGGCCCCAGCCCTGCAACGGCCCGTGGCTCCGGCGGCACCTGCACCCAGCATCCCGGGGGGGATTAGTTTCGAGGTGCGCGAGATCCAGTTTTCGCCCTCTGAAATTCTCAGCCCAGCCGAGTTGGAGGCAATTGCGGTGCAGTACCGTGGCCAGCGCGTCACGCTCAGTGCGCTGCAAGCGCTGGCGGGCCAGGTCAATGCGCTGTACAAGGCCAAAGGGGTGGTCACGGCGCTGGCCTCCATTCCACCGCAGGACATCTCGGGCGGTGTGGTGCAGGTTCGCTTGGTCGAGGGCCATGTCGGGAAAATTGGTATTACCGGTAACGACACCACCCGCGAGGGCTTCATCGCCCGCCGCATCGGACTCGTACCCGGTGCACTGGTCGATCTGGACCGGCAGGAGCGCGCGCTGGTCTGGTTCAATCGCACCAACGACCTGCGGCTAGAGGCCGAACTCAAGCCAGGCAGCCAGTTTGGCACCACCGACATGCTGGTCACTGCGATTGAGCCACCATTGCACCAGATGCAGCTGACCCTGGACAACCTCGGCAGCGAGGTCACCGGCCAATGGCGTGCGGGTGGCTCGTACCGCAACCGCAGCCTGTTCGGTTTTCGCGATGACCTGTCGGTGTCGTACACCGGGGCGGGCGGCCAAAATAGTTGGGCCACCAGCTACGGCTTTCCCTTTAACCGCTGGGGCGGACGCTTGAACCTGGCCTATTACAACGACGGCACTTCCATCAAGTACGGCCCGCTGTCCAGCCTGCACATCACTGGGCGCTCGTCTGCCCATGTCGCCACGCTGCGCCAACCGGTGTATGTGGACAACACCTTGCGGCTAGACCTGACCGCCGGGGCCAAAAAACGCAACAGCAGCAACTACTTAGACGATGTGTTCCTGGTGCGCACCGACACCAAAGACGGCAGCGTGGGCCTGGACATCGACGTGGCCGACGACAAAGCCCAGTGGGGCGCCAGCTACACCTATTCGCAAGGCAAGGCGACCGTGCTGGAGGAGGGCACCCGCTTTGATATCGACCGGGGTTCCGCCCGTTATAGCTACGACTTTGACAACAAACTGTCACTGCGCAGCAACCTGTCCTGGCAATTTACCGGGAATAAAAACCTGGTGTCCAGCGAGCAGTTCTTTCTGGGCGGCGAAGGCAGTGTGCGCGGCTACGCGGCGGGCAGCTACAGCGGTGACCAGGGGTATGCGCTCAATCTGGAGCTGCACCACCCCGTCGGCACGGCCAACCTGGCATCACGCGAAGTGGTGACCAGCGGCTTTGTGTTTTTTGACTATGGCCACACCGATCCCTTTCGCCCCCCTAACTCCTTGCTACCGGCCCATGAACACCTGCGCGGCATCGGCTGGGGTATGAATGCCAATATCGCCAAAGCCACCAACTTGCGAATCACCTTCAGCCACGGCCTGGACAAGGTGCCGTTGGCGGCCAATCGCAACTTCGAGGTCACGGTGCAATTGGTGTCCAGTCTGTTCTAAAACAGGGTTAACCTTTTTAAAAAAGATGCCAAAAATGCTGCTGGCGCATATGGATAGTGCGTGGGTAGCTATGGAAAGCATAGTGTAAAGCCGGCCGGGTCTCTACCCCTAGCTGCTACACTTAAAGCACGTTATCAGGTGTCCTTTAGCCCTTGGGTTGGGGATTAAACGGGAAGTCGGTACGGAGCCGTTGCTTGCAACACACTCCCATCCCCACGCTGCCCCCGCAACGGTAAACGGGTCAAAGCGAGGCCACATATGCCACTGTGCAAGCGATTGCATGGGAAGGCCGCCTCGCAGAAAAGCCTCTGCTTTTCACCCGTGAGCCCGAAGACCGGCCTGACAACACTTTCCGTTTTCCATTCAATCCTAGATTAGGCGCGAAGCCGCTGACAGTGCTTTAGTACGGCAAGGCGAAGCAACGATATATCGGGTTGAATGGGGAACGGAAACAAGCGTGACTTTGCGGTGGGCAGAGACCAGCAGGTTGTTTCGCATTTCAGCCCTCTGCGCCTGCAATGCGTCCCGCCTTCTGATTCCTATCCCCCTTAGTCACACCGTTCCAACTGCCACGCGGCGGGCGTGTAGGGGTCTACCATTTACTATCAAATTTATAGCTACTCGCGCATATTAAATATGCGCTGGAGGGCTATTTGATGCCTAAAACTTGCGACGCGCTGCTGGTGTCTGCGCCTGCGTCTGGCCAGGGCAAAACCACGGTGACTGCCGCCCTGGCCGCCTGGCACGTCAGCCAGGGCCGCCGGGTGCGCGTGTTCAAAACCGGCCCCGACTTTCTGGACCCCATGATTCTGGAGCGCGCCAGCGGCCACCCCGTGTACCAGCTCGACCTGTGGATGGGCGGCGAGGCGCATTGCCGGGCGCTGTTGCATGCGGCGGCACAGCACGCCGATGTGATCCTGGTCGAAGGCGTGATGGGCTTGTTTGACGGCACGCCCAGCAGCGCCGACCTGGCCTACGCTTTGGGCCTGCCGGTGTTGGCGGTGATCGACGGTTCGGCCATGGCGCAAACCTTTGGTGCGGTGGCGCACGGCCTGTCCACCTTCCGCCCCGGCTTGACGTTCGCCGGGGTGCTGGCCAACCGTGTGGGTAGCGCCAGCCATGCGCAGATGCTCAAAGACAGCTTGCCCGCCAGTCTGCGCTGGTTTGGCGCCATGCCGCGCTCGGCCGAATTCGCGCTGCCCGAGCGGCACTTGGGCCTGGTGCAGGCTGCCGAAGTGGCGCAACTGGACGAGCGCATCGCCCTGGCGGCCCTTGCCATCGGCCCATCGGTGGAGGGCATGGCCAGCCCGGTGCAGTTTGAACCCAGCCCGGCGCAACCCATGCCGCCCCTGTTGGCCGGTGTGCGCATCGCCGTGGCGCGGGATGCCGCCTTTTCATTTTTGTACGCCGCCAACCTGGATACCCTGCGCGCGCTGGGGGCCGAGCTGGTGTTCTTCTCGCCCCTGGCCGATGCAGTCTTGCCCGATGCGCACAGCCTGTACCTGCCCGGCGGTTACCCCGAGCTGCATTTGGAAACCCTGCACGCCAACCAGCCCATGCGCGCCGCCATCCATGCCCACCACGCGGCGGCCAAACCCATCGTGGCCGAGTGTGGCGGCATGTTGGCGCTGCTGGACAGTCTGGCAGGCCACAACGGCATCCCCGTCCCCATGTGGGGCCTGTTGCCCGGCACAGCGGCGCTGCAAAAACGCTTCGTCAACCTGGGCATGCACGCCGTAGATTTGCCCGAGGGGCGGCTGTGCGGCCACAGCTTCCACCATGCGCGCATGGACACTGCGTTGCCCGCCACCGCCTTCACCGAACCGCAGCGCGAGCGCAGCCACCCCGAGCCGGTGTTCCGCAGCGGGCGGCTGCACGCATCCTTCATGCATATGTACTTTCCGTCCAACCCCCATGCCGTGGCCAAGCTGTTTGCGCCGGGCTGATTCACAAAGACATTCCCCATGGAAATCGAATCCCCACCGCTCTTGCGCGACACCCCCAAGCCCCAGGGCGAACGGCGCGGTCTGGTCATCGTCCACACCGGCACCGGCAAGGGCAAAAGTACAGCGGCCTTCGGTTTGGCCCTGCGTGCCCACGGCCGGGGCAAGGCGGTCAAGGTCTACCAGTTCATGAAAGTACCCACCGCGCGCTTTGGCGAGCACCGTTTGTTCGAGCAACTGGGCATCCCCATCGTCGGGCTGGGCGACGGCTTTAGCTGGAAAAGCCGCGACCTCGACCATTCCGCCGAGCTGGCCCAGGCCGGCTGGGCCCAGGCCGAGGCCACCGTGCGGGCAGGCGAACATTTCATGGTGGTGCTGGACGAAATCATGTACCCGCTGCGCTACGGCTGGATTGCGCTGGAGCCCGTGCTGGCCTGCCTGCGCGAACGCCCATCGCATGTGCACGTGGTGCTGACAGGCCGTGGCGCACCCGCCGAAATGGTCGAGCTGGCCGACACCGTGACCGAGATGACATTGATCAAACACCACTTCAAAGCCGGTGTCCCCGCCCAACGCGGCATCGAAGACTAAGGACCACAAAATGCAAACCAGAAAAATCCCCGCCACCATCGTCACCGGCTTCCTCGGCAGCGGCAAAACCACGCTCTTGCGCAACCTGCTGACCAACGCCCAAGGCCGCCGCATCGCCGTCATCGTCAACGAGTTTGGCGAGCTGGGCATTGACGGCGAACTGCTGCGCGGCTGCGGCATCGGCTGTGATGAGAATGGTGTCGAAAACGGCCAACTGTTCGAGCTGGCCAACGGCTGCCTGTGCTGCACCGTGCAGGAAGAATTTGCCCCGGTGATGGAGCTACTGGCCGCCCGCCGCGACCAGATCGACTATCTGGTGATCGAGACCTCCGGTCTGGCCCTGCCCAAGCCGCTGGTGCAGGCCTTCCAGTGGCCCGCGCTGCGCAACGCCTTTACCGTGGACGCGGTGATCACCGTGGTAGACGCGCCCGCCGTGGCGGCTGGCGACTTTGCCGATGACCCGGTGGCCGTGGACGCCCAGCGCCGCGCCGACGACAACCTGGACCACGATTCCCCCCTGCACGAACTGTTTGAAGACCAGCTGGCCACCGCCGATTTGGTGATCGTGCACAAGGTCGATGGCATGGATGCCGCCGCGCTGGAAGCCGTAGAAGCCGCCATCCGCGCCGAAGCGCCTGCTGGTGTGAAGCTGGTGCGCGCATCGCACGGCAATGTGCCGATGCATGTGCTTCTGGGCCTGGAGCGTGCGGTAGAGGACGTGATCGACACCCGCAAAACCCACCACGACGCGGAAGAAGACCACGACCACGATGCCTTCGACTCGGTGTCGATCGCGCTGATGGTGACCGACCGCGCCAAGCTGCTGGCTGCGCTGGCCGCCCTGGTGCAGCGCCACGAGATCTACCGCGTCAAAGGCTTTGTGGCCGTGCCGGGGGCTGCCATGCGCCTGGTGGTGCAGGGCGTGGGGCAGCGGTTTGACAGTTATTTCGACCGTGCTTGGCGTGCCAATGAGGCCCGCGTGACGCGGCTGGTGCTGATTGGCGACCACCTGGATGCGGGTGTGTTGCAGGCGGAGTTGCAGGCGGCTTTGGGCTGATGCACGCTGGCCTTGACTGTCCGTGGTGGTCGCTGGCCGACGGGGTACTCTGCTCCGCGACTGTCCTCCGCCCTGCGGGCTCCTCCTTGATGTCGCTGCGCAGAGCACCCCATCGACCAGCGCCTGGTGGCGGCTGGGCTTGATTTACTAGCGAACTAAAAACCCATGCATTTGCTCTCTACCCGACCTGGCGGCCATGTTGAAGACGATGGCCTGGGGGTGGTGCGCGTGGAGCAAACGCCGGGCGACATTGTGGTGCTTACCGTGGCGGACACCACGCTGTCTTTGTTGGCCGAAGTGGCCAGCGGCCTGCCGGATGACTTCCCCCGCGTGCGCCTGGCTAACCTGATGTGGCTGCGCCAGCCTGCGTCGATCGACATGTACATGATTGATGTGCTGCGCCACGCCAAGGCCATCGTCATCGAGCACCTGGGCAGCCCCAGCGATTGGGCCTACATCGTGGACCAGGTCTGCGAGTCTGCCCAAGTGCGTGGCCAGTGGCTGGTGATGGTGTCGGGCGAATGTGTGGAAGACGCGCAGCTCCTGCTGCGCAGCACCGCCACCAAAGACGACTGCACCCACCTGTGGCGCTGCCTGCGCGAAGGCGGGCGCGACAACGCCCAGAACTTTTTTCAGCTGATTGCCCACGCTGCTTTCGGCCAGGGCGAGCGCCCCTTGCCTGCTGCGGTGCTGCCCGCCGCCATGCCCTACGCCCCCGCCGTGCCCTTGGCCCCGTGGCGCGTTGGCGCACCTGTGGCCCTGCTGGTGTTTTACAAAGCGCATTTGCAGTCGGGCAACACGGCGGCGTTTGATGCCATGCTGGCCGCGCTGGCCGACGAGGGCCTCAACACCCTGGCCGTGGCGCTGGACTCGCTCAAGAACCCCGGCAGCATGGCGCTGCTGCAATCGTTGGCCCAAGAACACAAGGTGGACGTGGTGCTCAACGCCACCAGCTTTGCCGTGGGCGCGATGGATGGCAACGACGACGCTACCCAACCTGTGCTGTTGGCAGGCGACGCGCCGGTGTTACAGCTCATCACCGCCGGTTGCTCGCAAGAGCAGTGGCAGGCCGACCCCCACGGCCTCACCCCGCGCGACCTGGCCATGCAAATCGTGCTGCCCGAGGTGGACGGCCGCATTGGCACCCGGCCCATCAGCTTCAAGGGCCTGGCCTGGCGCTGCGAGCGCGCCGAGATCGACGTGGTGCGCTACCAGCCTGAACTGGAACGTATAGCCTTTGTGGCCGCTAGTGCACGTAAATGGTGCGCATTGCGCTATAAAAATAATAGCGATAAGCGCGTAGCCCTGGTGCTGGCCAATTACCCCAACGACGACTCCCGCCTCGCCAACGGCGTGGGCTTGGACACCCCCGCGTCCACGGTGGTCATCCTGCAAGCCTTGCAAGCCGCAGGCTATGCCACCGGCGATGTGCCAGAGCATGGCGATGCGCTGATGGCCGACCTGGTGCGCGGCATCACCAACAAGCTGGATGCCAACGACGACCGCCCCGCAGGCCAAAGCCTGTCGATGGCAGATTACCTGCAAGATTTCTCGGCCTTACCGCCCGAAAACCAAGCCGCCATCAACACCCTGTGGAGCCTGCCAGCGCAAGACCCGCTGGTGCGCGCAGGCCGCTTCATGGTGTCGGGCCAGCGCTACGGCAATGTGTTTGTGGGTAACCAGCCCGCACGCGGGCGCGACCTGGACCTGGTCGCCACCTACCACGATGCCGACCTGGTGCCCACCCACAACTACCTGGCGTTTTACTTTTGGCTGCGCCGCGCCTACGCGGTGGATGCGGTGGTGCATGTGGGCACACATGGCAACCTGGAATGGCTGCCCGGCAAAAGCGTGGCGCTGGGTGCCGCCTGCTGGCCCGATGCCATTCTGGGCCCGCTGCCGCACCTGTACCCCTTTATCGTCAACAACCCCGGTGAGGGCGCGCAGGCCAAGCGCCGCACCCAGGCCGTCATCATCGACCACCTGATGCCCGCCATGACCCGGGCCGAAACCTATGGCCCCTTGCAGCAACTTGAAGGCCGCATGGACGAGTATTACGAGGCGTTGTCGCTCGACCCGCGCCGCGCCAAACTGCTGCGCGCCAGCATTCTGGAGCAGGTGCTGGCAGACGGCTTGCACGCAGAACTCGGCTTCACTAAACCCACCGACGACGCGCAGCGCGAAGCCTTGTTGCAGCGCCTGGATGCCTACCTGTGCGAAATCAAAGAATCGCAAATCCGCGACGGCCTGCACATCTTTGGCCAGTCCCCCACCGGCCGCCAGCGGGTGGACACCCTGGTCGCCCTGGCCCGCTACCCCGGCGGCGCGGGTGCGGCGCAAGGCAGTCTGACGGTCGCCTTGGCGCACGATTTGGGCCTGCAAGATTTCGATGCCCTCAGCCCCGACTGGGCCGCCCCGTGGACCGGCGAGCGCCCGCAGGTTCTACAAGCCTTGAGCACCGACCCCTGGCGGCATGCGGGCCATACCCGTGAGCGGCTGGAACTACTGGCGGTGCAACTGGTGCAGGAGGCAACTTCCAGCCCCCACCCCAACCCTCCCCCGGAAGAGAAGGGAGAAATACCCGACCCCGCATTGCTCCCGCCCCCCACGGGGGAGGGCTGGGGTGGGGGCGGGCAGCCATTAGCAATGCTTAACTGGCCCCACACCGCCCAGGTGCTGGAGCGCCTGCGCACCACACTAGCCCCGCGTCTGGATGCCTGTGGCCCGAATGAAATCGGCCAGCTTCTGCGCGGCTTGGATGGGCGCTTTATCCCCCCCGGCCCCAGCGGCGCACCCTCACGCGGCAGGCCCGATGTGCTGCCCACCGGGCGCAATTTCTATTCGGTGGACACGCGCGCCATCCCCACCCAAACCGCCTACGCGATGGGCGCCAAGGGCGCAGACCGCGTGGTGGAGCGGCACTTGCAAGACCACGGCGCATACCCCGTAGCGATGGGCTTGTCGGTCTGGGGCACCAGCACCATGCGCACGGGTGGCGAAGATGTGGCCCAGGCCTTCTCGCTGCTGGGCGTGCGGCCCAAGTGGGCTGCGGGTAGCAACCGCGTGGTGGACATCGAAGTCATGCCCATGACCGTGCTAGGCCGCCCGCGCGTGGACGTGACGTTGCGTGTGTCTGGCTTCTTCCGCGATGCATTCCCCAATGTGATCGACCTGTTCGACACCGCCGTGCGCGCCGTGGCCGCTATCTCGTTTGAGGACGAGCCGGACGATGTCAACCCCATCCGCGCAAGGGTGCAGGCCGAGATGGCCGCCCAAACGGATGAACGCACCGCCACCTGGCGCGTGTTCGGCCCCCGGCCCGGAGGCTACGGTGCGGGCTTGCAGGCCAACATTGCCAGCGGCCAGTGGACCGAGCGCTCCGAGCTGGCCGAGTCCTATTTGCGCGCCGGGGCCTTCGCCTACGGCCAGGATGCCCACGGCACGGCCGCGCCCGAGGCGTTCGCCCAGCGTATCGCCGGGCTGGACGCAGTGCTGCACAACCAGGACAACCGCGAGCACGACATCCTCGATTCCGGCGATTACTACCAGTTCATGGGCGGCATGGCCGCAGCGGTAGAGCACCTGAGCGGCACGCCCGCCGCGCTGTACCACGGCGACTTCAGCGTGCCCGGTGCGCCGCGCATCCGCACGCTGGGCGAGGAGGTGGCCCGCGTGGTGCGCTCCCGCGCCGTCAATCCCAAGTGGCTGGACGGCATCAAACGCCACGGCTACAAGGGCGCGTTCGAGATCGCCGCTACCGTCGATTTTCTGTTCGCCTTTGATGCCACCACCGGCGTGGTGGGTGACCACCAGTACGCGCTGGTGGCCGATGCCTATGTGCACGACGCTGCCACCCGCGACTTTTTGCAGCAACACAACCCTGGGGCCCTGCGCAGCATCGGCGAGCGGCTGCTGGAAGCGATGGATCGCGGCCTGTGGGCCGAGCCGGGCGACCAGCGAGAACGCATAACAGACCACCTGCTGGCCTTGGAGCAAACCCTTGAGCAATGACGGCTTTCCCCGCACGTCTCCCTCCCCCGCCGGGGGAGGGCCGGGGAGGGGGCCGGAAGTCCTGCCTCACACATCTTCCAAAAAATAGAACCCAACCATGACCCCTGTGCACACCGCCACCCGCGTGGCATTCCCCTTCACCGCCCTGGTCGGCCAGCCGCTGTTACAGCGTGCCTTGCTGCTGGTCGCCATCGACCCGCGCATCGGCGGCGTGCTGGTCAGCGGCCCGCGCGGCACGGCCAAATCCACGGCAGCCCGGGCATTGGCGGCACTGCTGCCGGATGCGCCATTTGTGACCCTGCCGCTGGCGGCCAGCCTGGAGCAACTGGTGGGCACGTTGAATGTGGAGGCCGTGCTGCGTGAGGGCCAGCTGCGCCTGGCCCCGGGTCTGGTGGCGCGCGCCCACCACGGCGTGTTGTACGTGGACGAGGTCAACCTGCTACCCGATGCATTGGTAGACGCGCTGCTGGATGTCGCCGCCAGCGGGGTCAATACGGTAGAGCGCGACGGCATCTCGCAGCAGCACGCCGCGCGTTTCGCGCTGGTGGGCACGATGAACCCCGAAGAAGGCGAACTGCGGGCCCAACTGGTGGACCGCTTTGGCCTGTCGGTGCTGCTGGGCAACCCGCTGGACCCGCAGCAGCGGCTGGATATTTTGCGCACCCGCCTGGCCTTCGATGAAGACCCGCAGGCGCTGGTAGCAGCGCACGCTGCGCAGTTGGAAAAGTTGGCGGCCACCATCGCCGCCGCACAGGCTGCGTTGCCTAAATTGGCATGGCCAGATGCCGTGCTGCAACACGCCGCCGCACTCGCCCTGGCCGCAGGTGTCGATGGCATGCGTGCCGACCTGGTGATGCTGCGCGCCGCCCGCGCCCTGGCCGCCCTGGAGGGCCGCACGGCAGTCACCCCGCAAGACGTGGATGCCGTGGCCGAACTGGCACTGGCGCACCGCCGCACGGTGGAGCCATCGGCGAACGACAGCACGGGCCCACAGGCCGAAACGAAGCCACCATCCAACGCCACCCCACAGGGCGATGCAGGCGATTGGGGCGCATTGCCGCCCACCCCCACACCCACCACCCGGGTGCTATCCCCTGGAGCCTGGCCCGCAAAAAAAGCCTGAGCCACCGCATCCGCCAGCCGCCCCCATCGGCTGGCAGTGTGCGGTGGCGCAACCCCACCATGCAGACACCCCCCCTTCGACCCGCCGTCAAAACGCAAGGCGACAGCCCCGCGATTGCCTGGCTGCGCACCCTGCTGGCCAAAGGCCCGCGCAGCTTGCAGCGCGACCACCTGCGCTTCCAACCCCGTGCAGCGGCTATACCGCGCCTGCACCTGATCGTGCTGGACACCTCGGGCTCCATGCGCCAGGGTGGCCGTTTGGCACTGGCCAAAGGCCATGCAGCCCGTCTGGTCGAACTGGCCGCCCGCGCTGGCGACCACGTGGGCCTGCTGTGTTTTGGCGGCAGCGGTGTCGAACTGGTGCTGCCCCCCGGCCCGGCCCGCGCCGCCGGGGTGGCGCGGGTACGCCAATGCGGCGGCGGTGGCGGAACACCCCTGCGGCAGGCCTTGGCCGTGGCAAATACCTTGCTGGCCCAGGCCCGCAGGCGCGGTAGCAGTGGCCCCGCCTGGCTGTGGCTGCTCACCGATGGCCGCACGCTGGAGCAGCCCGCCGCACCCCAGGGCGCGGAGCACGCGGTGGTGATGGATTTCGACACCCGCTCGCCCGCATCCCGTGCCCAAGGCCGTTGCGCCGCCTGGGCCGCCCGCTGGGGTGCGGAGTACCGTTTAGCGGAATGACCGTTCATCATCATCTACACATTCAAGCTATGCAAACCTCAAATACACGACTGATCCCCGCATTACTCCCTCCCCCGCCGGGGGAGGGCCGGGGTGGGGGCCGGACCTCCTGCCTTACCCCCTCTCCCGCCGCGCGGGAGAAATACAGGGCCTGTGTGGGGGTGTTTCAGCCATGACCAACGCCACCCCCATAACCGAACTCATCATCTGCACCACCTGCCGCCCCCCGGGTGCATCGCGCGATCTGCCCGCTGCGGGCGAGGCGCTGCTAGAAGCCGTGCAAGTCGCCACCTGGGACCTGGACGATACCCAGCAAGCCCGCATCCGCGTGCGCGGCATGGCCTGCATGAGCGGCTGCGCCCGGGCCTGCACCATAGCCCTACAAGCACCGGGCAAATACACCTATTACTTCGGCGATCTGGTCGCCGATGACACCACCGCCGCCGAGGTACTGGCCTGCGCGCAGCTGCACGCGTACAGTGCGGACGGTAATCTGCTGCGCAAGGAGCGGCCCGAACGCCTGCGCAGCGGCATCCTGGCCCGCCTGCCGCCGCTGGGCCTTGCGTAAGTCCTGTTTTTTCACCCTGCATCCGTAGTCCCACGGCTGCATCTATTCTGTTTTTTTAAAAGGAGTTCCTCATGCATCCATCCACCACCACCGAACTGCCCCGCACCTCCAGCGCGGTACGCAGCCTCTTGTTGCAGCTCGCCGCCGGTGCCGCCCTCGGCATGGTCGTGCTGTACGGCGTGGCTTTTGCCGAAAGCCCGCTAGCCCACAACGCCGCGCACGACGTGCGCCACATCACGGTAAAACCGTGTCACTAGGCTTTGGCTCACCCCCAGGCTACACGCTTCGCGTTTCCGCCAACCCCCTTGCAGGGGGCAACACCAGCAGCCTGGCGGAGCCAGTTCTGCGGTGTCTCTGGGCGGCGTGCGTTCTGGCTGGTCGATGGGGGGCTTGCAAAACGGGTAAAAAACCTCTGGAGAACCTATGATTTTTCAACGCTTGATTTGGGCGGCGCTGGCCTCCGCCTTGGTGGTGGGCAGTGTGCAAACCGGCGTGCAGCGCTGGCAAGCCGCCCCGCTGATTCTGACCGCCGAGGTGTACGAGTCGCAAAAAGCCGAAGTCCCTGAACCGGTAGCTCCTGCCGCCCATGTGCATGCCGAAGCAGCAGCCCCGGCGCACGACCATGACCACGGCGCTGCCAGCGCATGGGAGCCCGAAAACGGCTTCGAGCGCATCGGCTGGACCTGGGTGGCCAACATCCTCCACGCCTTCAGCATGGCGCTGCTGGTGTTTGCGGTGATGGGCGTTTGCCTGTGGCGCGGCGCGGCCTTGCGTTCGCTGCCGCTGGCCCTGTGGACGGCGGCTGCCGGTTGGCTGGTGTTCCACTTCTGGCCGTCGCTGGGCCTGCATGCCGAGATTCCGGGCATGGACGCCGCCCGCCTGGGTTCGCGCCAGGGCTGGTGGCTGCTGGCCGCCGCCAGCGCTGCGCTAGCTTGTGCGTCGATCGCCGGTTTGCGCAGCCAGCTGCGCTGGGTGGCCGCTGCGGCCTGGCTGGCCTTGCCCTACGTGGTGGGCGCGCCGCACATCAGCGCCGACCCCCTGGCAGGCTTCGGCCCCGAGGCCCAAACCGCCTTGCGCCAACTAGGCACCCAGTTCATCTGGGCCACCACCTGGATCTCGCTGTCGTTCTGGGCGAGCATGGGCATCGTGGGCGGCCTGGCGTTCCAGCGCTGGGTGCGTCCCGGCTTGGTGGCGGTGTTGAAAGGTGCGGGTGAGGCCGATGCGGGGGCGGTAGGCGCAGCCCGGTAGGCGGGGTGTTGGTCATACCCAATTTGGGGTTGAACGTACCTAAATTGGGTTTTTAAGCCAAATCGGCCTCTTGCGCAGGTAGAACCTGCGCAAGTAGCTATATAAAAAATAGCAAATTCACCATGCCATCAGCACCTACCGCTACCCAGGAAGAACTGCGGGTGGCCTGCGTGGCCGAGCAGCCCGCTTCCCTTGCGCGCCAGCAACAGGCGGATGCGGCGGCCTTGGATTGGAATGCGGTGCATGCCGCCGTGGGTTCATTTGCAGACGGGCATTCCACTTTGTAGCCGCGTAGTTCGATGTGGTCAGCCCTGGATGGCGCGTGAAACGGCGGCAGTCGCTGCCACCAAGTCTTTCACCAAGCGCTCGTCCACATCCAGCATGCCTTCGTACTCGCCCAGGTTGCGCGTGTTGTGGCACTTGTCCAGCACGCGCCACACCTCCGGGCCCAGCCCCAAGGTATGGGGCAATACCTGGAAAACGATATAGCGGTTGCTGGCCCGGTAGCCCATGCGCCGCAACGCCGCCAAGCACAGGGCGTGCGCCGCGTTGTAGGCCAAATCGAACCTGCTCTCCAGCGCCAGCGCGGCGTTGTGCGCGTCGTGTAGCCGCGCAATCCCGGTGCGCAGCAGGCCTGCAATCTCTTTGTCGTCGGTTGCCTCGGCTTTAAGCGGTTTGCCGGGACCGCACAGGTTTTCAAGTGCTGGGTGCATGAAGTTGCTCCTCGCTGCCTATGAGCCAAATCTTGGGCTGTTGCCACACGCGGGTGACGAAGGCATTGTCGGCTTCCATGCGCTGGGCCCAGTCCGCAGGCGTGTACAGCGTGGGGTTGACCGTGCGGCCCAATGATGTGCTGGCAACTTCCAACGCACCAAACACCTCGCCATAGCCCAAGCTGGCGCTGACGATCAGCACATCCACATCGCTGTGCGCCGTGTCTTGCTGCCGCGCGATGGAGCCGTAGATAAATGCCGCATCCACCTGCCCAGCCAGCGGCGCAAGCGCCGAGCGCAGCACGTCCGCCAGCCCCATGGTCTTGAGCACCAGCCCGCGCAGCTCGGCAAACACCGGCGCATCGGCATTGGCCTGGTAGTGCTTCTGGTTGCCTTGCTTGCGCACCGTGAGCAAACCCGCCTCCGACAAACCCGCCAGCTCGCGCTGCACCGCACCGGTGCCCGACTGGGCCAGCGCAATCACCTCATTGGCGTAGAAGCTGCGGTCTGGCGTGCCAAACAGCACGGCCAGCACCTGCTGGCGCACCTTGGGGAAGAGGGCGTCAGCGAGGGGAGAGGATGCGGTTGGAGTGGTTGAAATACCCATATTGGGTTTGATCATACCCAAATTGGGTATTTATAGATAAATTTGGATGAAATTGAGCTCGAGCGCTTTTACTACGTGAGTAAGTAGCTATAAAAAATGCAGCAATTCACAAGGCTGATTGGTAATTGGCTCACTTGCTTTTGCAATGTTTCCTCCATGCCTAGATAGCTGTTGCATTCATTTCTCAAAAAAATATGGTGCAAATAAAGACAAGGATTGAAAAAACGTAATACAGATTAGTAACGGAAATGGGGGTTGAGGAAGGTGCCGCACAACCACTCGGTGCTGGAACTGGCCAGAAAGTGTGGAGTAGCGTCAGTGATGCCGAGTACCCGGAGAAATGCCTTCAGATCCCAGGGGAGCACTATGACGTGGTTATAGTTGCGCTCCATTAGAAAAAGCAAGTAGTAGCGAGGGAGCCGTAAGTGACTGACTGGAGAGTAAGTAGCGAGTTGAAATTTTGAAAACCCGGGGTTTTGACTCAGAAGAACAGATGGTGCGGGCTATATTGGCCTGTACTAAACGCGCACGCCGCCGTGAATATCGGGTTGAGCTGGAGGTGGATGCAGGGGTAGGAGTTGCAGACATGGTCCTCACCAAGCGAGCGGCGCGCAGCACTGAGGGCTTACGAGCTCTTGGCAGAGTTTCGCCCCGCCTAGCGGTTCTTCTGAGTCGAGAGGTTGGTGACTCGATAAAGAACAGGCAAGAGCTGGCGGCCAGTCTGGGTACCTCGGATGCGGGCACTCAGCGCGTTATCACACAGCTATGTATTGCGGGCCTGGCAAAACAATCTCAAGACTCGCTAGCCCTTTTTACGGTCAAAACCCCACCTTTCGAGCGTCTGATCGCTGTCGAGGCGAAGCTCAGTGACTGGCAGCGGGTGCTCATACAGGCCTACCGAAATCTACAGTTCGCGGATGAGTCTTGGGTCGTGCTTGACCACACGTTCATTCGACCTGCAATGGCGCAGTTAGAGCGATTCAAAGTTGCCGGTGTAGGCTTGGCATCGATGGATTGTGGACGAGGTTTATTTATTCATCATGCTGCAATACCCCAGGGGCCTGTGAGTCAGGGGAAACGGTGGCAGGCCCAAGCGGTACTAGCTTCACGCATTCTGCACAGGCGCAGCACGTTGGACACCCTATAGATCAACCAGCTTTGTATAAGCGCGAAGCTTAACAAGGCTATTTCGCGTTGGGCTTTTCAAAAATTCTGTAGCGCCGTCCGCCAACCCTGAAGGTGTGTTGCGCGCCCATGCTTTTCCAGCAGAAGACCAGAAGGAAGATTGTTATAAGCGTCTATGGCCTCCTCTACCTTTCCAATCAGATAGCTTCGCCGATCAGGGGTAGAAATCTGACGCAAGTCATTGATTTGGTCCTTCATGTTCAGGAAATAATGCTTATACAGGGGGGCTTGGTTAAAGGTTGGTTCGACAGACTGAGCTAGAGCATCTTCCGCCCATTGGGTCGGCTTGTAGACGTGATTCCATACGCGAGGCGCACGCTGGCGTATTTGCTTGGCATCTTCAAACTGAACCCAGTTCAAAAGGCCCGCCAGATATATGCGCGCTTTCGGACCACGTCGCTCGCCTTCTGATTCGATGAACTTGTCAACCGAAAAAATACGCGTGTTCTCGAAGGAGCCCATGGTGATGTTGAGGTCCCCGGCTGCCGCGAACAGGAGTCCCTCCGTATTGGTGTAGCCCACGGTTAGTGCTAGGCCAGTGCTCAACACGTCGGAGAAAAATCTCAAGCAATCTCGTAGGAACTCACCATCTTGAACTTGCTTGTAGTCCCGCACATGTTCATACATGAGATATACCTCATCCACAGCAGGGAACGAAGTGATCCAGTTAAGCAGGCTCTGCCGCCAGGCCGGATGCTGGATCATCGGTGCCGTAATAGCCAGGGACAGACAGAGGGACCTGTTACCTGCATGTTCCATGAAGGCATCGACTGTGAATGCGTTGTGCTGGTCGAAGTAATCGGGAAATGGGTGGCTTATGAAACGTGTCGGAACTACAACTTTCCGGAAGCCTTGCGCGACTTGGAAATCGATGCAATCTTTTGCTACTGTCGCAGCGTGTGGTGCGAAGGTTGATGTCTGAAAGCCACCGTCAACCTGTTCTGGGAAGAATGGATAAGTCTGGAGCTTTGGTTTCCTCGAGTTAGGCAAGTAGAACTGAGGATCGAAGATTGACGCGGCCCGGGTTCCCGCGCTCAGTTTCTCGACAGTCGTTATCGCCTGATGTAGCGGGCTGAGGATGAGGCCGTCTCCACACCTGTCCTTTTCAAATGATTCGACATTCCAGTTGTTGTTGTGTCCTACCTGGTGGAGCAATCCGAGTGACATGAGTTTCTTCCCCTTAACTAGTTTGCAGAGTCTGCAGCTCTTGAATGAATAGTGCGGGCGTTCGATGCCTTTTAAACGGCTCCTTTTCGAGCGCTTTCGTGACAAAGTCTGAGAGTGCTTGCGACGAGTTCGCAGCCAGATTCAGCGTGGTTGGATGGTGGCTCTGAGCGGCCATCATAATTTCATGAATCCCCATGCCCGGCCGTGGTTGGAAAGGCTCCTTGCCGGATAGAAGCCGATACATCAGAACTCCGATGGAGAAAAAATCGCTTTTGAAGCTAACCGAAACTTTGTCGTTGGCAATTTGCTCAGGCGCGGCGTAACCGGCAGTGAACGGTGCCCGACCCCATCCGTTTTCGGTCAAACCTTCGGTTCCGCTCTCACGCGCAATTCCCAAGTCAATGACGACAACCTCGCCGCTACGACGGATAAGGACATTCGCCGGTTTGATATCACGATGCACGAATCGTTTGGGGTGTTGCCACAGCGGCAGCAGCGCGTTTGCGATGCCGAGAGCCAACTCGACTACGCGCATTTCATTCCCAGCACACTGCGCAAACAGTTCATTAAGCGGCGTAGAGTCAACGAATTCCTCGACCGTCACGTAAAGGCGCTCAGGCAAGCGCTCTTCGCTCACCGGATTCTCGGTGAACAAGTTACTGTACAAAAGCTTGGGGAAGTTGGACGGGCGAACTTCTTCGAGGATTGCAGTTTCCGCTTGAAGTCGAGCGAGCGTTTGCGGATCGGCTCCTGAAACTACTTTTACGACGATTCCCCCCCAGCCTTCCCAGCCGTAAAGGAACGGCTTCTCGTCCGGGTTGTCGCCGGTCGGTTGCAATACATCTGATGGAATCTTTGCATCCTCAAAATGTGCGAGGTAGACCACACGCTGACCAGATTCGGCGAGCAGTCGGTCTATCTCGAGACTAGGTAGGCAAGCGAGCAGATCTTCGCGAAGTTGCAGCGAATCGTTTGGCAAGGTAATCCCTCGGAGTTCTTGTGGCCTTCTACTTCCTCGCAAGGCTGAGGGAGCTGGCAGTGACAGTTATGTAACCGAAGATACCAGAGACGTGTTGCCCGCGACTAGTAGGTGTAGCTGCAACTGGTTTATTTCAGGCTGGCATAGGGTTGCCCTCATGAATGCACTTATCGAGAAGAAACTGTGCCTGCATTGGTATGCCTAGCAGCCGACTTAACACAACTAATAGATCGCCTGCTACTCCCGCCGCATCAAATACGTATCCATCACCCACCCATGCGCCGCCCGCGCAGCCTGCCGTTCCAGCAGAATCCGTGCACCCACTTCCACCAGCGGTCCGCTCACCAAAAGCTGTTGTGGCATCCCCAAGTAGGCCCCCCACCAAATCGTGACACCCTCCGGTGCCAGGTGCTGAAACGCGCATTGCCCGTCCAGCATCACCGCCACGGTGTCGGCGCTCTGCGGCCAGCCGTGGTCGCGCAGTTGGCGGCCGGTGGTGATGGTGACGGGGGCGTTGATCTCGTTCAGCGCGATGGCGTGCGCGGCGGTCAGGGCTTGCAAGGCGGTGATGCCGGGGACGACAGATACTTTCACCGGTAGCTGCACCGCCAGACGCTCGGCGATGCGCAGGGTGCTGTCGTACAGCGAGGGGTCGCCCCACACCAGCAGGGCCACGCGGCCACCGGCGGGTAAATGGGTTCGGATGGTGGCCAGCCAAACCTCGGCAATCGCGTCGTGCCAGCGGTGCACGGCGGCGGGGTAGTCGGGATCGTCGGCATCGCGCACCGGCATGTCGAAGCCGACGACCTGGGTGGCGGGGTTGGTGACCAGTTCCTTGCAGAGTTGCAGGCGCAGCTCGGCCAGGTCGGCTTTGCCTGCGCCTTTGCGCGGCACCAGAATCAGATCCGCCGCATTCAGCGCTTTTACGCCCTGGCGGGTCACGTGGTCGGGGTTGCCGGTGCCTATGCCGACCAGGCAGAGGTCGATCATTCTGTACCTGCCGGAAAGCGGGGTGCGGTGCCCAGCGGGCGGTAGCGGCGGTCGTAGTCGCCTGCGTAGAGGCGGCTGTGGGCAAAGTCTTCTGCGCCCAAGTTTTCGCCTAGGGTATGGCCGACCAAGATCAATGCCGTGCGCTCCATGCCTTCGCCCACGGCTGCTTCGATGGTGGACAGCGTGGCGCGCACTACGCGTTCGTCCGGCCAACTGGCACGCCAGACTACGGCCACGGGGCAGTCTGCGCCGTAGTGGGGGCTCAGCTCGGCCACCACACGCGGCAGCACGTGGATGGACAGGTGGATGGCCAGCACGGCCTGGGTGGCGGCAAAGTTCGCCAGCGATTCGGTGCTGGGCATGGCCGATGCGCGGCCGGATGTGCGGGTGAGCACCACCGACTGGCTCAGGCCCGGCAGCGTCAGTTCGGCCTCCAGCGTGGCCGCCGCTGCCGCAAACGCGGGCACGCCGGGCGTGACGGTGTACGGAATGCCCAGCGCGCGCAGGCCGCGCAGTTGCTCGCCCATTGCTGACCACACCGACAAGTCGCCCGAATGCAGGCGGGCCACGTCGTGCCCGCTAGCGTGCGCGGTGCTGATCTCATTCAAGATTTGCTCTAGCGACAGGGATGCCGTGTTGACGATGTGCGCGCCGGGCGGGCAATGGGCCAGCACGCCTTCGGGCACCAGGGAGCCTGCGTACAGGCATACCGGGCTGGCAGCAATGTAGTCGCGGCCACGCAGGGTGAGTAGGTCTGGAGCGCCGGGGCCTGCGCCGATGAAGTGAACGGTCATAAATTTGGTATTTTCAAAGACAGATAAGTTATGCACTGCGAACACCGTGTGAAGCGCGCCGCGATAAATGAGCACCCCGAAGCGCGATAAACGCTTGAGGTGCTTTGTTTCGTGTCACGTAAGAGAATTAAGCAGTGGGAAACCCCAAGCTTATAACGATCGGGGCCTCGTGACGAGGTCGCTATGCCTTGGTGATCGTGAAGACGGGGACGGCTAGATAAGACCCATCAAGAAGTAGATAAATCCTGTAACCGGCTTTGAACGACAGCTTTCTATTCAACAGCGGCCAGCGCACCCACCACAGCGCCCCTTGATCCTGTCTGCCATAGCGACCAGTCCACCCCTCGGTTGCGGGTACACCGAACGCAGCGGCAAAGCCTTGGACGCGATTCCGCACTCCCAGCCAGTACCAGGCGCAGACCCAGGCCCCATATTTCTCATAGATGGCCAGCACGGCAGGCTCGTACAGCCCACCAGGTAGCCGTTCGTCGGGGGTTTCAAGCCAAGACAGCCATCCAGGCATATGGCCACGCACGGCCGAGAAATTACCGCTGGGGTCCAGGCTCTGGCTGGAGTCCCACCGGATAAATGGCAGCGCAAGCAGCACGAATAGGGGTGCGAACAGCGCAACAATTTGGATCAGTAGCGCGGCGAGGATGGGTTTTAGGTACTTCATCGGGTAGCCGCATCCATAAACAGGGCATCCAGCTGCGCCGCACCCAACTGCAACACCGCGCCCATAGCCGCCACCAGCGCCGAACTACGCTCGACCGTGGCCCTAAACTCCCATTCAATGCGAGCAGCATCACCCGCTGCGCCTGGCATAGCTGCGATGGCCGTGTTAACGGTGGCCAAGTAGCCAGCATGCAGCAGGGCCAAGCGTGCCTGGGCCATCTCTACGATAGTCGGCACAGCGGGCACAACGACATCCGCAGGCGCGGCGGCATTCCCCTCGGATACCCACTTTAAATATGCCGCGTAATCCGAATTTTTCGGATCAGCAGGGATGCTTGCACCATCTGCGATCCGCACAATAGCGGTGGTTTTCGTAAGTTTGTACATAATTAAAGTCTCGCTGACACGTCGCAAAAATTCCAGGCGTAGTTGTTATCCCCCGCGAGCGCCCCAGTCGCGTTGACCAGCACAAAATCAGCATTGGAAGTCCCGTAGCCAACACCGGTGAATGAGGTGGTGACACCATTTGGGGTGATCGTCGGGGCAGCTCTTTTAGGCACTTTGAGGCCTACGGCCAGGAACATGTCGCTTCCGGCGGCGTTCGCGTACAAGTCCCAGCGCATGTAACCAACTCGCTCAAAATACCGCTGGCACATTGCCAGCTCCACGCCATAACTGCGCCGCTCAAATGGGGTAGCGACTGAGCCCAACTCTAGTTGTACGTTTTTAATTACAGCCGACTGTCCAGCGACAAGGCTGCCAAGTCCACCAAGGCAGGTGAGGTTGAGGCCCGTTACGGCAGCTAAAGGCACGGAAAAAGTAGCCGTAACGTAGGTCCAAGTGGCTGGCGCAATGCTGGGGGTCGCTACAGCTCCGATGGCAGTCACTGAAGAAAAATTTTCAAACGCGGGGGGGTATGACAACACAGTGCTAAACACTTGGGCCGCAGCCTTCGTGTGGTACATCCAATACGAGACAGTCACTGTTTTACCCGCCAAATGCCGCGAGTTCACAGCCTCAATGCGCTGCGACACATTGGCATCCGTCACCCCTGCAACGCCGGTTAGCTGGAAATAGGGGGTATTACCACCGGCCAAGTTAATGGTTTCCAGCGCCACATTCCAATTGCCCGTTGCCCCCGCCCAACTGGCCACCCATTGGTCAGCGGTATACCCGCCAAGAGATCCGCTGTTGCCAATCTGTAGCACGTCGAACCCACCGTTGATAAGCACGTTGCGAAAACCGGCCCACGCCTGCCCATTCAGTAGCAGAGCTTGCGCCGCATCTACGTTAGCAGCCCCTACTACAGGGGCCATCGCGGGCGACACCATCGTGCCGTTCATCATCTGCCATACGCTGCTGACACCCGGTGTAGCCGTGGTCACATTCGCCAGGGATGCGGTCAGCACCCAGAAATTATTAGCGTGGAACACAGCGGCGGGGATGTTGAGAGCACCCGTCAGCCCGGCCCACAGGCCTTTGTAGTTCGCCGCTGCCTGGGCGGCCACGTTGGCTGTTTGGGCAGCGGCCGCAGCAGCCGTGGCCAGCGCCTGCTTGGCGTTCACATCAAAGGCAAGTGCGTTGGCTTCGTCCACAAACGTCGGTAGTTGCCCTAAAAGGGCATCCGCCCGGGTGGGGAAGTTGGCGGGATCGGCGCGGCTGGGCGCGACGGGCAAGGCGGTGATGGGCATTTAAACGAGTCCTTGTATTTCTAGGTTGCAAAGGGAACGGGTGGCGTACTGCACGGTGATGGAGAAGTTGCTGTAAAAACCAAAGATGGTCAGCGGCTCGTAGCCCGGCGCATCGGTGGTGATCCAGGCGCAGGGCGTGGCCCGCAGGGTCTCCAGCACCTGGTTGACTTTGGTGATGTCGCCCTTTTTCACCATCAGGCTGGCACTGAGCTTTCTGGCAAATTTGCGCTTGACCAGGGTGGTCGTGCCTGTAGCGTTGGTCTCTTTGCGGCTGTAGTCGGTGATGCCAAAGTTGACCCCGTACTGCGTGTCCCCCAGCCCGTACACCGTGCCCAGCGCCACATGGCCGCACATGACGGTGCTGCCCGTGATGGTGATGGTGATGTGGGCATTGCCGTAGGCGGGCAGATCGGTCAGCACAACGGACGTGAGCTGCGCAATCGGTTCAAAAAAGTATTGATACCAATCAACGACGACAGAGCCATCTAGATTGACCGTCTTGGTGTACAGCATCGGGCCTGTCAGCCCGTCGCGAACCGTGATGGTCAGCGCTGCGCCGACCAGGTTGAACAGGGCTAGGCTATTGCACAGGCCGGGCTTGAGCACCACGGTCATGGAGGTGGTTGCCACGGTCTGGGTATTGACCTCGGAGTCGAACATGGCCCAGCGGTTGCTGGGGCCTACTTTGGCCCAGTACAGCGGCGACACGTCGGGTGCGTGGCCCGTATTGGGGGTTTGCACGCTCTCGTACACGGCACTGAGGTAGATGGTGCGCGTACCCACGGCGTAGTTGGTGACGGCGGCATAGGCGGCGTATTCCGTCTCTGCGACGGTGCTGCTGATGAGCGTTGTGCTGGTCAGGGCTACGGGCTTGACTACCTTCATGCGGCCACCGTCTTCAAAGGAGAGTCGGAATCGGTGCGCACCAGCACACCGTCACCGTCAGCCTTTTCTGCGAGCTGCGACATCTTGGCGTTGCTGGTGGCGATGGCGCGCAGCTCGGCACGCATGTCCTCCAGCTGCTGGTTTTGCTGCGCTACCAAGGCTTCTAGCCGGGCGGTGTTGCCACCACCGTTGCTACTACCCCCACCGCCAAACATGCTAGCGGTTTGCCCAGCGGTGTAGACGTGGCCAGGGCCGTTGAAGTTGATCAGCTCGGGGCCTTGTTCGCCCACCAGGGCCAAGCCGCCCATGTACGTGCCGCCGCTGGCAAATGCGGGAATGGTCTGCCCGGTGATGGCCGCAATCACGGCGCGCAAACCGCCCGCCGTTTTGTCACTACCCGCGTTGACCGCGTCGCTGATGATCTTTTCTGCCGACCGACTAGAGGCATCCAGCGCGGCCAGCGTCGCGTCGATCGTGCCCAGCATGGCCAGGCTGTCTGCCGCGTAGTCGGTAGGGGTCAATGCCTCCAAGCGGCCCGCGATAGTGTCGGCACGGGCCAGCATGGTGGCGGCAAAAGCGTTGTAAGCGCCGTCGTCTAGTACCTCGCGGGCCTTGTCCAGCAGGGGATTGAGCAGGCCATTCAGCTTGTCGCCATAGCCCGCCAGCGTCTCGCCATCGGTGCTCAGTGCCATTGCGTAGGCCGTGCTGTACTTGTCTTGCAGGTCGGCGAGCTGCTGCTCTGGCGTGAACTGGCTTGCTAGCTGGGCGCTGACGGTGCTGCGCAAGGCGGCCGCGCTGGTGGCCATCAGGCCCGCCAACGCCTTTTGCGCCTCGTAGTATTTCACCGTCTCTTCGCGCAACTTGCCCAGCTTGGCGACGGAGTTGCCCGCGTCGATGGTGAAGTCTTGCAGCGCACTGGCATAGGCCAGTTGCTGCGCCCGTGCGTTGGCGGCAGCGGTGGCTTGCTGGGCCGTAGCAACGGCTACGGCAGACTGGGCGACGGCAAGCGATGCACTGGCCGCCTGCATCTCCGAGGCAGCGCCGCTGACCCAGCGCTCGGCGTTGGCAATATCGGGGGCATACAGGGTTTTGATGGCTGCTTTGTACTGGTCAACCAAACCTGCGTATGCCCGCTGGGCATCTGCATCTGCATCCCACGAGCGGTTCATGTCGATACCGAATCGCGCCTTGTGGGAGGCATTGGCCGTGGCCAAAACTTGCTCCCATGCGGCGTTGTCGCTCTTGCCCGCTTGCCAGGTCTTGGGCACAGCGGCCTCTTGCGCAGCCTCTGTCGCCCGGATGCTGGTTTGGTACGCCTGCGCAGTGGTGACCAACTGCTCTGCCTGGCTCTTCACGCCCAGCGCCCGGCCTACCGTGGCTTGGGCACTGGTGACAGCAGCGTCCGCCCGCGCCAGGTCTGCCGCTGCCTGCACCAGTAATGCGTTACTCGGCAGCGACTTGCCTTGGGTGTCCGCAATGCCACGCTCAATCTGCGCTTTGCTCATCACCGTAGGGTTGATGATTTGCAAAGCCGCATCGCGCAACGCGACACGCTCCGTCTCGATATTGCCCAGAACGCCAGAGATGCGGTCGGCCAAATTCTCGAACACCTGCGCCAGGGTGGCCACAAAGGTTTCGGTGTTGACGCTGGCCAGGGCTTTGCCCAGGCCGACAAAATCAATGCGGGCCGCATCAGCCTGGTTCTCAAGGGCCACTATCTGGCCCGTCAGCAGCGCCGCAGATTGCTGGCTGGCCGTCATGCCCCCGTCCACGCCCCGCAACGTGGTTCCAAAACCCAGCAGCCCGCTGGTGGCATCCAAAAACTGGCGGCTGATGTAGCCCGCCGCCGCACCGCTAGCGGTGGCACTGATGGCCAGCGCATCCATACGCAAGCTGGCCGCATCCAGGGCGGGCAGCAGCTTGCCGTGCCCGGTAAAAGCCTTCAGCAGGGCATCCGCCGCGTCTGCCGCCAAGCTTTGCAGGGCATCCGCCGTATCGCTGAATTCTGGAGCCAGCGATAGCAGCATGGCGTAGGCGGCTTGCCCGGCGGCTGTATTCAAGTCCAGCGTGGAGGCCAATGCGCGCAGTTGCAGTTTGGTTTGGGGCATGGCCAGGCCCACGCTGGCCAACGCAGCGGCCATGTCCTTTTGGCTTTGCGCTGCGCGCTCTGCATCGGTGTAGTACGACTCAAAGTAGGCCTGACTGGCCTCGGCCAGCTTGTCAACGCCGCCAAATGCCAGCGCCAGGCCGTTGGCCGCTTTGGCCCCGTCCACCGACACGGCGTACAAGCCCAAGCCCAGGCGCTTCATCCACACGTTGCTGATAGACAGGCCATTGGCCACCCGCACCAGGGTTTCCAAATAGCCCTCGCCTACCTGCTGCATGTCTTTGATGCCGGGGGCCAGCGTGGCGGCCATCGTGTCACCCATTTTGCTGAATACGGCGCTCAAGATTTCTTGGATTTCTGCGCCGGTTTTGTCCTTCAGGCTGATTTTGCCCAGCCCGGTGTCCAGGTTTTGCAGGGCATCAACCTGGGCTTGCGAGATACCCAACTGCGCGGCTGCTGCGCTGGTGAGCTGGTTCATGTTCTGCACCGCCTCCGTCATGGCGGCGCTCACTGCGGCATCCACATTGCTCATCTGGGTGTCGTAGCTGGTGCTGCTACCGCCGCCAAAGCCTAAAAAACCCTTTTTGCTGGAGTCGGTTCGGATCACCTGGTATTTCTGCAACGCCACGCCCGCCGCCGCCTGCGCAATAGTCTGCGTGCCAAAGCTCAGCCCGGTGTCGGAAACGCTGGTGCTGCTGGAGCTGGAACCCAACAACCCGCCCAGCTTCTTGCTGGAGGTGTTCACCCCTTGGAAGGTGGAGCCACTGGCATCAAAGCCCGTGGACAGCAGCGAGCTGGTAGCACCCGACAGGCTGGTGTTGATGCTGCGCAGCAGCCGGACCATCTCGCTGGTGAACAGCAGCGTGGGCTTGGCCATCTTCTCCATCGCGTCCAGGCTGTTTTTGATGCTTTCGCTTTGCGCTTTGGAGTCGCCCAGCACGGTGCCGGTGCCGGTGTTCGCTTTTTGAGCGGCAAACGCATCCGATGTCACCGTGGTTTTGCCACCCCCACCGCCGCCCACGGCCAGCCCCAGCCCGGCCATGATGGCGGCCATTGCGGCGATGCGGACAAACGCAGAGTACGGATCTCCGTTGCCCTGGTTGGCTACTGCTGCCACGCTATTGGCTGCGGCAATTGCCATCTTGGCGGGGACTTCAACCGCCGCGCCTGCTACCGCGCTGGCGGCAGTGATACTGTCGCCAGCTACCGTTGCAGCTACGGTGCTGGTGGTCACAAACAGGCTGGTGTAAAGCTTTTCGGCCATTTGGGCCATTTGCACCAGGTGGGCGGCCTTTTCCACACCGTCCAGCACTTTGTAAGCAGCCGTTTTTTCATCGAAAAAGCCTTTGGTGGCACCGGCTAAATCGGCTATGCCGATTAATTGGGCTTGGGCGGTCTTCTTTGCCAGCGCTTCTTCGTTTTTGAGCGCCTTGGCGATATTCTGGGGGTCTTTGGTGGCGCGCAGGGCGGTAATGACCTCCATCTCTTTGCCGTAGTCGCGGCTGGTGGTTGCCAGGGCGGACATGGCATCGGTCATTTTTTGCAAGCCCGTGCCTGCGGAGTCGAAGGTGGCGCGCAACGTGCTGCCAAAGTCCTTGAACGGATCTTCTTGTTTAGTGAAGTCGGGTAGACCGCCTACATCCTGGGCCACGTCCAGGCGCTTGGACTGCTCGTTTCCTGCCTCTGAAATCACTTTTTTCTTAGCCCCTACGGACTTAGCGGCCGCAAGGTCCAGAATGGTTTGGGCGGCTTGGCGGGCCGATTCGGCTTCTGCTGTGAGGCCCACGGTGTTTTCCAGCCACAGGGCTTTTTGGAACAGCGCGGCGGCGGCCTCTTTGGCGCGGGCTTGCTCCAGTGTGTCTAGCTGTTGGACGGTGAGGCCGATCGCTTCGTTCTCCAGCAGCTGGGCGTTTACTTTGTCTTGCCCGGCTGCTGCCAGGGCATAGAGGGATTCTGCGGCGGCGAAGTTGGTATCGGTGGCGGCGTTGGTCTGTTTGGCCGTGGCCACCAGCATTTCGTTGTTGAAGCGGTCGTTAATAGACTGCTCTTCTTCCCGCAGCTTGGTCAGCTCGCCGTTGTACTTGGCAATGCCCGCCGCCTTGGCGGTTTGTGCCAGGCCAGAGCGCTGCACCGCCTCCCGCTCCAGCTCGGTCAGGGCCTGCATGTCGATGTTGGCGTTTTGCGCCAGGTCGCGCTTTTGGGCGAAGTAATCGGCATCATTCACCAGCCCTGCGGTGTGCTGGGCGGTTACTGCGTCTTGCGCCCGTTTTTCTGCGCTGGTAACCAGGGTTTGGTACTGCTCGTAATAGCTGGTTTGCTGGGCCAGGGCCATCTTTGCAGCATCGTTTTCACCCTTTGCACCAGCCGCCTTGGGCGGGTTGAGCTGCTCGCGCACGCGCTTCTCCATGTCTGCGGTAAACAGCGCGCCGTGTGTCGTGCGCAAATCGGCCACCGCCTTATCGGCTTTTTGGGTCTTGGTCGCGTAGGTCTCCATCGCATCGGCCAGCTTCTTTTGCGCCGCAGCAGCCTGCTCGGTCGTTTGCGGGTTCACACTGCCACGCCCGGCATTACCTGGCCCGGCCAGCGCGTCTTGCGCTTGCTTGGCCGCCCGCAGTTGCTCGTACAGCAAATACGCCTGGTGCGTTTCGCTTTTGAGGTAGATGTTGTCTGGCACCAGCGCCAAGCGGCGCTGTAGCTGCATCAAATCTGCATCGGCAGCCGCCAGACGCGCCGATAGCGTAGCGGCCTGTCCAGCGTTCGACTGCAAGGCCACCGGCAGCAGGTTCAAATTGGTTTTAAGCCCCAGCACGTTGCCCGTCAGTGCATTGATGGTGCCGTTCAACAGGTTGCCCGAGGCTGACAGTGTGTCGAATGTCGTGTGCACCAGCACCTGGCCCAGCCCTACCGCCAGCTCACCAGCCAGCCCAGCCCCGCTCTGTTTGGCACGGCCCATGGCATCCGACACCGAGTCCATGAAACTACCCAAGGCCGTGGCCTCGTTTGCCAGCGCCTGCGACACACCAGAGTCACCCACCGTGCGCTTGAGCTTTTCCCAGGCGCTGCCCATGCGGGCGGTGGAAGCATCCAGCCGGTTGGCCGCGCTCTCTACGCTGTCGCCCAGCATCTCTTTGATGGCCACGGCAAACTTGGGCAGGAAGTCGGCTGCAACGATCTGCCCCGTCTCCATCAGCTTGCTAAATTCGGCGGTGGTCACACCCAGCGCATTGGCCCCGGCCTGCAGCGCAATCGACATGCGTTCGCCCAGTTGGCCTCTGAATTCTTCGGCGCTCACCACGCCTTTGCTCATCATTTGCTGGATGGCCAGCAGCGCGCCGGTGGTCTCATCCGTTCTCAAGCCCATCACAGCGCTGGCCTGGGCTATCGCCTCAAACACCACCCGCGCCCCTTTGCCCTCCAAGGCGGTGCCCCGTGCTGCCGACGCAAACCCGGCGTAGGCCTTGGCCGTGCTGTTCAGCTCCAGCCCAAGCTTGCGGGCCACCTCGGTCACAAACGCCATTTCCTGCGCACCATTGCCACGCGTGGCAAAGTCCAACTGGGTGGCCAGACGTTGCGCGTTGGCACTGGCTTCAAACAGCGCCTGGCTCACCGTCAAAACCGTAGTGGCGATGCCATACAGCGCCCCGCCCGCCAGCCCGTAGTGCCCCACACGCCCCAAAGCCGCAGACAGCATATCCGCACCGCCAGCCGATGCCTTGCCCGCATCGCCAATCGTGTCCAGCCGCCCGGCCACCTGTTGCAACTCAGTCGATGCAGCCTGTGCCCCCTCAATCGCCAGCTTGACCGCAACCACATTTCCAGCTGAATTACCCACGGTGTGCTAACCTTTATGTATGTTTTTAGACCTCTGCGCTTACCTCACCTTTGCGGGCTTCGGCTATCTGCTGTGGCACTTCTGGGGCCAGGCCGCACGCCGCGCTGGCATGTCGCGCTTGGCACTGCTGGGCCTGGCCGTGTTGTTTGGCAAGCTGTTTGGCTAGCCCTCAGCCCTCGCGCATTTCTGCCCATACCTCCAGCGCAGCAAACTCCATCGCTTGCAGCGCCAGCAGCGATTCGGCCCGCGCCGTGCGGCCCATGCCTAGCACCTCGCGCATAAAAGCCAGCACCGCCACATAGTCCAGCCCGGTGCGGCCCGCCATCCCCACACGCCACTGCGTTTGCACCCGCTGCCACAGCCGCCACACGGGCACGTTGCAGGGCCACAGGTAGCACACGTCCAGCACCGGGACCGGGGCATCGTCTGCAACTTGCACCAGGCCCATCGCTGCCAGCACCTCGGCCATCTCGGCATCCTCTGCCTCCGCTTGGCCGGGTGCTGCATCCAGCAGCCCCTTGGCCCAGACGCGTGCTACCTGCGCTAGTTTTTTTCTTTAGCGCCGCATTCCTTGAGGTACGCGTTGAAGCACGACATCGCCACACCCGCAGCGTTCAGCATCACCCCCAGTGCTTCGGGGCTGTAGTCGGCAGGCTGGCCCGCTTCGTCCAGTACCAGGCGCTGGCCGCTCCAGCCAGTCACCACCTCGGCCACAAAATCTTTCACCTTGCTTTCCTTTTCAGCCAGCTTGTCGCTGATTTCGTCTTGGCTCAGGCGCTTGCATTCCAGTGTTACGCCAAACAACTTGTTCACGCCCTTGTCTTTCAGGGTGAACTTCACGGGGACTGTCACAACATCTTCAATAGCAAGCGTGTACATGGGGGTTTCTCTATAAATGGGGGGTAATGGGCTTGCGCACTGCGCAAGCCTTGGGGGTTAAAACAGCAGAGGGTTACAGGCTGATGATGCGGATTTCGTCGTTGCCGTTGACCGGGTTCAGGTGCAGGTCAAAGCCGATCAACCGCATACCGCTGATTTCTTCTTTCTTGGGGTTCAGCAACTGCGCAGAAGGCGCGTGCAACATGATCTTGTTGCCGCTGGTGTTGCCAATCACAAAGCCAATGCCCTGTGTGGTGTTGGCCTTCACCGATGCGTACATGGCCACTTCTTGGGCTGCGGTCAGGTCTAGGCTCATGCTGCCCTTCACGTCGCGGTCGGTCAGCACCACTTGCTCATTGGTCAGCATGGGCACAAAGTTCACCGCGTTGCCCCAGTCCAGCGTCAAACCGGTACTGTTGTAGGAGGTGCCGCCCGCCAACGCGCCCGCCGCGTAAGTGCAGCCAATATTGATGTCGGTCACGTTCGCTTTGGTCACCGTGGGCGGGGTCTTCCAGCCCGTCAACACTGCCGTGGCATTGGCAATAGCGCTCACGCCCGCATCCAGGCCCACAAAGTCAAACGTCAGCTTGGGTGCTTCGCCCGACTTGGCGGATAGTTTGACCGTGCCACTGGCTCCCAGCAGCTTGTGCAACAGGCCATCGTCATACCAGTAGATCGACAGCGTTTTCAGCAGGTCGGTGGCGGGCAAGTACTCCACGCGGTTCGGTGTGGCCAGGCCTGTGGTTTCGGCATGCGCACAGCCCACCATCAGCGCACCCCAGGCCGGGGCCGTTGCCGCCAGGCCCGCGCCGGCCAGCATCACGCTAAAGCTGCACTTCACGCTGGCCGTGGTCACCAGTTGTTGGCTACCGCCAAACCACGGGGTCACCACCGACATATCTGCCGTCTTGATGTCCAGCGGGGTAATGCTCAGGTCCATCACCTGGATGGCGTTGGCCGCACCGGTGGGCACCGCATCGGTGCCGCTGGTGGTTTCAATCTTGGCCAGCACAACCGTCTTTTTAATTAAACGTGGCATGTTTCAATCACTCCAAAGGGGTTT
Organism: Rhodoferax sp. LB1P47; assembly: GCF_056521445.1. Classification (NCBI taxonomy): domain Bacteria; kingdom Pseudomonadati; phylum Pseudomonadota; class Betaproteobacteria; order Burkholderiales; family Comamonadaceae; genus Rhodoferax; species Rhodoferax sp. LB1P47. The sequence continues at coordinate 509,771 of NZ_JBWMAU010000001.1, read as the reverse complement.
CAACAGTGGCGACGGTCGATGCATCCACAGCAGGCGCATCCAGGTCCACCCAATCGGTCAGCTCCGCGTCCCAGCGGTAGCGACCACCGCCCGGCACCAGGTGGTTCTCAGGGGTGCGCTCAGGCACGGCCCCCACCTCGGCCACGGTGGCTACATCAGCCACCGCGCCATCTAAATTCTTCTTTGCCATATCAGCTCCAGTAATAAGTAACCAGTTGGAATTCGTCCACCCACCACAGGCGGCCATCGCCATCCATCTTCAGCAAGCGCCCGCCGGTAAACACCACCGCCTCGCCGGTTTGGCTATCCGGCACCCAGCCCACCAGGGCGGCACGCAGGGCCATCCGGTAGGCATGCAAATCGGCCACCGCCGCCGCGCCCGTGGCATCGCGGCGGTTGGTAATGCACTGCACCACACCAAACGCCTGCACCACCCGCTGGTACGTGCCACCCAGCACCCCCATGTCTTCTGCGTTCTCAGCCAGCGGCTGCACAAACGCAGCGGGTGTTGCCACCACACCGTCAATGGCGGCATCCAGATCCGCCACCCCACCCACTGACCGCAGGGCCGTGAGCTGGGTTTTGAGGCGCGCAATCACCGGTGCCAAGTCCATGCTCAGTAGCCCGCCAGCTGGTCCGTACCAAACACACGGCTAGACGTACGCACCGCCACTGCATTGCCACCGCCACCCGTGGCGGGCGCGGGCGGCGTGATGCCCACCAGTTGCGCGTCGCCATGGGCTATGCGTTTGAGCATGGCCACAGCGTCCTCGTAGCGCTGGCGCACCGTGGCAGGCACACCGTCGTCATACAGCCGGTAGCGCGCCAGGTCACACGCCAGCCGCACCAGCACCACGGGGGTGCTGCTCAGTGGCAGCGTGTAGCGGGTGGCCAGGTAGCCGTCAATCTCGGCATCCGCATCCACCAGTGCCCGGCCCAGCACCACCGTGTCGATGGTCTGGCCATCCACACGGTTGGTGCGCTGCGCCAGCTCTTGTGTGCCAAAGCGGTCTACCAGGTCGGCTTGGGTGGCGTAGGTCATGGTGATTGGCTCTCAGGTTTATGCCCGCTGCGCTTTAGGCCGGGTCGGTATTCAAAGACACCGCGCCCACTTCCAACAGTTGCGCCAGGTCGGCAGTGCGCACCGCAAAAGTCTCATTCACCGCCACGGGTGTGCCGTCGTACAGCACGGGCACATTCGCAGTCACTTGCTTGGTTTCTGCTGCGTTGGTAGTCGTTGTTTTAGCCATGATTTCTCCTTTAAGCCACGATGTTTTGGAAGAAGTAACCGGCATCGTTGGCAGAGATCACCTCTTTCACCGACTCGCCAGCGCGGATGCGTTGTCCACCGCGCAAACCAAATTTAGGCTCGGGAATGCTGCCTGCGATGCGGGTGCCAAACTGGGCGGTAAAGCCAAAACACGGCTGGCCCGCATCTGCCAGGTCGGCACCCACATACACCAGTGCGCAGTGCTTGCCCCACACGCGTGCAAATGTGGCCGCCTGGCCCCGGCGTGCGGTATTCACAAAACCCGATCCCACCACCACCTCCTTTACCTCCAGCAAGTCCGCAAGCTGCTGGCGGGTAATGGCACCGCCGGTCTGCGCACTGGCATTGGCCGCCTGGATCAGGCGGGGGTGCTGGCGCATCTTGGTCCAGCCTGCCTGGCCCAGCACCACTTTGTTTGGCCGGAACAGCGGGATATCCAGCGCCGCCAGCAGCGCATCGAGCGGGTTGCTGTTAGCAAAGTCGCTCCACTGGCTGGTGCCACTCAGCGTGGCCTGGTTTGCGCCGGGGTAAGTGCCCGCTGCAAACACCGTGTTGGCCACGCGGATTTCGCGGTCCAGCAGCACCAGGCCCGTCAGCAGCGTGGTGCTCTTGGCCTCGGGACTGATTGCGGTGGAGGGCTTGGACATAGCCGCCCAGGATTCCACTTCGTCATTGGGCAGCAGGTCATCCAGGCCCCAATCGGCGCATTCATCGGGCACCTCCGTGCCGCCAAAGTCCACCATGGTGGGTTCGCTCTTGCGGCCCACGCGGGTGTTTGGCACGGTGTAGCCATCGGCAGCGGTGTATTTGGTGTACTTGAACTTCTTGGCTGTGATGATGCGTGGCAGCACCGTATCGGCAATCAGGTCGATGTCGCGGTTTTGGTAGCCAATGGCTACTGCGGTCAACTCGGGGTTGATGGGAAAGGCGGTGGTACTCATAAGGTTGTTCCAGAAAAGTTAAAAATCCAGCGGAAAGCGCAAATTGCAGCGGAGCTTTAGCCCTGCATCACGCCTGGTTCCAGCAGCACGCGGATCACATCGTTTGCAGCTACAGCCGCATCCAACGCCAAGCCAATCAAGCGGCCATTCGTGCCCGCAGCAGGTGCCGACGTGATGGCCCGGCCCGTTGCATCGCTAGTCACCGGGTCACCCAGCGCCACCACGGCACCGGCTTGTACCCAGGCAATGCCCTGCAATAAAACGTCGCAGTTTTCGCCGGTTGCCGGGCCTACGTCACCGCACACGCCCACCATGGCATCGGTGCTTGCAGCGGTCATTACCACCGTGTCAGCAGCAGAAAATTTGACAATGCGAAACGGCGTAATTGCCGCGCCCGCCTTGAAGCCCTTGAATAAAAGAGGGTTGCTCATAAAAACTCCGGTTGGGTAAAAAATGCACCAGCGCGTTAGCGCGAGCGGTTAACGTTGCCGTGCCACCTGCGCCACGGCGTGGGCGTAGGGCATGCTTTGGCCGCTGCGTTCAGCCTCGGCCTGGTACTTGGTAGCTGCCGTGGCAATCGCCTCGCCGTCGTTCAGGTCCACACTGCCCGCAGCCGCCCGCGCAGCCGTAGCCACCTCGCCAAACTCCACCGCAGGCGGCAGGGCCAGCAGCATGGTTTTGAATGCGTCCAGCAGTGGCGCACGGGCCTCACCCTCGCCAAACTCCACGGCGGTGGGCTGGGCGGCAAAGTGGTCCAGGGCGGCTACCGTGGTAGCCATCCACGCCGGGCGAATACCGGCCACGCCCTCGCAAAACGCAACGTTGGCGGCATGCGTCTGGGTGGCTTGCACGGTGGCAAGGGCGGCGCGCAGGGTGGCGTTTTCTGCCTCAATGGCGGCTTTTTGTTCAGGGGTCACAGTGGTGGGCTCCGGGGTAGTGGTCAATGGGGCGGAAAACGCAATGGCGGGGGCCGCTGCGGCAGTGGTTTCAAGGCTGTTGGTGGTTGCCAGGGCGGTGGTGGCGGCTTGCTCCAGGTTCTTGACCTGGTAGCCCGGCAGAGCCACATCGGCCTCGGCCTGGCCGAACTTGCCAATGAACCAATCGCGCAGGCCGCGCCACAGGCTGGCGTTGTCTGTATCGGACCAATCAGCAAACGGCACGCCCTCGGTAAAGCACACGCATTCGTCAGCATCGGCAGTGGCATCGGCAAAGGCGGGGGCATCCAGCCCCTTCACACCGGGCGCAGCCGCGCCCAAAAAGCCGATGTGGCGCAAGTACCAAATACCGGGCCTGGGGTTGCTCGGGTCGGTGGGGCGGTAGAACTTGGCGCTCACCGTGCCCCAGCGCCCGGCGCGCACTTCTTCGGCAAAGGCGGGGTCTACCTGGTCGGGCTTGGCAAACAAGCCGCGTGCATTGGCCACCAAGCCGCCCGCCCAGCCTTGGGCCGGGTCGTCGGTGGCGGGGTGGCCGATCACGATGGGCGCTTTTGCCACGGCGGGGTCAAACGCAGCGGCACTGGCGGCCAGGTCGGCGGCGCTGAACTCGATGCGTTCACCGGCCATGGTGGTCCAGGTGCCGGGCTTGAAGATGTGCAGCAGCGCAGGTGCTGCTGCGGCATTTGCGGCGGAATGGGGTGGGTTTGCTTGGTGCATGCCGCTACTGTCGGCGGCATGGGGTGTTGCGGCTAAATCAAATGGTTTAGTGTTTTGCACTGCCCTCGCGCGTGGGAGGGCTGGGGCAGGCTGGGGGGGCTGGGGTGCCCGGTTGGTGGGCTGGATGCGCGGTGGGTTTGCAAGGTTGCGCCAGGAATGGAGGCAAGGGCCTTGGCCGTGTTCCCTGGCTCCCCAAAACTTTAGCGCAGGCCTTGGGGGCGGTGTGTGCCGTTTTACGCTTGCAGGGCGTTTTAAACGGTTGGCGGGCCTATGTGTCGTCCAGCCCAGGCAAACGGCCTTGGCGCTTCAAGAACTGGTCACGCTGCCAGCTATCCACAATGTTGCGCACTTGTTGCTCAGACATTTTGTACTTGCGCGCCAGTGCCTTGTAGTCGCCCCGGAATTCTTGGCACATTTTGATGTTGCGCGGGGTCAATTTAAACGACGTGGCCATGGGGATGTAGAGGTTGCAGCCGCCGTGGTCGATAGAGATGCGGTCTGCCTGCTCCAGCGCCAGCCGCGCTAGCGCCGCACCGCGCAGTGGGTCTGGGGCCAGCGCGGCAAACGTCTCCAGCAACTGCATGAACAGCGACGTAGCCAGGTCGCGCAGCGTGGGCGGGTAGGTGGCGTCAAACAGCACCTCCAGGGGTGCCAGGTCTTTGTGGCTGATGGGCTTCATTTGTCAAACTCCACGTTCGACCTGGTACACCAGGTCTTGAGGCTTTCGATCACGGTGTTGATCTGGTAGCCGTTGAGGAAGCGCCAGGCCTCTACCTTGGTCTGGCGCTTTACGTAGGCGGTCAGGGCCGCATCGGTATCCACCCGCACCACGCCCGCTTTGGCCAGCAACGCCCACAGCGCACGGGCCTTGCCCCAGCGTGCATCGCCCGCATCGCTGGCAGAGTGCGCCACCGCCCGGCGCGGGCCGGTGTACGCAGCCTTGGGCTTGCCTGCTGCTTGCGCTTGCAGGCCGCTCAGGTGAGCCAGCAACTGGCGGCGTTGGGGCACGGTCATATCCTTGGCACTGGCCTTGCCGGTGACGTGCAGCTTCAATGCCTGCGCGTCCTCGGTGGTCAGATTCAGGGCCTTGGTGGCGATATGGATGGCGGCCAGGTCGTTGTTGCGGGTGGCCGGGCCTTTTTTCGAGCTGTGCGCGGTGGCGGGCATGGTGCTCAGTCCTCCATCGGGTTCGGACCATCTCCCTGCACCCAACGGATGGCCGCTTCCACGCCATCTTCATAAGACATGCCGGGAAATTTTGAGCGTCCTTCCTCGATGAGGTCCGCGCTCTGTTTCAGCACTTCATAGATTTGGTTTTCAGTTGGTTTTTTCATAACTGCTCTCAGAGTACGGTGGCTATGTCAGCGGCAACGGCCATGGCGATGGCGATCCAGCACTGCTGCACATTAGGGTGCAGTTGCTCCCATGTGGTGCAGCTGGCGTGGGCTGGGGCCTGCTTGCTGCGCGCCCATGCTGCATGGGCCGTGCGGCCCAGTTGTTCAAAGCTCTTCATGCTGCTGATCCTTTATTGGCTGCGTACTTGTCGCAAACAGCTTTGGCCGTGGTGCGAAATCCGCCGAAATTGCACTGCCAGCTGGCGGTGTCATAAGGGGGCATGCGTTCCTCGCGCCTTTCCTGTCCATGCTGGCAGTTGCTGCACGACTGGCGCGTGTTGGCTGCGATGTAGCCCTGGTTTTTCTTGGCCACATTCGCGGCAATGACCACATTCGCGGCAATGGCCGCAACCTGGTAGCTGCTCATACAGCCTCCACAGCGGTTTCAATCTCAAACGGCGTGATGCTGAAATCCTCCAGCTCCGACACAAGGGTGATGCCGGGAATGCCCTTGGCCTTGTCTTTCTCGTTCAGCATGGCTTCTTTGTTCACCGATTCTTTGGAGCGGATGAATGCAGTCAGGCCCGCCAGTTTGAGGTAGGCAATCACAGCCTCTTCGCCCTTGACAGTGACGCTGGGCGGGCGGTTGCGCCAGGTCACCTCGCCGGTGACCAGGTTGGCCGTCTTGCCCTTGCCGCACAACTTCTCGCGGTTGGCTTCGCACCAGGTCTGCACGCCTGCCTGTCGCAGCTGGATGCCTTCGACCAGAGTTTGCAGGTCGCCTGCCACGGCCTGGGTGAGGTTGCCAATGGCATCGTTCAGGTCAGCGGTAATGCGCATGTGTTCGCGCTGCATGTCGCCGATGGACTTGATGCAGGTCTGGGTGTCGTCCAGCGTCTGGCAGACGTAGGTTTGGGCGGGTGCCTTGAGTTTTTTGGGCTTGGTGGCCATGGTGATTCCTTGATAGTGGTGGGTTTAGTGAACGTGGTGGCCATTGCCGGTATCGGGTGCGGTCTGCATGTGCAGGCCCAACTGCATGAGCACCTGGCCCATGCTGGCGCGGCAGCATGGATAGGCCTCACCCAGTACGCCCAGGGCGGTGGCCATGGCTGTGATGACGCGGGCATGGGGCTCGGCGGCGACGGTGTCCAGCAGCACGGCGGTTACGCGGTCGGACTCTGCGGCTTCTTGTTGCAGCGGCGTGGGCTGGGTGTTGTGGGGTGCGGTATTCACGGGGTTCCTTCGGTAGTGGTTTGTGTGTTGGGTGCAATGCTGCGCAGGTGCTGCTTGCGCTTTTCATAAGCCTCTTTGAGCTTGGGCATGTCGCGCTCCAGCAAGCCGCCTTTTGCTGCATCTTTGATAGCTGCCAGCGCAATGAGGGTCTGCGCGCTGCCCATCTTGCGTACTGCGCCGCATAGCCGCACATCACTGGTGGCGCGGGTGATGCCTGGGCCTGTGGGTTCCACGGTGGCCATTAGCAGCTCACGCCCCGGCTGGGCATGTGGGCAAAGTCCAATGCACCGGGGCGCAGCACATGGCTGGGTGGCGGCACGTACAGGCCGTGCATCACGTTGTGCTGGCGGGGCAGCACGGCTTGGGGGTGGCGGGCGGCCACCACGGGCACAGCGCGGCCCTTGGGGCGGCCTGCGCCGGGCAGGTCTGCACTGGGGTTCACAAAGCACGGGCGCGGCGGCTTTGCGGGGGCCATGTGCACGTTGGGCACGGGCAGGCTGCTGCGGCTGTAGCGGCGCTGGGCTAGCGCACCGCTGGCATCTACCAGCCCGGTTTGCACAAGGTATTCCATGCGGTTGCGCAGGTTCTTGCTAGGCGTGAAGCCGCCCACTTGCTCGGCAAATAAATCGGTCAGGGTGGCAAAGCTGGCGGGGGCAGACCACTCTGCCAGGAAGGCCAGGATGCGGCTGTACAGCGGCGCGTGCGCAGCCAAGGGGGCGTAGGCGCGCAGCACGGGCACGCTGGCCGTGAAAGTGGTGGGGTTGTGCAGGGCGGTCATACGTTGGATTCCAGGGCGGCCAAGGCGGCCAGGGCAATAGCCATGGCGGCGCAGGCCAGCCATAGCGCGATGTGGGTCAGCAGGGGTTTCATGGCAACCTGCGGGGGGTAATGCTGCGGGCATCAAAAAAGGCGGTTTGCATCGCATTAATGGCGGCCCAGTCATTGGCAAAAATGCCTTTGCACTGGCCGCGTGAGCCGTCGGGCATCACGATGGTGATCAGGTAGCGGCGCATGGTTCAGCAGCCCGCAATCACTTGGGCATCCACCTGCGGCCAGCCTGCGCGGGCGGCGGCGTTCATCGCGCGGCACACCAGGTTGTTGACCACCAGGGGGAAGCACTCGCTACGCGCATCGCTGGGCTTGCCACCACGTGGCGTGTGCACCAGCCGGGCGCGGATAGCGTCGATGGCGCTAGGGGCAAACACATCGGCAAGCTTGAGGCCGGAGCGGGCAAACTTGTGGGCCAGGTAGCCCTCCAGTTCGCCATCCAGCGGTTGCAGCTCCACAACCTCACAACGTTGCATGACTTCGCGGACCTCGGCGTTTTGGCTGCCCAGGCGTTCACGTAGCTCCGGCTGGGCGATCAGAGCCACGCCCACCAGGCGCTGCATGCCGTCTTTGAGTTCCAAAAAGCGTTTGAGGTGCTTGAGCGTTGCGGTGGGCATGCAGTGGGCCTCTTCCACCAGGATCAGATGGCGACGGCCTGCGCGGCGGCTGGCCTTGAGCAGGTCGTGCACCTGCTGGAAGCGGGCCTGCGGGCTGCTCTTGCACTTCAAGGCTGGGTCCAGCGCGAAGGCGATGGCCTCGGCAATGTGGCTGCTCTTGAGGGTTTTGCCTTTTTGGTCGTTGCTCTCCATGGCCAGCACGTAGGGGCGGATCACCAGCACGCCGCTCTTGTCGGATTTGATGCGCTCCTCCAGGTCTTCGGCCAGGGTGGACTTGCCCGCGCCGGACTCGCCCACCACCGCGATAAAGCCGTGGTTTTTGGCGGTATCAAACAATGCGGCGCGCACGTAGCGCACGCTGGGGGTTTGGTACACGTCGTCGCAGCTCTGCACGTCGTCCACAAACGGATTGCGGGGCAAATTGAAGTGGGCGCGGGCCTCGGGGGTCAGGGTGGCGTTTTGGAGTAGCATGATTTCCTCTGGAGTGGTTGGGGTTACGTTTTCAGCTTCTTCGGGGACGGCCTCGGCAAGGTACGAACTTGCCGGGGTCAACTCGTTTTGGGGCAGTGCGGGCACGGGCTGGGTAGCCAGCGCAGGCACTGAGTCCAGTTGTTCAGGGGTCGCGCCCTGCGCGGCCAGCCAGGCCAGCACACGGGCGCGTACATCGTCGGCACGCTTGCCCAGGCCCGCGCTGCGGGCAGGCCAGTTGCCATGCGCTACCAGGCGGCTGGTGGTGCTGCGGCCCATGCCGGTGGCCCGGCTCAGGTCAGCTTGCGTCAGGCGCAGGGTGTTCAGCAAAGCTTGCATATCAGCCACCTACAGCACGCAGGCCGGGGCGGTTCTCCAGGCGGGCTTGCAGGGCATCCAGCGCGTCTTCGGGCACACCATCGGGATACCAGTTGGCAATTTGCAGATTGCGCTCTCGGGTCATTTCCACACCCATGCGCACTAGCTCGGCGGCAGCTTCAAAGCCGCTGAGTACGCGGGCCGGTGCGGTGGCTGTCTTGATGCTGGTTACCAGCTCGGTGCCACGGCGGGGCATGAAGGCGCGCTCGGGAGCCTGTTCAATTACCTTGAACGGGTCGATACGGCCACCGAACGGCGTGGCATTGGCGCGGCGCTTGGCATCCGCTTCTTCTTGGGTGGCTGCGTCATAGGCAAAGCGGTCCACTTCCTTGCGGTTGGTGTCGGCGCGGGTGTCGGCGTGGCGGGCGTAGTCTTCGCCGATCACGTTGGCGGCTTCGCTGAAACCCGCGTCGTCGCGCTGCACCAGGGGCACGCTGTGCAGCAGCTCCATGCCACTGGTGTCGGTGTCTACCACCAGGGCGGCATCCAGCACGTAGGGGTTGTGGGTGATGTGCAGCTTTTCGCCCACCATCACGTTGGGCACGGTGCGCACGTCAAACTCGCGGCCTTTGAACGAGATGGTCAAAAAGTCGCTGACCTTGCGGGTTTCCGGCGTGTGGGTCAGCAGCTCGAAGCACAGCTCTGCGGGCGGGGCAATGCGCAACTGTTCCTGGCTGATGGTCAGCCACTGGTCAAACCGGGTTTTGCCGTGGCGGCTGTGTACCTTGTTGCCGTTGAACCAGCAGGCCCAGCGCTGGGCCTGGGCGTTCAGCTCGGCCAGGTCGCGTACCGGGCGCAGGCGCAGGCCCGCTTCAAAGCTGCGCTCAATCAGGTTACGGGCATTTTCTACCTGGCCGGTGGCGCGGGCATTGCCAGGGGCGTGGGCTATCAGCTTGACTTGCAGGCGGCGCGCCAGGTTGGCAAACAAGCCGCTGGTGTTGGCGCTGCCCATGTCCATCATCAGGATGAAGGGCACGCCGTGGAATGGGTCGCTCTGGGGGCCACCATCGCGCTTCTGGATGGCGGCAATGAAGCTTTCGGCCAGGTTGGTGCCGCTCTCGGCACCCAGCACGTAGTTGACAAAGATGGCACCGCTGTTGTGGTCGGTGACCTCATAGGACCACACGCGGTCTGCCTCAATGCGCTTGAGGTTGGCGGGCTTGTTCTTGTAGAACTTGGCGCGGTCCATCACCTGCAAACCGCTTTCCTTCTCATTGCGGGCGTTCAGGTAGTACAGGACGCACATGGATGCGTCGATCTGCCAGACGTGGTTGGGGTGCAGGCTTTTAAGTTCCATGGCCGGGGCGGGTTGGTTGAGTTGGTCGGGGTGCAGGCCGTAGCCGCGCAGGGCGCGGGCAATGGCCGAATCGGACAGAGGGGTTACCTCACCCGTGGCGGGGTCGATGCGCTCTGCACGCACCTCGCCGTTGGCGCGCATCACGTCCACGGCCTGGCCAATGGACATGAGGCGCTTGCCGGTTTTGCGATGGCTGACCATCAGGGCGGCGCTGATGGCGATGGCTTCCTCGCGGGTCAGGCTCACATCGCCGGCATCGCTGCGTTGTTTGCGTTCGGGTTTCACGGTTACTTTCTTCAGATGGCGGTGCAGCGTGGCGGGGCTGATACACAGCGCCGCGCACGCCGCGCCGTAGATGGCCTGCTTGCCGCCGCTGGGCGCGGCTGCGGCGGCAACGGCTACCTGCACCAGGCGGGTAATGGCTACGGGGCTGAGGGACATGCGCAGAGCGGTTGGGTGGGCTGGCGGGTGTGCGGGGCGGGCGGCTTACTTGTCCCACTCGGCCATTTCTGCGGCCAGCTCTTGATCGGCTGCTGCGGACACGTCGGGGAGGTCATAGGACTCGCGCAAGGCCATGATCTCGGCCTGCAACTGGCCCACCAGCCCCGCCATAAATATTTGGCTGTCGCCGCTTCCCTCATGGGCCTCGTGGTGCGCCCACAGTGCGGTAAACGCCTTGCGCATCTGGCCCCGGATGCAGCCCTTGGCATCGCCCATGAAGGCCGTCGTTTCCTTGTGCAGCTCGGTCAGCACGTCATCGGGCGTGGTCTTTTGGATGCGGCGGCTGAGCTTGTCGATCTTGGCGTTTTTGTCGGCCATGAGCTTGTCGTCGGCCACTTTTTCGGCGCGGGCCTCGGCCAGTTTGGTGCGCAGCTCACGAACGCCCATGTTGGCGATGTCGTCTGCAACCATGCCGCGCACCGTGCCGCCATCGGCCAGTTCAGCCATCTCGGTGTCGTCCAGCACCAGCAGCTCCAGCAACTTGCTCTGGCTGTTGGCTACCTTCAAAAGGGTAGACGTCGAACCTTTTGAAAACTTCAGGGATGCGGCCATAAATTTCTTGGCCGTCTGGTACTCAATGCCCAGCAGCTCCAGGCGTGGCGTGAACTCGCCATGCAGGCTGGCTTCTTTCAACAGCACCAGCCGCTTTCCCAGCTCCAGGCAGGCCTCTGCCGTGCGCTGCTGATAGAAGCGGATACCGTCCTCCAGCGCGCCAACCGACAAGGCCCCGTCATAGCCCAGTTGCTGGGCCAGGGCCACCACATTGGCCTCGGTGTCGCGGGTGATGGCTGCCAGTTGGTTGGCTGCGTTCACTTCTTCTTGCACTACGGCTTCGTTCATGGGGATGGCTTTGCTGACGGTTGCGGGGGTCAATGGGCGGGACATAGGTTTCCTGGTGGTTGCAAAGAGAAGGGGTTACAAAGGCACGGCGTAGCGGCTGGAGATTTCATCCAGTTGCCGCTTGGCCGCATTCAGGTTGGTGGATACGGTGACTGCGATGCGCACAAACTGCACACCCAGCCGCCAGCGGTTGGTGCCGTCCACCCGCTCTACAAAGCCGGTGGCGGACAGTGCGGGCAGGTTGACGCTGACCCACGGCGGGGGCACGTCCAGGCCTTTGGCGATTTCTGCCGGGGCCAAGCCCAGCAGCTCGTGCCCAGCCAGCAGGCGGAACAGGTCGCAGGTCTTTTGCACCGGCTTGGGCAGGCTGTAGGGGATAGCGGGGCCCATTACTGCGCCGCCTTCGCCTGGTAGCAGGCTTCGGACTCCAGGGCCACCTGCACCGCCGAAGCAATGCGCGTTGCCATAGGGCCGGATTCAATAGCAATGTCGCCGTAGATGGTGGAGATGGTGAAGCCGCGCTCCATGGCGGGCACTTGCTTCGCCAGGGCGTAGCGGAGGTCTTGGGTGTTCATGCGGAAAAGTCCAGTTCAGGGTTGGCGTGGGCGGAAACATTTGCGTGGTGGTAGGCCACCTGTTGCAGGTGGGTGGTGAGTGCGGCCAACGTCTGGGCGGTGTCGGCCTGGCCGGGATGGGCATAGAAGTTGGTCAGCAGTTGCAGGGCGGCGGCAAAGTCGCTGTTGAGCTGCACCATGTCTGCCGGGCTGGCGGTCTTGCCCTTGGGCATGTCCACCAGCAACTTGCCCGCGCTGGCGGCTTGCCAGCGGGTAGCCAGGTAGATGCCACAGGCGTTTTCAAAGGCGGGCACGCACACCAGGGGCATGCGGCCATTGCCGATCCATTTGTACAAAGCCCAGTGGTCTTCCAGCGCCATGCGCTCGGCAATGCGCTCCACGCTCAGGTTGTGGCGCTCATGTGCGAAGTCTTTGCAGCCCTTGAGGGCATCGCGCAGGGTGGCGGGCTGGTAGCGTTTCCAAAACGCACGGCGGCTTGGAATCATGGCTGGCCCCCGGCAAAACGGGCTTCCAAACAAATGCCATTTGTGCATCTGGTCGCGCTGGGCAGCAGGCGGCACAGTTGGGGCATCACAACTTTTGAAACAGGTGAACACATGGATGACAAGCACTTTGACGAGTTAGAGGGCCGCATAGAAGGCTTGGCACGGGCGGTGCTGGTGCTGGCATGGACGATGGAGCGGGAAACCAACATGGACGGCCTTAGCCTTAGTCGGGACTGGCGAGAGGCTGTGGCACCGGAACCCAGCAACCACACCCAGTGCAGCGCACGCAAAACGCTGCATGAGCTGGCGCAGGCGCTGGATGGTGTACGTACGAAGCACCAAGAATCGGTGCATCGCCAAAAGATGGCGCAGCTGGCCGCAACTCCGTTTGGGCAGGACTGATGGCCGTGGGCAGTACCACCTTGCCGTTTTTGCGGGTGCTGGCGGCCAGCAAGAGCGCATCGAAGTCACGCCCGATCAAGGGTGCGGCAGGGTTGAAGCCGTGGGGGTCGCGGGGCGTGCTCATTGCGCACCCTTCTTTGCCAGCAGCCCCAGGCGGCGGGCTTTGCCCCGGCGGTAGGTCACCGCGCCGCAGCTCTTGCCCAGTGCTTCGCCAATGGCGCTGCGGCTGTGGCCTTGCTCGGTCCCTTCCACGGTGGGGCGCAGGTCGGGGTCGAGCGCATCCAGGGCGGCGGCGTAGCGGGCGGTGGTGGCGTGGAGCTGGTGCTCCATGGCCTCGAAGGCATCCAAGAATTGCCACTTCCATTCGTCGGCCTCTGCGCCGATGAAGCCAGAGACGACGAACTGGAATCCTTTGGCGGTCAGCAGGTACATCGGCTGGCGCTTTCCTTGCTGATTGAGGTATGAGGACACCGCAAGGTTGCGGAGTCGTTCGGGACTTTGGGTTCGATTGATTAGTGTTTTGATGGATCGCAAAACGGTGTCGTGGCGCTTGCCAAAGTGCTGGGCGACCAGTATGGAATTGGTCATGGGCTTGCCGTCAACTACGGACACGACAAGAGTCTCGGGAAACAAGTCGGTATGCATGGTGGTCTCCAGGTTTTAGGTGGTTTGGATAAAAAGGTCAGCCATCGGTGCGAGGGCGTGGCGGGTCAGGTAGAGATAGCCCCGGCGGATGCGAACCAAGCGGCGGCAGGTCAACAACAGCACGCCTTCCAATGCTTGGCTGGTGTTCAGGCCAACGCTGGGCAGTCCATATAAAAGCTGTACTTGCTGAAAGGGCCGTGGGTGCTGGGCTACCAAGAACGCAAGCGCAGCACGCTCACTGGCAGTCATGGGCGCATTCATACGATGCCGTCCTTTATCCCCAGCAGTACGGCAATCCGGTGGGCCTGGCCGCGCAGGCCCTTCTTGGTTCCGTTCAACACCTGGCACGTCAGTGAGTAGCTGACTTGGTGTTGACGGGTCCAGCTGGCAATAGATGTGCCCGTGCGCAGGAACTGGCTGCGCACTTGGTCGCGTGTCTGGAGAGGGGTCATGGTGTAATTGGCTTTGTTGGTTGAATTACGTTGTGATGGTTGAATCATAGTGCAAATATTTGCACCATTCAAGACAAGGTGCAAATATTTGCATGATAAATATTCGAATCCGTGAAGAGCGGGAGCGATTGGCGCTCACCCAGCCCGCCTTTGCGGAGGCTGCTGGTACGAAAAAAAGAACTCTTATCGACTGGGAGAAAGGAGCTTCTTCGCCCACAGCCGTGCAACTGTCTGCACTGGCGGCCATCGGTGTAGACGTTCTCTACATCCTCACGGGAATGCCGTCGCAGGTAGGCACAGCCAGTCAGAAGCTGCGCAACTCAGATTCGCCGCCACTGGTGCTTCAGACACCCCAGGCCGCGATGGATCGCCTGCTGCCCAGCAAGGCCCCGTCGCCCGCCACCAAGTCGCTCACGCCCCGCCAGAAGGCCCTACTGGCCAACTACGAAGCCACGGACGAGGCGGGCAAAAAGATCATTGAAGGCACGGCTTCTATGGCAGCGCAACACAAGGCCCGGCGTGCGTAAGCCCGCCAACGACACCAGTTTTTAACTAGGAAGGAAGCGACAGATGACCACCAGCAGCCAACTGACCACGGCCGAAGGCATAGAGCGCCACGAACGGGCGCAAGAGATCATTGCGGACTTTGAACGGCAACACGCTTTTAACTTGCCCGCACCGTGGATTGCCGCCGTAGGCACGCTGCTGCTACGCGGCTTGAGCGACCCCAGCTTGCACTTGATTTTTGAGACGGTGATGCGCGTGGAGTTTGATGCAGGGCGGCTGGCTGACCGTCCCATTCCATCTGCGCCGCTGGATTGAAGACTAAGCGGGACTACCGCTTTCACTCTGAATTTCGTATGAAGATTTAACCAGGAAGGGATTTACTGATGAGCGAACTCAAGACGCTGGCCGGGGCCGTTGCCGGGCTAGGCGGCGAAGTCGAATACCAAGCTGCGCAGGGCTCGGTGCTGCTGTGCGCGGTACTCGCCTTGGTGCAGTCACACCCGCAGCCTGCGGCTTTTGCAGCCGCGTTCCGCCAATGCTGGCTGCGCATTGGCGCACCCAACCAAGCACAAGTTGACGGCTCGCAAGCGAGCGCTGGTATTGCAGAAATGCTGGGGATGTTGGAAGAAGCATGTGCTGTGCCGCTGAATGTGCGGCCTCCTCAAGGCTGATTTTTTACGTCTGGATGCGAGCCTCTCTATGGGGGAGGTGCATCACAAAATTGCCACAATGCTTTTTCTGCAATGGGCCATGGTGTTAACGTTGCCGCCAAAGAATGCACCAGCGCGCCCAGGGGGCGCAGGGTCTGAACCGGGCAGCTTGCTGCGACACTGAATGCGCGTGTGTGGGCGGTTTGTAATGTAGGAAGCATGTTTGCCGTCTCGTAGTTGCAAATTGGATGCCACTGCGCTGAACCAGCGCAGTGGCTTTTTTACTTACCGGCCCAGCTCAAGCAGACGGGCACATTCGCCAGCGGGGCGTGACGGTGGGCCGTTCACGCTTGGCCTGGCGCATCACATACGCACGTGCCTGGACAAGCGGCACCATCGGGCTGGGCAGGTGTTCCGGTTTGGTGACTGCCAGAACC
The DNA here is from genome assembly GCF_056521445.1 of Rhodoferax sp. LB1P47. Taxonomy (NCBI): domain Bacteria; kingdom Pseudomonadati; phylum Pseudomonadota; class Betaproteobacteria; order Burkholderiales; family Comamonadaceae; genus Rhodoferax; species Rhodoferax sp. LB1P47. The sequence continues at coordinate 494,259 of NZ_JBWMAU010000001.1, read as the reverse complement.
GGGGCGACGACATCCACAACCCAGGCGCGCACACTGCGCAGTACGTCCGCAATAGACGCGATGGTGGCGTGCACGAGGGCAATTAGGGAGAGGCGGAAAACTTTCATAAAGTCCTTTTGTGAGAGTGGTGCAGTGGCTAGCTGCGATTGACCCTTGCCGTGGCGGGGAAAACTCTTGAGCTGCTACGGCGCAGTGCCCACCGCCATCTCGCCGCCCAGGGCCAGCAGCAACTCGGGGATCAACTGGCGCAGCTCGCCGGTGGCAATGGCTGCATCGGCATCAAAGCCATCCTCCTTTTCCTGCGAGGTGGTTTCAAACACGCCATCCAGGAAGGCGAGCTTTTTGAGCTGTAGCTGTTCGGTGAGCACGAAGGACACGCGGCCCTGCCAGGTGAGCGCTAGCTTGGTGGGGAGCTTGCCGGTGGCGATGTGCTGGCGGACTTCGTCAATGTCCAGCGCGTGGCGGCCATACCGTACGACGGATTTGGATTCGTCGGCGGCTTTGAGCTCGCACTCGCGGTCTACGCTGAAGCCTGCGGGCGGCTCCTGGCTGGTGAGCCAGGCGGCCATGGCGGTACTGGGCGACAGGCTGGTGTTGATTTGCAGCACGGCAAAGCCGTCGATGGCTTTGACCAGCGCGGTTACCACCTGGTCGGCGCGGGCCTGGTTGCTGGCATCCACCACCAAGGTGTGGGCGATGGGGTCGATCCACACCAGCACTGCGCCGCGCTTGGTGAAGGCCATGGGCAGCAGGGCCAGCTTTGCGTCTTCGCTGAGTTCCTTGCGCTCCTTTTTGCCGGGCTTGCGGCCTGTGCTGGTTTCAATTTCTACCAGGCGCTCTTGTACCTTGCGCTGGATCACCGCGCTGGGTACGGCCTTGCTCTCGAACATGAGCTTGAGCACGAGCTGGCCGCCCACGGACTCCAGCAGCGGGCCGTGGGGAATGTTGCGCGGTTCGGTCCAGCCCACGGCGAGCTCCTGGCTGGGGCCGCATTCGGTGAAGCGGTCTGCGCCCAGGGCGGCTTCGATGTGTGCCAGGTTGGCCGACCAGGTGGGGGCGATGCGGTAGATCAGCAGGTTTTTGAACATGTCAGTCGGCCTTGCGCTGGCCTGCCAGCACATTGCGCAGGGCGTAGCCGTCCAACGCCCATATCTTCTGCTTGGCGTTGTCGCGGGCAATACGCTGGCCCATTGCGGTGTCGAAGTTCTCGGGGCTAGCGCAGGCGCTTTCGCCCACGACATTGAAGCCGTTTACCAGGGTGAGGCAGCACACGGTGAGGGTGGTGCCGGGGAATACGTGGTACGCCTCTGCCTGGATGGTGTTCTCAATGTCTTGTGGCGTGATGCGGGGGCCTTTGGTGAGGCCCTGGGCTTGGATGGCTGTTTCGATGGAGTCCATGGGTTACCTGTTGAGGTGTTCAGAAGCCCCTAGCTTCGGGCCGCACGCCTGCCGCAACAAATCAAGTCTTTTACTGTTTCGCCTTGCGCGCGCGCGGCAAAGTTCGGGGCATGAACACCACCGAATCCCCACCAGATGGCCGATAACAACCGCACTTGGATTACCGCGCTAGTCTTGTCGGCCGCTGGGCTGGTGGGCATTGCCGTAGACGAGGGCTACAGCGCCAAGGCTTACCCTGACCCTGTGCTGGGCACTGCGGTGCCGACTATCGGCTTTGGCACCACGGGCGGGGTCCACATGGGCGACACCACCACGCCCGTGCCCGCCCTGCAACGCAAGCTGCGCGATGTGCAGAGCTTTGAGGGCGCATTGAAGCGCTGCGTGCAGGTGCCGCTGTACCAGTACGAGTTTGATGCCTATGTGAACCTGGCCTACAACATTGGCCCCACGGCGTTCTGTGGCAGCACCATCACCCAGCGGCTGAACCATGGCGACTACGCCGGGGCGTGCGAGGCGATTTTGATGTGGCGCAAGGCGGGCGACACGGATTGCTCTGCCCCTGGCAACAAGACCTGTGCCGGGCTGTGGCAGCGGCGCTTGCGGCTGCGTAAGCAGTGTTTGGGTGGTGCTGAAGGGGGGGTGCTGTGATGCCCGTGCCATTCCCTTGGTCGTGGCTGGTAGCCCCGGTGCTTGTGCTGGTGATGGGGGGCACGGGCTATCTGGCAGGCGACCGCGACCGCAATAACGCTTGGCTAGCCAAACAGGCGCTAGTGGAGCGCCAGGCGCATGCCGCCTATGAGGCCGAGGTGCGGCGCGGGCAGCTTGCCGCCAGCCAAGCCATCACGGAGCAGCGTGCGCTGCAAACCAATTTTGAAACTCTGGAGGGCAAATTCAATGAACTTCGTGCGCGTGGGCCTTTGGTGGTCTTTCGTGGCAGCAGCAACGGGGGTGGCGCTGTACCTGGTACTGGCGCTACCACCGCAGCCACTGTTTATCGGGCTGGAGTGGGCACACCGCCGCCTGCGGGGCTGGATGCAGGGCATGGGCCGGGCGCGGAGGTGGGTGCTGCTTCTGGCCCTGCTGTGGGCCTCAGCCTGGGCGCTGTGTGGATGTGGAACAGCGCCCTTGCCGCCACAGACATGCCCGCAGGTGCCTGCGGAGCTGCTGACACCGCCGAGCCAGCCTGTGCTGCTGATTCCGGCATCGACCTGGCCGCAGCCTGGGCCAACCAGGCCATGAATGCCAAGAGCTGTGCGCTGGACCGGTTGCGGTACCAGCAGTTGATTGACTTTGTGACTACCGGGCCGCACCCATGACGATTGAGCTGAATTTGCCGAACCTGCTGTTCATTTTGTTTGCCATGTTGGGAGCGTTTTGGGCGCTGGTGAAGGTGATTGTGGGCCAGTACGAGAAGTCACTGGACACGCGGTTTTCCACTTTGAACCTGTTGATTGCCAAAGACCAGGAGCTGACCCGCGAGCTGGAACGTGAGCTGCTGCGATTGCAGTCGGAGCTGCCGCGTACGTATGTGCGGCGGGATGAATACCAGCGCGAGTTTGAGGCGTTTGGCGCGGCATTGCAGCGGGAGCTGGTGCCTATTCGCGCCAGCCAAATGCGGGTTGAAGATTTTCTGATGAAGAAGTGACGTGATTTTTTTGATGCGAGGGTTTTATGGCCACTGATTTTTCTGCCCACCTGAGTGAGGACCGGCGTGCTGTGGTTTTGCGCGTGCTGCTGGAGAGCGCGGGCTACACGGCCAATGAACATAGCCTGCATTCGATGGTGGAGCGGCTGGGGCACATGGTGTCTGGCGACCGCATCCGCACTGATTTGGCCTGGTTGCAAGAGCAAGGGCTGCTGGCGGTGGAGGATGTGGCCGGGGTGCAGATTGCGACGCTGGTGGCACAGGGCGAGGATGTGGCACGCGGGCGCAGCACGGTGCCGGGTGTGAAGCGGCCTGCCGCACGGCGGGGGGCATAGGCAATGGGCCGCAAATCTACGGTGGCGGTGCTGGATGAGGCCATCGTGGCCCAGGTGGGCCTGCTGATCCGCAAGGGCCGCACTATCGACGAAATTCTGGTGGCGCTGGAAGCCCTAGGGGCTGATGTGTCGCGCTCTGCCGTGGGCCGGTTTGTGAAGTCGGAACGGGAGAGCATGCGACAGTACGCCAAGGCGCAAGGCGTGGCCCGTGTGTGGGTGGAGCAGTTTGGCGCGGAGCCCGATGGGGATGTGGCCCGGCTGTTGCCGCAGATGCTGGAGGCGGTGGCCCACCGCACGCTGGAGGATATGACCGAGTCCGAAGAGATCAAGTCACCCGAGGAGGTGCGCGTGATGGCGCGGGCGCTGAAGGATTTGAGCGGGGCCAAGCGGGGCAATATCGACATCGAGCTGAAGATGCGCGAGGTGCGGGAGGCGGAGCGCAAGCTGGTGCTGGAGGAGCAGCGGGTCAAGTTGGAGGCTATGCCAACCAAGGCCGGTGTGACGGCGGAGACCAAGGCGGCGATCCGTGAAGCACTGGGGATTACATGACGCTCAAAGGCCGCGCCAAGTGCATTCCGAAAGACCGCGACGCGGTTTTTCTGCCGTTCCAGTCCAAGTGGATTCAGGATGATTCACGCATCAAGCTGATGGAGAAGTCGCGCCAGGTGGGCATTAGCTGGTCTACGGCCTATGGCACGGACGAGCGTGCCGCTGCACAGGGGGCCCGCTTTGACGAGTGGGTGAGTAGCCGGGACGATATTCAGGCGCGCTTGTTTATTGAGGACTGCAAGCTGTGGGCGGGCATCATGGGTTTGGCCGCGAAGGACTTGGGCGAGGTGGTGCTGGATGCCGAGAAGAAGCACAGCGCCTATGTGCTGCAGTTTGCCAGCGGGCGGCGCATTCACAGTATGAGCAGCAACCCCGATGCGCAGGCCGGCAAGCGGGGTTCACGGGTGCTGGATGAGTTTGCTCTGCACCGTGAGCAACGCAAGATGTGGGCGATTGCCTACCCCGGCATCACCTGGGGCGGGAGTATGGAGATCATTTCCACGCACCGGGGTTCTAACAGTTTTTTCAACAACCTGGTGCGCGAGGTGCGGCACGGGGGTAACCCCAAGAAGATCAGCTTGCACCGGGTCACCCTGCAAGACGCGTTGGACCAGGGCTTTTTGCACAAGCTACAGCAGGCCCTGCCAGCCGATGCCGAGCAGCAGGATATGGATGAGGCGGCTTATTTCGACTTCGTCAAAGCGGGTGCTGCGGACGCGGAGTCGTTTGACCAGGAGTACCAGTGCCTGCCATCAGACGACGATTCCAAGTTTCTGGAGTACGAGCTGATTACCGCGTGCGAGTATTCCGGGGGCACGCTGTGGCAGCGCGGCCTGGAGGGGCCTTTCCAGGGTCGCTTGTTCTGCGGCGTGGACATTGGCCGCAAGAAGGATTTGACGGTGCTGTGGGTGGTAGAGCAGCTGGGTGATGTGCTCTACACCCGGCATGTCGAGACTATGGAGAAGATGCGTAAGAGCGACCAGGAGAAGATTCTGTATCCATGGTTTGCGATTTGCGACCGCATTTGCATCGACTCCACGGGCCTGGGCATTGGCTGGGTGGATGATGCCCAGGACAAGTTTGGCGAGTCCCGTGTGGAGGGGGTCAATTTCACCGGGCAGGTGAAGGAGGCGCTGGCCTATCCCCTCAAAGGCGCGATGGAAGACCGCAAGGTACGCATCCCAGACGATCCGACGATCCGAGCCGACCTGCGTAAGGTGCAAAAGACCACCACGGCCGCCGGGAACATTCGCTTTGTCGCCGAGGCGGACAGCGCAGGCCATGCGGATCGGTTTTGGGCGCTGGCGCTGGCCAAGCACGCAGCATCTGCGCCCAGCGGCCCGGTGTTTGCCACGTCTCGCCCCATCCGCCCCGCGCACAGCATTGGCGGAATCAACCTGAACGGCTATTGAGGCCTTGTGAATTTATGGCAAACCTTTCCCCCCTGACCGACCAACTGGCCACCCGCGCCCGCAGCCTGGACTTTTCAGCGCTGGGCCTGCAACTGCCCAACCCCGACACGGTGCTGAAAGCCCAGGGCCGGGATATCTCTGTGTACCGCGACATGCGCACCGACGCTCTGGTGGGCGGCTGCATCCGCCGCCGCAAGAGCGCGGTGAAGGCGCTGGAGTGGGGCCTGGACAGGGGCCGCGCCGCCAGCCGCACGGCCAAAGCAGTGCAAGGCATGCTGGACGGCCTGGACCTGGAACGCATCATGGCCCAGATGCTGGATGCCACGCTGTACGGCTACCAACCGATGGAGGTGGGCTGGGCCAAGGTGGGCGGCCTGTGGATGCCTACAGATTTGCAGGCCAAGCCGCCCGAGTGGTTTTGCTTTGACACGGATGCCAACCTGCGCTTCAAGACGCGCCAGAACGCTACGCAAGGTGAACTGCTGCCCGAGTACAAGTTTCTATTGCCCCGGCAGGATGCCACGTACCAAAACCCCTATGGGTTTGCCGACATGAGCATGTGCTTTTGGCCGCTGGTGTTCAAAAAAGGCGGCATGAAGTTCTGGCTGGCGTTTGCCGAGAAGTTTGGCAGTGCCTTCATGATGGGCAAGCTGCCCCGCAGTGCCACGGCGGAAGAACGGGCCACGCTGCTGGACAGCCTAGATGCACTGATCCAAAACGGTGTGGCGGTGATTCCAGACGATGGCAGCATTGAACCGGTGGAGGTGGCGGGCAAGTCGGCCAGTGCCGATCTGTACGAGCGCATGGTGCTGCATTGCCGTGGCGAGATTGCGATTGCGCTGCTGGGCCAGAACCAAACCACCGAGGCCAGCGCCAACAAGGCCAGCGCCGGGGCCGGGCTGGAGGTAACCAAAGACCTGCGCGATGGCGATGCCGCCATTGTGGCCGCCGCCATGAACCAACTGATTGGCTGGGTGTGCGCGCTGAACTTCAACGGGGCCGAGGCCCCCGTGTGGAGCCTTTGGGACCAAGAAGAGCAAGACGTGCTGCAAGCGGCGCGGGACCAAAGTAACTACAAGGCGGGGGCGCGCTTCACCAATGCCTATTGGCAGCGTGCCTATGGCTACCAGGAGGGGGATTTGCAGCCGGATGTAGCGGCACCAGCAACCGCCGTGGCCTTTGCTGAGGGTGCAACCAAGCCCATCGACCCGATGCAAGCGGAATCAGGGATGCTGATCCAGCACGGCCTGTCTGCCTGGGGCGACATCATCGACCAGGTGCAAAAAATGGTGGACAGCAGCACCAGCCTGCCGCAGTTGCAGCAAGACATGCTGGAGGCCTATGGCGACTTGGATTCTGACAAGCTGGTGAAGCTGATGGCGGCGGCTGTGGCGCTGGCCGAGCTCAAAGGCATGGACAGCGCCCGCGTATGAGCGGGGCATTGGTGGCGGGTGAGGTGGGCTTTGGCACGCCGTTTCAGGCGCAGATCGACTTTTTGCGCCAAAAACTGCGCGTGCCCACGGATCACTGGGACGATATTCAAGGCCGAGCCCACGACCGGGCCTTTGTGGTGGCCGGTGCTGCCAAGGCGGATCTGTTGGCGGACCTACACCAGTCGATCATTGACCGCGCCAGCGATGGGCAGGGTTTGCGGGCGTTTCAAAAGGACTTCAAAGCCATTGTGGCCAAGCACGGCTGGACTGGTTGGACGGGTGAGGACAGTAAAGAGGGCGTGGCCTGGCGCACACGGGTGATTTACCAAACCAACATGTCCGTCAGCTACGCAGCCGGGCGGCATGTGCAGATGTCAGACCCCGAGGTACTGAAGCTGCACCCGTATTGGCGCTACATCCACAGCGACGGCGTGTTGAATCCACGCCCCCAGCATTTAGCCTGGCACGGATTGACGTTGCTGGCCAGCCACCCGTTTTGGCAGTCGCATTACGCGCCATGCGGCTATTTTTGCCAATGCCGCATCACGTCGGTGACCCGCAAAGAGGGCGAAGCCAGTGCCCGCGCCGGGCTGGGCGAGCCGCCCAAGGGTTGGGATGTGATTGACCCGCAAACCGGGGAGCAGGTGGGCATTGGCAAAGGCTGGGGCTACACACCTGGTGCCAGCCTGGCAGACGAAATGCGCGACATGGTGGCCGCCAAGGCCAGCAAGCTGCCCGGTGCGCTGGCCAAGGCGTTGACCAACGATGCGGAGCAGGTGTTTGGCACAGCGCCCAAGTCCTTGGATGACTTCATCCAGGCCGGGCGGGCTATTACAGAGGGGTTGCCTTCAGGTGCAACCCACCAAGGGGCGATAGATTGCCATGCTGCCTTGTTGCAGTTATTGCAAAAGGAGGTGGGGGTCAATGGTGCATGCCAAGTGGACTCTGTAGGCAAGGGTGCCAAATTGGTACACGAGGCTTCGCAGCGCTACCCCAATAGCTGGACGCAAAAGGCCGATGCGATGGGGCCGCTGTACGCGCGGTCTGCGGCGGGTACACGTGGCTACCACTATTCCACCCTGGTGGATTTGCCCGTGGCCAAACTGCCCGGCTTTAAGGAGCGCATGAATGCCACCGCAGGCACTGGATGGATTGAGGTTAGAGACGGCAGTATTGGCAACGCGGTACATGAGTATGCGCATCGCCTGCAAGCGGCTATGCCCGAACTGGATCGGATGTTCCAAGACCTGCACCGCAGGCGAACCGATGGTGATGCGCTGGAGCGGCTGCGGGATCTATTGCCGGTAGACGGCTATGCCGCAACGGAGTTGGCCCGCAAAGATGGCTACCGTCATCCCTATCAGGGCAAAGAGTATGCCCATGTGCCCAGCCAGCCTGCGTTGGAAGTGATGACGATGGCTTTTGAAGACATTTTGGGTCTTTCGCTGGCAGATGGCAGAACCGCCAGCAATTTTTCGGGTGTGTATGTGACGGATCGGGAGATGTTCGATTTTGTGGTGGGTTTGCTAAGATGGTGGAAGCCATGAAAAAGCATTACGAACTTCAGCCCTATGACCTTCGCGGAGATGCGTTGGTCTTTGACTGGGACAAAGAAACCGGGGAAGTTTCTGGCCCAGGCGCAGAGCTGATTCAGCGCATTGCAGCGGGGGTGTCCACATGCGCTCATCCAGCCCCATGGGGCTGGACGTTTTCTGCAACCCCTCTGAAAAACAACACCGATATGGCGGCCATCGTGGGCTACGAGCACAAGCTGCCGCCCGACCTGGCCGGGTTCTATCCCAAATTGCCAGACGATGACACGCCAGAAGTTAGCTATACCGATGCGAATGGCGTGTTTTTCGTTGGGCGCGACCTGCTGCTTTACTGACCCGGCGCGGGGCGGCTAGATTCAGTCTGCAAAAACCACCATGACTTCATTCACCGTCACTGTAAAAGACGATGGCGCGCAAACCGCCCTCAAAGCCCTGGCCCAGCGCGTCAACAACATGCAGCCGGTGTTGCAAACGCTGGCCGAGAGCATCGTGGAGCGCACCAAGCACCGGTTTGACACCAGCAGCAGGCCGGACGGTGTGCGGTGGAAGGACAACAGCGACGTGACCTTGGGCCTGCTGAGTGCGCGCCTGGCAGGATCTAAAAGCAATGTGCGCAAGGATGGTGCGCTGAATGCCAAAGGCCACCGCGCCCTGGCTAATAAGAAGCCCCTGATCGACACCGGCGACCTGCGCCGCCAGATCGTGCCCAGTGCATCGGCCACCGGCCTGACGGTGACCGCCAACATGCCGTATGCGGCAATCCACCAATTCGGCGGCAAAGCAGGTCGAGGCCTCAAAGTCACCATTCACGCCCGTCCGTTCCTTCCAGTGCGCCCAGATGGCTCACTTTATCGAGAAGAGCAAATTTTGGTGCTTCAGGCGATCAATGACTACCTGATGGACGGTTTTCAATGAAAACACTGCATCTGAATCTCAAAGCCGAGTACTTTGACCAGATTGCGACCGGCTCCAAGCTGCATGAGTTCCGGCTGTGCACGGCGTTCTGGTCAAAGCGGCTGGTTGGACAGACCTTTGATCGCATTGAAATCAAAAAAGGCTATCCGAAACGCGGTGACGTTACCCGAACGATTTCCAGACCATGGCGCGGTTTGGAAACGCAGACCATTCAGCATCCCCACTTTGGCAGTGAGCTGGTCGAGGTGTTCGCAATCCGAGTGAATTGAGCGGCGATTTTGTACCAGTGACCCAAAATTTTCCCCGCCCGCCCAATTTTCTCCACACGAAACAAAGTTTTAAACTCTGTCCCACTTTGTCCCGGTCAGTTGCCAGTAAATCCCGGTTTATCGCGCCCAGCCCTCTAGGTTTATCTCACTCCCCCTCAACCGTGGAAGCAATGCGACCCTCACCCCAGCCCTCTCCCGCGTGCGGGAGAGGGAGTAAGACAGGATGTTTGCACCCGTATTGCCCCCTCGCCCCCTTGGGGGAGAGGGGGCGGCCTTGATAACTTGGAATTCCATCACGGTTTAGCGGAGTTGCTTATGGCTGCAGTAGCCATGCCGTCGGGGCTGGCGCAGCGGCGTGATACCAGCGTGGCGAACGGGCCCGCCGCTGCCAGCGCGGCGGCTTCGGCCACGCTGTGCGCGCCGTAGCGGGCGGGCACATGGGCGCTGGGCGTGGCGGCTTGGGCTGCTAGCTGCGGCAGGGGGATGGGGATGATGGGCAGTCGCAGTTCGGCGGCGAGTTGCAGCAGGGCGGGGTGGTGGGCTTTGTCGGCGGCGGTGGCCAGGGCGGTGAGGCGGGTGGGGGTGCACGTGGTTGTTGGCTGCCGGCCCCCACCCCAGCCCTCCCCCGGAGGGGGAGGGGGGAATGCGGGGTTCAGGTCTTGCTCCCTCCCCCGCTGGGGGAGGGTTGGGGTGGGGGCTTGCAATGCGGCATCCAATGCAGCACGTAACGATGCCACGCTGCACTGCGCCCTAAACCCCAAGCCCGCCACGCTCATAACACCACGCTCCACTGCACCACCGGGCGGCTAGGCTGCCAGCCACGCATGCGGCCCAGGGGGGTGGCCTGCGCCAGCTCAATGCGCAGCAATTCGCCGCCGTGTTCGGCGTGCAGTTGCAGCAGGGCGGATTCGGTTTCCAGCGTTACGGCATTCACCACCAAACGGCAGCCTGTGGGCGCTACGGACTGCAAGCTGCCGAACAAGGCCGCGTCAAAACCGCCGCCGATGAAGATGGCTTGGGGCGTGGGCAGGCCAGCCAGCAGGTCTTGTGTCGCGCCAAAGTGCACGTGCAGGCGGTGGTCGATGCCGAAGGATGCGGCGTTGGCGCGGATGTTCACCACGCGCTCGGCGTGCTGCTCTACCGTGCTGGACGTGCCGCCTGCCAGACACCACTCCACCGACACCGAGCCCGAGCCTGCGCCCAGGTCCCACAGGTGTTCGCCGGGGCGGGGTGCCAGTGCGCTGAGGGTGAGGGCGCGGATAGGCGACTTGGTGATTTGGCCGTCGTGGGCAAAGCCGCCGTCTGGCAGGCCGGGGGTGTGCGGCAAACCCAAGAGGCCAATGACTTGGACGGCTACCGCTACCGGGCTTGGGATGTCCGCAAAGTCCAGCATGCTGGCCAAGCTCTGGCGAATGCGTTCGCGCGGGCCGCCCAGGGCTTCCAGCACCCACAGGTTGGACTTGCCAAAGCCTTGCTGGGTCAGCCACTGCGCAAAGTCGTGCACCGCCGGGCCATCGCGCAGCAGGCACAGCAGTTGCGCGCCGTTGTGCAAGGCAGAGCGGGTGCGGGCAAAGGGCGCGGCGTGCAGGCCGAAGCAGAGCACATTTTCTAAGCGCCATGCCAAGCGGGATGCGGCCAGCGAGAAGGTAGAAGGTGCGGGGAACGCCTGCCACTCGCCAGGCTGCAGGTGTGCCGCCAAGCTGCCACCCGCGCCAAACCAGAACGGATCGCCCGAGGCCAGCACCGCCACCGGCTGGCCGCGCAGGGCCAGCACCGGGGCAATATCAAAGGGCAGTGGCCATTCCAGGCCACGGCTGCCCACACCGGCCAGCGCCAGGTGCCGCGCGCCGCCAAAGACGTGCTGCGCCTGGGCCAGGGCCGAGCGGCTACCATCGCCCAGGCCATGCAGACCATCTTCTCCGATACCTATGATTGACAGCCAGGGTTCAGCCATTCCGCGCATTCTTGTGTTGGGCGGCACCACCGAGGCCAGCCGCTTGGCCCAAGCCTTGGCGCAGGCAGGTGTGGACGGCCTGTTTTCTTACGCAGGCCGCACCGATTCGCCCATCGCCCAGCCGCTGCCCACCCGCGTGGGGGGCTTTGGCGGGGTGGCGGGTTTGCAGGCCTTTTTGCAGGCCGAGCGCATCACCCAGGTGGTGGATGCCACCCATCCCTTTGCCGCGCAGATGAGCCGTAACGCTGTGTTGGCCTGTGCGGCGGCGGGCGTGCCCCTGCTGGCGCTGGAGCGGCCCGCGTGGCAGGCCCAAAGCGGCGATGTGTGGCAGCACGTGCCAGATATCACTGCGGCAGTGCAAGCCTTGCCCACCGAGCCCGCCCGCGTGTTTTTGGCCATTGGCCGCCAGCACCTGGCACCGTTTTTGGCGTGCACACAGCATTGGTATTTGCTGCGCTTGGTGGACCCGGTGCTGGACTTGCCCACTGAGCGCGGCCAGGTGGTGTTGAGCCGGGGGCCCTTCACTTTGGAGGGCGACCGCGCCCTGCTGCAAGCGCACGGCATCAGCCATGTGGTGTCCAAAAACTCCGGCGGTGCGGGCGCGCAGGCCAAGCTGACGGTGGCGCGGGAGCGGGGTTTGCCGGTCATCCTGATCGACCGACCCTTTATTCCAGAACGCACTGTGGTTCACAGCGTAAATGAGGTTTGCCGCCGTCTGCTCTGCGGTAGTAGCTAGAAAATTCATAGCGCTGCACGTGGGGTGTAGACGAAGCGGCCTACACGGCGGGTGGCACTGTTGCCCACGATGACCACGGTGCGCATGTCGGCCATCTCGGGCGTGGCATCCAGCAGGGTGACGGTCAGCAGCTTTTCTTCCGGCGTGCTCACGGCGCGGGCAAAGGTGATGATCCGGTCTGGCCCGCAGGTATCCATCAGTATCTCCAGCACGCGGCCAAAGGTGTGCGGGCGGCTGGCGGAGCGGGGGTTGTAGAAGGCCATCGCAAAGTCGGCCCCGGCAGCGGCGCGCACGCGGGCTTCGATCAGCGCGGCGGGCTTGAGGTTGTCGCTGAGGTTGATGGCGCAGAAGTCGTGGCCCAGCGGCGCACCGGCTTTGGCTGCCGCCGCCAGCATGGCGGTGATGCCGGGCAGCACACGGATATCTAGCGTCTGCCACGCGGGCTGGTCTTCCAGCGCCTCGAATACGGCGGAGGCCATGGCAAACACCCCAGGGTCGCCGGACGATACGACCACCACGCGGCGGCCCGCAGCGGCCATCGCCAGGGCGGCTCGGGCGCGGTCCATTTCTACCCGGTTGTCCGACGCATGCAGGGTGAGGCCGGGGCGGGGGGCGATGCGGGCGACGTAGGGGATATAGCCCACGATGTCGGTGGCGTCCGCCAATGTCTGCGTGACCTCGGGCGTGACCAGGGTGGGGTCGCCGGGGCCCAGGCCCGCGATGCACAACCAGCCGCTGCTCATTCCAGCACCTCGGGGCGGCGGCCGTGGCCGTGTACCAGCACGATGGCGAAGTAGGGGCAGTCGCTGCCATCCACTTCGGATAGCGGCACGACGCGCTCGCCCGGCATGGTGCCGCGCTCCACCAGCCAGGCCTGGTCCAGCCGTCCGGCGGCGGCCAGCGCGCTGCGCACGCGGGGCAGGTTGCGGCCGGTTTTCATGATCACCAAGGCATCGGCCGATTGCATGTGGCGCAGCAGCTCGGCCTCGGGCAGCGTGCCCATCAGCACTACCAGCACATCGTCGCCCCAGGTGATGGGTGTGCCGGTGGCCGACCAGCAGCCCACCATGCCGGGAATGCCGGGGATCACTTCCACCGTGGCGCGGCCCTGCAAGCGGGTGTAGAGGTGCATGAACGACCCGTAAAAGAACGGGTCGCCTTCGCACAGCACCAGCACATCCTCGGTCTGCGCCAGATTAGCCAGGCGAATGGTCCAGTCGTCGTAAAACGCGGCCAGGCAGGCGATGTACTCCGGGCTGTCGAACGGCAACTCGGTGGTCACCGGGTATTCCATCGCGTACTCGACCACGCCGGGGGCCAGCATGCCGTCCACGATGCGCCGGGCCTGGCCGGGGCGGCCTTTTTTGCGGAAATAGGCCACATGGCGGGCGGCACGGATGGCGCGGTCGGAGCGCACGCTCATCAGGTCCGGGTCGCCAGGGCCTAAGCCCGCGCAGAGGATGCGACCCATCAGATCTCCCTCCGGCAGGCCAGCGCATTGACGGCGGCGACGGTGATGGCGCTGCCACCGAGTCGGCCTTGCACCACCATGGACGGCACGGGCGGCGCGGCCATCAGCGCGGCCTTGGATTCGGCTGCGCCGACAAAGCCCACCGGGCAGCCGATGATGGCGGCAGGGCGTGGGCAGGTGGGGTCTTGCAGCATGTTCAGCAGGTGGAACAGCGCGGTGGGTGCATTGCCAATGGCGACTACCGCGCCTGCCAGATGGGGCCGCCACAGCTCCAGCGCGGCGGCACTGCGGGTGGTGCCCATGGCCTGGGCCAGTTCGCGTACTGCGGGGTCGTTTAGCGTGCAGATGACCTGGTTGTCGGCGGGCAGGCGGCTGCGGGTAATGCCTTCGCTGACCATGCGCACGTCGCACAGGATGGGGGCGCCGGCCTCCAGAGCGGTGCGCGTGGCTTCGGCCATGCCTTCGGAAAACCGTACATGGGCTTCCAGTCCGACCATGCCGGTGGCGTGGACCATGCGGACCACGGCCAGCTCTTCAATGGGGTTGAAGCGGGCCAAGTCGGCCTCTGCCCGGATGATGGCGAAGGACTGGCGGTAGATGGCAGTGCCATCGGTTTCAAATACGTGGAGCATCGAGCGGCGGGAACAAAAAGGAAGCAATCGTTTCAGGGGCCAGGGCCAGCAGATCTGGGGCAGATGCTGCTGTGCCGTGGCGGATCAGGTTGAAGCCCGCAGGCGTGGCTACCAGCGTCAGGGCGGCGCGGGGGTGGGCGCAGCCCTTGCTGCAGCCAGAGACATGCAGCAGCTGACCGGCCGGGACGGAGGGGGCCAGCGCGCGGGCCAGCGGGCGGGTGGCTGCGGCGGCTTGCAGGCAGCCGGGTGCGCCGGTGCAGGCGACCACACGCAGGCGGGCGTCATGGGCTTGGGTGACCAGGCCGGGGATGGCGGGGGCGTGCTGCAAGCCAACAACTAGCAGCATCTGCCAGGGTGTCATGCGCAGTGCGCCGAGTGTGGACAGGGCGGCCAGCGTTTCGGCTGGTAACTGGCCAAATTCCGCGCCCACCAGCCAGCCTAGGGCGGTCAAACCTGGCTGGGGTTGGGGGGCGGAAGGTGAAAAATGGGAGGTGCTCTGAAAGCGCTCCGGCAGCGCATGCTGCGGGGCCAGCGCGGCCATCCGCTTGCCACCCTGCGCTAAAAACCAATGCGCCAGCGCCATCGCGGCAGGCACCACTTCATCGGCGTTGGCGCAGGCCCCCGTGGCATAGCCATCGGCGTACACCAGGTAGCCGCTGGGGCTGCGTTCGATGCGGATATCCGCCGAGCTGGCCCGCAGCACGGCCTGTGCGCCGCAGTCCAGCGCAAAGCCGAACTTGCCGGGCAGGGCGGGGGCATCCTTTGCTGCCAGGGCCTCGGCCAGGGCGGTGGCGATGCGTTGCGTGCCGTCATCCGGTTGCCAGAAGGGGCTGACGAGGATGTTGCGCCGGGCCTCAGACTCGGCGCTGCTGTCCAGCAGGCCGAGGGCGTGCAGGCCGTGCAGCAAGGCGGCATGGGCCTCTGGGGCAACACCGCGCAGTTGCAGGTTGGCGCGGCGGGTCAGGTCCAGCATGCCGTTGCCGTGCTGGTGGGCCAGCGTGGCGATACCGGCGGCCTGGGTCGCGCTGAGCCGTCCGCCCAGCGGCCGCACCCGCACCACCAGGCCGTCGCCTGACAGCATCGGGCGCAGGGCACCCGGACACCAGCCTTTGACGTGCGGCGCTGTGGCTAGAGGGGGCGTGACTAGGGTGGTTCGCATCCGGGGCGGCTGGTTTCTGGGTGGTGGTGGGGCAGATGTCGCGCCCGACGGCGCAAACGCCAAGTGTGTGTTGGCGGGTGGATGGGGCAAACCCCTCCATTTAGCAAGCCTTCAAGTATCGCATTAGTGCCAGGCTGCCGGTCTTGGCTGCCAAGCCGTGGTGGGCATTGGCCAGCGCTCCCTACCGCGTACTGCGGGTGGGGATCGGAAATTTATGAAAAATAGGGCTCTAATGCAAATGCTACCTGCACTAGTAGCTATTAAAAATATAGCTATTGTGCGGCTGGCTCCACCGATCTTTACCACCACTTCACTACCGTACGCCGGTGGTGGCATTGAGTTTTTGGGGTTTGGGCGGTATCTAATATGCATTGATCAACACCGATAAGGTTTCCATGAACACCCAAGAGCGCGACCAACTGAGCACCTTTTTGCAGCAACTCGGCCAGGCGCGGGCTGCCGTGAAGGACGGTGAAGCCCTTGCGCTGATCACCGAGGCCGTGGCCCGCCAGCCCGACGCAACGTATCTGCTGGTGCAGCGCTGCCTGCTGCAAGACAACGCCTTGCAAACCGCCCAGGCCCAGATCGCCAGCCTGCAAACCGCGTTGCAGCAGGCCAAACCCGCCGAACCGGCTGCCGCTAACTTTTTGGATGTGAATAGCTGGGGTCGGGCTCCGGTGGCTCCGGCAGCTGCCTTCGCTGCGGCTCCGGGCTATCCGCAGGTGGCTCCTGTTGCCGCCGCCGCACCCTCGCGCTTCCAGGCCCCCAGCTTTTTAACCAGTATGGCGACCACCGCTGCGGGCGTGGCGGCAGGGGCGTTTTTGTTCCAGGGTATTGGCAGTTTGATGGGTAACCACGCCAGCAGTGGCGCGGCGAGTGCGGCAGCAGCGACGGCATCTCCGGCTTCGGCGTTTGGCCTGAGCGAGCCCACGGCGGCGACACCCGAGGCAGCGCAATCCATCGCGGATGCCTCTACCGACGTGTTTGGCAACGACGACGGGCTGGATGCCGGTGGCGACGGCTCCAGCGACTGGGCCTGAACTACTTGAGAGGGATAACAGTCGCGCGGTCTACCGCCACGGCGGTGACGGCGTTTTGCGGCGAGCCGTCGATCAGCTTGTCGGAGTAGGTCAGGTAGACCAAGGCATTGCGCTTTTTGTCCACCATGCGCACGATGCGCAGCTTTTTGAACAGGATGGACAGGCGCTCGCTGAACACCTCGTCGCTTTGTGGCAGCGGTTTGGTGAAGCTGATGGGCCCTACTTGGCGGCAGGCAATGGAGGCCTCGGCCTTGTCCTCGGCCAGACCAAAAGCGCCCTTGAGCCCGCCGGTTTTGGCGCGTGACACAAAGCAGGTAATGCCCTGCACTTGGGGGTCGTCATAGGCTTCCACCACGATCTTGTGGTCGGGCCCGAGCCACTGAAAAGCCGTATCCACCGCGCCGATTTGCTCGGCCTGGGCCGCGACGCAGGCGGCGCCAAGCGCCAAACTCAGGGTCCACAACTTCATGGCAGTGCTCCGGTTACCGCAGTATTTCAGGGAGTTCAATTTTGACTTCGAGCACTTCCAGGTTGTCCTGGCGCTCCAGGTGGACCTTGATGTCTTCGGCATTGATCGACACGTATTTGGAGATCACCGCCAGCAGTTCGCGCTGTAGCGCGGGCAGGTAGTCTGGGCGGCTGGCGCCCCGGCCACTGCGCTCGTGCGCCAGGATGATTTGCAGCCGCTCTTTGGCCACCGAGGCGGTTTTTTTCTTTTCCCCGAGCAGGAAAGACAGTAAAGACATGGCTTATTTCCCCCCGAAAAGGCGCTTGAAAAATCCGGGTTTCACGGCTTCGACAAAACGCATGGGCTTGTCTTCGCCCAAAAACCGCGCGACCACATCCTTATACGCTTCGGACACATCGGTCTCAGCCAGATGGATGGCGGGCAGACCCTGGTTGGAGGCTTGCAGCACCGTTTCCGACTCGGGGATCACACCCATCAGCGGGATGCGCAAGATGTCCTGGATGTCTTCCAGCGACAGCATGTGGCCGTCTTCCACCCGCACCGGGTTGTAGCGGGTGATGACCAGGTGCTCTTTGATGGGCTCTTTGCCTTCGATGGCGCGCTTGGTTTTGGAGCCCAGCATGCCCAGGATGCGGTCCGAGTCGCGCACCGAAGAGACTTCGGGGTTGGTCACCACCAGGGCTTCGTCGGCAAAGTGCATGGCCATCAGCGCGCCGGTTTCGATGCCCGCTGGCGAGTCGCAGACGATGTACTCAAAGCCCATGTCGCCCAGGTCTTTCAGCACACGTTCCACGCCGTCTTGCGTCAGCGCATCTTTGTCGCGGGTTTGCGAGGCGGCCAGCACGAACAGGTTGTCGCACTGCTTGTCTTTGATGAGGGCCTGGTTCAGGTTGGCCTCGTTGTGGATCACATTGATCAGGTCGTACACCACGCGGCGCTCGCAGCCCATGATCAGGTCCAGGTTGCGCAGGCCGACGTCGAAGTCGATGACGGCGGTTTTATGGCCGCGCAGCGCGAGGCCGGAGGCAAAGCTGGCGCTGGTGGTGGTTTTGCCAACGCCACCTTTGCCGGATGTCACCACGATGATCTTGGTCATGGGTTGCGGGTCTTTCTGGGTTCTGGGTTTGGATAAAGGGGCTGGTGTCGACGGCGGCCGCCGCACCGGGTTGTGTTTGCGTTTGGTGGCCATTACAGGGCTTCCATCACCAGTTTGTCGCTGATGAGGCGTACCTGGGCGGCTTTGCCCTGCACTTCGGCGGGCAGGGGGATTTCAGAGGTGCGGTAAATCCCGGCGATGGACACCAGCTCGGCCTCCAGGCAGGTGCTGAAAATGCGGGCTTCGGTATTGCCCTTGGCACCGGCAATGGCGCGGCCGCGCAGTGGGGCGTAGACGTGGATACTGCCATCGGCCAGCACTTCGGCACCGTTACTGACCATCGCCAGCACCACCAGGTCGGTGCCCCGGGCGTAGACCTGCTGGCCTGAGCGCAAGGGCTTGTCGATGACCAGTGCACCTGTGGGCACGACCACGGCGGGTTCGGGCGACGGTGCGGCTGGGGGCAAGGGGGCGGCGTTGGTGATGTCGGGCACATCCACCAGCCCGACCTTCAAAGCCGATTGCCGTTGCGCTGCGTTGCCGCCGTGTACGGCAATCGGTTGCATGCGGTAGCTGTGCAGCAAGATGGCCAGCTGCTTGAAGTCGATGGGGTCGGTGGTGTCGGCGATCAGCGCCAAGTTGATGACCACTGGGTCCTGGTCAAAAAAGTCGGGAGTGTCACCAAAGCGGATTTCCATCTCTTGTGCCAGTGCGGCCAAGTCGGCGGTTTTCAGCACCACCGCAATCAGGGGCAGCGTGGCACTTTTCAGTTCAAAGCAGGCCCGGGCAGGCCCGGCGGTTACAGACGGCATGGATGGAGGGGGGCTGGAGGGCGGCAAAGGCGCGATTTTACCGCTGCCTTTGCACCCGGCCTGAGCTCCGGAGAGGGGCTGTTGCCGGCCATGCCGGTGGGTTGTCCGGCATGGCGACTTTTGCGCTAGAAATGGTAATCGGCGCGGACCATCGGGGTTTGGGCCGTTGTGCCGGCGATGGCGCCGGGGTTGCCAAACTTGTTGCGCCAGTACTGGTAGCCCACGCCGACGCGCAGGGTTTTGGGGCTGGCACCCAAAGCGGGGCTCAGGTCGTAGAAAACCGTGCCATCGAAATTGGTTTCGGGCGAGGTGGGGCCGCCGAATTCATTGTTCCCCTTGGATGCGATGTAGTTCATGTAGCCCTCGAACGATAGTCCTGTGTCACTGATCGGCACACCCCAAGCCAGATTCAGCATGGGGTGGGTCTTGTAGCTGTAGCGGCTGGTGATGGACTTGGGCATATTGCTTTCTTTGAGCAGCAGCAGGCTGACGTTCAAGAAGCCGGGCACGTCCACCATCACCGTGGGGCCGACCACCAACATGCGCTTTTTAGAGGCGTAGCCCGTATCGTTCTTGGTGTTCCAGTCAAACCCGGCGGTCAGGCCCAGGCCGCGCACCGGACCCATGGCGAAGCTTTTGCCGCTGACCTTGCCCAGGTCCAGCGTGTGGCGGTAGACCAGATAGGCTTCCTGGGCACTGCTGTCGTCTGCGTCTGACTGCAACAGGTCCAGGTTCAGGAAGTTGGTGCCGTATTTATAGCCACTGACATGGGTGATGTTGACGATGTTTTTGGACAGGTCTTTGCTGTTGAACGGCTCGCGAAAGCTGGTGCCGTAGCGGTAGCCGATGGAGGTGTCGCTCCAGTCTGCCGCCTGCGCCAGTGTGCCGGTGGTCAAAGCCGCTGCGGCGGCCAAAAGAAGCGTGCCTGTGCGTGTGGTTTTCATTGTGTATCCCTGGTGGTTAAGTGAACTGAATGCCCACTTCCACAGTGCAAACACCATGCCAACAATTACTTACATATATTTCAAAAATAATAGCTGTCTGCGCAGACTGTATATGCGCCAGCCGCCTGGAAACCTTGTAACTGGGCCGGAATGCACCATCCCAAGGCAACAGGGCAGGATGGCTTCCACCATCCTGCCCTGTTGCAGTGCAGCATAAACCGCTGGTTTTAAGCCGCAGCCACCCGTTGTGCCAGGTGGGCCAGGGCTTCTTCTACCTGGTCCACCAGAATCAGGCATAAATCGCCGGGCTGCAGCCGCGCCAGGGCGTGGTCGATGGCGATGAACTCGCCGTAGATCTCATCCACTTGGCGGGTGCGCTGGGCGTTGGCCAGGCCTTCGCGCAGCAGTTTGAGCACTTCGCCGTCGGCGCGGCCGCGCTGGCAGGCATCTTCAAACAGGATGACGTCGTCAAACGCAGCACCCAGGATGACGGTTTGCTCCCGGATGTCTTCGTCGCGCCGGTCGCCCGCGCCGCTAATGACCACCGAGCGACGCTTGGCAGGCATGGCTTCCACGGCGGACACCAGGGCGCGCATGGCATCCGGGTTGTGGCCGTAGTCGGCAATCACCGTAGCGCCCTTGTAGTCCATTACATTGAAGCGGCCGGGTGCGTTGTCGGCATCGTTCGAGAAGCTGGATAGACCCCGGCGGATAGTGTCCCAGTTCATGCCCACGCCCCAGGCGGCGGCCACGGCGGCCATCGCGTTGTCTACCTGGAAGGCGATGGTGCCCGCACGCGTGAGTGGCACATCGCGCAGGGCGATCTGCTCGCGCCACGAACCCACGGCGGCCACGATGTGGTCGCCATCCACATACACCGTGCGCCGCCCCTGGGCGCGGTGGGTGGCCATCACCGGGTGGTGGCGGTCGGCGGTGAAGTAGATGACGTTGCCCGGGCAGGCCGAGGCCATTGCGGCGACGATGGGGTCGGCCGCATTCAGCACCGCGTAGCCGGTGGCCTGCACGTTTTGCACGATGACCCGCTTGAGCACGGCCAGGTCTTCCACCGTGGTGATGTAGTTCAGGCCCAGGTGGTCGCCTGCGCCGATGTTGGTGACCACAGCCACTTGGCAGCGGTCAAAGCCCAGGCCTTCGCGCAGCATGCCGCCGCGAGCGGTTTCAAACACGGCCGCATCTACGTCGGGGTGCATCAGCACATTGCGGGCGCTTTTGGGGCCGCTGCAATCGCCGCTGTCGATCTGGCGGCCATCCACGTACACGCCGTCGGTGTTGGTCATGCCTACGCGCAGGCCGCTGCTGGTGAACAAGTGAGCGATCAGGCGGGCGGTGGTGGTTTTGCCATTGGTACCGGTGATGGCCACCACCGGGATGCGGCCATCGTCGCCCGCCGCGTACAGGTTGCCGATCATGGCTTCGCCCACATTACGGCCCTTGCCGAACGAGGGCGAGATGTGCATGCGCAGGCCGGGTGCGGCGTTCACTTCCACGATGCCGCCGTGCTGGTCTTCCAACGGCTTGAGCATGCTTTCGCAGACCACGTCTACACCGCAGATGTGTAGGCCGATCATCTGCGCAGCGGCCACCGCCTGGGCGGCGACGGCGGGGTGCACGTCGTCGGTCACGTCGGTGGCGGTGCCGCCGGTGCTCAGGTTGGCGTTGTTGCGCAGAATCACGCGGCGGCCAATGGCGGGCACGGATTCGGGGGCCAGGTCTTGCAGCGCCAGCCGGGCAATGGCGATGTCGTCAAAGCGGATCTTGGTCAGCGAGGTGGCATGGCCTTCGCCGCGTTTGGGGTCGGAATTGACGATGTCCACCAGCTCGCGCACGGTGTGGATGCCGTCACCCAGCACCTGGGGTGGGTCGCGGCGGGCGGCAGCCACCAGCTTGTTGCCCACCACCAGCAGCCGGAAGTCGCTGCCAGGCAAGAATTTTTCGACCATCACTTCGCCGATTTCGGCGGCTGCCGCGAAGGCGATGTCTAGGTGGGCGCGGTCCACGATGTTGACCGTCACGCCCTTGCCCTGGTTGCCGTCTTGCGGTTTCACTACCACGGGCAGGCCGATTTCCAGGGCCACTTGCCAGGCTTCGTCGCGGGTTTCCACCGGGCGGCCCAGCGGCACGGGCACACCGGCGGCGTGCAGCAGTTTTTTGGTCAGGTCTTTGTCCTGGGCTATGGCCTCGGACACGGCGCTGGTCAGGTCGAACTCTGCCGCCTGGATGCGGCGCTGGCGCGAGCCCCAGCCAAACTGCACCATGCTGCCCTTGGTCAGGCGGCGGAAGGGGATGCCCCGGGCCACGGCGGCATCCACAATCGCCCCGGTGCTGGGGCCCATGCGCTCGTCTTCGTCGGTTTCGCGCAGCTGATGGATAGCGGCATCTTTGTCGAACGCGGTGTGGTCCAGCGCGGCCTGTATCAAGGTCTGGGCCAGCTCCAGCGCCTGGCGGCCTACGGCTTCTTCGCTGTACTCCACCACCACCTGGTAGATACCGGTTTGCTCGGTGGCCGAGGTGCGGCTGAAGGTCACCGGGCAACCTGCCTGGGCTTGTAGCGCCAGCGTGGCGGCTTCCAGCACATGGGCCAGCGACACCGAGCTATGTTCGTGGCTGGCGCGCAGCGGCCCGATGGCCGGGAACAGCGCCCGCACGGCGGTCTCAAAACCGGGGAGCTGGGCAATGGCGCGCTCGGATTCCGCGCAGGCCACCACGGCTTCTACGGCGGTGTGGCGGCTCCAGAGATTGGGGCCGCGCAGGGCCCGGATGCGTGAGACTTCCATTAGTCTGTCTTTCTATCTTCTTGTTCGGTACGGGGGGCGGCTGGGGGCAGGGTGGCGCGTACGGCGGGCATCGGGCGGACGGCGGGCAGGTCCAGCTCGAAGGTCTTGAGTCCGGCCACGATCAAATCGGGCGAAATATCCATCGCCCAGGCGGCGGCAATCGAGGCCAGGATGGGCTCCAACTGCGCCGGAGTGGTCCAGTGGGCGGTCAGGCGTTCCAGGTTCACCAGCGGCACTTCGGCGCTGCCGGTGGCCAGCATGATGTGGCCCTTGTGGATCACGACTGCTCTGCCGCCTAAAGCACGGTGTGCAATGGTGGCGGCCAGCAGCGGGTCAATTCCATACAAAATGGCGGAGCCGTCGCAGAGCTCGGCCATAGCGGCCACTCGCTCATCCACGGCGTTCAGCACCGCCACGCCTTCGGCCAGGACTACGTCCACCTGGGTGCGCAGCACTTTCACCAGTTGGTCGGTTTCGGTGATATCGAATTCGGCCAGGGCCTCGGAACCACCCAGGTCGGTGACGATGCCGACGGTGCAGCGGTCGTAGGCCAGGCCGTCGCGCAGGATGCTGGCGGCTCCGTTTTCGATCACTGCGGCTTCCATCGAGCGGTTGATCAGCAGGCGGTGGGCGGGTTCCCAGTGGGCGCAGTCCTTGGTTTCGATGTGCCGGGTGTCCAGAAACAGGCCATCGCGGCAGGCCAGGCCGACGCGCTTGCCGCTCAGGTGCAGCAGCCAGGCCACCAGCCGGGCGATGGTGTGTGTGCCCTGCGTGCCGGCCACACCCACGATGGGGATGCGGCCGGTCTCATTTTCGGAAAACAGGTGGTCCACGATGGCGCGGCCCACCGGGCGGGGCGAACCCTCGGCGGGTTTCAGGTGCATCAGCAGGCCGGGGCCCGCGTTGACTTCGACAATCGCGCCGCCCTGGGCTGCCAATGGTTTGGAGATGTCTTCGCAGACCACGTCTACCCCGGCAATGTCCAGCCCGACGATGCGCGCCGCCAGCGACACGATATGGTCCACCTCGGGGTGGACCAGGTCGGTGCAGTCGATGGCGACGTTGCCGTTGCGTTGGATCAGCACCTGTTTGCCTGCGGCGGGCACTGCGTCAGGCGTAAGGCCCTGGCGTTGCAAATCCAGCAGCACGGCTTCGTCTTTATACGTGTCGATCAGGCCCAGCGGCGCGTCTTCGTGGGTGCCACGGCGCGGGTCGGTGTTGATGTGTGCATCCACCAGTTCGGCTACGGTGGACTGGCCGTTGCCGGTGACCCAGGCTACCGAACCCCGGGCGGCGGCGACCACGCGGCCCCCCACCACCAGCAGGCGGTGCTCGTTGCCGCGCACAAAGCGCTCCACCAGCACTTCGCTGCCATGCTGCTCGGCCACCAGGTAGGCGGCTTCGATGTCGGCCTGGTTGCTCAGGTCTAGGGCCACGCCCCGGCCATGGTTGCCATCGGACGGCTTGACCACCACCGGCAGGCCCACGTCTTGTGCGGCCTCCCAGGCGGCTTGCGGGCTGTCGACCACCACGCCTTCGGGCACGGGCACGCCGCAGCTTTGCAGCAGGGTTTTGGTCAGGTCTTTGTCATGGGCAATGCCCTCGGCAATGGCGCTGGTGAATTCGGTTTCGGCCGTCCAGATGCGGCGCTGGCGGGCACCGTGGCCCAGTTGCACCAGGTTGCCGTCGTTTAGGCGGATGTGCGGAATGCCCCGGTCGGTGGCGGCGCCCACGATGCAGGCGGTGCTGGGGCCGAGGTAGCAGTCGTCCACCTCGGTGCGCACGGCGGCTACGGCGGCGGCCACGTCAAACGGCTGGTCGTTGATGGCGGCCATCAGCAGCCGGTGGCCCTGGGCCAGTGCGGTGCGGGCCACTTGTTCGTCGCGGGCCCTAAACACCATGCGGTACACGCCGCGCTGTGAGGTGCTGCGGGTTTGGCCAAAGCCGGTGGGCATGCCCGCCAGGTTCAGCAACTCGATGACGGCATGCTCCAGCACATGGCCGGCCCAGGTGCCTTCCACCAGCCGCTGCAAAAAGCCGCCGCGCTCGCCAACACCGCAGTGGTGCTCTTCCAGCGCGGGCAGCATGGCCACTAGGCGGTCGGTAAAGCCGGGCAGCAGGTTGGAGGGGTAGTCTTCCAGCTCCCCCAGGTCGAGCCAGACTTCGAGGGCCGGACGGTAGGTCCAGATGTTGGGGCCACGCAAGTAGTTGATGCGCAGAAGTTGGATATCGTCCTTGGGGCTCATCTTTTGGGGGTAGTTAATGTCCGGGCGGCCCGGCTACAGGTGGCTAATGTGCGCAGGTGCATATGGTAATTAGAAAACAAAGCGGCATCGGCGAGAATCTGCGTTCCCCGCGAGGGTAGGCACTTTGGCCAGAGATCGTGGGGGTCTACACCATGCAACATCCTCATTCCGTCGAATCTTCCGGTGGCTTGCCATCGCAGCTCCTTGCCCACGAGAACGTCCTAGTCAACCTGCCCGTTGACCTGGATGCCCAACTGCGCTTTGCCCCCGGCCTGCTGGCCCTGACCAACCAACGCCTGCTGAGCCAGCAGAACGGTGTGTGGCAAGCCTGGCCGCTCACGCCCGATCTGGTGCTGCGCCACTTCGACCACGCCGGTGTCGGCACGCTGGAGCTGCACAACGCCCAGACCCGGCTGGCCCGCTGGCGCTACACCCTGGCGGCTGACGCACAGGCGCTCAAGTTGGTCAAACTGTTCGACCAGCGCCTGCATCCCGTGGATGCCAGCCTGGACGAGCCCGGCCAGTGCCCCACCTGCTTTGCCCCGTTGCCGCCCGACAGCGATGAATGCGCCGTGTGTACCCGCGAGCTCAACACCGTGCCCAGCACCTGGGTGCTGCTGCGGCTGTGGCGCTTTGCCAAGCCCTACCAGGGCCAGTTGCTCACCGGTTTTCTGCTGATGCTGGCCTCCACCGCTGCCACGCTGGTGCCGCCCTATTTGACGATTCCGCTCATGGACGAGGTGCTGATCCCGTTCCAGAGCGGCCAACAGATCGATATTGCGCAGGTCAAGTGGCTGCTGGCCGGGCTGCTGGGCTCGGCGCTGCTGGCCTGGAGCCTGGGCTGGGTGCGTACCTGGCTGCTGGCGCTGGTGTCCGAGCGGATTGCCGCCGACCTGCGCACCACCGCGTTTGAGCACCTGCTGGGCCTGTCGCTGGACTACTTTGGCGCCAAGCGCACCGGCGATTTGATCGCCCGTATTGGCTCCGAGACCGACCGCATCTCGGTGTTTTTGTCGCTGCATGCGCTGGACTTCGCCACCGACGTGCTGATGCTGGTGATGACCTCGGCCATTTTGTTCTCCATCAACCCCTGGCTGGCGCTGGTGACCCTGCTGCCGCTGCCCTTCATTGCCTGGATGATCCACGCCGTGCGCGACCGTCTGCGCACCGGTTTCGAGAAGATCGACCGCGTCTGGGGCGAGGTCACCAACGTGCTGGCCGACACCATCCCCGGCATCCGCGTGGTCAAGGCCTTTGCCCAAGAGCAGCGCGAGGCGGGCCGCTTCCATGCCGCCAACCAGGCCAATCTGATGGTCAACGACCGGCTCAATAAAACCTGGAGCCTGTTTACCCCCACCGTCTCGCTGCTGACCGACATCGGCCTGCTGGTGGTGTGGGCGTTTGGTATCTGGCAGGTCAGCAAGGGCCAGATCACCGTGGGCGTGTTGATCGCGTTTTTGGCCTACATCGGGCGCTTCTACACCCGGCTGGACTCGATGAGCCGCATCGTCTCGGTGACGCAAAAGGCCGCCGCTGGGGCGAAGCGGATTTTTGACATCCTGGACCACGTGTCCAACGTGCCTGAACCTGCGCAGCCCGTGCCGGTGAGCAAGGTGGAGCGTGGGATGCGCGGCCAGATCGAGATGAAGCGCATCGGTTTTCGCTACGGTAACCGCGCCGTGATCCGCGAGCTGGACCTGGTGATTCGCCCTGGTGAAATGATCGGCTTGGTGGGCCACAGCGGCTCGGGCAAGAGCACGCTGGTGAACCTGATTTGTCGGTTTTACGATGTGACCGACGGCTCCATCCAGGTGGACGGCACCGATATCCGCCGCTACGCCGTAGCCGACTACCGGCGCAACATTGGCCTGGTGCTGCAAGAGCCGTTTCTTTTCTTTGGCACCATTGCCGAGAACATCGCCTACGGCAAGCCTGACGCAACGCGCCGCGAAATCGTCGCCGCTGCCCGGGCCGCCCATGCGCACGAATTCATCCTGCGCCTGCCGCAAGGCTACGACTCGCTGGTGGGCGAGCGCGGCCAGGGCCTGTCGGGTGGCGAACGCCAACGCATCTCCATCGCCCGCGCCCTGTTGATCGACCCGCGCATTTTGATTCTGGACGAAGCCACGTCGTCGGTGGACACCGAGACCGAAAACGAAATCCAGAAGGCGCTGGACAACCTGGTGCAAGGCCGTACCACCATCGCCATCGCCCACCGCCTGTCTACGTTGCGCAAGGCCGACCGTCTGGTGGTGATGGACCGGGGCCGCGTGGTCGAAGTGGGCCCGCACGAAGAACTGATGGCCCGCGAGGGCGCGTACTGGCGGCTCTACCAAGCCCAGCTGCGCCGCACCGAGAGCGAAGACGAGGGTTTAAGCCTGTCGCGCCCTACTGAGCATTCCGCCCACCCAGCAGGCCAATGATGATGAATAACACCCCTGATTTCCGGTTGGAGCGCGACGCGTTTGGCCGCTTGGTGCTGGTTTTTACGACCGGCGAGCGCCATGAGGGCGTAGTGCCGGTGCGCGCATTCCCGATTGCCGCACCCGACGAGGGCGTGTCCCTGGTTGGCACCGAGGGCCATGAACTGGTCTGGATTGACAGCCTCAGCGCCATGCCGCCCGCCGTGCAAGCCCTGCTGCTGGAGGAGCTGGCCGCCCGCGAATTTGTGCCCGAGATCCTGCGCGTGAAGGCCGTGTCCACTTTTTCTACGCCCAGCATATGGACAGTGGAAACCGACCGGGGCGACACCGACTTTGTGCTCAAAACCGAAGAAGACATTCGCCGCCTGGGCCGCAGCGGCTTGCTGATTGCAGCAGGCGTGGGCGTGCAGTTCAGCGTGCGCGACATAGCCGCGCTGGACAGAGGATCGCGCAAGCTCTTGGAGCGCTTTCTTTAGGCCCACGCCAACTGTTACAAATTATTTGAGAAATGAGCCTAAATAACCCTGCATTTCTGCCGTTAACCAAAGTACGAGATCTAAAAAAGTATTCCCAGATCGACCTACCAGGTAAACACCATGCAAATTCCTCCCGTTGAACGTACCGTGAACTGGCCGCCCGCTGCGGCTGGCACGCGTGCTGGCACGGAGTCAGCGGTGGCCGCAGGTCCGGGCAACAAGCCGGTGACGGTGGCGATCCAGCAGGAAACCGCCAAGGTCGAGGCGGTCAGAACGCCCACCCAGCCCACGCCGTCGGTGAAGCTGGATATTTCTACCACCCGCGAAGACATCGTGGCGCTGGAAGCCGCTGCCCAGGCCCGTGCGGCAGTGCGCGTAGTGCCTAAGGGCGAAGCGGCCGAGGCGCAGCAGGCGGTGGGCGGTGTGGAAAAAATCAATGCCACGGCGGTTACCGCCACGGCCAAAACCTCTGAAGCCAGTACCGAATCTGATAACGGGCTGCAAAATGCCTCGCCCGAGACGGCGGCCACCACTGCCAAGCTGCTGGCCGCAGGCAAGGAACCCGGGCCGAACCAGCCGCTGGCTACCGAGGACAATCCGGCCAAAGACTGGACCACGGCCCCCAAAGCCGCTGAAAAGAAGCTGGAAGAGCCGCCGCCCGCCCCGATATCTAAGAAGCTGCTCGACTTTTTGCAGTCGCTGTGGCGGGCTGGTGGTCAGGCGATCGACGTGACGCAGGTGGCCAACCAAACCCTCAACCCCGACAAGCTGCCCGAGGGACCTTTGACCTACGATGATCCGTCTGCCTTGAAGAAAACTACCGGGGTCTAACCCAAAAAAAGCCGCTCCCAGAGCGGCTTTTTTTTATAGGGCGGTTTGCGTAATCTGAAAGCGCGCCACGGCCCCCTCAGGCTGCGGCTCCAGCGTCCAGCGCTGGGAATGGAAAGCCGCTACACCCGGGCGATGTGCTATTGAAATAATAGCACCTTGTGCTGATTCCACCTGCGCTAGAAGCCTTTTGTATATTAAATTTTCGGCCGCTGCATCCAGCGCGCTGGTGGCTTCATCGGCAAAAATCCAGCGCGGTTTTTTCAGCAGTACGCGGGCAATGGCCAGCCGCTGCTGTTCGCCGCCCGACAGCTTCTGGCCCCAGGCAGCCTCCAGGTCGAGCTGGTCGGCCAGGTGGGGCAGCAGTGCGTCGGTGAGGGCTTGGCGCAATGCCGTGTCGGGGTAGCCACCGGCGGCGCTGGGGTAGGCCAGGGCGCTGCGCAGGCTGCCGTCGGGGAAGTAGGGGCGCTGGGGGATGAACATCGCGTCCGCTGGCAGCGTGATCTGGCCGCTGCTGAACGGCCAGATCCCGGCAAATGCCCGGAACAGCGTGGATTTGCCACTGCCCGAGGGGCCGCTGAGCAGAATGTGGTCGCCGGGGCGGGCCTGTAGATTGACCGCGTCCAGCAGCACGCTGCCGTCGGGCAGACGCAGGGTCAGGTCGTGGGTTTTCAGGGTATCGGGTGCTTCCATATTTGTAGCTGCTTGTGCATATTCCATATGCGCAAGAGCCACTATTTGTGCTTCAAACGAGGTCAGCCGGTCGGTGGTAGCGCGCCAGGTGGCCAGGCTGCTGTAGTTGTCGACAAACCAGCTCAGTGCGTCTTGCACCCGGCCAAAAGCCGACGATATCTGGATCAGCGTGCCGAGCTGGATGGCTCCGCTGAAAAAGCGCGGCGCGGCCACAATGAACGGAAACACCACTGCCGCCTGGCCGAAGAAGCTGTTGAACCAGATCAGCCGCTTCTGGGCCTTTAACAGCAGCAGGTAGTTGGCCAGCACCGCGCTGAAGCGTTGTCCCAAGTGGGCGCGTTCCACCGGCTCGCCGTGGTCCAGGGCGATGGATTCGCTGTATTCCCGCACCCGCACCATGTGGTGGCGAAAGTCGGCCTCGACGCGCTGCTGCTGAAAGTTCAGTTTGATCTGCGGGCGACCGATGTAGAAGGTGATGACGCTACCCGCCAGGCAGTAGAGCAGGGCCATCCAGACCATGAAGCCGGGCACAAAGTAGTCGCTGCCGCCCAGGTGGAACGAGAAGTCGCCCGACAGGTTCCACAAAATGCCCACAAAACTGACCAGGGTGACCACCGCGTTGAGCACGCCCATGCTCAGACCGATGGTCAGGCTGGTGAATTGGTTCAGGTCTTCCTGGATGCGCTGGTCGGGGTTGTCGGGGCCTGCATCGGGGTTACTTTTGGCGAAGCGGGCCAGCTCCATTTTGTAGAACGCCTGGTTCGACAGCCAGCGCGCCAAGGTGTGCGTGGTCATCCAGGCGCGCCAGCGCATTTCCAGCAGCTGGGTCAGGTAAAACTTGTAGACGGCCAGGATGATGAGCGCGAAGGCGATGTAGGTGAAGCGGCCCAGTTGCTGCCAGAACACCGCCGCATCTTTGTTTTGCAGCGCGTCGTAAAACACCTGGTTCCACTGGTTTAGCAGCACCAGCAGGTACACGCCCAGCAGGTTCAGCGCCACGATGGAGGCCAGCAGGGCGCGGGCCTTCCACTTTTCTTCGGACTGGAAGTAGGGGATCGACAGCTTCCAGACCTGGGCGGTCTGGGTTTTCAAATTGGCAAAACGCATGGGGGTTTATTCCGCTGGATTCGAGACGCCGCTGCTC
The DNA here is from genome assembly GCF_056521445.1 of Rhodoferax sp. LB1P47. Lineage (NCBI taxonomy): Bacteria > Pseudomonadati > Pseudomonadota > Betaproteobacteria > Burkholderiales > Comamonadaceae > Rhodoferax > Rhodoferax sp. LB1P47. The sequence goes on along the minus strand of NZ_JBWMAU010000001.1, from coordinate 463,832 downwards.
ACATGCCCGGCAGGCACGTGGCGGGCGGCGGAGTTGACGTGGCCGGTTTGGTCGTCGAAGAAGAAGTCGGGCTCGAATTCGCGCAGAAACTCGCCCTTGGGCAGGCCGCCGAGGAACATGGCTTCGTCCACCGCGATGTTCCAGTTCATCAGCGTCAGGATGGCGCGCTCGTGCGCCGGGGCGCTGCGGGCGGTGACCAGGGCGGTGCGGATGCGCATCTGCGGCGTACCGGCCTGCTGCAGGCGGTGCAGCGCGATCAGCAGGGGTTTGAACGGGCCGTCGGGCAGGGGCACGGCGGCTTTGTCGATCTCGTGCTGCTGGAACGCGGGCAGACCCTGGGCCTGGTAGACGCGCTCGGCCTCGTCGCTGAACAGCACTGCGTCGCCGTCAAAGGCAATGCGCACTTCCAGCGGGTGGTTGTGCCCGGCCTGGGTGGATTCGGTCAGCACCCGCGCCGCCGGAAAGCCCAGCGCCAGCGCATCGCGCACATCTTTTTCGTTGGCCGATAAAAACAGGTGCGCACCCAGCGCCCGCAGGTAGCCAAACGGCGCCCGGCCCTGGGTGAATACGCCGCGCTCCAGGTGCAGGCCACCCGCCTTGCTAGAGCGAAAAATGCGCATGCCGCTGACCGGGTCGTTGCGCGACAAAATCACCACCTCGACCCGCTTGGTGTCGGCATCGTTGAAGGCCAGCAGCTTTTTGACCAGCGAAAACGCCACGCCGGGCTGGGCGGGCAGGTCCAGCCGGTCGAACTGGAGCTGCATGTAGGCCTTGTCGTCGCCCGCGTCGAAGAGGCGGTTTTCTTCTTCCAGGTTGAACAGGGCGCGGGATGAAATCGCGACGACGAGTTGGTCGTTGAGGGTAGGCATGGAGGTTTCGTGGTGTGCGTTGGTCGGATGTCTATCTTTCCTCGCAGGTACGCCAAAGGCAAGCCTGCCCTTGGTGGATGCCGTGGAACCGGCTTTGCCGGGCCACTGGCATCGCCTCCTGCAAGGGGGTTGGCGGCCACGTGCAACGGGCAAGCCTGGGGGTGTTCATCACTTCGCGAATTGGTTGAGCTGGATGATGGGCATCAAAACCGCCAGCACGATCAGCATCACCACCAGGCCCATCGCCACGATCAGCAGCGGCTCCAGAATCGTCGCCAAGGCCATTGCCCGGCGCTGCACCTCGGTGCTGAGCTGCACGGCGGCGCGTTGCAGCATCACCGGCAACTGGCCGGTTTGCTCGCCCAGCCGGGCAAACATGGCCAGCAGGCCGGGGAAGCGCTTTTTCTGTGCCAGGGCCGAGGCCAGCGGCGCGCCTTCGCGCACCAGCACCAGAGCGTCCAGGGCGTCGGCGCGCATGGCGGTGTTGTTGAGGGTTTCGGCCGCTGCCTGCAAGGCTTTCAAGATGGGCACGCCCGCCGAGGCCAGCATTGCCAGCGTGCCGGCAAAGCGCGCCGCGTTGTAGCCCCGGGCCAGCGGGCCGAGCAGCGGCAGCTTCAGGAAGGCGGCATCAATTTTTTTGCGAAATAGGGCGTTAGCGTAAGCAGTACGTGCGCCTATAGCTATCACAATAATAGCAATCAGCAGTGCCCAGCCATAGTTGCGCACCACGTCGCTGAGGGCCAGCATGGCCACTGTGAGGAAGGGCAGCGCCCGTTTGCTGCCAGCAAACACATTCGCCACCTGCGGCACCACATAGCCCACCAGAAACAGCACGATGGCAATTGCCACCAGCGTGACGATGGCCGGGTAGAGCGCCGCGCCGATCAGCTTGGATTGCAGCGCCTGGCGTTCTTCTAGGTCGTCGGCCAGACGCTCCAGCACCAGGCCCAGGCTGCCGCTTTGCTCGCCCGCACCGATCACAGCCACATAAATGCTGGAGAACTCGCGCGGGTGCTGGCCCAGGGCCTTGGCAAAGCTGGCGCCCGCATTCACCTCGGCGCGCAGTGCGGCCAGCAGGTTGCGCTGGCGCTCATCTTCGGCTTCGTCGGTCAGCGCGGTGAGTGCCCGCTCCAGGGGCAGGCCTGACGACACCAGCCCGGCGACTTGGCGCGTCCAAATGGCCAACCCGGTGGAATTGAAGACGCGGCCTTCAAATAGATTGGTGCGCAGGCCCTTGCCGCCGGATGCAGCGCTGGCATTCACCGGCTCCACCGCCAGGGGCACCAGGGCTTGCGCACGCAGCAGGCCGCGCGCGGCCTTGGCCGTGTCGGCCTCCATCACGCCCTTGCGGGTCTGGCCTTGGGGGTCTAGTGCTTCAAAGGAATAGGCGGGCATGGGAATTAGCCTTGCAGAATGCGCCGAGCCAGCAGGCTGCGCAGGTCGCGCCGACCGTCGGCGATCACGTAAACATAGACCTTGGTGGCCAGCACTTTGTAGATGATGCGGTAGGGTTTGAAATAGGTTTCGCGGTATTCGCGGTTGCCTAGCGCCAGAAGCTCTTTGGTAAGCGCGCCACGTTCAGGAAAAACTTGCAACGATGCAAGGGTGCTTTCTATGTGGTCTAGAAGCTGCAAGGCTTTAAGGGGCGCGTCGTACTGTTCTACGTAGCTGATCAATGCATTCAAATCCGTCTGTGCGTCTTCGGTCAATTCGACCCGATAACTTTGCGTCATGGAGCCTCGGACTGCAGACGGCGACGGATATCACCCACGGCCTGGGTCGCAGACACGGTACGGCCCTGCGCAATTTGCTGGTTGCCCAGGGCCAGAATCTTTAGCAAAGCCAGGGTTTGCTGATCCTGCTCGTAGCTGGCGATGTCTTGCAGCACGGCAGTGGCTTCGCCGTTTTGGGTAATCACCATAGGTTCGCGTTGCTCTGCCAGTTCACGCAGTACCTGCGCGGCGTTGGCTTTGAGGTAGCTGATGGGTTTGATGTGGGAGGCGGTAAGCATGGGCTGAATATAGTCTTTATTTGATACTGCATCATGTGCAATAACTACTTTGCAACGACAGTCTTCCGAAGTGCCGCTATTTCGATGTGACGGGCAGGGCTGAAGACGTAACCCGAGCTGCTGCTGATCTGGTTGCAATAACCGCGATCATGGCGGCATATTGGAGAGGTAATCCGCACGGAGACGGGCCTCATCTGCCTCGCAATCTGATTGAAAGAATAGGTTCCACTCGTTTTCGTCATTCAGGACTAAAGCGTGAAAGAAGCATTGTGCTTGGCGATAGTTCTCCCATTGCCCTTTTTGTCTCCTGCAAGCTTTGCACAGTGGCGCAGTAATGATTCTTCCGCATCGGCTGCGCGGGCATTGTTCGCTGTGTTCCCAAGCAAGATAAAGGCGGTCAGGCAAGCAAAGAGGCCATGTGAAAGTCCATTTTTCAGATGACCAGCCACATCAGTCCCGCGTCACCCGCAGCAACTCTTCACGCGAGGTAATCCCTGCCTGCACCAGCCGTTCGCCGTCTTCGCGCATCAGTTGCATGCCTGCGCCACGGGCGGCGGTGCGGATGTCGGCCTCGCTGGCGCGGTTGTGGATTTGCGCCTGGATGGCGTCGTTGGTGACCAGCAGTTCGAAGATGCCGGTGCGGCCCTGGTAGCCGGTCTGGTTGCAGGCCGGGCAGTTGGCACCCTGGCAGACCGGACACAGCTTGCGCACCAGCCGCTGGGCCAGCACGCCGAGCAGGGTGGAGCTAAGCAAAAACGGCTCCACGCCCATGTCGATCAGGCGGTTCACCGCGCTGGCGGCATCGTTGGTGTGCAGGGTGGCCAGCACCAGGTGGCCTGTCAGGGATGCCTGGATGGCGATTTGCGCCGTCTCGAAGTCGCGGATTTCGCCGATCATGATTACGTCCGGGTCTTGCCGCAGGATGGCGCGCAGGGCCTTGGCGAAGGTCAGGTCGATCTTGGCGTTGACTTGGGTCTGGCCGACACCGGGCAGCTCGTATTCGATCGGGTCTTCCACCGTCATGATGTTGCTGGTGCTGGCATCCAGGCGGCTCAGGGCGGCGTACAGGGTGGTGGTTTTGCCCGATCCCGTGGGGCCGGTCACCAAAATGATGCCGTGCGGCTGGCCGATGAGGTTTTGCAGCTGCTCCAGCACCGCGCCCTGCATGCCCACGGCTTCCAGCGTCAGCTTGGAGCCGCTTTTGTCCAGCAGGCGCAGCACGGCGCGTTCGCCATGGGCGCTGGGCAGGGTGCTGACGCGCACATCCACGGCGCGAGTGCCGATGCGCAGGCTGATACGGCCATCTTGCGGCAGGCGTTTTTCCGAAATGTCCAGGTCGGCCATGATCTTCAGGCGCGAGATCAGCGCGGCGTGCAGGGCCCGGTTCGGCTGCACCACTTCGCGCAGCGTGCCATCGACGCGGAAACGCACGCTGGAGTGGCGCTCATACGGTTCGATGTGGATGTCGCTGGCGCCGTCGCGGGCGGCCTGGGTCAGCAGGGCGTTGAGCATGCGGATGATGGGTGCGTCGTCGCTCATTTCCAGCAAGTCTTCCACCGCAGGCAGCTCTTGCATCATGCGGCTCAGGTCGGCATCGCTCTCTACTTCGCTAACCACCGATGCCGCGCTGGATTCGCCCTGCGCGTAGGCGGCGCTGATGCGCTGGGCCAGGGCCTCGGGGCTGAGGGTTTCAATGTGCTGCACCGGGTATTTGCGCATCACCTCGCTCAACGCAGACGGTGGGCTGGCCGGGTGCAGCCACAGGGTGAACGCGCCTTGGTCGTCTTCCAGCAGCAGTTGCTGGGTGCGGGCGAAGGCGTAGGGCAGGGGGTGGCGCATGGCGTCTAGCGGGTCAAGGGGCAGGGGTTGCCATCGCAGGAATGGCCAGCGGCTTGGGCACCACCACCGTGTTGCTGCTGGTGGCCAGCTCGGGCAGGGCGTTGGAGCTGGGCACGGCCGACAGCAGCGGGTGCTGGCTAGGCTGCACACCTTGCTGCTGCACGCGCATCAGGTCGTAGCGGTCCAGGGCCAGCGCGTCGCTGGTGTGGGTGTCGCGCACGACGATGGGGCGCAAGAACACCATCAGGTTGGTTTTGTTGCGGCTGCGGCTTTCGCTTTTGAAGAAGTTGCCCAAGAACGGCACATCGCCCAGGCCGGGTACTTTTTCGGCACTGCCCGCGTATTCGTCTTGCAGCAGGCCGCCCAGCACCACGATGGAGCCGTCGTCTACCAGCACGTTGGATTCGATGGAGCGTTTGTTGGTGGTGGGGCCGTTGGTGTTGCTCTTGGTGGACGCGTCCACGTTGGACACCTCCTGGTAGATGGCCATCTTCACCGTGCCGTTCTCATTGATCTGCGGGCGCACCCGCAAGGTGAGGCCCACGTCTTTGCGCTCTACGGTCTGGAACGGGTTGGAGGTGCCGGTGCTGCTGTTGGTGGTGTAGGTACCGGTGACGAAGGGCACGTTTTGGCCGATGACGATCTTGGCCTCTTCGTTGTCCAGCGTCAGCAGATTCGGGGTGGACAGCACATTGCCGGTGCCAGTGGTGTCCATCAGCCGGGCCAGTGCGCCCAGCACATAGGTGCCGCCGACCTTGCTGGCCACGCCCAGGTTCAGGCCATTCGCCAGCGTAGTGCTGGTGCTGCCGGTGGCAATGGCGGTGGCCAGCTGGGCCAGGTTGCTGGCACCGGCACCAAAGTTGGTGCCCAGGCCCACATTGCCCAGCACGCCCTGCCACTGGATGCCGAACTCGGCTGCCTTGTTGCTGCTCACCTCGACGATCAGGCTCTCCACCAGCACCTGGGCGCGGCGGCCATCGAGCTTGTCGATGACGGCGCGCAGCTGGCGGTACTGCGGCTCGGGCGCGGTGATGATCAGCGAATTGGTGCTCGGGTCGGCCTGGATCTGTCCGCCGGTGGACGGCTGGTTGCTGGTGGTGCCGCTCAAAGCGCCGGTGTTGGCGCTGGAGGTGCTGGACGAGGTGCTGCTGGTGCTGGTGGGGCTCAGGCTGCTGCCCGTGTTGCTGCCGGAGCTGCCCGTGCTGCCTGCGCTACTTTTGCTCTCGCCGCTCATGGCGGCACGCAGGGTGGTGGCCAGCTTGGTGGCATCGGCGTTCTTCAGGTACACCACGTAGATGTTGCCCGCGTCGCCGTTGCTACCGCTCAGCGTGGGCTGGTCGAGCTTGCGGACCAGCGACTTGACCAGCGCCACCCGGGCCGGGTTGGCGGCGCGCAGGATGACGGCGTTGCTGCGCGGTTCGGCCAGCAGGGTGGTTTTGAAGCTGCTGTCGGTCTGCCCGGCGGCGGGGGCCGCGCCCGTGCTGCTGCCGGACTCGATCAGCTTGGCCAGCAGCGGCACCAGGTCGCTGGCGATGGCGTATTTCAGCGGGATGATCTCCACCTCGGTGGCGTTGGACACATCCATCGCCGCGATGATGCGGCCAATGCGGCGCAGGTTGTCGGCGTAGTCGGTAATCACCAGCGAGTTGTTGCCGGGGTTCAGGTTGATGGTGTTGTTGGGGCTGATCAGCGGGCGCAGCACCGGCACCAGGTTGGCGGCGTTTTCAAAGTTCAGCTTGAAGATTTGCGTGGTGATCTGGCTACCTGTTGCCGCATTGCCTTCGCCATTGCCTGCACTGATAGCCACCGGGCCGGGTTGCAGCTTGGCATCGGCCTCGGGCACCACCTTGTCCAGCCCGCCGGACTCCACCACCGCAAAGCCCTGCAAGCGCAGGGCCGACAAAAACTGGCTGTAGGCCACCGCCGGGGGCACTGGGTTCTCGGTGCTCAGCGTCATCACGCCCTTCACGCGCGGGTCCACCACCACGTTGCGCCCGGTGATCACCGCCATCGTGCGGGCCACGGACTCGATCTCGGCGTTGGCAAAGTTCAGCGTCACCGGCTCACCGCGCTTCGGGGGTACGGTCTGCGCCTGTGCATTTAAAGAAAATAGGGCTCCAGCGCAGGTACATAGTGCGCATAGTGCTATGGATGTGATAGCAAATGGAATGCGGGAAGGGGCGTGCATGGACATGGAATCAACCTACTTTGATGGTGGCGCGCGCACCAGTGCGCCGCCCGATGATATTGAGAAGATTCGACAAGGCATCCACCCGGTCGGGGGCGGCGGTGGCCGTGCCTTCAAAGCGCAGCCGTGCGCCCACCCACTGGCCGCTGCCGGTCAGTTGCAGGGCCCCGCCCAGGGTGTCGAGTTGCAGCGTGGTGGGGCTGCCGCCGGTCAGCGTCAGCCGGTAGCTGCCCATCGGTTTCAGGGTAGACAGGCGCGAAGCCATGTCGATGGCCTCCAGCCGTGCCTGCCCGGCCAGCAGCAGGCGGCCCGCGTTCCAGTCCAGCACCAGGCCTTGGGTGGCCAGCGCCAGCGTGCCCTCGGGTTGCAGCGTGTTCCAGGGCGCGCCCAGCCCGGCCAGCAGGGGCGCGGGCCAGTGCGACTGGCTGTCGGTCAATGCCAGCTGGCCACCGCCCCAGTGCGGCGTGGCGTGTAGTTGCAGGGGCTGGGCCATGCAGCAGTCGGCCAGCAGCGCGGTGTGAAGGCCGGTGATGGCCGGGCGGATTTGCCAGTGCAGGCGCTGCGGCAGGGCGGTGCTGTCGGTACTGCCTGTGCCCCCGGTCAGCACCAGCTGGGCCGAGCCGTTCCACACCGTGCCGCGCGGGTCGGCCAGTTGCACCTGGCCTTGGCTGGCCTGGGCCACGCCAGCGGCCAACCAGCGCGCCGGGGCGCACAGCAGCACTGCTACGGCCAGGCCCAGCAGGCCACCGGCCCAGGCCCAGCGCCAGGGCGGGCGCACCACGGTGCTTGGTATGCGGCGCATCAGCGGTTGCTGGGCAGCGTCAGCACCAGCGTGCCATTCCATTTGGCCACCGGGGCGGTGGCGATGGGGTCCACCGGGTTACGCACCAGCCGGGCCTCGGTGGGCAGGGCGCGGGCGTTGATGCGCACCTGCGCCAGCCAACGGGCCAGCGCGTCGGCCGGGGTGTTTTTCAGGCTCACGGTGACGCGTTCGCCGGTGGTGTTGACCGTGCCGCTGCCACCCAGTTCGGTGCGGGTGGCCACTTCCACGGCTTTGAGTGCATCGTCAAAACCCAGCTTGGGCAGGGCTTGCAGTGCCTGGGCTTCGGTTTGCAGGCTGCGCATGGTGTGCAACTGCGCGTCTAGCTGGCGGTGCTGGGCATCGGCCGCGCGCAAGGTCTGTAGCGCCGGGCTAAAAGCCAGCCACCACAGCAGGGTCAGGGCGACCAGCGCCAGCGCGGCCTGCACGCTGTGGCGTTCACGCGGGGCCAAGCTGTCCCAGTGGGCTTGAAGGGGTGCGGGCAGTTTCATGGGGCGGCACCCGTAGCAGGTTGCAGGATGAACAGGTTGCCCTCAGACCGCAGGCTGTAGCCTTGGGCGCGCAGGGGGGCGGCGAGGGTGGCATCGGTGCCGGACGGAATACCTTTGAGCCGGACCTCGCCGGGGGCAAAGTCCAGTCCGGTGGCGGCTTGCTGCGGGGGCAGGGCAGTGCCCAGCACGCTGAGCATGGCCTCTAAATCACGGGCCGAGGTGGCACCGGCGGTTTGCCGCAGCAGCGCCAGTTCGCGGCCCATTTGCACCGGCGCATCGACCACCACTTTCACACCCGGAAAGGTCTGCGTCAGGGTGGCTTGCAGGGCGGCGCGCTTGGCTTGCAGGCTGCGGCTTTCTTGCCAGGCCCAGGTGTTCAGCCCCACGATCTGGGCCAGCAGCAGCAGCGCCAGGCCCCAGCGGGCGGCCCGCCATTGCGGGGCTTGCAGCAGCACGGTGGCCTGGGCGGCCAGGCCTTTCCAGGCGCGGCTGCGGGTGGAGTTGCGCAGGTCGAACTGGGCCAGATCCCAGCGGCCCCGGGCCGATGCCAGCCAACGATCGGCGGTGTGTTGCAGGGTCACGGGGCGCTGCGCCAGTTGTTCGGCCAGCGCGGCCACGGCGGGCTCGGCCACCAGTTCGACCGGTTCTGTCTGGCCCGCCTGGGCCATCGCTAGGGTGGCGGCGCTGAAGGGCAGCAGGCTGACACCGTGCGGGCCGGTGCTGAGCAGTTGGGGCTGCGCGGGCGTGCCCAGCACGTGCAGGCTGCGGCTACCGGGAGCAGATTCTGGCGCGCATTCGGGCACGATGCGGGCCACCGGGCGCTTGGCGGCCTCCAGCACGGCCAGGGCGGTGCGCAGCCAGGCGCGGTTGCAGGCCGCAACCCACACCGGGCCATCGGCGGGGGCGTCGGGTTGCAGGGCAAAGTGCAGCTCGGCGGGTTCTTCCAGCAGGCGTTCTTCCAGCAGACCTTCGAGCACGCTGCGCAGCCGGGGCGAGTCGGTGGCCCCGCCCATCGCCCCGGGTTTCAAGCTGCCTTTGGGCAGGCTGACCTGGTGCCATGACAAGGCCTGCGCAGGCACCACGGCCACCAGCTCGGTGCTGCGCGGCAGCAGGGCGGCGGGTGCGCGGTCGTGGCTGTCTGCGCTGCGGCCGTCAAAGCTCACTACGTAGTCGAACGCGCCGCTGGCAGGCTCTAGGGGGAGGAGGACGATCAGGGTGCTCATTGGTTGGGCATTGTAGGGAGGGGTTCGGTAGCTTTTTCGCGCCACAGGGTGGTTACCACAATGCCGTCGCGCTGCACCAGCGAGCGCTCCAGCACCGTGGTGTCGCCCAGGCGCAGGCGGCCCAGCACCTCGAAATAGCGGGTCGATACGGCATGCTCGCTCTCGCTGAAGACGATGCCGGGCTGGTTCAGGATGGCGCTGGCATCGGCGGTGCTTTTAAAGTATTTGCTGGCCCGGGCAGCCACCAGCTTTTGGGCATCGGCCATGCTCAAGTTGGGCACGCTGGCCACCAGCACCTGGGCGCTGGCGGTGTTCAGATTGACGGCGGTGCGCACCGGCAGCAGGCCCACATAGGGTTGCAATGCCGCCACGGTGGTGGGCGACAGGCCCAGCCAGGCCAGTTGCGCCGCGCTGCGCGGCAGCAGCGGCACGGCAGCCGTGCTGCTGCTGGCTTGGCTGCTGTCCAGGGCCAGCTTCAGCTGGGTGCTGAGGGTGCTTAGCTCTTGCGGCGGCAGGTTCAGCAGTTCAAACAGGCGGCCAAAGGCGGCCAGCGAGACTTCGGAGACCTTGTTGTCCTCGACCAGGTTAAACACGTTCAGGCGCGACTGCATGTCGGTGATCTGGCCGGACAAAAACGCATCGAGCTGCTCGTCGGTGGCCATGCCGCCGGTGTTGTCGCGGTCGGCCGCCAAAAAGGTGGACAGGCGGGACTCTTGCAGCGCCACGGCCCAGGGTTCGGCCAGGTGGTCGGCCCCGCCAGAGCGCCCGTCTTCGCGCAGGATCAGCCGGGCCCAGTCGAGCGCGCCGGTCAGTATCCAGGCCGACTGCACGCGCTGGCGCTCGGCCGCCTCTACCTCCACGCTGCGCCACTGCTGCCACAGCGAGGCAGCGGCCAGGGTGGCCACCAGGGTCACGGTCAGCATCGCCATCAGCAGCGCCGCGCCACGCTGTGCGCTATATAAATAATAGCTTCTTGCGCAGATGGAATATGCGCTAGAGGCCGATTTCTTATAAATTTGGCGGTGTGTCATGACTTGCCACCACCCACGGTCGGGCGAATCCAGTCGCGGGTCAACACCCCGGCCAGCGCCTGGCCGGGCGGCAGCGTCAGTACCAGGCGCACGCCTTCGGGGATGCTGGTGTCGGTGGCAGTGCCCACGGCAGCGGTGCTGGCGCTGCTGGACAGTGGGTTGCTCCAGGCCCCATCACGGTAGTAAAAGATCTGCCAACCGGCCAGCGGTGTCAGGGCGACTTCGGCGCGCTGGGCCTCGGCGCTGGGGTTTTGTGCCCACAGCGCGGCACGGCTCCAGGCCAGGGCCAGTTCGGTGCGGTTGCGCACCGGGGGCGACTGCCAGCGCAGCCACTGGTCGGTGCCGTCGATAGTGCGCTGCGTCCAGGCCACCACCAGCGGGCCGACGGCCTGGGGGTCGCTGCTGCGCCGGGTCATCCGCAGGCCGCGCCCGTCCCAATCGAGGGCGGTGGTGTGGGGCTGCACCAGCAGGGCATCCAGGTCGGCCGTCCACTGGCCCAGCCCGGCTTGCAGGGTTAGCACCTCGTCGGCGCGCAGCTGGGTCTGGCTCTGCGCCCGGGTCATGCCGTCCAGCCCGCGCCAGCTCAACACCGCCAGCAGCGCCATCACCATCAGCGCCACCAGCAGCTCGACCAGGGTGAAGCCTTTTTGGCGGGCCATCAGAATCTGCCCACGATGGTGGAGAGGCGCAGGATGGGTGAATTGCCATCAAACACCTGCGCATCCACCCGCCGAAAGCTGGGGTTGGGTGTGGGCAGCACGTTCAGGCGCACCTCGTACACATGCCCGGCTTGCTCGCAGTTGTGGTTGCTGTCGCCCACGCCGGGCATCTGGGCCGACAGGCGCATGGTGACCAGCGCGTTTTCGGCACACAGATGGGCCAGCAGCACGTCGGTCTGGCGGCTGGCGTTGGTGGTCAGTGCCTGGGTGGCCTGCAGCCCGGCGATCAGCGCAATCGACACGATGGCCAGGGCCACCAGCACTTCGATCAGGGTAAAACCACAGGCTTTTGACACCACAGCGCGTGCCTTCATGGCGTGACCGTCTGCACCGCAAAAGGCCGTGCGCCGTCGGTGGCAATGCGCAGCGCCTGGCTGGGTTGGCTGACGGACTGCAACACGACTTCTTGCCGGCCAATCACCGGCTCGGGGCCGAGCAGCACCGGGTCGCTGCTGCGGGCCAGCGTATCCGTGCCCAGCCAGCGTGCGGGCAAGGCCCGTGCAGGCAGACCATCAAATACAAAACCCTCGGGCGTGGGCCGCCAGCGTACCGGCACACCTGTCGCACGGGATTGGGCGCGGGCCGATTCAAACAGCGCCGCCAGCCGCGCCGCATCGCGCTCCAGCAGGGTTTGGCTGTTGTTGCGCAAGGCAAAGGCCACGCCCCCGCTGGCGATGGCGATGATGGCCACGACGACCAGCAGCTCCAGCAGTGTGAAGCCGCGAGCCCGAGCATCCCGCCCCCACCCCGACCCTCCCCCGGAAGGGGAGGGCGAAACGCGGGCTCCGGTTTCGCTCCCGCCCTCTTCGGGGAAGGGCTGGGGTGGGGGCGGGCGGTCACCAGCAGCGTGTGCTGGCGCTAGCCGGGGAATTTGCAAGCTACTGCCAGCTGCCGATGTCGGCATTTTTGCCTTCGCCACCGGCCTGGCCATCGGCACCGAAAGACATCACGTCGATCTCGCCCTGCACGCCGGGGTTCAGGTACTGGTAGGAATGGCTCCAGGGGTCGTTGGGCAGCTTTTCAACGTAAGGCTTCCAGTTGGGCGGCACCGGGTTGGTGCTGGGCTTGGCGACCAGGGCTTGCAGACCTTGCTCGGCGCTGGGGTAGCGCTGGTTGTCCAGCTTGTAGAGCTTCAGGGCTTGCACCAGGTTGTTCACGTCGGTCTTGGCGGCGGTCGCGCGGGCATCGTCGGCACGTTCCAGCACGTTGGGCACGATCAGCGCGGCCAGCACGCCGATGATGACCAGCACCACCATCAGTTCGATCAGGGTGAAACCGGCTTGCAGGCGGCGGCGAAAGGAGAGGTGAGATGTCGTCATGGGCTGCGATGATAATCAATCCATGTTACTGAATACATCCGCATCCCCTGCTGCCCGCTGGGCCCCCCGGCTGGTGACTTTTGTGGTCTGGGCAGCGGCCTTGGCCAGCACCGCGTACTGGGGGCTGAAGTCCAGCGCCGACGCGGTCGGCCCGCAGACGGCCGTGTCCACACAGACCCGTGCGCCCATCGACAGCACCGCCGTCGCCCGTGTGCTGGGCGCCATGCCGCAGGGCGCGGAGGCGGTGGCGTTGGTGAACCCCTCCACCCGCTTCGTGCTGCTGGGGGTGGTGGCGGGCCACCGTGGCGCGGCGTTGATTGCGATAGACGGCAAGCCGCCCAAGCCCTTCCGGGTGGGCAGCGTGGTAGACGGGGGTTTGCTGCTGCAATCCGTCGCCCCGCGCCGCGCCGCGCTGGCTAACAGCCTAGAAGGTCCGGCCGCGTTTGCGCTGGAACTGCCGGTTCAAAAATAAGCCATTCGCCGTAGCCGGGAGCCGCCTGCGGCCACTGGTCGGCACGGTCGATGCTGCGGATGTCCGCTGCCAGCAAGCTACAGGCCCGGATCACCCCGGCATGCGTGATCCACAGCGTGTTTTTCGTTCCTACCGCATCCCAGGCCGCCGCCACCCGCTGCATAAATAGCTGCACCGATTCACCGCCGCCGGGCCGGTGACGGGCGAAGTTGGCCGTCCAGGCTGCCAGCGCAGGCTGTCCGATGGCATCCCAGCGCTGGCCTTCCCAGTCGCCAAAGTCCATCTCGCGCAATCGGGGGTCAAATTTAAGTGTCAAATCGGGTCTTAGCGCAGATAGCACCTGCGCAAGCTGCTCGCATCTTTGTAGCGTTGAGCAGGTGACCGAAATGCCTGTAGGCAGCACCGCCGCCAGCCTGTGCGCCGCCGCCTGCGTGGCCTGCGCGTCTGCCGCCACATCCAACGCGCCATAACAGATGCCGGGTGCTATCAGTGGCTGGGCATGGCGCACGGCCCAGAATGTCATGTGGGCGTCATGCCAGCGCCACCGCCGCACCCAGGTAAAACGCAATTTCGCAGACCTGCTGCGTGGCGCCCAGGCAGTCGCCGGTAAAGCCTTGTAGCCGCCGCGCAAAAAGCCGCCCCATCCATGCCAGCGCCAGCAGGCTGGCCACCATGCTTGCTATTAAAAATGTAGCTCCTTGCGCCCATTCCATAAGCGCTAGCGGCATAAAACACCATAAAAATGCCACGCCCAGCGCGCCCAGGCTGATCTGCGCGGCCAGTGGTTTGCTCTTGGAGGTGGCGGCATCGCCCACGTGCGGCAGCAGGCGCACCAGCAGCAGCGGGCAAAAGCGCGACCACACATGCCCGCCCACCAGCGCCGCCAGCAGGGCCGTGCCGCTGCTCGCATCCAGCATGGCCAGCAGCGCGACTTTGGCCAGCAGCGCCAGCACCAGCGCCATCGCACCGAATGCGCCGACGCGCGAATCCTTCATGATCTCTAGCGCCCGCTCCCGCGCATGGCTGCCGCCCAGCCCGTCGGCTACATCGGCCAGCCCGTCTTCGTGGAAACCGCCGGTCACCAGCACGCTGGCAATCGTGCATAGCACCGCCGTCACCAGCGCGCTGCCTGGCCGCCCGTGCAGCAGCGTGCCGCTGAGCGCCGCCACCGTGCACGCCACCAGTGCCACCAGCCAGCCCACACCGGGGAAATGCGCCGCACTGGCCCGCAGCATCGCCGGGCTGTAACCCACCCACGCCGCCAGCCGCCCGGTCACCGGAATGCGGGTGAAGAACTGCACGGCCAGCAGGTAGTGGCGGATGGGGTTCATGGGGATGGGCCGGTATTACCCCTTCCCCCGCCGGGGGAAGGTTGGGATGGGGGCTGCGTTTGAAGGCGTGCCCCCACCCCAGCCCTCCCCCGGCGGGGGAGGGAGTAAGACGGGGCTGCTCTGTGCATCCTCAGCTCTGCAAGAACAGCCGGTACACCGGGTTCAGGGTTTCTTCCACGCACGGGTAGTCCAGCGTGGTCAGAAATTTGGCAAAGGCTTTGTCGTCTGCCTTGGGCACCTGGATGCCCACCAAAATGCGGCCATAGTCCGCGCCCTGGTTGCGGTAGTGGAACAGGCTGATGTTCCAGCCGGGGCGCAGCAGGGTCAAAAACTTCAGCAGCGCGCCGGGCCGCTCGGGGAAGATGAAGCGCAGCAGGCGCTCGTCCTTGGCCAGGGTGGAGTGGCCGCCCACCATGTGGCGGATGTGCTCCTTGGCCAGCTCGTCGTGCGTCAGGTCCAGCGCCTTGAAGCCCTGTTTGCTGAAGTTGGCGGCAATTTTGAGCGACTCGCCCTTGGCCTGCGTGGTCAGGCCCACAAACACATGGGCCTTGGCCGCGTCGCTGATGCGGTAGCTGAATTCGGTCACATTGCGCGGGCCACCGGGCAGCTCGGCAATCACGCCGCAAAAGCGTTTGAAGCTGCCGCGCTCTTCGGGCACGGTGACGGCAAACAGGGCTTCGCGCTCCTCGCCCACCTCGGCCCGCTCGGCCACAAAGCGCAGGCGGTCGAAGTTCATGTTGGCACCGCACAAAATGGCGGCGTAGGTTTCGCCCTTGGTTTTGTGCGTGGCCACGTACTGCTTTATGGCCGCCACCGCCAGCGCGCCCGAGGGCTCGACGATGCTGCGGGTGTCCACAAACACGTCCTTGATGGCGGCGCAGACGGCATCGGTATCCACCGTGATGTAGCCATCCACCAGGCCACGTGCCACGCGGAAGGTTTCCTCGCCCACCAGCTTCACGGCAGTGCCATCGGCAAACAGGCCTACATCGGTCAGCGTGACGCGCTTTTTGGCTTTGACGGATTGCAGCATTGCGTCCGAATCTTTGGTTTGCACGCCGATCACCTTGATCTCGGGCCGTACCGCCTTGATGTAATTGGCCACGCCCGAAATCAGCCCGCCTCCGCCGATGGCGACAAACACCGCGTCCAGCTTCTGCGAGCCCAGGCTTTGCAGTTGGCGCAGGATTTCCATGGCGATCGTGCCCTGCCCGGCAATCACGTCCGGGTCGTCAAACGGGTGCACAAAGGTCAGGCCCTGCTTCTTTTGCAGTTGCAGCGAGTGGTTGTAGGCATCGGTATAGCTCTCGCCAAACAACACCACTTCGCCGCCCAGTCGGGCCACCGCGTCCACCTTCACCTGCGGCGTGGTGGTCGGCATCACGATAACTGCGCGGGCTCCCAGCTTGCGGGCACTCATGGCCACGCCCTGCGCGTGGTTGCCAGCGGATGCGCAAATCACGCCCTTTTTGAGCTGCGCCGGGGTCAGGTGCGCCATCTTGTTGTACGCGCCGCGCAACTTGAAGCTGAACACCGGCTGGGTGTCTTCGCGCTTGAGCAGCACCGTGTTGTTCAGCCGCAAACTCAAATTGCGAGCGGGTTCCAGCGCGGTTTCAATCGCCACATCGTAGACACGGGCAGTCAAAATCTTCTTCAGATAGTCGGCGGGGGTGAGCGGCTTGGGGGCCTTGGGGGATTTTTCAGCCTTGGCGGGCTTGGCAGATGCAGTCGTCATGGGTTCTCCTGGGCCTTGGATGATAAAGGGGCGGTCCCTGCGATCTAAAAAGGCATAAAAAAAGCCCCGAGTCGTGAGACTCGGGGCTTAAATCCACCTTTTCAGAGGGTGGAGGAGACAACCGGTGCAACAAAGTAATTTGCTGCGATAAATGAATTCTAATCGTTTTCCCCTAGTGATGTTGCGTTGCAGCAAGCAAGTGACCCCAAAACCGTGAAGGAGTTGGCATCCTGCGGGCAAAATCGGTACTTCACGCTTTTAATCAAGGAAAACAATGGAATGCACAGTCAGTTGGACCGGCGCCACCGGCACCCGCTCGGGCATGGGTTTTGTAGCCGAAACCGGCAGCGGCCACACCTTAACGATGGACGGCGCGCCGGATGCGGTCAAACCCGAGAACGGTGGCCAAAACCTGGCACCGCGCCCGATGGAAACCCTGCTGGCGGGTACGGGCGGCTGCACTGCCTATGACGTGGTGCTGATTTTGAAGCGTGGCCGCCACGATGTGCGCGGCTGCTCGGTCAAGCTGGTGTCTGAGCGCGCCGAGGTCGATCCCAAAGTATTTACCAAGATCAACATGCACTTCACCGTCACCGGCAAAGGCATTCCCGCCACGGCGGTCGAACGCGCCATCGCCATGAGCCACGACAAATACTGCTCGGCCACCATCATGCTGGGCAAGACGGCCGAGATCACCACCAGCTTTGATTTGGTCGAAGTGGTCTAAATCCGGCTGGCCACGGTGGTCATCACCTTGGCGGCGAAGGTCATCAAGGTCTTGATTGGCGCGGGCAGGTCCAATGCACCCGCCAGAAAAGCCTGTTCGGCATGCCGCTCTTCATCGTCTTTCATCTGTGCCACGATAGCCCGCGACGCGTGGTCGTTGGCGGGCAGGCGTTCCAGATGGCTTTGCAGATGCGCGGCCACCTGGGTTTCGGTTTCCACCACAAATCCCAGGCTCCAGCGGTCGCCGCCGAGCTGACCGGCCAACGCACCCAGGCTAAAAGCCCCGGCGTACCACAGCGGATTCAAGAGGCTGGGGCGTGCCCCCAGCTCGGTGAGCCGCTGGTGCGTCCAGGCCAAATGGTCGGTTTCCTCGGCGGCTGCATGCTGAAAATGGCTGCGCAGCGCCGGGCTTTTAGTCACCAAAGCCTGTGCCGTGTACAGCGCTTGTGCGCAGACCTCGCCCACGTGGTTCACCCGCATCAGCGCACCAGCATGGGTTTTGTCGGCGGGGCTCAGTTCGCTGGCGTGCTCGGGTACGGTGGGGCAGCTGCGGCTGGCGTGCGGCTGGGTAAACACGGTGCGCAGCGCGGTATCGGCGGTGCGGCAAAGCTGGTCGAGTGTGGGCGGGCGGGGTAGATGCATGTCAGCACTGTAAATCAAGCCGCCCATAAAAAAGTCCTCCACGCGGGAGGACTTTTTATGCGGCGGGGTTTAACGCGAAAGTGCGTCTGCTACATCAGAAACGGTGGCGAATACCAAAAGCCACGTTGTTGGAATCCACACCTGCAGCACGGGTCACACCACCCAGAAAACCATTGCCGCCGGGGGCCAGCTGCGAGGTGTTCTTGTTGTTGAAGTGGGTCAGCACGGCATTCAGATCGGTGCGCTTGGACAGTGCATAGGTGTAAGCCACGCCATACGAGTCACGGTCGGCATTGGATGCCGTTTTGTCGTTCATGGTGTTGTATGCCACGGTCACCGTATTAGGGCCCATCGTCATGCGGTAGCCGATGTGGAATAGGTTGGCGTCTTGCTTGAAGCCGTTGATGAAAGCGTTTTGCACTTGCGTTGCTAACGTTGCAGGGGCTCCTCCACCGACAAGTGCGGTGGCGATGCCGGACAAGCCAGAAGGATTTTCATCTTTAATGTTGGCCGCCATTAGGCCCAAAACGCCGGGACCTATATCCACCGAAGCACCCAGAATGGTGTTCGTCAGCGATTTCTTTCCCAACTCGTTCTTTTGGGTGTTGTAACCACCGCCAAAGCTGTAGCCGTCGCCTTTGTAGGTCACCATCGTGCCTAGCAAGCGCCCGGTGGTCAAACTACCTTCTGCGGCTGCGTACATGGCCGTAGCCGTGATGCCGCCCACCTTGATGCCGTATTGCAGCGAATTGCTAGCGCGAATCGTGAACGAAGCGGGCACGGCCACCAGTTGGCCCAGTGCCAAGCTGGATTCGGTGTGCATCGAGTCAAAAGTAGCCGCTGCCAGATAACCCGGTGTGTACTGGCGACCCGCCGTAATGGCACCCACTGGCGTAATCAGTCCAACGTAGGCTTGGCGGTCGAATAGATTCTTTTCAAGGTTAACCCCTAGCTTGGCTCCGATTCCAGCACCAGCGGCGGTCACTAGGGCTTGGTAAGTGCCTTGCAGAAGGGGGCTGGGTGAAGTCAAGCCCATCTGTGTCGCGCTAGACACCCTGTCAGGTAATTGCGAACCCGATGCGGTAGTGTTGCTCACCGAACCCGTATCCAACTCCACCCGGCTCTCCAGCGTAAAGATGGCCTTGTACCCGCCGCCCAAATCTTCATTGCCCTTCAGGCCCCAGCGTGAGCCTTCCATGATGCCGCTGGCCAGTTGGGTAACGGAGCCTTGCTTCAGGCCCGTCACGTGGTTGATACCTGCATCGGCAATGCCGTACAGCGTCACACTGCTGGCGGGGGTCTCTTGTGCCATCGCACCAGAGGCAGCCAAGCAGCCCAGTGCTGCAACAGAAACCAAAGTTATCTTCTTCATACATGCTCCAAAGTTATTCTCAAAAATACGCAGCGAATCCCTCACCGAACTGGACGCAAAACCCGCTGTACGCCCAGAGGGCGACACAGAGGAGCTGCATCCAGTCCTATCCCATTTCCTGGCAAACCGGCTGCGCACACCACGTTGCGTGAGCAGGTATGTTCCCAAATAACGGCGGGTTGCTGGTCGCGTGGGCGACTTTTTTAGCAGGGAGAAACCCTGCATGCCGGTTTGGGGATCTGTTTAGAACGGGCCGTATCTGGTCTGCAAAATATGTCAGTTTGGCAAAGTTGATTCCCAGAGCGGTGAAGTATGTAGCGAGATCGGTCAAAGTTACCAAATGGTTACTTTCGCAGGATGGGCACTGCACTCTGGGTAAAGAACCGTTGTTTAAATTCAACATGTGAGGATATGTGACAAGCTATTCATAGTTTGTTTGTAAACCCTCTGGTGTAATTGCGGCAGCTTCTGAACAAGGAGTCGCGTTGAGGTGGCAGCAAGACTGCGAACCCGACATCTTTCAATCTTTGGAGATATTTGAAATGAAAAAATCCCTGATCGCTTTGGCAGTTATCGCCGCTTCCGGCGCCGCCATGGCCCAATCTTCCGTGACTTTGTACGGCCTGATCGATGTCAGCGTGCAGTCTTACAAAGCTAATGTTTTCACTGCTGCTGCTACCACTCCTTTCGCTGTGACCAGCACTAATATTCGCCAAACCCGTTTGGGCTCTGGCATCCAGAACGGAAGCCGTTGGGGCATGAAGGGCGTGGAAGATCTGGGCGGCGGTTTGAACGCTGTGTTTGATCTGCAAAGCGGCTTCAACGTGGATACTGGCTCTAGCGCCCAAGGCGGTCTGTTGTTTGGTCGTCACGCATTTGTCGGTCTGAACGGTGGCTTCGGTACTGTGACCTTCGGTCGCCACGACACCTCGCTCGACGACGAAATCGGTGGTTTTGTGGCATCTGGCCACAACAGCGTTGACGCAACCAGCGGCGCTGGTGTGTCCAAGGCTGTGGCCGGCGTGATTGCTGGTACCACCACCGCTACTACCGCTGCTAACGCAACTACAGTTGCTGGTGCTTTTAACGGTGTTGCTGGCAACGTAGGCGCTTGGGTTGGTTACAACTCGCGCGTCGACAACAGCATCAAGTTCCAAACCGCAAACTACGCTGGTTTCACGGGTTCCGTGACCTACGGCTTGGGTGAAGACAAGACTGGTACCACCAGCGCTACCAGCACCCTGTCGTTGGCTGCCAAGTACGCCAATGGCCCAATTGGTGTGTTGTTCGCTTACCAAGATGAAGCTTTGGCCAAGTCTGCAACCCAGACTGCAACTGGTGGTGACATCAACCTGAAGAATACCTTGTTCGGCGCTACATACGACTTCGGCGTTGCCAAGTTGTACGGTGCATACAACCAAGCCAAGCTGGATATCGGTACCTCTGAGCGCAAGAACAAGGAATACTCGGTGGGCGTTTCTGCTCCCGTGGGTGCCTTCACTTTGCGTGCTGAGTACGCTCAGTCCAAGGGCGATGTATTCAGCGCTGTCGGTACAGATGTCAAGTCCAAAGGCTACGATCTGGAAGCCTTGTATGACTTGAGCAAGCGCACCACGCTGTACACGTCGTACGTCAGCACCAAGCATGATGCTACCGTTTCCAACAGCAAGACCACCTTGTTCGCTGCTGGCATTCGCCACAAGTTCTGATTGAACGCCAGCCTAAACGGGTTGGCTTAAAGTCAAATAACTAGAAAAGCCGCTGGGTGCAAACCCAGCGGCTTTTTGGTTTTTAGCGGCTCTGGCTGTAGTTGGAGTGTTCTTTGGGCGTGACTTGCGACTTTGGTAAACCGGGTAGACTCACCAAATGGAACTTGAAATTTTTGAAGCTTTGACCTCTGCTAACGTGTCCCCGGAAAGGGCTCGTAATGTTGCTGCGTCGATTAAAAAAGAAATCAATGAGCACTATGCCTTGCATGCGCAGCAGCTAGCAACCCGTGGTGATGTGGAGCAAGTTCGCAAAGAAATCGCCGAAGTCAAATCAGATTTGACCAAGCAAATGATGACCATGCAGGCAGATCTGATCAAGTGGATCGTTGGTGCCATGTTCGCAGGTATGGGGACGATTGCCAGCATTGTTAAATTGCTGCACTAAGCCCGTATTTATTTGCCAAAAAAAGCCGCTTTGAAAGCGGCTTTTTTGTTTACTCCAGGACTATTTTCTTACCCTTTCGCGCATCCTTCTTGGCCTGCCGCGCTGCATCGGCGGCTTGGCCCACGGCCAGCCATTGGGCGAATTCTTCCGGGGTTTCCAGCGTGACGCGGCCTAGCGTGGCGGAGCGGAATTCGGTGAGCACGACCTCAGAAGCTTTTTGCAGGTTGACCTTGCCGCCGCCCAGCAGGCCACCGCGTTTGCGGGCGATCTCGGTGAGCACGCCGATGTCGGTCAGGCCCAAGATCGGGTCTAGTTTGTAGCGTTCTTCCACCTGCCCGGCATAGTGCTTTTGCAGAATCAGCAACAGCTCCAGCGCTACCTCTTCTTCGTCAAACGCATTGCGGCCGATGGAGCCGCAGGCGGCCAGGTGGTAGCCGCTTTGTTCGACGATGATGCGCGGCCACAGCATGCCGGGGGTGTCATAGGCATAGAAGTCGTCGGCCAGCACGATGCGCTGCTCCAGCTTGGTGATGCCCGCCTCGTCGCCGGTTTTGGCGGCGCGCTTGCCTTTCAAGGTGTTGACCAGGGTGGATTTGCCCACGTTGGGCACGCCGCAAATCAGCACCCGCATGGGCTTGACCATGCCGCCGCGCAGCGGGGCCAGCAGGCGGCAGGCGGGGATGAGGCGCTGGGCGGGCGCAACCTCGCTCGCATCCAGGGCGATGGCGCGGGTGCCGGGCAGGGCGTTGTAGTGCGCCAGCCACAGGGCGGTGCGGGCGGGGTCGGCAATGTCTTGCTTGTTCAGCACTTTCAGCGTGGGGGTGTCGCCGATCAGCTCGGCCAGCATGGGGTTGGCGCTGGAGCCGGGCATGCGTGCGTCTAGCAGTTCAATCACCACGTCGATCTCTTTGAGGCGCTCGGTGATGGCTTTTTTGGTCAGGTGCATGTGACCGGGGAACCATTGGATGGCCATGGGGGTCTTTCTGGTGCCGCGTAATGCGTAAGGGGGCACCGATCGTAACCGCCCCTACCGGAAGAGTTGGCCGTTGCCCATGCGCACGCGGTCGCCGATGCGCAGGTCAGTGGGTGCGGGCACGTTGAAGTAGCGGTAGCTGCCGTCGTCGCCTTGCACGCCTACGCGGTAGGACTCTTGCACCTGGCCGGGCTGCTGCTGCTGGCCTTCGACGGCATTGCCAGCGATGGCTCCGCCCAAGCCACCCAGCACGGTGGCCGCGCCTTTGCCAGAGCCACCGCCGATCTGGTGGCCGATGACGGCACCCAGGATGCCGCCGATCAGGGCCCCGCCGCCGCTGGGCTGGGGCCGCTCCTGGGTGCGCACCAGCTCCATCTGCGCCACGCGGCCGGTGTCCATGCGGGCGACGGGGCGGACCACCACGGGTTGTTGTGCGGCTTGCTGGTAGGGGGCGACGACGCAGGCGGTCAGGCTGCTGGCGAGAAGGGTGGTGGCTACTACGGTGGAAATCAGGCGCATGAAGGGTTCCTAAGGGATGGGGCTTGGTACTCTATGACGCACCAAGCGGTGCTTGGTTGACAGGCCGCGCCCGACATTGGTTCCACCGCCTGCGTTAACGCGGTGTAACCGCGACAATCGCCAGCCTTTCTACTTGCTGGCCTCCTGTGAAACCCAAAGACTTCCTCCGAACCATTCCCTACCTGGCCTGGGTGGTGATTTACACCGCCTTTTGCGCGGGCATTTTTGCGGCTATTTTGGGGGCGGTCACGCCCGAACTGCGCGCGGAGCTGGACAACTACCAGCAGCTGGGCATTTTGATGATGGTCTGGTCTACCGGCTCGGTGCTGGGGGCTTTGCAGGGCGGGCGCATGGCGCAGCGCTACCCGCCCCGGCCGCTGTTTTTAGGCTACACCGCTGCGGCGTTGGGGTCGATTGTGCTGATCGTGCTGTCGCCCAACTTCGGCACGTTGCTGCTGGGGTTTTTTTCGGTGGCGCTGGTGGAGACGGCGCTATTCACGCTGGCGCACGGCATTCTGGCCGATGTGAGCCCGCAGCCCGAGCTGCGCGCCCGGCTGCTGAGCATGGTGGACGTGGCCTTCAGCCTGGGCAATTTGCTGTCGCCCTTGCTGGTGATTGGCGTGCAGGCGGTCAACACCAACTGGCGTGCGCCCTACGCGCTGTATTTGTTGCCGCTGCTGACGGTGCTGCTGCTGTTCTGGCCACGGCGTTATTTTGCGCATCTGGGTGCGCCGCACCACGCAGCGGATGAGGCGGGCGGTGCGCTCAGCTATGCCCAGTTGCTGCGCCGCCCGGTGATCGCCTGGACGGTGGCGGGCGGGGTGCTGGCCGGGTTTTTGGAGTGGGGGCAGAACTTTTGGTATGTGAGCTACGGCATCCAAGCCCAGCACCTCAGCCCTAATGGCGCGCGGGTGGGCTTGCAGTTTTTTGTGGCGGGCATGGTGGCGGCGCGGCTGTGGCAGGCGTTTTTCCACAGCAGCTGGTCGATACGGCAGAAGCTGTGGCGTATGAACCTGCTGGCGCTGGTGGGCATGGGGTTGAATGCCTTGCTGCCGGGGGTGGGCGGCTGGTGGCTGCCCGCAGTGGGCAACCTGCTGTTTGGCCTAGGGATTGGGGTGGTGTTTCCGGTGCTGCTGGCCACCATGATTGACGCGGCCCCGGGGCAGGCTTCACGGCTGTCGGCCCTGCTGATGATTGGCTTTAGCCTGGGTTCGCAGTTGGCGGGGCTGCTGGTGGGCAGCCTGTCGGACTGGGTGGGGCTGCGCTGGGCCTATGCCTGCATGCTGCTGGTGGTGCTGGCGTTTACGGCGGTGGTGTGGCGGATGATTCGGTTCGCCCCGCCGCCGTTGCGAAGTTAAGCATCAAATAGGCCTATAGCGCATATGCTACTTGCGCAAGATGCTATTTAAAATATAGCAACTACGGTGCGGGGCAGGCGGCGTTGGCGTGGGCATCCAGCGCGGCCACGGCTGCGGCCATGGTGTGCGCGGCGCGCTGGGTCAGGCGCTGGGCAGCTTGGGCCAGGGCGGGTATGCCGGGGCTTGTACCTGTGTCTATGGGCTCGGACTGGCTCCATTGGCAGGCCAGGCTGCGCGCACCGTCGCTGCGGCGGATGGTCCAGCTGAAGCTGGCCTGCACTTGGCTGTCTAGGGCCGCATCCCACTGGCGCAACTGCACGGCGATGCGGTAGACCGGCTGGTCGGGCAGGCGGCCACCGGTGGTGACATCAATCGCCCCGAGTTGCTGGGCGATGCCCTCGGCCAGTGCGTCGTGCAGTTCTCTGTCGAAGGGGGCTGCCCAGCGGTGGAGTTCCAGAATATCCATGCGGGTGCTGGCGCTGTGGACCACCAGTTGCGGGCGGATCAGGCGTTCGGCCATGGCGACAGACGGCACTTCGATTTGCAGGGCGCTGGTTTTGGCGGCTGGTGCCGTGGGGGCCAGGCTGTAGTAGTGCGTGGCGGGCGGGGTGGCGCAGCCTGCCAGAGCCAGGGCCCACAGCAGCGCGGTGGCGGGAATCAACTTCATTTTTTCTCCTCGGATTTGCCACGCAGCAGCGACTCGGGGTGCTGCTCCAGCATGTCGGTCAGCACTTTGATGGAGGCGGCGGCGCGGTTGACTTCGCGCAGGGTTTGGCGCAGGTCTTGTTGCAGCGGCGCGTCTTCGGCCAGGGTGCGCTCTGCCGTGCCCAGGGTGCGGTTGGCGGCGGTCAGGGTGGTGCGTGCGTCTTGCATGGCGGCGGTGAGCGCGGGGGCCACGTCGTTATTGAGCTTTTGCACCAGCTGCTCGGCACCGACCAAGGTAGTGTCCAGCGTGGCCAGGGTTTTGCGCAGGTCGGTGCTGAGCTGCTCGAACGGCACTTTGTTGATCTTGGCGACGATCTCGGACACCTGGGTTTGTAGCTCGTCCAGGCCGTTGGGCAGGGTGGGCATTTCGATGGGCTCGCCGGGCTTGTTGCGGGCCAGTTCCACGGCGGGGGCTTTAGGGAAGAAGTCCAGCGCCACGTACAACTGGCCGGTGAGCAGGCTGCCGGTGCGCAGCTGGGCACGCAGGCCACGGGCCACCATCTGCTGCAAGCGCTGTTGCTGCACCTCCAGGGTTTCAGACGGCAGGCTGCCGGACGCAGGGCCCAGGCGGTCGGGGTAGACCTCGACCAGCACCGGCATGCGCAGTTGGCGCTTGTTGCGGTCGAATTCCACGCCGATGGACACCACTTTGCCCAGTACCACGCCCCTAAAGTCCACCGTGGCACCGGGGCTCAGGCCGCGCAGCGACTGGTTGAAGTGCAACAGCAGGGTCTGGGCCGGGCCGTCGGGGGCTTTGAGGGCGGTGGTTTCGTCTTCGGCCAGGGCGAAGCTGGTGTTTTCGCTGGCCTGGGGGCCGGTGGCATCCAGGGGCGCTTGCAGGGCAATGCCGCCCAGCGCCACGGTGGCCAGCGACTGGGTGCGCAGCTTGAAGCCGCTGGCGTTGACCTCTATATCCACCCCGCTGGCATGCCAGAAGCGGGTGTTGGCGCCCACAAACTTCTCAAACGGGGTGTTGACGAAGACGCGCAGGGTCACGCCCTTGCCGTCTTCGTCCAGCGCGTAGGCCGCCACCTGGCCGACCTTGATGCGGCGAAAGTACACCGGCGAGCCGATGTCGAGCGAGCCGATGTTGCTGGCGCGCAGTACAAACTGCCGCCCGGAGGCATCGCGGGTGACGATGGGGGCCACTTCCAGCCCGGTGAATTCGCTGCGTGTGTCGTCCGACGTGCCCGCGTCGGCGCGGATGTAGGCCCCCGACAGCAGGGTGCCCAGCCCGCTGATCCCGGCGGCCTCCAGCCGGGGCCGGATGACCCAGAACCGGGTGTCGCTGGCGACGAAGCTTTTGGCCTCTTTTTGCAGCTGCACGGTGGCGATGATGCGGGAGCGGTCCTCGGCCAGGGTGATGGCAGTGACCGAGCCGATCTCTACGTCTTTGTACTTGACCTTGGTTTTGCCGGCCACCAGCCCTTCGGCGGTGTTGAAGCTGATGTCGATCACCGGCCCCCGGTCGCGCACGGTCTTGATCACCAGGGTGATGCCCACCAGCGCGGCCACGATGGGGACGATCCAGACCAGCGATGGCAGCCAGCGGCGCGCGCGGGTCACGGTGGGGGCGGGCAAGTCCGATGGCAGAGACGGAGGCAGGGATTCAGGTGGGTGCATGCGGTGGATTGTGCAGGGGGGAATCGGTGGGGATGGGGGTTGGGTCATCCCAGGTCAGGCGCGGGTCAAAGCTCAGGGAGGCCAGCATGGTCAGCACCACCACCGTGGCAAAGGCGGCAATGCCCAGCCCGGCGGTGACTTCGGCCAGCCCCTGGATGCGCACCAGCCCGGCCAGCAGCGCCACCACAAACACGTCCAGCATCGACCAGCGGCCAATCACCTCGACGATGCGGTACAGCCGCGCCCGGTCGGGCCGGTTGTTGCGGCTGTGCCGCTGGGCCATGCACGCCAGGATGGTCAGCGCGCCCAGCTTGAACAGCGGCACCAGAAAGCTGGCCACAAACACCACCGTGGCCAGGCCCCAGGCGCCGGTGACCCAGAAGTAAATCACCCCGCTCAGGATGGTGTCTTGCTTGGTGGTCAGCAGGTTGCTGGTGACCATCACCGGCAACAGGTTGGCGGGCAGGTACATCAGGTAGGCGGCGGCCAGCAGGGCCCAGGTGCGGTTCAGGCTGTCGGGCTTGCGGCGGTGCAGCGGGCTGCCGCAGCGCCCGCAGGCCGCGCCTTCGACGGCACCTTGCCAGACAGCGCCGCAGGGGTGGCAGGCGATCAGGTCCAACGACTGCGCGGTGCGGGGCTCACTCATGGGTTGGGCGCATGCACCGCCTCGTCAAACGCCAGGTGCCAGAAGTTGCGCGGCGAGAAAGACAAAATCGCTGTGAGCAGCACCGTCAGCGCCACAAACGCGCCCAGCGCCGGGCCGGCAATCACTTCGGCTGAACTGGTGAGTTTGACGATGGCCACCAGCACGCCCAGCAAAAACACCTCCACCATGCCCCAGGGTTGCAGCAGTTGCAGCAGCTTCACCAGCCAGGTAAAGCCCAGGGGGCGGCGTTGGCGGGGCGGAGGCAGCAGCAAATAAAGCAACACCAGCAGTTGCAGCAGCGGAAACAGCAGCGTGGTGGCCAGTACCAGCGCCGCCACCTCGCCCATGCCCTCTTGGGTGAGTGCTGCCACCGCGCCCACCAGCGTGGTGTCGCTGAACTGGCCGCCAATCACGATCGACACGATGGGAAATAGGTTGGCCACCGCAAACATCAGCAGGCCCGCCAGCACCAGCGGCAGCATGCGCTTGTGGGCATCGCCCTGGTAGCGCTCCAGCACCGTACCGCAGCGGGTACAGCGTGCGGTCTCAAAGGCTTGCAGCCGCGTCTTGGGATAGACCGCATCGCAGCCTTCGCAGAGGATGGCGTGGGGGACGAGTTGCATGGGGGCTGGCATGGTAGGTGCGTACTTTAGTCGGTTTGGACCTGCCCATTGCCGGGTCATCGCTTCTGGGTAAACTCATTTGATGCAACATTATTTCTACCAGCCAGCAGGCTTTTCCATTGATGGAGCCCCAACCCCATGAGCCGTAATTTGCGCGATGCGTTTGGCTGTTTTGCCACCGGGGTGACGCTGGTCACCACCCACTGGAACGGGCAGGACTGGGGCATGACCTGCAGCTCGTTCAATGCGGTGTCGCTGGACCCGGCCCTGGTGCTGTGGAACATTCGCCACAGCAGCGCCAGCCATGAGGCGTTTGTGCGCGGCGGTGGCTACACCGTGAGCGTGCTGGGCATCGAGCACAAAGAACTGGCCCAGGCCTTTGCCCGGGGCAGCCAGGCCGAGCGCTTTGCGGCGGGGCAGTTTGTGCGGCTGGATACCCAGCGCCTGCAACTGGTAGACGCGCTGGCCTGGTTCGACTGCACTTTGCAGCAAACCATGACCGCCGGGGACCACGACATCTTGATCGGCCAGATCGACGCCTGCGGCAGCCGCCCGGGCCGTGGCCTGGTGTTTGAGCGCGGGCAGTTTGCGGTGGATACGCTGGCGGTGGGGGTTGCGCCTACCTCGTCGTTTGAATGACCGATTGGATCGTGCCGGACTGGCCTGCGCCCAGCCGGGTGCGTGCCGTGTTCACCACCCGCGCCGGGGGCGTGTCTGCCGCGCCGTATGACGCGCTGAACCTGGGCGACCATGTGGGCGACGCGCTGGCCGATGTGCAGGCCAACCGCGCCCGGCTGGCCGCCGCCATCACCGCCCAGCCGGTGTTCTTGCAGCAAGTGCATGGCCGCGCTGTGGCGCACCTGACCGGGTCAACACCTGCGCCGCTGGTGGCCGATGCCAGCTTGACCACCCAGCCCGGCATTGCCTGCACCGCGATGGTGGCCGACTGCTTGCCGGTGCTGTTCACCGACACCCGGGGCACGGTGGTGGCCGCCGCGCACGCGGGTTGGCGCGGGCTGCTGGGTTTAGGGGGGCAGGGTGTGCTGGAAGCGGTTTATAAAGAAATAGTGACTCTAGCGCAGGTGGATCCTGCGCAAGGCGCTATAAAAATAATAGCTTGGCTGGGGCCTTGCATTGGGCCGGATGCCTTTGAGGTGGGGCCGGAAGTGCCCGCTGCCTTCATCGCCCAGCAGCCCGAGGCCGCCGCGTTGTTTGTGCGCCACGGCCCGGACAAATGGCGGGCCAACCTGCCTGGCCTGGCGCGCTTACGTTTGCAGGCGCTAGGGGTGCAGGGTATTTACGGCAACGACGGCAGCGCGGGCTGGTGCACGGTGGGCCATCCGTCACGCTTCTTCTCGTACCGGCGCAGCGGGGTCTGCGGGCGCATGGCGGCCTGCATCTGGCTCAATGGCTGAGTCAATGGTTGAGTTAATGGCCGCAGCTTCGCGCTTTTTGATGGCCTTGCGCCGCGCGGGCGCGCCCATCAGGTACACCACCAGCGACACCGGGCCCAGGCCGTACAGTAGAAACGTGAAGATGCCGCCCAGTACAGTACCGTTAGTATTGGTCGCCTCGGCGACAGCCATCATGAGGGCTACGTAGAGCCAGCCAATTGGAACGATGTACATACAAATTGTTTCAAAAACAGAGTGGTTTTCGCAGGGTTTTGCCCCTGCGGGTCGGATACCGTTAGCAACCTAAAGTACCGCTTTGTGAGGGATTTTCATGCATTCTGATCCAGACTGGGCCAAGAGCGCCCAGCAATTCCAGCAGACCTTGGGTGACAGTTGGACACGGGCCTGGGCCGATGCCATCAAGCCCATCCAGGGGCTGGACCTGGGGGAGCCGGTGGGCGTGGCCGCCACACCCAAAATCGCTTTCTCGCCGATCAAGCTGCAAGCCCTGCAAAAGCAGTACCTGGAAGAGTCCGCCCAGCTGTGGAACCAGAGTGTGGATGCCGCCGCCATCGCCAAAGACAAGCGGTTTGCATCCAAAGCCTGGTCTGAAAACCCGCTCACCGCCTACTCCGCCGCCTCTTACCTGCTGACCAGCCGCACCCTGATGGGGCTGGCCGACGCGGTAGAGACGGACGACAAAACCCGCTCCCGCATCCAGTTTGCGGTCGAGCAGTGGATGGCCGCATCCGCGCCCAGCAACTACCTGGCGATGAACGCCGAAGCGCAAAAGAAGCTCATCGACACGCAGGGTGAAAGCCTGGCCAAGGGCCTGCAAAACCTGCTGCACGACATGCAGCAAGGCCATATGTCGATGACCGACGAGAGCCTGTTCGAGGTGGGCCGCAATGTGGCCACTACCGAGGGCGCGGTAGTGTTCGAGAACGAGCTGTTCCAGCTGATTGAGTACAAGCCGCTCACGGCCAAGGTCTACGCCAAGCCGTTTTTGCTGGTGCCGCCCTGCATCAACAAGTTCTACATCCTCGACCTGCAACCCGAAAACTCGCTGATCCGCTACGCGGTGGAGCAGGGCCACCGCACCTTTGTGGTGAGCTGGCGCAACCCGGATAAGTCGATGGGCGACAAAACCTGGGACAACTACATCGAAGACGCTGCTATTAAAGCAATAGCTGTAACCCAAGACATCACGGGCGCTAAGCTCATTAATGCCTTGGGCTTTTGTGTGGGGGGTACGATTCTGAGCACCGCCGTGGCCGTGCTGGCTGCGCGTGGCGAAAAGCCGCTGGCCAGCCTGACCCTGCTGACCACGCTGCTGGACTTCAGCGACACCGGCATCATCGACATCTTTGTGGATGAAGCGATGGTGCAGTACCGCGAAAAGCAACTGGGCCAGGGCGGCCTGCTGCCCGGCGGCGATTTGTCCAGCACCTTCAGCATGCTGCGGCCCAACGATCTGGTGTGGAACTACGTGGTGGGCAACTACCTCAAGGGCGAAACCCCGCCGCCGTTCGACCTGCTGTACTGGAACAGTGACTCCACCAACCTGCCCGGCCCGTTCTACGCCTGGTATTTGCGCAACACCTACCTGGAAAACAAACTGGTGCAGCCCGGCAAAGCGGTGGTGTGTGGCGAGAAGATCGACCTGCGCCTGCTGGATATCCCGGCCTACATCTACGGTTCGCGCGAAGACCACATCGTGCCGATTGGCGGGGCCTACGCGTCCACCCAGCACCTGCCGGGCAAAAAGCGCTTTGTGATGGGCGCATCCGGCCACATTGCCGGGGTGATCAACCCGCCGGCCAAAAAGAAGCGTAGCCACTGGACCAGCGATGCCACCACCTTCCCACCCAAAGCGGAGGATTGGATTGCCGGGGCCCAAGAACACGCAGGCAGCTGGTGGCCCGACTGGTCGACCTGGCTCAAGGGCCATGCTGGCAAGCAAATTGCTGCACCCACCCAGTACGGCAGTGCCGATTACAAGGCGATGGAGCCCGCGCCGGGCCGCTACGTGAAAGCCCGTGCAGCGTAAGAAACATGCGTAGGACTGGACGCAGCGCCCTTTGTGTCGCCCGTTGGGCGCACCGGGGGCTTGCGTCTAGTCCTGTGCGTATACAAAGAGCTTGAATCCAGCCTCTACACTGCCATTTGTAAGTATTTAAACCAACAACCCCAGGAGCAAAAAATGGAAGACATCGTCATCGTTGCAGCGGCCCGTACCGCTGTGGGTAAATTTGGCGGTAGCCTAGCCAAGACCCCGGCCACCGAACTCGGTGCCCACGTCATCAAGGAAGTTTTGGCCCGTAGCGGCCTGAGCGCCGACCAAATCGGTGAAGTCATCATGGGCCAGGTGTTGGCCGCAGGTGCCGGCCAAAACCCGGCCCGCCAGTCGGTATTGAAGGGCGGCCTCGACCAAGGCACCCCCGGCCTGACCATCAACGCCGTCTGCGGCTCCGGCCTTAAAGCCGTGATGCTGGCAGCCCAGGCCGTGGCCTATGGCGACAGCGAAATCGTGATTGCCGGTGGCCAGGAAAACATGAGCGCCAGCCCCCACGTGCTGCTGGGCAGCCGCGACGGCCAGCGCATGGGCGACTGGAAGATGACCGACACCATGATCGTGGACGGCCTGTGGGACGTGTACAACCAGTACCACATGGGCATCACCGCTGAAAACGTGGCCAAAAAATACCGCATCACCCGCGACATGCAAGACGCGTTGGCCTTGGCCAGCCAGCAAAAGGCCGCTGCGGCACAAGAAGCCGGTCGCTTTGTGGCGGAGATAGCTCCGTTTAGCATTGCCCAGCGCAAGGGCGACGCTATCGTCTTCTCGGCAGATGAGTTCATCAACAAGAAGACCACCGCCGAAGCCCTGGCCGGCCTGCGCCCCGCTTTCGACAAAGCCGGTGGCGTAACCGCTGGCAATGCATCCGGCCTGAACGACGGCGCTGCCGCCGTGATGGTGATGACGGCCAAGAAGGCCGCCGCCCTGGGCCTGACCCCGCTGGGCCGTATCGCCAGCTTTGCCACCACCGGCCTGGACCCCGCCATCATGGGCATGGGCCCGGTGCCTGCATCCACCAAAGCCCTGGCCCGTGCGGGCTGGAAGGCGCAAGACCTGGACCTGCTGGAAATCAACGAAGCCTTCGCCGCCCAAGCCTGCGCCGTGAACAATGAAATGGGCTGGGACACCAGCAAGGTCAACGTCAACGGCGGCGCCATCGCCATCGGCCACCCCATCGGTGCGTCTGGCTGCCGCATCTTGGTGACGCTACTGCACGAAATGGTACGCCGCGATGCCAAGAAGGGCATTGCCTCGCTGTGCATCGGCGGTGGCATGGGCGTTGCTCTCACGATCGAAAGGTAGCGCACCCCCAGGCTACGCTGCGCTGCGCCAACCCCCTTGCAGGGGGCGATACCAGTGGCCTGGCAAAGCCAGTTCCACGGTATCTCTGGTGGTTTTGCGTTCTGTCTGAAACTCACGGCACGGTAGTTGTCAGCGACACATTGGTAATTTATTTTTTACAACAATAGGACATTGGAGATAAACATGACTCAAAAAGTAGCGTACGTCACGGGTGGCATGGGTGGCATTGGGACCGCCATTTGCCAGCGTTTGCATGCAGACGGTTTCAAGGTGATTGCCGGTTGCGGCCCCACCCGCGACCACGCCAAGTGGATTGCCGAGCAAGCGGCGCTGGGCTTTACCTTTTACGCTTCAGCGGGCAATGTCGGCGCGTGGGAGTCCACCGTCGAAGCCTTCGCCAAGACCAAGGCCGAGCACGGCATGATTGATATTTTGGTGAACAACGCCG
The DNA here is from genome assembly GCF_056521445.1 of Rhodoferax sp. LB1P47. Classification (NCBI taxonomy): domain Bacteria; kingdom Pseudomonadati; phylum Pseudomonadota; class Betaproteobacteria; order Burkholderiales; family Comamonadaceae; genus Rhodoferax; species Rhodoferax sp. LB1P47. Next base: position 431,219 of record NZ_JBWMAU010000001.1, on the reverse strand, counting down.
GTATCACCAAGGACCGCATGTTCTTGAAGATGTCGCGTGAAGACTGGGATTCGGTGATCGAAACCAACCTGAACAGCATGTTCAATGTCACCAAGCAGGTGGTGGGTGACATGGTGGAAAAGGGCTGGGGCCGCATCATCAATATCAGTAGCGTCAACGGCGAAAAAGGCCAGGCCGGCCAAACCAACTACTCGGCAGCCAAGGCCGGTATGCACGGTTTCTCGATGGCCCTGGCGCAAGAGCTGGCCACCAAGGGCGTGACGGTCAACACCGTCAGCCCTGGCTACATCGGCACCGACATGGTCAACGCCATCCGTGAAGACGTGCTGGCCAAGATCGTGGCCCAGGTTCCGGTCAAGCGCTTGGGCAAGCCCAGCGAAATCGCCTCCATCATCGCCTGGCTGGCATCCGAAGAAGGCGGCTACGCAACCGGCGCGGATTTCTCGGTCAACGGTGGTTTGCACATGGGCTGAAGGCTTCGGCCACGGTTTCTCAAAAAACCCGCTTCGGCGGGTTTTTTTATGGCATGTTTATTTGCTATAATTTATATAGCTTATTACGTAAGTTATATATGCGCTAGAAGCATATTTTGTATATATTTTCGCCCCCGATCCCGATGGCCCATTCGGGCATGATTCGCCACCGTGAAGAAACTTCTGTACGCACTTCTTTGGCTGCTGGCTGCATCGGCCAGCCCCGCCGCGCCGCCTGTGTTTGAAGACACGATCGCCCAGCGCACCCAGGCCTGCACCGCCTGCCACGGCAAAGAGGGCCGGGCCGCCAGCGACGGCTACTACCCGCGCATTGCGGGCAAACCGGTGGGCTATCTGTACCACCAGCTGCTCAATTTTCGCGACGGCCGCCGCCACTATGGGCTGATGGTGCAGATGGTCGATCCGCTTAGCGATGCCTACCTCCTGGAGATCGCGCAGTATTTCTCCCAGCTTGATTTGCCGTACCCCGCGCCCCGGCCCAGCAACGCCACTGCCGAGGTACTGCGCCGGGGCCAGGCGCTGGTGCAGCAGGGCGATGCCACGCGGCAGATACCTGCCTGCGTGCAATGCCACGGCGCTGCGCTCACCGGCGTGGCCCCGAATATCCCCGGCCTGCTGGGTCTGCCGCGCGACTACCTGAATGCCCAACTCGGGGCCTGGCGCACCGGCCAGCGCCGGGCCCATGCGCCCGACTGCATGGGCGCGGTGGCGCGCCAGCTCAACCCGGACGAGGTGCATGCCGCCACCAGCTGGCTGGCGGCGCAACCGCTGCCCGCCAACACCCACCCCGCCACCGTGCGGCCACCTGCTGCCTTGGCGATGGCGTGTGGGAGTGCACCGTGAAGAAAATCGCCCTCGGCCTGGGTGCGCTGTTGCTGGGCATGGCCGCCCTCGTGTGGCTGCTGAACACGCGCGACGAGCCCGATCTGTCGGCGGCCACCGTTCCATCCACGCCCGAACTGCTGGCGCGCGGCGCATACCTGGCTACGGTGGGCAACTGCGCCGCCTGCCACACGGTGCGTGGCGGCACGCCGTATGCGGGCGGGCGCGGCATTGACACGCCGTTTGGCACGGTCTACAGCAGCAACCTCACGCCCGATGTGCAGACCGGCATCGGCAACTGGTCGCCTGCGGAGTTCTGGCGGGCGCTGCACAACGGGCGCTCCAAAGACGGGCGGCTGCTGTACCCGGCGTTCCCGTACCCCAGCTACACCACGGTGACCCGCGCCGACTCAGATGCGCTCTACACCTACCTGCACAGTCTGCCCGCCACACAGCAGCCCGCAGCCCAGCCCACCACAACGCACGCACTGCGCTGGCCGTTCAACCAGCAGGCCGCATTGGCGGTGTGGCGGGCGCTGTATTTCAGCCCGGGCAACTTCCAGCCGGAACCCGCGCAGTCTGCCGCGTGGAACCGGGGTGCGTATTTGGTGAATGGCCTGGGCCATTGCGCCGCCTGCCACACCCCGCGCAACGCCTTGGGTGGCAGCGATGTGCGCCGCGCCTGGGCCGGTGGGGTGGTAGACGGCTGGGTGGCGCCCGCGCTCACCTCGCCCCTTGAAGCCGGGGTGCAGAGCTGGCCGCTGGCCGACACCGTGCGCCTGCTGCACACCGGCGTGGCCCCGCAGGGCACGGTGCAAGGCCCGATGGCCGAGGTGGTGCTGCGCAGCACCCAGTTCTGGTCGGCAGACGATCTGGCCGCCACCGCCAGCTACTTGCAAGCACTGCCGCAAATTCCACTGCCACTGGTGCGTCTGCCTGCGGCCACCCCCCGCCTGGCCGAGCGCGGTGCCAAGCTGTACGAGCAGCGCTGTGCCGAATGCCACGGCGCGCAGGGCCAGGGCGTGGCCGGTGCGTATCCGGCGCTGGCGGGCAACCGCGCCGTCACCCTGGCAAACCCCGCCAACCTGGTGCAAAGCGTGCGCAACGGCGGCTTTGCCCCGGCCACCGCAGGTAACCCGCGCCCGTTTGGCATGCCGCCGTTTGTGCTGGTGCTGAACGATGCCGACATTGCCGCCGTGTTGACCCATATCCGCACCGCGTGGGGCAACCAGGCGGCGGCCGTGACCGAGCTGGAGGTGACCCACCAGCGCTGATTTCTCCCCTAAAAGGAGGATGCCCGCGTCGCCTTGCGTGCCCACAATCCCAAGTTTTCCCTCTAGGAGACTGGCATGGACACACTTTTGGTACGGGGCCGCCAAGGCCCCGAAGTTGCAGCGCTGTGCACGGCGCTGTCCAGAGAACTGGGCGCGGATGCCCAGGCCTTTCCCGGATTGGCCTCGGGCGACGAGATGACGGTGGACGTAGAAGCCGCCGCCCGCCGCTGGCAGTCGGGCGTGGGGCTGGTGTCCGATGGGGTGGTGGGGCCGTACTGCCTGCAACTGCTCGGCCTGCGCCCGGCCCCCCAGTTTGAGGTGCCACTGACGCTGGAGCTGGTGCGCCAGCTGTTCCCCGCCACCAAGCCCGCCAACATCGCCCGCTACCTGCCTTACGTGGCCGCCGCGCTGGACGCGCTGGGGCTGACCGACTGGCCCACCGTCTGTGCCGCCCTGGGCAGCATCCGCGCCGAGACCGAGGGCTTTTTGCCGATCTCGGAATTCCAGTCGCAGTTCAACACCGCGCCGGGCGGCAAGCCGTTTGGCCTGTACGAGCCCGGCACCGGGCCGGGCAAGCGCGTGGGCAACACCCAGGCGGGCGACGGTGCGCGGTTCAAGGGGCGCGGCTTTGTGCAGCTGACCGGGCGCGACAACTACACCCGCTACGGCCGCGCGCTGGGCATCGACCTGGGCGTGGCGCAAGCCAGCAATGCCGATCTGGCCAATGCCCCGGAAATTGCCGCCCTGTTGCTGGCGCGGTTTTTGGCCGACAAAGCCGTGCCGCTGCGGGCCGCGCTGGCGGCGGGCAATTTGGCCGCTGCGCGCAAGCTGGTGAACGGCGGCTCACACGGGCTAGACCGCTTCAAGGACGTGTTTGCCCGGGCCGACAGGCTGCTGGGCATCGCCTCCCCCAAAGTGGGTGCTGCCAAAGTGTCCAAGGCCGCCAAGGCCGTCCAGCCCCCCAAGCTGGGAGCCGAGCGCCAGCTCAAGGTGCGCAAAGACCCGATTGACCTGCATGACCGCGTCTACCAACCGCCGCCGCTGGGCTTGCTGGCGGCTTACCCCACCGATGCCGACATCCAGAAATACCTGCCCGCCTACACCGCCGCCGGGCTGATTTTGGACCAGGGCAACGAGGGCGCATGCACCGGTTACGGCCTGGCCTGCGTGGTGAATTACCTGCGCTGGACCAAGGCGGCGGGCACAGAAGAAGTGGCCTCCGTCAGCCCGCGCATGCTCTACAACTACGCCCGCCGCTACGACGAATATGCGGGCGAAGACTACAGCGGCTCCAGCTGCCGGGGGGCACTCAAAGGCTGGTTCAACCACGGGGTTTGCCTAGAGGATTTCTGGCTCCGCGATGAGCCGCAGCCGCGCTACGGCTTTGCCCAAAACGCTACCGACCAGACCCTGGGCGTGTACTACCGCATTGCGCTGCAATCCATCACCGACCTGCAAGCCGCCATCCAGGCCGTGGGGGCGGTGTTTGTGTCGGCCATGACGCACGGCGGCTGGCACGCGGTGCTGCAAACCCCGGCCATTCCTGGCGGGCACAAAGACCTGCCGCTGATCCCCTTCGATGGCCGCCCGGCCGATGGCGGGGGGCACGCGTTTGCGCTGGTGGGCTTCAACACCCAGGGCTTCATCGTGCAGAACTCGTGGGGCAGCGGCTTTGGCATGGGCGGCTTTGCGGTGCTGGGCTATGCCGACTGGCTGGCCAACGGCATGGATGCCTGGGTGGTGGCGCTGGGTGTGCCCGGCGTGGTGGAAGGGCGCATTTGCTTCAACGCCCCGGCGGGCGCGGGCATGGCGGGTGGTGCCAACACCAGCCTGTGGTGGAGCACCGACCAGGCCTACCAGCACAGCGTGGTGTTAGGCGACGATGGCCGGGTCAAGCGCTACCTGACCGAAGATGCACTCAGCCGGACCCTGGCCCACCAGGTCTGCGCGTTGCCAGATGCCTGGTTCCGCGACCCGGCCCACGGCCCGCTGGAGGGTAAAAAACGCCTCGTCATCTACGCCCACGGTGGCCTCAACAGCGAGCGCGATGCCATCCAACGCGCCCGCGCTATGGGCCGACACTTCGAGGCCAATGGCTGCTACCCGCTGTTCCTGGTCTGGAAGACCGGGCTGCTGGAATCCATCGTCGGCCTGCTGCGCAAGCAGAGCCGCGAAGAACCGGCACTGGCCGGTAGCTGGCTGGAGGAGCTGGCCGAGAAGGTCACCGAAAAAACCGACCTGGCCATCGAATCCACCATCGGCCGCAGTCTGGTGCGGCCGATCTGGACGCAAATGAAAGACGTGGCCGAGCTGGCGTTTGCCACCCGGCGCGGCGGCGAGCAAATCATCCGCGCCTTGCAGCAGCTGCTGGACACCTGGGGCGAGCAGCTAGAGATCCATCTGGTGGGCCATTCGGCCGGCTCCATCTTGCTGGGCCACATGCTGGACAGCCTGGCCCACCGCCAGGTGCCGATGCAGACCATCCCCTCCATCCAGCTCTTTGCCCCGGCCTGTAGCGTGGCCTTTGCCAACCAGCACTATGGCCACAACCCGCAGGTGATGCAGCGGCTGCACATGAGCCTGCTGTCTGACCCGCTGGAGCGTGCCGACAATGTGGCGGGCATCTACCGCAAGTCGTTGCTGTACATGGTGTCAGGCGCGCTGGAGGCGGATTTGCGCACGCCCATTGCGGGCATGGCCAAGGCCTACGGCAACGAAGATGCTGGCTGGGACGGCAGCTCCAGCACCCATGAAAGCCTGAAGCTGTGGCGGCGTGCGGTGCGCGATGCCCAGCTGGAAAAGTCGGGCCGCTGGACGCTGGTCAAAACCGCCACCGTGCCTACCGCCGCGCTGCCCGGCGCAGCCCAGGTGCTGATTCCCGCCGACCACGGCAGCTTCGACAACAGTATCGCCACCATCACCCGCACGCTGGAGGTGGTGCGGGGCGGCAAGCTGCTGCAAGCGGTGGACGACTTGCGGGGTTTCTAGCGGGCTGGGGGCGGGCAGAGGGCCAAAGCTTGTACAGTTTTGGCAGCTCTTAAGGTTTCTATGTCCACACCCTTGCTCCAGGCCAATGGCCGTGCGTTTGCGCATATTGCCCAGTTTCACCCCGAGTTGACGGCCCTGCGCCGCGATCTGCATGCCCACCCGGAGCTGGGGTTTGAAGAGGTCTACACGGCAGACCGCGTGGCCCAGGCGCTCACATTGTGCGGCGTGGACGCGGTACACACCGGCATTGGAAAAACCGGCGTGGTGGGCATCATCCACGGGCGCAGCAACCACAGCGGCAAGATGATTGGCCTGCGCGCCGACATGGACGCGCTGCCCCTGCCCGAGCTGAACGACTTCGCCTGGAAATCTGCCAAAAGCGGCCTGATGCACGGCTGCGGCCATGACGGCCACGTGGCCATGCTGGTGGGCGCGGCCCGCTACCTGGCCGAGACCCGCAACTTCGACGGCACGGTGGCGCTGATCTTCCAGCCCGGCGAAGAGGGTTACGCCGGGGCCAAGGCGATGATCGACGACGGCCTGTTTGCGCGCTTTCCGGTGGATGCCGTGTTTGCCATGCACAACTGGCCCCACATGCGGCCCGGCACCATTGGCCTGAATGCGGGCGCGATGATGGCCGCGTCGGACCGCGTCACCATCGAGATCACCGGCCGGGGCGGCCACGGCGCGCACCCCTACCAAAACGTAGACCCGGTGCTGGTGGCGGCGCATGTCATCACCGCCCTGCAAAGCGTGGTGTCGCGCAATATTCGCGCCATCGACAGCGGGGTGGTCAGCATCTGCGCGGTGCAGGCGGGCGACCTGGGGGCCATGAGCGTGGTGCCCGGCAAGGCCACGCTGGTGGGCACGGTGCGCACCTTCAACCCGGCCGTGCAGGAGCTGATTGCGCGGCGCATTACCGAGCTGAGCAGCGCCGTGGCCCTGGGCTTTGGGGCCACCGCCTCGGTGCAGTACGAGCGCCTGTACCCGCCCACCATCAACAGCCCCGCCGAGGCGCAGTTCATGGCGCAGGTGGCCGAGGGCCTGGTGGGGCCCGGGCAGGTGGTGCGTGACCTGGACCCCAGCATGGGCTCAGAAGACTTCTCTTTCATGCTGCAAGCCAAACCCGGGGCCTACATGCGCATCGGCCAGGGCGTGGAAAACGGCGTGGGCAGCTGCGCCCTGCACAACAGCCGCTACGACTTCAACGACGCGATTTTGCCGCTGGGGGCGGCCATGCACGCCAGCCTGGCGGAGCAGTTCATGCCACTATCATAATAATAGCTACTGACGCAGGTGGAGTGTGCGCTAGAGCCCTATTTGGTTTGAATTCCGCCAGCCCCGCCGCACAGGGTAGGGCACAGGTACAGATCGTTGGGTACGCCTTCCACCAGCGTCAACGTGTAGCCCCGGCATAGATTGCCCTGCACAGCGGTGACATGGTAGGTGCCCACCGGCAATGCCAGCTCCACCAGGGGCCCGGCATCGTCGGCGGTGAATACCCGCTGGCCTTGCAGGGTGTCGATGTGCAGGCGCAGCGGGCCTTCGGGTTTGGCCTGCGGGGCGTACAGGCTGCGCAGCCAACACCACCATTCCAGCGGCGCAGCAAACAGCACCCATCGCACGGTGGGGTCGGCGGCGGCGTGGATCACCAAACGGGTATCTGGCAGCAGGGTGGAGCGGGGCAGGTTGGACATGGCGCTATCTTGCTCGCCTACCCGCCCTTTGCCTGCGTCACTTCTGTGCTGCTGTGTTGCATATGTCATAACCGCTCACCCCCAGGCTGTAGTGCTGCGCATCTTTCGCCAACCCCCTTGCTGGGGGCAACACCAGCAGCCTGGCAAAGCCAGATCTGCGGTGTTTCTGGCGTGCGTGCGTTCTGGCTGTGTGGCGGGTTGCTATGTGTCATAAGGGGTTCTTTACCGGTTTGAGCAACAAGGCCAGGGCCCGGGCCAGCTCGTCACGCTGCATGGGTTTGGTCAGCAGGCGCGATACCCCGGCCGTGGCGGCCCGTTGGGCCAGCGAGGCACCGCCGTAGCCGCTGACCATCAGGATCGGCAACGTGGGGGCAACGGTGCGTATCGCCTCGGTGAGCTGGATGCCGGTGAGCCCGGGCATCACTTCATCGGTGACCACGGCGGCAAAGCGCAGCGGGTCGTTGCGCAGCGCTTGCAGGGCGGCCCGAGGGTCGGTAAAACCCACCGGCTGGTAACCCAACGCGGTAAACATTTCCACTGCCAGCGCCACCAGGGTGGGCTCGTCGTCTACCACCAGCAGGGTTTGCCCATCCCCGGCGGAGGTGGGCGGGGCCGTGGTGGGGCTGGGGCCGGGTGCACTGGTGCATTCGGGGAAGTACAGGGTAAAACGCGCCCCCTTGCCGGGTTGGCTGTATACGTCGATGGCACCGCCAAATTCGGCCACCACGCCATGCACCACGGCCAGCCCCAGCCCGGTGCCCGCGTGGGCGCTGCGGGTGGTGAAGAAGGGTTCAAACAGCCGCTCCATCACCTCGGGTGTGATGCCGCTGCCCTGGTCGGATACGGTCAGCACCAGGTAGGGCCCGGCGGCCAGCTGGGTGTGCGACAGCACCCTGCGTGTGAGCACCTGCTGGCGCACCAGTTGTACCTGCACCTGGCCACCGCCGGGCATGGCTTGCATGGCGTTGGTACACAGGTTCATCACGGCTTCAAAGGCCTGCGTGGGGTCGCCGCGCAGCAGTTTGCCGGGGGCATCCAGCCCGCGCTCCAGCACGATGCCGGGGCGCAAGGTGGCGGCCAGCAGGGTCAGTACTTCGGCGACGATGGGTTGCAGCGCAAACACGGTAGATGCGCAGCCGCCGCCTTTGCCAAACGACAAGATGCGCTCCACCAGCGCCTTGCCGCGCATCGCCGCACCCAGCACTTTGTCGAGGTGCCGCGCCTGGGCGCTGCCGGGTGCGGCGGCATCTTGGGCCATTTCGCCAAAGCCGACGATGGCCGCCAGCACGTTGTTGAAATCGTGTGCCACGCCGCCCGCCAGCTCGCCCAGCGATTCGAGTTTGTTGGCCCGCGACATCTGGGTTTGCAGCGCGGCCTGGGCGGCGGCGCGGCGCTGGTTGGCGCGCAGCACCAGGTGGGCCGATGCGGCCAACACGGTCAACAGCAGCGCCATGCCCACGGCCGTGAGGGTGGCGGCTTCGTGCCAGGCCACCAGCACCACGTCCAGGTCGCGGGTCAGCACCACTTCCAGGCCGTAGCGCTCCAGGCTGTGCAGGGCGACCAGGCGCTCGGCCCCGTCGGGCATGCGGCGCAATTGGGTGTCTCGCTGGGTGGCCAGGTGGCGGGCGATGGTGGCCTCGTCCCATTGGGAGTTGTTGACCACACCACCGGCCAGCAGCACACCGTCGCGGCGAAACACGGCCATGCGCGCATCGGCAGCCGGCTTGGCCACCGAGAACGCGCCCAGCAGCGCCTCGGCCCGCATGGTGGCAAATATCCAGCCGGCCGGTGCGCCCAAAGCATCGTTAAACGGCACGGCCAGCGTTACCAGCGGAGTCTGGGTGCGCGGGTCCAGAAAGGGGCGGCTGACGGCAACCGCTTCTGGCTCCAGCTGGTTCAACCCCGGCGCAAAGCTGTCCATGCCCGGCAAGGGGGTAGGGGCCGATGTCGCCAGCCCCAGGCCATTGCGGTCCACCAGGGACAAGGTGTCCACCATCGCCATCAGTTCGGTGCGGGTTTGCAGCGCCCGGGCGGCAGCCGTGCCCACGATGGGCAGGTGGCCCTCGCCCAGCTCCACTTGGATGGCGCGCAGCCCGGCGTTCATGCCGCGCAGCTCGCGGTGGATTTCATCGGTCAAGGCCAGCGACAGCAGGTTGAGCTCGCGCGACTGGCTGCGAATGGCCTCGCTCCGCAGATGCCCCAAGGCCACCCCGGCTGCCAGCACCAGCGCCAGCCCCAGGCCGATGGCCACCAACCACAAACGTGGCACCGTGGCCGCTATCTTTTGCCAAATACGTTGCATACTTTCCCTGTTGCGCTGGCCGAGCCATGCAAGTTGTTTCACGTTAAAACCTGCGCCGAATCTGATTGTGAGCCCACCGATGTCCGCCTCTACCGCCCCGCATATTCTAGTAATTGACGACGATCCGACCATCCGCGAGCTGGTGGTCGAATACCTCAGCGACAACGACCTGCGCGTCAGCGCCGCCGCCTCGGGCGCCGAGATGTTTGCGCTGATCGACCGCGAGGCCATCGACCTGGTGCTGCTCGACCTGAAGCTGCCCGGCGAAGACGGCATGCAACTGGCCCGCACCCTGCGCGAACGTGCCAGCGTGCCCATCATCTTTCTGACCGGCCGCAACGAAGAGGCCGACCGCGTGATGGGCCTGGAGCTGGGCGCCGACGACTACGTTACCAAGCCCTTCAGCCCGCGCGAACTGCTGGCCCGGGTGCGCGCCGTGCTGCGCCGCTACCAGGTGCAGGCCACCCTGCCCGAGCGCGACAACAGCCGCCGCGCGTTCCGCTTCTCGGGCTGGGAGCTGAACCTGCGCACCCGCCGCCTGGTGTCGCCCTTGGGCGTGTCGGTAGAGCTGTCAAACGGCGAATTCAGCCTGCTGGGGGCAATGTGCCGGGCCCCGCAGCGGGTGCTGTCGCGCGACCAGTTGCTGTCGATGTCGCGCCTGCACGAAGCCGAGGTCTACGACCGCACCATCGACGTACAAATCCGCCGCCTGCGCCTCAAGGTAGAGCTGGATTCGGCTAACCCCACGCTGATCTTGACCGAGCGCGGCGCGGGCTACCTGCTGGCCAGCGAGGTGGAAACGCTGTACTAACGGTAGGCGCTGGTCGAGAACATGCGGATCTTGCTGTACGCGCGGTCTACGCCGGGCACGGTGCTGGCCACATAGCGGGCCTTGCCCTCCGAGATCGGCCCCTGGGTCCAGCCGGACAGTGTCACCGTACCGTTGTCGGCCGCCACCGTCACGTTTTTCACTGCATTGCCAAGTTGGCTGGTGAGGGCGTTGTGTACCTCTGTCGCCAGCGCTTCGTCAGGGGAGGGGGCTGCGGTGGCGGGCAGGCTGCTGGCCATCAAAAAAGGGCCTGCCGCAAGGGCTAGCAGGGTGGATGCCGCGAGGCGTTGGAATGTGGGGGCCATAGTCGTTCCTGGAGGTTGTCGCAACCCCTGTGGTGCGATGGCTGATCTTCTGGGTGTGGCAATGCAGCTATGTGACGGGATGCCGTGGGTGCATTGCATTTGTCATGGGCGCCAGCACGACATAAAACGACACAAACCGATACCGCCCCGAGAGGACGCACGGCCGGCACCACGGCACGATGGGAACCCTTGGGACTGGGCATCTAGTCCTGACACTGTTGAACCACACTTTGTACAAGGACCCACACCATGCGATTCCACCTTAAAAGCATCTTGAAACGCAGCCTCATTGGCATCTTTGGCGCCAGCATTCTCGTGGGTGGCCTGAGCGCCTGCGCGGGCCGTGGCGAGCACCGCTGGGGCGGCCCGATGACGGAGCAGCGCAGCGCCGAATTTCGCGCCAAGATGATCGAGAAAGTCGGCAAAAAGCTCGATCTGAACGACGCGCAAAAGCAACTGCTGGGCACCCTGAGCGACACCCTGCAAGCCCAGCGCAAAGCCCTGGTGGGCAGCAGCACCGACCCGCGTGCCGACCTACAGGCGCTGGTGGCGGGCCCGCAGTTTGACCGCAGCAAGGCCCAGGCGCTGGTGGAAGAAAAAACCGCCGCCCTGCGCAGCCAAAGCCCGGCAGTCATCACCGCAGCCGCCAACTTCTTTGATGCGCTGAACCCGATGCAGCAACAGCAAATACGTGACTTCATGCAACACCGTGGGGGCTGGTGGCACCGGGGATGACAATCCAGCATGCCCAAAATACTGCTGATTGACGACGATGCCGAACTCGGCGGGCCGCTGGGCGTGTACTTTGCGCGGTTTGGCCTGGCGTTGGAATGTGCCTTGACCCCCAGCGCCGGGCTGGCCCTGCTGCGCCAGGGGGGCTTTGATGCGGCCATTCTGGACGTGATGCTGCCGGAGATGGACGGCTTTGCCCTGTGCCGCGCCATCCGCAAAGACAGCGACATTCCGCTCATCATGCTCACCGCCCGTGGCGATGTGATGGACCGGGTGGTGGGCCTGGAGCTGGGCGCAGACGACTACCTGCCCAAACCCTTCGAGCCGCGCGAGCTGGTGGCCCGCCTGCTGACCGTGCTGCGCCGCCAACGGCTGCCCAGCGACGCGCACCGGCTGGTGTTTGACGGCCTGGCGATCGACCTGGACACCCGCAGCGTGCTGCGCGGCCAGGATGCGCTGGACCTGACCAGCACCGAATTTGAGTTGCTTACCCTGCTGGCCCGCGAGCCCGGCAAAGTGTTCAGCCGCGACGACATCCTGAACCGCCTGCGCGGCCACGAGGCCGACCTGCAAACCCGCGCCGTAGACCTGCTGGTCAGCCGCCTGCGCAAAAAGTTGGAACCACTGGATTGCATCAAAACCTGGCGCAATGCTGGATATTCCCTGGCAGTGGCCCGTGTTTAAACGTATCCGTGGTGCCATCCATGCGGTGCGCCATTCGCTGCGCTGGCGGCTGGTGGTGCTGTTTATGGGCCTGGCGCTGACCATGTCGGTAGTGTTCGTGGTCGGCATGCAAAAAGCCTTTTCGGTTGGCTGGCGCGATGCCGCCTTGCCGCTGATGGCCGACTATGTGGACCATCTGGTGACCGACTTGGGCAGCCCACCCCGTATTGACCGCGCCCAGACGCTGGTGCAGCGCCTGCCGCTGTCGGTGCGCCTGGACGGCCCCCTGGTGCACTGGAACTCACACCCCGACAAAATCGAACCCGCATGGCTGCACCGCGATGAGATGCAAGGCATGCACAAACTGCTGACGCGCACCACGCCCGATGGCACCCGGGTGGTGCTGGGCTGGGGCGATATGGGCAGCTTGCAGCAGTCGCGCCAGCCGATTCTCTGGGCCACCCTGGCCGTCTTGCTGTTGCTGACCGGTGTGGCATTTGCGGTGGTGCGCCGCCTGCTGCGTCCGCTGGAGGCTATCCGCCAAGGCACGCAGCGTTTTGGCGCGGGGGATTTCAGCCAGCCCATACCGTTACTCAGGCGCGACGAGCTGGGCGATCTGGTCCAACACATCAACACGATGGCACACGACATCCACGCCATGCTGGAAGCCAAACGCGGCCTGCTGCTGGCCATCAGCCACGAACTGCGCTCACCCCTGACCCGCGCACGGCTCAATACCGAGCTGCTGCCCGAGACGGCCGACGTGCAGCCCCTGCGCGACCCCCTGCTGCGCGACCTGCAATTGATGCGTGACCTGATCAGCGACCTGCTGGAGAGCGAGCGCCTGGCCAGCCCGCACGCCGCCCTGCACCTGGAGCCCACCGATCTGGCGGCGCTGGTGGCCGAGATGGCCAGCGCTGATATTGCGCTCTATACCGAACCCCACCTACCCCTGTGGCCGCTGGACCGTGTGCGCATCCGCCTGCTGCTGCGCAACCTGCTGGACAACGCCCGCCAGCACGGTCAGGGTGTGATTGAGGTGCATCTGGCACAGGTCGATGGCGGGCTGCAACTGCGGGTGCGTGACTTTGGTCCCGGCGTGGCCGAGGCGCAATGGGCGCAATTGGCCCAACCGTTTTACCGAGCCGACGCAGCCCGCCAGCGCGGCACCGGCGGGGTCGGGCTGGGGCTGTATCTGTGCCGCCTGGTGGTGCAGGCGCACGGCGGGTGGCTCACGCTGCGGCCCGCCCAGCCAGGGCTGGAAGCGGTGGTGGATTTACCTAAGCGCTGAGCTAGCGCGTGCGGGCGAGTTGCGCGCTCAGGCCTTGCAGCTGCTGGGTAAATTGCGCCACGTCTGGCCCGGCCATGTGGGTAAATAACTCTGCGGCGATGGCCGTGTGGTGCTGTCGAAAGCGTTCGCAGGCGGCGCGCCCGGCGGGGGTCACTTGCAACCGGTAGCTGCGTTTGTCGTCCGGGCTGTCCTCGCGCACCAGCATGCCCTGCCGGTCCAGTTCTTTGATGAGCCGTGCCACCTGGCCTTTGTCGCGTGCACTGAGTTCCACCAGAGTTTGCTGGCTGGCGCCAGGGTGGGCCAGGCAATGGGATAGCAGCCGCATCGCCATCGGCGTGAGGGTGTCGCCGGTGTCGCGCAGCGCACTGCCCATGCGGGCCTTGATGCCTTCGAACAGGTCGATGAACGCATCCAGCGCGGCCACGCTGACCGGATCGGGAGAGGGCTTGTGGGATGTTTTTTTGGTTGACATGTGCAACTATATTGGATTACATTGTTGATATTGTCAACAATAGCACAAGCACCATGCCATCTTCTTCTGCCCCTTTGGTTTCTACCCCCACCCCTATCCCTGCACCTGCTTCCAAGCTGCGCCGCCTGTTGCCGGTGCTGCTGATCCTGCCGACCATCGGGCTGCTGCTCAGCGGCTTCATTACCTGGACGAATGTGGGTTTTAGCGCAGATTTTCTGCACCGCTGGATGCGCGGATTTTTGTCGGCCCTGCCGGTCATGGTGCTCAGCTTCATGCTGATGGGCGGGCTGGACCGGGGTGTGCAGCGCATCTTCGCGGGGCTGCCGCAGGTGCTGCGCAAGACCATTCTGGCGTTTGTGACCGCCTGCATGATGGAGTTTTTGCTGGCCAGCGCCGTGACCCTCAGCAACGTGGGCTGGAGCAGCAGTTTCCCGGCGGCTTGGCTGGCGGCGTTTTTGAAGTCCTTGCCTTTGGGCATGTGCATTGGTTTGCTGATGGGTTTTGTGGTGAAGCCGCGCATTGACCGCATGCTGGCGGGGTAACGCCTAGGCTGCTAGGCGCTAGCCCGGTGGGGGCGCGCCTAAAACTTGCTGTGCCCAGCGGGGGAGTGGTGCTACTTTTTCTTGCGTCCAGTCGCGCTTGCACACGGCCACCAAGGCATGTGTGCCGGGTGCAACATCCTGTGCATCGTATAAAACTGCCACATCCGCCAACCGCACCGCCCGGGTCAGGTTTTCTACAGTACGGGGGTAGCGGGCCAAAATCCGTTCGGCGGGCACGGCATGCCCGCCTTCGGTAATGCGCCCAGCCACACGGGCCAGCAGGTGCTGTGGGTCATCCAGGCACACGACCAGCAGCATCACCAAAAAGCCCTGTGCTTGGGCCTCTTCAATCAACGCCAATTTGGAGACATGCGAAAAAACGGTTTCGCTGACAAACGACTGGCCTGCTGCCAGCAGTGTCGCCCGCCGTGCGTCTGCCCATAGCCGTGCTTGTTCAGACCGGGCTTGCGGGTCGGCGATGTGCTGTAAATGGGCCGCTTCATGCAAGTCGGCGTTGACGAATTCGGCCTGGGTTGGCACCGTACCGGCCAGCACCAGCGCCTTGTAGAGCGTGGACTTTCCTGCGCCATTGGGGCCTGCCAGCAAATAGAAAACCGGTTTGACGGCGTTGGTCGCGGCCTGCGCCATATCAGGCGACTGCCTTGCGTGCGTTGCGCTGGTTGCTGGCAATCACTTCGCGGACCCGCTGCGCCAGGCTGCCATCGTCTTGTGCGGCCACAAATTGGGCCAATAGGTTGTCTGCCTGGTTTGCCTGGACTGGGGGGGGCGCCGTCTCATACCCCTCAATCGCCGTGCGCGCCTCTTGCACGGTTAGGCCCGAGTGCTCGGCTACGCGGCCCAGGGTGGCCCAATATTCGATCTGCCCGGCCACCGAGCGGCGCAGCGGCTGGGCGGCTTCGCGGGCTTGCTGCACCAGGGCGGAGGGGAGTTTGACGGAGGCGAAGGCAGTGGACATGGGTAATCTCCTTTATGGCGCATTTTGCGCCATAAAGGAGATGAATGCCTTATTCGGCTGGAAACCTCAGCCTTCCAGCCGAAAGTGGCCGCTGCGCAGCAGCGCTTCGCTGTCGGCACGGGCGACGCGTTGCACTGGCTGGGCGGCCGAGAAGAGGTAGCTGCGCCCGGTGCTGGGGCCGCGCACCTGCACGGCGGAGCGGGCCAGGTATCGCAGGTTCTGGCTGCCCAGGCTGGCGGGCGTGGTGGCCGACGCTGGTGCGGGTGCGGGTGTTTTAGCGAACGCGGTGAATCGGTCCGGGGTGGGTGGTGGGGCGGTGCGGCTCGGCAGCCGGGTCGTCGCCAGGGTTTCGCGTTTCTGTCCACAGCAGCCCATCGCAGTCTCCTTCCAGGTTGGTAAATGGCGGTGCTGGGGTGGGCCCCAGCCGTTCCAGCAGGCAGGCCGCGCCCGACAGGCCTAACCAGGCCAGCAGCCATTCCAGCGGGGTGCGGGCCACGGTCAGGGCGAGGGGGGCGGCCAGCCACAGGCTCAGGCAGTAAAAGCAGTCCAGCATCTGGCCCCACACACCCTGGCCTGCCGCCGTGCGCAGGCGCAGCACGGCATTCCACGGCCCATCTTCCAGGGCCAGCAGGTGGGCCAGCCGCCAGGTGGTCAAGGCGGCTAGCACGGCGTGGAACCAGGGGGTGTCCATGCTCATTCGGGCAGGTCGTTGCAGATTTTGACCGGCCACTCGGCGTAGACGAAGTGCGTTCCACCGGGGCGTACCGTGCGGTCGCACACCGCCAGGTGGAAGGTGTAGACGCAGCAGCTGCCACGTGGGGTGGTAAACGCATCATCCACCGTGTAGGGCATAAAGGCTTTGCACTTCGGGTCGATGGCGCGCAGGTCGAACAGGGCCAGTACACCCAGCATGGGCGGGGCCATGACCACGCCGCAGCGGGTGCCGGGGTCCCCCACCCGCGAGGTGCCAGAGAAGCAGCCACCGCCGGGGCCGGGCACCGGGATGTTGAGCGCCGGGCCGCCCTGTTTGGTGACCGACAAGGTGTAGTGGTCAAAGTTGTCGTTCGGCCGGGTGAGCGGCAGCAGCTCGTCGATGTATTCGTCGTAGGCAATGCCCGAGATGGGCAGGCTCCAGGGCACGCTGCAATCTGGCGGCTGGGCGAACTTGCTGACGCGCAAGTCGGCGCACTGGGGCACGGCATCGATACGGATCAGCGCACTCAGCGGTTTGTTGTCCAGCCAGACGCGCTGGATGTCGTAATAGGTGCCGCCCAGGGTATCTTCTACCAGCAGGCGCAGGGTGTACAGGCCGCTGAGCTGGCAGCCACCGATGTGGCTGTTCCAGGCCGATGGCGACAGCAGCGCTTGCGGGTCGTCCAAAAAGCACCAGGGCGGAAAGGGCACGGGCACCAGGCAGTCCGCCGTCCAGTAGGCGGTGAGTGTCGAGCTGTCGGTGCGCATGTTGATGGCCCGGTACTGCGCGGGGGTGTTGAATTCAACCGACCAGAAGTTGCTCCAGCCCGGTGTGAAGCAATCGGATTCATAACCCGCCTTGTAGTCCAGCGTGTAGCGTTTGATTTTTTGCCGGTCGTCACAGCCGCCAATGAAGGCCGAGCCCAGCACCGCAATGCCGCCACCAAACGATGCTTCAAACGTGCCCGCCGGGCGGCTGCACAGGGCGGGCACAAAATCGATCAGCCGGGCTGCGGGGTCGGTCCAGGCAGAATCCAGCGCCGTGCTGCCGCCAATACCGAGGATGCGCACGTCCTTCTTGAACACCGAAAACACCGTCTGGCAGGGCACGGTGGACTGGTTGTTGCCAAACACCGTGACCCGCACAAAGTAGGTGCCCGCGTTCAGCAGGGTGGTGTTGAGGTAGCCCAGCAGGCCGCCCGCCACCGGGCTGCTGCCCTGCACGGTGCTGCCCGGTGGCACGGGGGGGTAGACAAAATCGCTGGCATGCCAGACCGCGCCGTTGAGCGACCATTCCAGCACATAGCGCACAAAGCCCATGCCGGCTGCCGTGCCGGTGATGGGTACGACCAGGGCCGGGATGGCCTGGTTGACTTCTTCGGCCACGCAGCCGTCCGGGCCGGTCAGGGCGCACTGTAGCGGGCGGAAGCACTCGCGCAGGCAGCGCCAGTAGCTGCGCAGGCAACGGGCTACGTCTACCAGGCTGCGGGCGCGGGCCAGGCAGCAGCCAAAGCGGATGGCGCACAGGCACCAGCAGCGGTAGAACCAGAACCACGGCTGGGCGCTGTGCAGCTTGAATGCGGCGGCCCCCAGCAGGGCCTGGGCGGTGTCTACCGTCAGCAGCCGCTCGAACACGGCAGCGGCTTCTTCCTCGCCCTCCTGGCAATCGACCTGGCCGCCGTCTATCGCTTCTGGCAGGCCCGCCGTGAAGTCCACCGTGGCCAGTTGGTCCGACAGGTAGGGCCGGTAGGCTTTGGCCAGAGCGGCAATCAGCGTGTCCAGGTCTTTGCGCTCGGTTGCGCTGAGCTGGCCGGGCGTGACCGGCGTGCCCAGCACTTCGCGCACGCACAGCCAGTAGCGGTACAGGTAGTAGGCCGATAACCGGAAGCTGCGCGGGCGGCGGCACAGCAGCCAGCCAAAAATAATGCAGCAGCGGATGTGCAGCAGGCCCCAGCGCCAGTTGTCGGTGGGGCCGAGCAGCTCGCGGGCCTGGGTGGGCAGCAGGGCCAGGGTGACTTTTTCATCGGCAAAGCGGCTGAACAGGCGCTGCGCCAGGGCGATTTCGGCCTCGCAGTCGGGCGCTTGTTGGGCGGCCTCTTTGTCCAGCGCTTGCAGGTCGTCGGCGCGTTGCAGGTCTTCTTGCAGGATGGGCCGGTAGACCCCGACCAGGGCCTCCAGCACCTGCTGGAATTCGGGGTTGTCGGGGCCGGGATCGTTAGGGTCAATGGCGCGTGGTGCAGTAGGGTCAACGGGCATAGGGGTCTCCTGTATTGGGCCTTGTATGGGCTGTTTCAATATAGGAGGCGGGCTGAAGCGCGTGTCCACCATTTGAAGGATGAATGCCGCTGCCCCAATGATTTGCTATTGTTTGTATAGCTATTGGTGCAGATGAAATAAGCGCTACGGGCTTATCTGCTTTGCATTTTGTTACAAGGCTTCGCCGCGTTTGAAGCGCTCGGTGGCGGCCACCAGTGCGCTGGCAATGCCGGGCTCCATCGCCGCATGGCCTGCCGCCTCGACCAGCTGGAAGCTGGCTTCCGGCCAGGCCTGGTGCAGCGCCCAGGCGGTGCAGGGCGGGCAGACCACGTCGTAGCGACCCTGGATGATCACGGCGGGCAGGTGGCGGATGCGGCCCACGTTGCGGATGAGTTGGTTGTCGGTAAAAAAGCCGCCATGCCGCATGTAGTGCGCCTCCAGCCGCCCTACGCCTAGGGCCACCGCGTCCGCGCTAAACGCGTCGGCCACCTCGGGCTGCGGCAGCAGGTGCAGGCAGTTGCCCTCGTAGCGGCTCCAGCTGCGGGCGGCGGCCAGGTTCTCGGTCGGGTCGTCGCTGAACAGGCGCTGCACATAGGCCGCCAGCAGGTCGCCGCGCTCGGCCTCGGGAATGTGGGCGACAAAGGCGGCGTGCTCTTGCGGAAAAAAGTGCCGGATGCCGTGCAGGAACCACTCCACCTCGGGCGGGGTACACAGAAAGATGCCGCGCAACACAAAGCCGGTGCAGTGTGCGGGGTGGGCCTGCCCGTAGGCCAGCGCCAGCGTGGAGCCCCAGGAACCGCCAAACACCAGCCATTGCGCAATGCCCAGCAGTTGGCGCAGTTGCTCGATGTCTTGCACCAGCAACTGCGTGGTGTTGTTGCGCACCTCGCCCAGCGGCGTGGACTGGCCCGCACCACGCTGGTCGAACAGCACGATGCGGTAGTAGGCCGGGTCAAAAAACCGCCGGTGCGTCGGTGACAGGCCCGCGCCCGGCCCGCCGTGCAAAAACAGCACCGGCACGCCGTCGGGGTTGCCACATTCCTCCCAGTACAGGGTGTGGATGGCGTCTACCGGCAACATGCCGGTGCGGTAGGGTTCTAGGGGCGGGTAGAGGCCGGTCATGGGTTACTCCTGTTTTAATAGCTGCTTGCGCAGGTGGAATATGCGCTAGAGGCTTATTTTGCTTGAAATCTGGTGTGCAGCCCGGTGGAGATGGGCAATGCAGTGGCGGATAGCGGGGGACACCACCGCGTCGCTGCGCACGATGGCTCCCACCGTCAGCGGGTAGCCGCCTTCGGCGATGGGCACTACCGACAAAAACGGGGCCGCCATAGGGTGGGTGGCGATTTGCTGGGGCATCAGGCCGATGAAATCCCCGGTGGCCACCAGCGACAGCAGCGCCAGGGTGGAGTTGACCACCGCGCCCACCGGTGGCGCGGTCAGGCCGTGGTGCTCGTACAGCAGCTTGGCGTAGCCGGTGTCGCTGGCGGTGCTGTTCGATGCGCCGGTATAGACCCATTTTGCCGAGGCCAGTTCGGTCAGCGATGTGGCCTGTGCCAGCGGGCTGCCCTTGCGCACCACCACCACCATGCTGGTGCTCAGCAGCGGCTCGACGATGAACTCACCCGACGACAGCCCGGTGGGGATGCCGCTGATGGCAATGTCCACATGCCCGGCGCGCAGGCGCTGCATTTGGGCCAGGTACAGCTCTTCGCTCACGCGCAGCTGGATGTCAGGGAATTCGCGGCCAAAGGTGCGCAGGGTCTCAGGTATCAGCAGCATCACCGCCAGCGGCACAGCCCCGATGTGCAGGGTACCCACCATCTTGCCGCTGAGCTGGCTGATTTCATCGACCGCCGTACCCAG
The DNA here is from genome assembly GCF_056521445.1 of Rhodoferax sp. LB1P47. Lineage (NCBI taxonomy): Bacteria > Pseudomonadati > Pseudomonadota > Betaproteobacteria > Burkholderiales > Comamonadaceae > Rhodoferax > Rhodoferax sp. LB1P47. The sequence goes on along the minus strand of NZ_JBWMAU010000001.1, from coordinate 411,017 downwards.
CTCCTTGCAGACCGTCAGCGCCCGCTCGTACAGCGCCTTGCCCTGGGCGGTGGGCAGCACCCCCTTGGAGGTGCGCACCAGCAGGGTGGTGGACAGCTCCAGCTCCAGCTCGCGGACCATCTTGGTCATGGCCGGTTGCGATACCTGCATGCGCTTGGCGGCACTGCGCAGGCTGCCTTCGTCGATGGTGGCGATCAGGGCGCGGAGGGTGGCGAGCTTCATGGTTAACCCTAGTGTCGTGATAACTCTAGGTTATCACGGGCCTGAAATCAACATCTTCCGAAACCAGGGTGCGGTTCGCACAATCCGTCCGCTTAACTAGTCCATCGCCTAACGAAAAACGGAGACACCCCTGATGTCGATTCTTTCCAAATCCCTCTTTGCCGCCGCCCTGTGCGCTGGCATAGCTACCGGCGCAGCCGCCCAGGAAGTCACCCTCAAGGTGCACCACTTCCTGCCAGCGGGCTCGTATGCGCAAACCATGTTCATCCAGCCCTGGTGCGACCGCATCGCCAAAGAATCGGCCAACCGCATGAAGTGCCAGATCTACCCGTCCATGCAACTTGGCGGCACGCCACCGCAGCTGATCGACCAGGTGCGCGACGGTGTGGTCGATGTGATCTGGACACTCACCGGCTACACCCCCGGCCGCTTTCCGCTGGTCGAAGTGTTCGAGCTGCCCTTCATGATGCAAAGCCCCGAAGGCACCAGCAAGGCGCTGTGGGACTACGTGGGCCAGTACGCGCCGCTCGAGTTCAAAGACCTGCACCCGCTGGCTTTCCATGTGCACGGCGACGGCGTGTTCCACATGGTCAACAAGCCCATCAAAACCCTGGCCGACCTGAAGGGCCTGAAGCTGCGCGCCCCCACCCGCCAGACCAACAAGCTGCTGGCTGCTTTGGGCGCGACGCCGGTCGCCATGCCCGTGCCCCAGGTGGGCGAGGCGCTGGCCAAAAGCGTGATCGACGGCGCGCTGGTGCCCTACGAAGTGGTGCCGTCGGTGAAGATCCAGGAGCTGGTCAAGTTCCACAGCGAAACCGACCCCACCGAGGCCGCCATCTACACCTCGACCTTCGTGTTTGCCATGAACAAGGCCAAGTACGAAGCCCTGCCCGCTGACCTGAAAAAGGTGCTGGACAACAACAGCGGCCAGGCCCTGTCGGGCCAGATCGGCAAGGTCTTTTTGCAGGCCGATGCCGAGGGCAAGAAGACCACCGCCAAAAACACCACCAACGTGATTGGCAAGGCCGAGCTGGAAAAGTTCCAGGCCGTGGGCCAGACCGTCACCGATGCCTGGGTGAGCGACATCACCGCCAAAGGCGCTAACGGCAAGCAGTTGCTCGATGGAGCCCGCGCCCTCATCGCCAAACACGCCAAGTAACTCCCCGACCCATTTCTCCCTGGCCCGCAGGGGCCGGGATGTCTGCGCCTTATCCATTTTGAGAAACCGTTAGCTATGCAAGAACCAATTCCGGGTGTGCCGCTGGAGCAAACCCCTTTCGGCCTTTTTGGCCCCTTTGGCCGCCAACTTCTGGCCGTCTGCAAGGCCGCCAGCGTGCTGGGCAGTGCCGTGTTTGTGCTGCTGGTCGCCATGAGCATCGTCTCCATCGTCGGCCGCAAGCTGTGGTCTGCCCCGGTGCCGGGCGATGTGGAGCTGCTGCAGGTGTGCAGCGCTTTTGCCGCCTCCACCTTTTTTGCCTATTGCCACCTGAACGGTGGCGATGTGAAGGTTGATTTCTTCACCGCCCACCTGCGGGTTGCCAGCGTGCACCTGCTGGATGCCGGGGGCTCCTTGCTGGTGGGCTTGTTTGGCGCGCTGTTGGCCTGGCGCACGGCGGCGGGCGCACTTGGCGTGCGCGAAGCGGCGGAGACCACCATGATTTTGGACCTGCCGCTGTGGTGGGGCCAGATCGCCATGGTGCCGGGCTTTGTGCTGCTGGCGCTGGCGGGCTTCTACATGGTCGCCTGGCATCTGGGCCAGCGCCGTAAGCATGCGGATGTAAATACCAGCAGCGTGGGGGTGCAGCCATGAGCGGTATTGCAGTCGGTTGCTGGGTGTTTGTGCTGTTGATGGGCCTGCTGGTGCTGCGCGTGCCGATTGGCATCGCCATGTTCACCATGGGCGCGGCGGGTTATGTGTACCTGACCGGGGGCGACACCACGCCGCTGCTCAGCATGCTGAAAAACATGGCCTACGCCCGCCTGTCCAACTACGACCTGGTGGTGATTCCGCTGTTTCTGCTGATGGGGCAGTTTGCCACCCACGGCGGTTTGAGTGCGGCGCTGTTCCGGTGTGTGTCGGCCTTCATGGGCCACTGGAAGGGCGGCGTGGCGATGGCGGCGGTGGGCGCGTGTGCGGGCTTTGGGGCGATTTGCGGGTCGTCCCTGGCTACGGCCGCCACGATGGGCCAGGTGGCTTTGCCAGAGCTGAAACGCTTTGGCTACGCGGGCAGTTTGTCTACCGGGGCGCTGGCCGCCGGGGGCACGCTGGGCATCATGATTCCGCCGTCGGTGCCGCTGGTGATCTACGCCATCCTGACGCAGGAATCCATTGGCAAGCTGTTCATGGCAGCGGTGCTGCCCGGCATCATTGCCATGCTGGGCTACATGCTGGTCATCAGGATCATGGTGGCGGTGGACCCCGCATCCGGCCCCGCCGGCCCGGTCGTGCCCTGGGCCGGTCGGCTGAAGGCACTGTGGCAGGTGCTGCCGGTGCTGGGCGTGTTTGCGGTGGTGATCGTGGGCATTTATGGCGGCTGGGCCAACCCGACGGAGGCGGCTGCGATTGGTGCGGCAGCCTGCGGCATTTTGGCCATCGCCACCGGCGGCATGCGCATGCAGGGCGTGCTGGCCAGTGCCCTGGGTACGGCCCAGGCCACGGCGATGATCTTTCTAGTGCTGGTGGGGGCCGACATGCTCAACAGCACGCTGGCCTTGTCGCAAATGCCGGTGGAACTGGCCGCCTGGGTGCAGGCCCAACAGCTCAGCCCGATGCTGGTGATGCTGGTCATCTTGCTGATCTACATCCTGCTGGGCTGCGTGATGGACAGCCTGGCCATGATTCTGCTGACCATTCCGATCTTCTACCCGGTGGTGATGGGCCTGGACTTTTACGGCATGACCGCCACCGACAAATCCATCTGGTTCGGCATCCTGGCGCTGATGGTGGTGGAGATCGGCCTGGTGCATCCGCCCGTGGGCATGAACGTCTACATCATCAACCGCCTGGCCAAAGACGTGCCCTTGAAAGAAACCTTCAAAGGCGTGATGCCCTTCCTGGCCTCGGACTTCATCCGCATTGGTTTCTTGCTCGCGTTCCCGTCGATTGCCTTGGTGCTGGTGCGCACTTTTGGTGGTTGACACCTTTGCCGTGCCTTCGGGCACTTTCTTTGTATAAAAAAACCCATTAAGGGTGGAGGAGACTCACATGACATTCAAACTCACACGCCGCTCGTTGATTGCTGCGATGCCCATGATGGCCACCAGTGCGGGCATGCTCGCAGGGTGCGGCGGCGGAGACGCTGCGGCAGCGGTCAGCGCGGAAGACACCGCGCTGAAGTTCGACGCCACGGCCTACACCACCGTCAACGTCACGCTGGACGGCGTGGCGCTAAAGGTGCGCCAGTACCGGCGCGTGTATGTGGCCAAGCCCGTCAAGATGGCGCTGACGCAGCAATCGTTTGGCTCGACCACCACCAGCACCCTGGCCGACCCGTATGTGTACCAGACCATGTTCATCTCGGTAGCCGAAGACCTGGTGGCGGACCAGACCAAGCCGATCTACGTGGTGGTCAACAACTCTGGCTGGATGACCAGCGCGGTATCTACCAGCATTACCGAAGCGAAAGCCTTTGTGAGTACCAACGACACGGACGCGATTGGCGCGGCCCTGAAGGCCGGGTTTGTGGTGGTTAACCTGGGTACCCGCAGCCGGGGGGCCCGCGCCGAAGATGGCCGCTGGGCAGGCAAGTCCCCGGCCCCGGTGGTCGATACCAAGGCCGCCATCCGCTACCTGCGGCTCAACGACAGCCTGCTGCCGGGCAACACCAACCGCATCATCCTCACCGGCACCAGCGGTGGTGGCGGGCTGACATCTGCCGTCTCGGCCAGTGGCAACAGCGCCGACTACTTTCCCTACCTGGCCGACATCGGTGCAGCAGGCATACAGGGCACGGGCAGTGCAGCCACCAGCACCCTTAAGGACGATGTGTTCGCAGCGGTGGCCTACTGCCCGATCAACAACCTGGGCAATGCCGATGCCGGGTACGAGTGGGAATACAACGCCACCCGCACCGACACCAATACCGCTGCCCTGGGCGGCGTGGCCTACTCGGCAGGCCCGCAGCCCGCCGCGTCCACCGCGATTGCCGGTACTTTTGCGGCCTACCTCAGTGGCCTGGGCCTGACCCGCGAAGATGGCTCGGCACTGACCGCCGCCAACATGCGCGACAGCACCCAGGTATTCCTGAAAAAAGAAATCGAAGCCCAGCTCGCCAAGGGCACGGCCGTGCCCGCGCTGGGGGCCAACTTCACCATCGGCGGGGTGGCGTACCTGAACGACTGGCTGACCCTGGCGGGCAGTGGCACTGGCGCTACGGTGGCCAGTATCGACTACGCCAAGTACCTCGCCTTCGTCACCAAGATCCGCGTGCTCAAAACCGTGGTGGCCTTCGACCCGGTGGGCGTGACCGGCAACCCCAACATCAGCGGTGAATCCACCCTGTTTGGCTCCGACTACTACGGCTACTCCAACTTCACCGCCTGGAGCTGGGCCAACAACGCCGTGAAGGGCGACGGCTCGGGCGTGGACGACACCGGCCTGGCCTGGGATGCGGTTTTGGCCAGCAGCACCAGCAAACTGGCCACCCAGCTCAAGCTGATCAACCCGATCGCCTACCTCAACACCAGCGCCGACACCGCCCCGTATTGGTATGTGCGCCACGGCATGATCGACCGTGACACCGCGTATGCCATGCAGACCCTGCTGTACTACGCGATCAAAAAAGACGCGTCGGTCAAAGAGGTGGACTTCAAGTACCCCTACCTGGTGCCACACAGCGGCAACTACGACGTGCAGGAAGCCTTCAGCTGGATCAAAGCCAAGCTGGCTGCCAACCCCTGACCCTTAGCGCACCCCGGTCCGGGGTGCTTTTCATCCCACCCGTTAAAGCACTTTTATGGCCAGAATCATCGGCGGCGTAGCCGTCTCGCACACCCCCACCATCGGCTTCGCGTTTGACCGCGACAAGCAGGCCGACCCGGTGTGGGCCCCCATCTTCGAGGCGATGGAGCCGGTCAAACAATGGCTGGCAGATGTCAAGCCCGACGTGGTGGTGGTCACCTACAACGACCACGTCACCTCCTTCTTCTTCGACCACTATTCGGCCTTTGCGCTGGGTATTGGCGAACGCTATGAGGTGGCTGACGAGGGCGGTGGTGCGCGTGATCTGCCGGGCATAAACGGCCACCCCGCGCTGGCCGCGCACATCGGCCAGTCGCTGATGGCGGATGAATTCGACATGTCTTTCTTTCAAGACAAACCGCTGGACCACGGCTGCTTCTCGCCGCTGTCCGTGCTGTGGGACCATGCAGACGGTTGGCCGGTAGACATCGTGCCGCTGCAAATGGGCGTGCTGCAATTTCCGCTGCCCAGCGCCCGGCGTTTTTACAAGCTGGGCCAGGGCCTGCGCCGCGCCATCGAGAGCTACCCCGACGACCTGCGCGTGGTGATTGTGGCCACCGGCGGCCTGTCGCACCAGGTACACGGCGAGCGCGCGGGCTTCAACAACACGCCTTGGGACATGCAGTTTTTGGAGCTGTTCGAGAACGACCCCGAGCGCCTAGCCAGCCTGACCCACGCCGAGCTGGCCACGCTGGGCGGCATGGAAGGTGCCGAGGTGATGATGTGGCTGACCATGCGCGGGGCCTTATCGTCCCAGGTGCGCAAGCTGCACCAGGCCTACTACCTGCCGTCCATGACCGGCATCGCGGCGGTGGTGTATGAGAATTTGGCCGGCCCGGTGATCGCGGGCGAGGTCGAGCGCCACCGCGCCGCCATGGCCGTGCAAATGGCCGGGGCCGAGCGCCTGCAAGGCAGCTACCCGTTTAACTTTGCGCGTAGCGTGAAGGCGCTGCGGCTGAACCGATTTTTGCGCGATATGGCTGTGCCCGCGCACCGCCAGCGCTTCCTGGCCGATGGCCCCGCGTATATGCAAGAGAAGGGCCTGACCGATGCAGAGTGCGACCTGCTGGCGCGGCGCGACTGGCGCGGCCTGATCCATTACGGCGCGATCTTCTTTGGGCTGGAAAAGCTGGGTGCGGTGCTGGGCGTGTCCAACCTGCACATCTACGCCGCCATGCGCGGCGAAACGCTAGAGGTGTTTCAGCAAACCCGCAACGCCCCCAACGCGCTGTATTCGGTGGCCGGTAGCGATGCTCCGCCGCAGACTTGGGGTGTACCTTCGCAGACGTAGATTTACTATATTTTTAATAGCTACATGCGTAGGTGAAGTATGCGCTAGAGGCCTATTTCATTAAAATTTTATCGGCCGTTCACATCGGCAATACACCGGCTTCAAAACTTTACCCAAGCCACTTAAGCAGCATACAAGCCGCACCTATGCTGCCGCGCAGTGCGCATCCGTTGTGGCTGTGGTTTTCTCAAAACATACAAAGGGGTGGGGCCATGCTGGCACAATTTTTCGGGCGGATATGTCTGCTGTGGGTGATGGGCTTTGTCGGTTGCGGCGGTGGGGGCGACAGCAGCACGGCGGCGCCCACCATCACGACACAACCGGTGTCCCAAGCGGTGGTAGTCGGTGCCAGTGTCACCTTGAGCGTGGTGGCCAGTGGCAGTAGCACCCTGGCCTACCAGTGGCGCAAAGGGGGCGTGGCCATCAACAGCGTTACCGCCGCCACCTTCATCATTGCAACGGTCACCGCCGCCGACGAGGGCGACTACGACGTGGTGGTCAGCAGCGCCGACGGCAGCGTTACCAGCTCTACCGCCACGCTGACGGTCAGCACCGCCACCGGCGCGCCCACCATTGGCACGCAGCCGGTTGCGCAATCGGTGAGCACCGGTGCCAGCGCCAGCTTCAGCGTGGTGGCCTCCGGCACCGGCACGTTGACCTACCAGTGGTACCAGGATGGCACAGCCGTCTCGGGGGCTACCGCCAGCAGCTACACCATCGGCGCGGTGGCCACCATGCATGCGGGCAGCTACACGGTGGTGGTTAGCAACACCAATGGTTCGGTGACCAGTTCGGCGGCCACCCTGAGTGTGTCCACCTCGACCAGCACCAACGGCACACTGAGTAGCGCTGTCTATACCGCCGCAGTGGCGTTCAATACCACCTTGAGCAGTACGCAAAAGACCACGGTTCAATCGACCTGGAGCATCGACACGGCGCGCAAATGGTCCAACCTGCCATCCACGATGGTGGCCCGCAACGGCGTCAAATGGGGTGACCTGAGTACCGCCCAGAAAACCGCTGCCCGCACCCTGATCGCCACCGCCCTCAGCACGGCGGGCAACGACCTGCACATCGGCATGCAGGCGGCGGACGACTATCTCGCTGCCAACGGCGGCGGCACCAGCAGCTACGGCGCGGGCTACTTCTACATTGCCTTCATCGGCACGCCCTCGACCACGGGTTTCTGGATGTTGCAACTCACCGGCCACCACCTGACCTACAACATCGCCCTCAACGGTACGTACAAATCGCCCACCCCGCTGTTTTTGGCGATCGAACCCCGGGCCGCGTTCACGCAAAGCAGCGTGGCCTTTGACCCCATGTCGGCGCAGCGCACGGCCATCGCCAACCTCGGCTCCGCGCTCACCGGATACGCTGCGGCCAAGCTCAGTGGCACGTATGGCGACATCCTGTTTGGAGCCAAAGGCTCGGGCAATATCGACGGCACCTGCACGTCGCACACCTTCTCCACCTACGCATCCACCGGAGTGGCGTACAGCAGCCTGTCTTCCAGCGCCCAGGCGTTGGTGCAGGCCGCGATCACGGCGTATGTGAACACCCAGGCCAGCGAATACGCCACGGAGCTGCTGGGCAGCTACCTCAGCGCCACCGCGCTGGCTTCGACCTACGTGGGCTACACCGGTGACGGCACGGTAACCACGCAGAACAACTACTTCCGCATCGTCGGCCCGCGCGTGTGGATCGAGTTCTCGGTGCCCAGTGGTGTGATCATCCAAAACGATGTGCATTACCACACCATCTGGCGCGACCGGGTGGCCGATTACGGTGGTAACTGCGTCGGTAGCTGATGCGCTTGTGCAGGCTTGTACGTGCCGCGCTGATCGGCTGGCTCTGCATCGCCTGGATGGCAGGGGCATCGGCCCACCCCATGCCCGAGAGCCGGGTGTGGATAGACACCACGCCCAGCGGCTTGCGGCTCACGCTGCAAATGCCGCTGATTCCCCTGGAATCTGCCTTTGGCCAGCCGCTGGCCGACTATTCCAGCACGGTGTTGGCGCAGCACGGCGAGGCCTTGTCGCGCTACCTGCTACAGCACGTGGGCGCGCGCAGCGGCAATGTGGGTTGGCAGGCGCTGCGCCTGCAACTGTCGGTGCAGGGCCATAACGCCTCGGCCGAGCTAGAGGCGGTGATGGAGCTGCGCGCCCCGCCCGGTGCCGACCCGCGCAGCCCCACGCTGCTGTTGGATGCCATCACCCACGAGGTGCGCACCCACCGCGTGCAGGTTTTTTTGCGCAACGACTGGGCGGGCGGCATGGCCGGCCAGCCGCCCCTGCTGCTGGGCGAGCTGGACTTTGCGCACAACCGCCTGCCGCTGGCGTTGGACGCGCCCCGCAGCAGTGCCAGCATCGTTCGGCTGCTACAGGCCGGGGCGTGGCACATCGCCGAAGGCACAGACCACCTGCTGTTTTTATTCTTGCTGCTGCTGGTGGCCCCGCTGCAAGCCCAGCCCCGGCGCTGGGGCCGCGCCCTGGCCGTGCGGCCCGCCTTGCGCCAGATCGTCGGCGTGGTCACCGCCTTTACTCTTGGCCACACCTTGACGCTGGTGCTGGGCAGCACTGGGCTGCTGGTGCTGCCATCGCAGCCGGTGGAAGTGGCCGTGGCCGCCACCATCGCCATTGCGGCGGGGCACGCCTGGCGGCCGCTGTTTTTGCGCGGCGAGGCGCTGCTGGCGCTGGGGCTGGGCCTCATCCACGGGCTGGCTTTTTCTGCCAGCCTGTCCGGGGCCGGTTTGACCCCTTGGCAGCACGCCCAGGCCCTGCTGGCCTTCAACCTGGGCATCGAGCTGGTGCAGCTGGCTTTGCTGGCGCTGCTGTTGCCGCCATTGCTGGTGTTGGCGCAGCGCCAGCCCCTGTTCTATACCCGTACCCGCCGTGTGGTCAGTCTGCTGGCGCTGCTGATGGCGGCCTGGTGGATTGCAGAACGCCTGGAGTGGCTGCCTGTGGCCCTTATGCCGCCCGGTGGCCTTGGGTAAACGCCTCCTCAAACACCGAGTAGCCCGCCCAGTCGCTGTGCGCAAAACCCAGACGCTGCGTTTTTTGTAGCTGCCTGCGCAGGTCTATTGTGCGCTGGAGGCCGATTTGGCTTGAAGCTGCGGGCGTGGGGATGGCCATCGCGTGGCCGTAGCGGGTGATGGCGATGTGGGTGGTTTTGTGGACGATGTCGGGGTGGGCGGTGGCCAGCTCGGCCAGGATCTCGTCGCGCCACGCGGCCCACGGCTTTTCCATCAACACGCGCCGTCCATTCGGCACATCGCCCAACGCCCGGTAGTAGGTCAGCACCGTGGCGGCGGGCACGGGCAGCAGGCTTTGGTGCATGGCATCCACATAGCCTAGGCCCGCCGCGCCATACAGCACGTTGTCCCAGCTGGGCGCGGGGCCGGGGCGATCAAACAGCGGCGTGGCGATGTGGATGTTGGCCACCAGCCACGGCGCATACGTGGTGCGGGCGGCGGCCTGGCGCAAAAAATCCGGCGGGTTTTGCAGCACGCGGGCCGCGATGAACACCGGCAGCGCGATGATGGCGCGGCGGGCCTGCCAGCGCTCTAGCGCCTGGGTGGCGGTGTTGAAGGCATCCACCTCCACGCCGTGGCGCGTCTCGGCGATGCGCATGATCACCTGCCCGGTGCGCAGCCGGTCACCCAGCGGTGCGGCCAGGCGCTGCGTCAACCAGCCATTGCCCTCGGGCCAGGTCAGCACACTGTCACGCTCGCCCGCGTCCATGCCGGGCGCGTGGAAGCCGTGGCGGCTGGCAAAGTAGTGGATGCCCGCCCAGGCCGACACGGTGGCCGCGCCCGCGCCAAAGTCGTCGCGGCAGCAGTAGTCCAGATACCAGCGCAGGTGCGGGTCGGTCAGGCCTTGCTGGTCCAGGTATGCTTTGAAATTGATAGCTGCTAGTGCTTGTTGTACCTGCGCTAGAGGTTGATTTGATATAGGAATCGTCCAGCGGGCCTGCCGCCGCAGCTGCGCCACCAGCGTGGCAAATTTTTGGTACTGCGCCTGTGTGGCTGCGCCCACGCCCTGCACCGGCAGCAGGCCGTCTTGCCATGCACCAAAGAGAAACAAACGCTCTTGCGGGCTGTGGCACAGGTGGCGCTCGTCTATTTGCCAGCGCCCCGCCACGCGCTGGCGCAGGCCCAGTTCTTCCAGAAAATTCTGCACATCCGGTGCGTCGTCGCCCGGCACCGGCAGGTAGTGCGCGCCCAGCGGGCAGGCGATGCCACCGATAGCGCCAGCCCGGCTGTTGCCGCCCGCGCTGTCTTCCAGCTCCAGCAGGGCAAAGTCTTCCACGCCCTTCAGCCGCAAGCCCCGCGCCGCCGCCAGCCCGGCCACACCGCCTCCGGCAATCAGTACGTCGGTTGTCCGCGTCACGCTGGGGGCAGGCCCGGTGCGCGCACCCCGCAGCAGGTGGCCGCGCTCGAAGGCGATGCCGGTGAAGCCACCGGTAATCTCGCGGGTGGGCGTGCAGCCCAGCAGGGGCAGGGCGGGGGTGGCGAGGAAGTGGCGGCGCTGCATGCGCGTTAGCCCTTGTTTAAAACAGCGCTTGCGGGCCGCTGCGACAACCACCGGCTGACCGGGTCGCGCAGCCCCTGCCGGGTGGCCCAGCGGGCGGCGCATACCGCTGCCAGCCAGGCGGACATCGCCAGTGCCAAGCTGGGTGCCGTGCCGCCGTCCAGGCGGTGCAAGGCCGTGCGGCCCAGCACCAGCGCCAGAGACAGCAGCAGGTACATCACCAGCGTGTGCTGACCCGCCGGGGCCAGCCATACCACCCAGCGCGGGGGTGTGGGGTGGCGGTGTTGGTAGCGCATGCAGCAGCCTATGGCCGTAGCGGCAAGCCACATGCCGGGCAGGGCCGCCAGCAACGTGTAGCCGCCCAGTTGCGTGGAGTCAGGTTGGCCCAGCGCATGCAGCCGCACGGCGGCCAGGGCAATGCCCAGGTTCAGCGCCAAGGCCAGCACCAGTTGCCCAGTGCCCAGGTGGCGGCTCCAAAATTGGCGGGCAAATCGCCGTGGGCCCAGCAGCCCGAACCGCCGCGCCAGCATGCCGGCCACCGTCAGCCACAGCAGCATGGGCAGAAAAAACAGTACTGAGTTGATTTGCGCCCACAGGTAGGCCGCCGCATTGCCCGCCATGAAGGCCCACAGCGTGGGCGCGTGCATGAGCGGCTGTGCCCGTAGTTCCGCATCGGCGGATGGCGCCAACCACAAGATGCCCGCCACAAGCACCAGCAGCACCGCCACCAGTACCGCAATGCGCCGCCCTATGCGCAGCAATTGGGCTGGTCGGGCGGTGGCCCAGCGTGCTGCCAGCCAGCCGCACAGGGCGTACATGGTCAGGATGTCGCCAAAGTACAGCAGCGCCCCGTGGAGCACGCCGACCAGCAGCAATTTGCGGTAACGCGCACGCAGCCCCAGCCGCACATCCAGGCCCGTGGCGCGCAGCCGCAGTGCCAGATCGCCCAGGCTGAAGCCGAACAAAAAACACAGCACCGACCAGGCTTTGCCCTGCACCAAGGCCAGCAGCAGGCCGTGCAAGACCAGCGCCAGTGGCGAATCGGCAGGCAGCGGCCCGCCCACGGGCTGGGGGTAGTCGGGGGCCTGGGCGTAGCCCACCGCGTTGACGATAAACACCCCCAGCAGCGCCAGTGCGCGCAAGGCATCGACCCAGGGGTTGCGCAGGCTACGGGCTGCCATCACCGCCCCGCCACCTGTCCCCATTCGGCCTCGTAGGTGGTCACCAGCACCTGGTTCGACAGGCGGTTCACCTCGGTGGGCACGCGGGCCATGTCCAGTGGGAAGTCGAACAGGGCGGGCAGGCTGTGCGGGCTTAAAAAGCGCAAACCATCGGGCAGGGCGCTGGGCAGGCGGTAGGGGCGGCGGCTGGCGATGGTGAAGCCCCATTCGCCAAAGCTGGGTACATGGGCGTGGTAGGGCGTGGCGGTCAGGCCCACGGATTCGATGGTGGTGGCCACGGTCCAGAAGCTTTTGCGGGCCACCAGGGGCGAGGTGGTCTGGATAACGGCATAGCCGCTGGCCGCCAGGCGCTGGTCCAGCAGGCTGTAGAACGAATTGGTGTAGAGCTTGCCAATGGCGAAGTTGGTCGGGTCGGGGAAGTCCACCACGATCACGTCGAAGGTGTCTGTGGTGGTTTGCAGCCAGTGGAATGCGTCGGTGTTGACGGTGTGCACCTTGGGAGAGCGCAGCGCGCCGCCGTTGAGCTGCACCAGCGCGGGCTGCTGGCTAAACAGCGTGGTCATGGCCGGGTCTAGCTCGACCAGGGTGATGCTTTCCACGCCGGGGTATTTCAAAATTTCGCGCACCGCCATGCCGTCGCCACCGCCCAGCACGGCTATCTTTTTGGGGGCTCCGTGGGCCGCCATTACCGGATGCACCAGGGCCTCGTGGTAGCGGTATTCGTCGCGCTGGGCGAATTGCAGGTTGCCGTTCAAGAACAGCCGGTAACCCGCCTTGCCCTCGCCCACGCCGTGTGTCACCACGATGCGCTGGTAGGGCGAGGTGCTGGCCAGTACCACGCGGTCTTGGTAGAGCTTGTCTTCGGCCCAGGTGGTGATGCGGTCGGCCCCGGCCATGCCCAGCGCCAGCGCGGCCAGCGTGAGTAAGCAGGCCAGCGCATGGGCGCGGAACTGGCGCAGATCGTGCCGAAACAGCCACAGCGCCCACAGCGCCACGGCGGCGTTCATCAGGCCAAACAGCAGCCCCGTGCGGATCAGGCCCAGGTGCGGCACCAGCAGCAGCGGGAACGCCAGCGACACCGCCAACGCGCCCAGGTAGTCGAAGGTCAGCACCTGCGACACCAAATCCTTCAGCGCCACGTTGCGTTGCAGGATGCGCATGACCAGCGGAATCTCCAGCCCCACCAGTGTGCCGACCAGCAGCACCAGGCTGTACAGCAGCGGGCGGAAAGCACCCGGCAGATACGCATTTGCTATAAAAAGAAGAGCTGGTAACGCACCACCGATAAGCGCCACCAGCAGTTCTATGCGTAAAAAATGCGCGGGCAACTGGCGCTCAAAAAACCGCGACAAATACGAGCCCACGCCCATCGCAAACAAATACGTGCCGATAACGGTGGAAAACTGCAACACCGAGTCGCCCAGCAGGTAAGACGCCAGTGCCCCCGCTGCCAGCTCATACACCAGCCCGCAGGCAGACACCACAAACACGCTGGCCAGCAGCGCCACCTCGACCGGGCGCGGCCCGGCGTTCTCAGTCCGCATCAATGGATAGCGGCCGCCACGATGATGCAGATGCCCAGCGACATGGCCGCCACCACCAGGGCCAGCGCCAGGTTCTGCTTTTCAATGATCTCTTCCCACAGCTTGTAGGGCGTGAGCTTGTCCATCAGCACAAAGCACAGCGCAAACACCGCCACGCCCACCAGCGCAAACACGATGGAACCTAAAAACACCTCGGGCCGCAGCCATTCGACAACCATATTGGTTACTCCTTAAAAAATTACTTGTGTCCGCCGCCGCTGCTGTAGCCGCCAAACGAACCACCGGACGTGCGGGTGCTGGAATTGCAGTTCTCCACATTCGGGTTGCAGTTCCGGCGGGTGCTGAGAACCACCACCAGCACCACGATCACGATGATCCACAGCACGGTTTTCGGGTCGATGTTGCCGCTGCCCAGTCCCAGCGGCGTGGCATCGCTGCGCTGGAGCAGGTCTTTTTTACCCTCCAGCTTGAAGGCCGTGGCCACCAGCGCGCTGTTGATTTGGCTGCCGACCGACCAAGTGACTTCTTGCGCGGTTTGCTCTCGGGAAAGCAGGCTTTTGCCGCTGGCGAAGTCGCGGTTGCTGGTTTTTTGGCCGCGCTGCACCTGCCAGTAAAACTCGCCCAGCACGTAGCTGGTTTCGGCGTTGTAGCTTTCCTTGAGCGCATAGCGGCTGCCCAGGTAGGTGGCGCTCTGGCCGCTGACCGCCATCTCGGGTGCGCCGGTGGTGGGCTTTACCAGGCTCCAGCCGTCAAGGCTGTCTACCAAAAACGTAAAGCCGCGCTTGGCGTTGAAGAGTAAATATTCCTCCCAGCCAAATTGTTCATCGTCGCCCGGCACGCTGCCCATGCGGTGCTGGAAGCCCACCACCTGCCAGACCACGCCTTGCAGCGTGCCTTGGCTGCCCAGCGGAATCAGCGGTTGCACGGGCTCGTCTTGCGCGGTGTGCTGGAGTTCGCCGCCGATGCCTCCGGTCAGGTCGATCAGGCTGTGGCAGGCCCCGCAGGTGATGCTTTTGCTGCTAGCCAGCGCCACGGCCACCGGTGCGCCGCAACTGGGGCAGTCGAACTGGCGGCCTTTTTCTTCTTTGGCTGACTCGGCGCGCAGGCCGACCAGCTTTAAATCGTCCAGCAGCACCGCCGAGCCGATGGACAGGCTGGGCGGCTGCGCGCCGTAGTCCACGCTGAGCACTTCGCCTGCCGCACTGCGCAGCTCGACCATGGCGAAGGGCACGCCCAGCGCGGGCAGGTGCGGCAACTCGCCTTGGGCCGATAGCAGCGCCACGCTGTGGTTGGACGCGACGCTGAAGGTTTTGCCGTTGATGGCGGTGGTCGCCCCCACGCGGAAGTGCTCGGCGGCTGGAATTTCGCGCTGGGCCAGCAAGGGCGTGGTGAACACATACGCCCCGTTGTCTTCGCTTAAAAAAGCGCTGCTGCCGTCGGCCAGCACCGCATGCCATTCGGTCCAGGTGCCCTCGCCGTATTTGTATTGCAGGCGGCCCACCAGGGTAAAGCCTTGGGTTTTGTAGCTGCCGCTGGCGTGCAGTTGCAGGGGGCTGTGGTCGTCAAACAGCTCGGCCATTTTGCCGATGCGCGACAGCACCTCGCCGCTGCGCACTACCGTGCTCTGGCAGTAGGCGCAGATGGCGTGGCTGGACTGGGCGCTGACAAAGTCTACCGGCGCACCGCAGCCAGGGCAGGGTGCGCGGTAGGCGCGTTGGGGGGACGGGGTCGCCACGAATCGAAAGGCTTAAACCAGTTTTTTCAGCAGCTCAGCCTTCTTGGAGTCGAACTCTTCCTGCGTCAGGATGCCTTTGGCCAAGAGGCCGCCCAGCTTCTCCAGCATGGCCATCACCTCCTCGGGCTTCATGCCCACAGCGGCGGGGGCTGCTGCTGTGTGGCCCTGCAAACCGGCTTGCAGGTTTTGCGCCAGCACCTGGCCCAGCGCCACGCCCGCGCCCAGGCCCATCGCGTCGCCCGCAATGCCACCGCCACCGCCCGCGCCTTCGGCGAACTTGGGGATCGCCTGGGCGGTTTGGTACTGCATGAACTTGCCCATGTCGTTGCCCACCATGCCCATGCCGATTTTTTGGTCCAGCACTTTTTGCAGGTCTTCGGGCAGCGACAGGTTTTGCACCGTCATGCCGTCCAGTTGCAGGCCGAGCTTGGCAAATTCCGGGGCCAACTGGGTGCTGAGCGCCTGGGCAAATACCTGCTGGTTGGCGGCCAGGTCCAGAAACGGGATGCCGCTGCTGGCAATCGCCGTGCTGATGTTTTGCAGCACCAGGCCGCGCAGTTGGCCGTCCACATCGGCCACGCTGTACACATCGCGCGTGCCGGAGATTTCGGTGTGGAACAGTTTGGGGTCGGCCACGCGGAAGCTGTAGTTGCCAAAGGCGCGCAGGCGCACCGCACCAAAGTCGGCATCGCGGATGGTGATGGGCTGGGGCGTACCCCACTTTTGGTCGATCTGCTGGCGGGTGCTGAAGAAGTACACGTCGCTCTTGAACGGCGAGGCGAACAGCTTGTCCCAGTTTTTGAGGTAGGTGAGCACCGGCAGGGTCTGGGTGGTCAGCTTGTAGATGCCGGGGCCAAATACGTCGGCCACCTGGCCTTCGTTGACAAATATGGCCACCTGCGAGGCCCGCACGGTGAGCGAGGCACCGTTTTGGATCTCCATGTCCGCCACGGGGAAGCGCCAGGCCAGGGTGCCGTCGTCGTCTTCGGTCCATTGGATGATGTCTATGAACTGTTTGCGAATGAAGTCCATCAAGGCCATGCGGTGCTCCTGTTGCAGAAAGGGTGAGGCATGGTATCCGACGCAGTGCGGGTTAATCCCCTCCGCCACCGCAGCCACCACCACCGCAGTTGCCGCCGTCTGAACCACCGTCCGAGCTGCTGTCAGAGCCGCCAAAGTCGCCGCTGCCGCCATCCCCACCACCACCACCAAAGTCGCCGCCGCAGTAGGCCCCGGTGTCGCTTTGGGCGCCGATGTCTTTGCAGTCGGGCGTGTAGCGGTAGCCGCCTTCAATGCCGAATTTGGCATCCAGCGCAAACAGCAGCGGCAGGCGGCTGGGTTGGCGGGGGTGGATGCTTTCTTCCTTGCAGGCCCAAAACCAGGTGCGGCGCAGGCCGTTGTTGTGTTGCGGGTTGCGGCCCATCACCTCGGCCGGGGTGTGGTGCAGCATGCTGCCAAAGGCGCTTTGGCACCAGCGTGCATAGCCTTGGGTGTGCAGGATGTAGGCGTGCCAGGCGGTATCCACCACCTTGGACGGCATGCCCACAAACTGCCGCCCGCTGCGCAAATGCGCCATAAAGAACTGCCGCAGCCCGCGCAGCACCAGTTCGGCATCGCGCGCATGCAGGCCGGGGTGGGCGGCCAGAATGTGGGTGGTCAAAAAGCGCGGCAGCGCAGCATCGCGGATGAACTGCCTGCGCAGGCCCAGCTCCATGGATGTCAAGGCCGCCCGCAGCAACACCCCCATACCCAGCACCAGCAGCCACCACCACTGGCGCTGCGTCAGACCCCAAACCGCCAAGGGCAGCAGTACCCACAGCAAACCACGGCGGGCCCATACCAGGGTGAGGATGCGTTGGCGAAGGTTCGGGTGCGGCAGGTGGGGCATGGGCGCTACTGTAGCCAAGAATTTTTTTGCTACATTAATAATAGCTGTCTGCGCATGTTTTATATGCGCTAGAGGCCTAAAAGGCTTGAAAATTTAAACAGCTGTGCGCGAAGTCCGGGTCACTATTAAATGGGCGCGCCGCGCTGCAAACTCTGCCGTTGCACCTGCGTTGGCGCAAATAGACTGATGAGCGCGTCCAGCAGCGCCTGGGCCTTGGCGGAATGGTCGGCACCAAAGTTGCACACGTACACATCCAGCGTCACGCCGCGCTGCTCGGGCCAGGTGTGTACGCACAGGTGCGACTCTGCTAGCAAAATAGTAGCTGTAACCCCACCGGGGCCATGCGCTGTGGCTGGAAATGTATGAAACAACTCGCCCACTGCTTGCAAACCGGCGGCGTGTACGGCATCGCGGCAGGCCACGCCCAGCAGGGGCGCATCCAGCAGCCAGACGGCGGCACAGCGGCAGCCATGCAGGTCGGCAGTGAGGTGCAGGCCTTGCATCCGCTCAGGCGGTGGGTGGTTTGGGCAGCCGGGGCGGGCAGGCGCGCAGACCGGCGATCAGCATGTCCACCAGGGCCGGAGCGGCGCTGGCCAGCGGGTAGCGCTGGGGCGCAAGCAGCCATTCGCGCATGGTGCCAACGATAAAGTTGCTGACGGCTTGCTGGCAGAGGAATGTGTCGGTGTCGGCCGGCAAGAGGCCTTGGGCCATGGCTTGCTGCAAGATAGTTTCCACCCGCGCCTGGCATTCGTCACGGCAGGCCAGGTCGTCCTCCAGCACATCGGCCACTTCGCCGATGTTTTCGCACTTGAGGAACAGAATGCTAAAAATTCGCTGCTGTTTGGGGGATTCGGCCAGGGTGGTCAGTGCGTGCACGCACAGGTAGCGCAAGGCCCCCAGTGGGTCGTTGGCGGTGCAGGTCGATAGCTCCACTAGCATGGACTCCATCGGCAGCATGGCCTGTTGGAACAGAGCTTGTAGCAAAGCGGCCTTATCTTTAAAGTGCCAGTAGATGGCGCCTCGTGTCATACCCGCAGCGGCGGCGATGTTGGCGAGTGTGGTTTGGGCCACGCCCTTGTCGAAAAACTCGCGCTCGGCGGCATCCAGCAACGCGTCATAGGTATGCTGAGTGTCTTCTTTGGTTTTTCTGACCATGGCGAGGTGCTGTTTCCGGGTTACTGGCTTACAAAAATAAACATACATGAATGTATGTGATACTACATCAACCTCATTAAACCTCAATATGTTTATGTCCATCGCAACGCCTCGCGCTCCATCCCTCGGCCACTCCCCTACACGCACTGAACGCACTGCGCGCCAGCGGTGGTTGGCTCCCTTTTTATTGGCCGCACTGCCGTTGGCGTTGGTGGCCTGCGGTAAGTCTGCGGGCCAGGCCGGTGCCCCCGGTGGTGCCATGCCGCCACCCGAGGTGTCGGTGGTCACCGTGACCGCCCAGGACCATGCGGTCGAGCTGGAGTATGTGGGCCAAACTGCCGGTTCGCGCGAAACCGAGGTGCGGGCCCGGGTGGCCGGCATTTTGAGCAAGCGCATGTTTGAAGAGGGCTCCACGGTCAAGGCCGGTACGGCACTGTTCCAGATCGACCCGGCCAATTTCCAGACCCAGGCCGCCTCCGCCGATGCCAATGTGGCCGTGGCCCAGGCCAAGGTCAACCAGGCCCAGCGCGACCAGGCCCGTCTGGCCCCGCTGGTGGCCGAGAAAGCCATCAGCCAAAAAGAATTTGACGATGCGAAGTCGGCCGCCGAATCCGCCGCTGCATCTCTGAAGCAAGCCCAAGCCCAGGCCAATGAGGCCCGCCTGAACCTGGGGTACACCACCGTGCTGGCCCCCATCAGTGGCACCACTGGCACGGCGGCCAAGTCCGACGGCAGCTTGGTGTCGGCCACTGACAGCCTGCTCACCACCATTGTGCAAACCAACCCGATGTATGTGAACTTCAGTGTGTCCGAAGCCGACCTGCTGCGCATCAACAAGCAAGTCGGCGCGGGCCAACTGGCCGTACCCGGCAAGAAGTCGGCCAATGGCAGCCTGGGTTTCAGCGTCAACGTGAAACTGGCCGATGGCAGCATCTACCCGCGTGCGGGCAAGCTCAACTTCACCGGCGAAAAGCTCAACCCCGCCACCGGCAGTTTCGATGCCCGGGCCGAAATCCCCAACCCCGATGGCAGCCTGCGCCCCGGCCAGTTTGTGCGCGTGTTGCTGGGCGGAGCCAGCCGTCCTAATTCCATCAGCGTGCCGCAGCGTGCGGTGATCGACAGCCCTATGGGCAAGATTGTGTTTCTGGTCACCCCCGACAACAAGCTGGCCCCGCGCCCGGTGGAGTTGGATGGCTGGACCAAGGGCGAGTGGATCGTCACCAAGGGCGTGCAAAGCGGCGACCGCGTGCTGGTGGAGGGCTTCATCAAGGCCCATGAGCCGGGCATGACCGTCAAACCGGTGCCCTATGTGGCTGCCGCACCCGGTGGCGCACCGTCCGCAGAAAAACCGTCTTCTGCGCCCGCTAGTGCTGCTGCACAAGCTGCGAAATAAGGAGCAACACCCCCATGTTCTCCAAGTTTTTTATCGACCGTCCGATCTTCGCGACGGTGCTCTCTCTGTTCCTGGTGCTGGCCGGGTTGGCCGCTATGCGCGTGCTGCCGATCTCGCGCTACCCGGAAATTTCGCCACCGGTCGTGAATGTGCGGGCGGTGTATCCGGGTGCTTCGGCCGAAGTGTTGGAAACCACCGTGGCAGCACCCATCGAGCAGTCCATCAACGGCGTGGAAAAAATGCTCTACATGAGCTCCACCTCGTCGGGCGACGGTGCTGTCAGTATCGACATCACGTTTGATGTGGGCACCGACCTGGACATCGCGGCGGTGAACGTCAACAACCGCGTCAACCAGGTGCTCAACAAGCTGCCCCAAGAGGTGCAGCGCCAGGGTGTCACCGTGGCCAAAAGCTCGTCCAGCTTCATGACGGTGGCGGCCATCTACTCGCCCGACGACCGCTATGACGCGCTGTTCATCTCCAACTACGTGACGCAAAACGTGCTGGATGCCATCAAGCGCGTGCCCGGCACCACCAATGTGCAAATTTTTGGTGCCAAAGACTACGCCATGCGCATCTGGCTGCGCCCTGACCGCATGGCGGCAATGGGCATCACCGTGGGCGATATCTCCAGCGCCATCACCGAGCAAAACGCCCAGTACGCTGCGGGCAAGATCGGCGCGCCGCCGGGCAATAGCGAAGAGCTGACCCTGACCGTTACCGCCAAGGGCCGCCTGCTAGAGCCCGCCGACTTTGCCAATATCGTTGTGCGCACCGGTGACAAGGGGGCCATCGTGCGTCTCAAAGACGTGGCCCGGGTCGAGTTGGGCTCCAAAGACTACAACTTCTATGGCCGCATCAACGGCCACCCTACTGTGCCTGTGGGCGTGTTTTTGCAGACCGGTGCCAACGCACTGGAAACCCGTGAAGCACTGGAGAAAACCCTGGTCGAGCTGAAGGCCAAGTTCCCGGAAGGCCTGACCTACTCCACCCCCTACGACACCACGCCCTTCGTCACCGAGTCCATCTACGAGGTGCTGAAAACCCTGGCCGAGGCGATGGTGCTGGTGTTCATCGTGGTGTATTTGTTTCTGCAAAGCTGGCGCGCCACCATCATCCCCACGCTGGCCGTGCCGGTGTCGCTGATCGGCACCATGGCGGGCCTGCACCTGCTGGGCTACAGCATCAACACCCTGACCCTGTTCGGCATGGTGCTGGCGATTGGTATCGTGGTGGATGACGCGATTGTGGTGCTGGAGAACGTCGAGCGCCTGATGCACGAGGAGGGCATGGGTCCGCGTGAAGCCTCTATTGAAGCCATGCGCGAAGTCACCGGTCCGGTGGTCGCCATTGTGTTGGTGCTGTGTGCCGCCTTTATCCCGGTGGCCTTTTTGGGCGGCTTGGCGGGCGAGCTGTACCGCCAGTTCTCGGTCACCATCACCATTGCTGTGGTGCTCTCCGGCATCGTCGCGCTAACGCTGACCCCGGCCCTGTGCGCGGTGCTACTCAAGCCCGGTGCCGAGCGCAAAAACCCGTTCTTCACCTGGTTCAACCGCAGCTTTGAGAAGCTGACCCTGCGCTACACCAAAGGCGTGGCTTTCTTCTTGAAGCGTGGCTTTATGGGCGTGATTTTGTTTGTCTGCATGGCCGGGTTGACCGGGCTGCTGTTCAAGATCGTTCCTGGCGGCCTGGTGCCCGACGAAGACCAGGGTTACTTCATTGCCGCCGCCATCCTGCCCGAAGGCGCGTCGCTGGACCGCACCAATGCGGTGGTCAAGCAGATCGAGGCCATCGAGTCGTCGAATAAAAACATCGACTCCACCTTTAGCCTGGTGGGCCTGAACTTTCTGGGCGGTGGCGGCTTGAAATCGTCGGCAGCGACCATGTTCTTCCCGTTGATTCCGTGGGAGCAGCGCACCCAGTCGGCCAAAGAGCTGGTGGGCGAGTTCTATATGAAGACCGGCGGCATCAAGGAGGGCTTGCCCCTGGCCTTCACCCCCCCGTCCATCCAAGGCCTGGGCCAAACCGGCGGCTTTGAATTCAACCTGCAAAACAAGGGCGAAGGCGGTGTGCGCCGCCTGGCGCAAATCCTGCCCGCGCTGCTGGAAGAGGCCAACAAGCAGCCCGAGCTGCAAGGTGTGCAAACCCTCTGGCAAGCCAACTCGCCCCAGTTGTATGTGAGTGTGGACACCGAAAAAGCCCGTTCTATGGGCATCGCCGTGGCCGACATCTACAACACCCTGGCGGCCACCCTGGGCAGCTACTACGTAAACGACTTCAACAAAAGCGGCCGTATCTACCAGGTGCTGATGCAGGCCGAGGGCCAGTACCGCTCCAAGCCAGACGACATCGGCAATATGTACGTGCGTACCAACACCGGCAAGATGGTGCAGATCCGCACCGTGGCCGATGTGAAGTTCGTCGCCGGCCCGGATTCGGTGCAGCATTTCAACGCGCTGCCCAGCATCCAGATTCTGGGCGACCCGAAACCCGGCTACAGCTCGGGCCAGGCGATTGCCGCCATGGAACGCGCGGCCGCCAAAGTGCTGCCCACCGACATGGGCTACGACTGGGGCGGCACCGCCTTCCAGGAAAAGCGCAGCAGCGGCTCCAGCGGCCTGGCCATCGGCGCGGGCTTTGTGATGATCTTCTTGATCTTGGCCGCGCAGTACGAAAAGTGGACCCTGCCTCTGTCGGTGCTGCTGGCACTGCCGTTCGGCATCTTTGGGGCCCTGGTGGCGGTGTACCTGCGCAACTACACCAACGACGTGTACTTCCAGATTGGTCTGGTCACGCTGCTGGGCTTGTCGGCCAAGAATGCGATTTTGATCGTCGAGTTCGCCATGATGAAGGTGGAGGAGGGCTTGTCCCCCGTGGCCGCCGCGCTGGAGGCTGCTCGCCTGCGCTTCCGCCCGATTCTGATGACTTCGCTGGCCTTCATCTTGGGCGTGGTGCCCTTGGCCTTCTCTAGCGGTGCGGGTGCGGCAGCGCGCAAGTCCATCGGCACCGGTGTGCTGGGTGGCATGTTGGCGGCGACCTTCCTGGCGGTGTTTTTGGTGCCGCTGTTCTTTAAATTGGTCAATGACTGGCATTTCCGCAGCACGCCAGAAGACTTTAAAAGTCTGAACAAACCTGCCCACGGCCAAGGAGCGCACCATGTCTAAGCGCACACTGAAATCATTTGCTATTACTTTGATAGCTGCTTGCGCATTATCCGCCTGCGGTATAGCCCCAATTGGTCCAAATTACGAGCGCCCGGCGCTGGACCTGCCCAGTAGCCTGAGCAGCACCGGCACCGCCGCCCATGTGGACTGGCTGGTGTGGTGGAAGGGCTTTAACGACCCAGTGCTTGACGGCCTGCTGAACGAAGCCGCCAGCAACAGCCAAGACCTGGCCCTGGCCACCGCCCGGATTGCCGAGGCCCGCGCCACGCTGGACCAAAACGCGTCCAACTTCTCCCCCACGGTAGATTTGAATGCCAGCGCCACCCGCCGCCGCGCCAGTGAAAATGCGGCCAGCTTCAGTTCGGGCAGCAACCCGTACTCCAACGACCGCCAGTTGGGCCTGAGCGCCAGCTACGAGCTGGATTTCTGGGGCAAATACGCCCGTGCCGACGAAGCCGCCCGTGCCCGCCTGCTGGCCCAGGCCGCCAGCCGGGGCACGGTGCTGACCACGCTGTACGCCAATGTGGCGCAAAGTTATTTCGCCCTGCGTGCGCTGGATGCGCAGCTGGTGTTGGCCGAGCAAACCCAGGCCACCCGGGTAGAAAACCTGCGCTTGCAAAACCGCCGCTTCACGGCCGGGGTGATTGGCGAGATGGACCTGCGCCAAGCAGAATCCGAAGCCGCTGGCATCCAGGCCACGCTGCAACAGACCCGCCAAAACCGCAGCAATGCCGAATCGGCCCTGGCCGTGCTACTGGGCCGCAAGCCCAGCGACATCGCCCGGCCGGTGCTGGCCCGGGGCGCCAGCCTGGGGGCCTTGTATGCCGCGCAGGTGATTCCGGCCGACCTGCCCTCTGACGTGCTGGCCCGCCGCCCCGACGTGGTGGCTGCCGAGCAAAGCCTGATCGCGGCCAACGCCGATATCGGCCAGGCCCGCGCCGCCTACTTCCCCAAGCTCAGCCTCACGGCGGGCCTGGGCTACCAGTCCCGGGAGCTGAAAGACCTGTTCGACCCGGCCTCGCTGCTGTGGAACCTGGTGGGCAACCTGACCCAGCCGATCTTCCGCGCCGGGGCGATTGATGCCGTGGTGGCCGCGTCCAACGCCCGCCAACAGCAGGCCGTGGCCACCTATACCCAGACGGTGCAAAACGCCTTCCGCGACGTGCATGACGCGCTGAACAACGTGGCCGCCGGGCGCGACATCACCGCCACCACCGCCCAGCGCATCGCCGCCCTGCGCAGCACCCTGCGGCTGGCCGACCTGCGCTACAAAAACGGCTATTCCAGCTACCTGGAAGTACTGAACGCCCAGCGCGACCTGGCCCAGGCCGAATCCGGCCTGATCGACACCCAACGCAGCCAGCTGGCCGCCGTGGTCAGCCTGTACAAGGCGCTGGGCGGCGGCTGGGATGCGGGCAGTGTGGTGGCACAGAGCACAAAACCGTAGTTCACGTCACTCCCTCGACGCCCCCACGCCCTGCGGCTGGGGGCGTTTTGCCTTCTCCAGCACGCGCGGCGTGCCTGTGCTACCTTCCACGCCCGGTCAAGATTTATGGATACCCCTACGATGCGCAGCTCGCCCACCCCCACCGCTTTGCTAGACCGCCTGCAAGCCCTTGCACCCGACCGGCTACAGGGCATCCGCCGTGGTCTGGAGAAAGAAAGCCTGCGCTCCCAGCCCAGCGGTAGCCTGGCCTTGACACCCCACCCGGCGGCACTCGGCTCGGCCCTGACGCACCCGCACATCACCACCGACTTCAGCGAATCCCAGGTCGAGCTGATCACCGGCGTACACCAGGGTGTGGAGGCTTGCCTGGACGAGCTGACCGAAGTCCACCAATACACCTACCGCACCCTGCAAGCCCAGGGCGACGATGAAATGCTCTGGGTGTCCAGCATGCCCTGCGGCCTGCCCACCGACGAGACGATACCGATTGGCCGTTACGGTTCTTCGAATGTGGGCCGCGCCAAGAGCGTCTACCGCATGGGCCTGGGCCACCGCTATGGCCGCCGCATGCAGACCATCTCGGGCATCCACTACAACTGGTCGATGCCGGGGGTGAGCAGCGAAGAGTACTTTGGCCTGATCCGCAACTTCCGCCGCCACGCGTTTTTGCTGCTGTACCTGTTTGGTGCATCGCCCGCCGTGTGCTCTAGCTTTGTGGCCGGTCGCCAGCACGAACTACAGCAACTGAATGACCGCACTATGTACATGCCGCACGGAACGTCCTTGCGCATGGGGCCGCTGGGTTACCAAAGCGATGCCCAGGCCTCCCTGGCCGTGAGCTACAACAGCCTGGAAGGCTATGGCGCGTCGCTGCAAGACGCGCTGACCCGTCCGTACCCGGCCTACAAGGCCGTAGGCGTGCGCGGCACCGGTGGCGACTACAACCAGCTGGCCACCAGCCTGCTGCAAATCGAGAACGAGTTCTACGGCACCATCCGCCCCAAGCGCGTGATCCACTCCGGCGAGCGCCCGCTGCACGCTCTGCGCGAGCGCGGTGTGGAATACGTGGAAGTGCGCCTACTGGACCTGGACCCGTTTGTACCGGTGGGTATCACCGCCCAGACTATGCGCTTTATCGACGTGTTTTTGCTGCACTGCCTGCTCAGCGACAGCCCGCCCGACAGCCCGCAAGAGATCATCGAGCTGGCACACAACCAGCACCGCGTAGCCGCACGGGGCCGCGAGCCCGGCCTGACGCTGGAGCGCGCTGGCCAGGAAGTGCCGTTGGTGGAGTGGGGTGGCGACCTGGTGGCCCAGTGCCGCCCCATTGCCGCTGCGCTGGATGCCGTCCACGGGGGCACCTTGTACAGCGACGCGCTGGCCGCCGCCGACTCCGCCCTGGCCGACCCTAGCCTGCTGTCGTCGGCCCGGGTGCTGACCGCCATGCAGGGCACTGCGTGCGGATCGTTCGTACCCTTCATCGCCCACCAGTCGCTGCAAACCCGCCAGCACCTGCTGGACCTGCCGTTCAGCGCTGCACAGCAAACCCGCTTTGAGGCCATGAGCACCGCGTCGGTTGCGGCCCAAAAAGCCATCGAAGCCGCCGACACCATGCCTTTCGACATCTACCTGCCGCAGTACCTGTCGCCCGATCGGCTAGTGGTCAACCACCGTCGGATGGAGCCGGTGCCCGTTACGGCCTGATGGAGGGCGAGGATGTTCCCATCCATACCAATGTTTGCCCGGCGGCAGATACCAGCCGCAATGTGGGCGCCGGGCCATCGTCTAGCCGGAGCTGTAGGCTCTGTGCGAGCAAGGCACTGAGTGCGTTGTCGGCCTCCATCAATCCACCCATGCAGGCCTTGCGCGTAGCCATCATCTGCCCCACTTGCAAGCGGTTTTCCGCGTTGATCTGGTAGCTCCCGCCCATAGCGTTACAGCCACCCCGTATGCCCACGCGGCCTTCTTTGAATTCCACCGTGAAGCGCGGGTCCGCACGCGGAAACAAGCTGCGGATGGACTGCCCTTGGCTATCTGTCGCTGATTGCAGCGTCCATTGCATGCTGGTGAGACGACTTTCCAGCGGGGCATCTGACAGCGTGGCAGATGTTTCTGTTTTGCTGGCGCAGGCCGAGAGAGCGTAGCCAGAGACGAGGATAGTGAGCAGAACAGCCGGGCGCATTCGCATAAGAACTCCTTTACAGGCCATGAGGCGACAAAGGCCGCGTTGGAAGTGGTTCAGAAAAACTGTGGCCGTCCACCGTCAAGCCTTGGGTGGAGAACTTGGCTGCTGTTTTGTCTTTCATGCCGGGAACTCTGGCCATTAAATCATTCCAGTTTTTGAAATTTCCATTTTCGCGTTCAGCCAAAATTTTGCGGGACAAACTCGGACCAACACCCCGAATGCTGTCTAACGCAGCGACATCCGCTTGGTTGATTTCTACACCGGCCCAAGCAGTGCCGGTGTACAGCGCGATCGCCACGAACCATATCTTGCGAAGCATGGTTTTTCTTCCATTTTTGCCGGTTGAGACGCCACACCATCCTACGCTCTAGGCCAGTTAAGATCGACCCCTATTGCAACAGACAAAGGACAGGGTCATGAAGATTTTGGTGACGGGAGCTGCGGGCTTCATAGGCATGACAGCAACGTTAAAGCTGTTGGCGCGTGGCGATGAAGTGGTCGGGTTGGACAACCTGAACGACTACTACGATGTCAATCTCAAGTACAACCGCCTCAAGCGCTTGACACCCCATGCCAATTTCCGTTTCGTGCAGTTAGATGTGAGCGACCGGCCCGGTATGGCCGCATTGTTTGCGGCTGAAAAGTTTGACCGCGTCATCCATCTCGCCGCGCAAGCCGGCGTGCGCTATTCACTGCAAAATCCGCATGCCTATGTAGATAGCAATCTCGTGGGGTTTGTGAATATTTTGGAGGGCTGCCGCCACAGCCAGGTGCAGCACCTGGTGTACGCGTCCAGTTCGAGCGTCTACGGCGGCAACACCAAAATGCCGTTTTCTGAGCACGACAGTGTGGACCATCCGGTGAGTTTGTATGCCGCAACCAAAAAGGCCAACGAACTCATGGCCCACACCTACAGCCATCTGTACCAGCTACCCACAACAGGGTTGCGCTTCTTCACCGTGTATGGCCCGTGGGGACGGCCCGACATGGCCCTGTTTTTATTCACCAAAGCCATCATGGAAGGGCGTCCGATTGACGTATACAACTACGGCAATATGCAGCGTGACTTCACCTACGTAGACGATATTGTCGAAGGCGTGATCCGCGTATTGGACCGTGTAGCCGCCCCTGACCCCCAATACGATGCCACCCTGGCCGATCCCGCCACCAGCAACGCGCCATACCGGGTGTTTAATATTGGCAACAACAACCCAGTCCCCTTGCTCGACTTCGTCGCATGCATTGAAGATGCCTTGGGTAAAAAGGCCGAAAAACGGCTATTGCCACTGCAAGATGGCGATGTGCCTGCTACCTATGCCAACACCGATGCCTTGCACGAATGGGTCGGCTTTGTGCCTGGCACCAGCATCCAGACTGGCATCGGCAACTTTGTGGCGTGGTACCGAGATTACTACCGCGTGTGAAGAGGGGCTGCGAGGTGCTTGATCCAAGCCTGAGCACCCGCTTCGCATAAACCCAAAACCCGCTCGAAACCCGCAAGATTGCCGTAATACGGGTCTGGAACCTGGTCTGTTTCCAGGCCTTCGGCACATTCTAGAAACAGACGTAATTTATGCGTCTGCTCCAGCGGACAGATTTTTTGCAAGGCCCGCACATTGTCGCTATCCATCGCCAAGATGAGATCGAAGCGTTCAAAATCTTGTGCGCGCACCTGGACCGCCCGCTTTTTACTTTCGGGGTAACCGAATTGCTTCAGAATAGTTTGGGTACGAGGATCCACACGCTGTGGCTGCGTATGCGTACCGGCCGATGCAAATTGCAAGCTATGCGAAAGTCCCCGTGCCTGAGCCAGCTTCGTAGCCACCACCTCGGCCATAGGGGAGCGGCAAATGTTGCCCATGCAAACGAGTAAAACCTGGGTCATAAATTTTTGCCAGTAGTGCAAGCCCCTAAAGTCGCTATCAAGGCTTCAATCCGGGAGGTTGTATCTGCCAGGGGCAATGATATTGTCGGGATCCAACGTTTGTTTGAGTGAGCGTACAGTTTGCCAGTACTGAGGGTCACGGGAAACAATATCGGGCATGGTATCCGCGCGAGCCCGGTAGATTTCCAAGCCTTGTGCGTGGATATGGTTTAGCAGCGCATCCGCACAGGTATGTGCATTGGCCACTTCATCGGGCTTACTTCGATCAAACAAAAGGTTAATAACGGCCACTAGAGACGTGGGCGTTTCGATGTTGACAGTCATGTACAACGTGTGTCCGTGCTTGGCTGCTACTTGCCGCATACCCTCTATCAAATGGGCGACCACTTTCCCGTCTGGAGGCAACGCAGGGCTGATAAACATCAACCCGCAATTGGATGCATCCAGCTGAACAGCCTTCAAATCACTTCGCCCGTATTTCCATAGCAAGTTGTCTATGGCTACATCTGTGGGAACACCCAGTGCCAAGGTATGCAAGGGCCTGACCGCCGAAATAGCGGCGGCATTGGCGCGTGCGAATGACCAAAACCGCAACGGATGCATAACGGCGTATCCAACATCAAGCAAGCCGTCTGTAATGACCGTAACACGGGCTAGGCGCTTCATGCGCTGCTTGACTTCTTTGATCGCGGCGGCCACCTGTCCCGTATTACCGGTAATCGCACCTAAGCTCGTCCACTCATTGGGTGCCACAACACGAAACGCTTTCTCAGCCTCCACCAGAGCTTCGGCAGGGCTGAAATGACAATATTTTTCAAGATACTGTGTCATGCCATGCATCATGGATGCTTGGCTTCGGGCTTTGTTGGCGATGTGCGTCACCGATGTCATTAAGCCCTCACGCTTGAGATGGGCCAGCTCATCAATAAATGCGCCTAACTCTGAATCGTTACGCAAAGCGAGTGATATTGCCACTTCTTTGGGGCGGCGTGGCATGAGCCGAAAGCATGCGCTGCTCACAATGCCAAAATTACCCTGGAAAAAAAGACCATCCAGCATGGGACCCAATCCAAATGGGTGGCTGTGCGCCAGTGGTGAGTCTTCTCCTAGACGTCGAAACCCGGTCTTAATGATCTGACCCGATCCACACACCACCTCTAACCCGAATAAGTCATCTTTACGTGGCCCAAAATAGCCGACACCACGGTCGAGCGCATTGCCGATCAGGCTCGTGTTTCTTGCCGATCCTGTGACATTGAAGGTTAGTTCAGGGCAGTGGGACTGCAAAAAATCGTATAGCTGCCCTTGTGTTACTCCGGCCTCAACTACGGCCACAGGGTTAGAAAGTGAAATTTTGTCCGCATTCAAAATGCGATTCATCCCGCTGAGATCCACCAGTGTGCAGCCTGCCGTGGGTGGCGATGCCGACCCATAACCCCAATTCAAACCGCAGGAAACGGGATAAAGCGGACTTTTGTCTTGCCTAGCCTGTCGTACGAGGTGTTGAATCTCTTTGATGGATGTTGGTCTGTGTACGGCTAAAACTGCTTGACTATGTCCCGTTGTGTTTGTAGATGTGACTCTGGGAAGAGGGGCGTGATGGCTCATGGCAAGTCTCCTAGGTTGGTAAAACATGCGACATAGTGTTACCGAAAACCAGTCGACGGTGCTCTACAAGCATATTTTCAGACAAATAAAAAGGACCCCGAAGGGTCCTTTTTATAGAGCCAAAATGTAGGCTAAATTACTTGGCGGAACGACGACGCGAAGCCGCCAAACCTACCAAACCCAAGCCGAAAAGTGCCAAACTGGTAGGCTCAGGAACACTGTTGAAGTCAATGCCACCGCTGGCATTGGTGATTGCAATAATATTTCCGTTTGTGGAAAAACCACTGCTCGTATTGGTGAAGCTGGATGCGATGAACTGGTAAAACGGAGCTGGATCGTAGAAAAAGCTTTCGCCATCCGAAGTCAGCACAACATCCAATGTGGCGTTAAGAGTTGTCCCAAGAAGTGCATTGATGGTTGCAACACCGGAATGGCTTCCCAATGTACCGCTTGCAAGCGCTACCGTATCAGCAGAGTGCGCCACAGTGCCCCCTGTGCCCGCAAGGTTTGCAAGGGCGAAGACGCTATTGTTAGCTAAACCATTTGCCGATTCACCGTAGATAGTGAAAGTCAGGCTGGTTACTGCGGACGAAGCAAGTGAACCGCTGGTTGTATAGCTGTACTCAGCCCAAAGGTGGTAGCCGCCAGAACTATTGGTGGACAGAAAAGTATCCGACACCACGCCAGAACTGCTGGAGAAAGACGCAAATTGAGTGTAACCGATACCGGATGTGCTGCTTGCACCCGTGATCGTCAATTGGGTGGTCGCTGAGCCATTGATGAAATTTGCATCAAAAGTTGTGCCAGCGGCTCCTTGGAAAAGAGTGGTGTCAACACTAAATGTTGGCGAAACGGCGGCCAGAGCGGGCAAAGAAAAACCAGCTGTTGCAACAGTTGCTGCAAGGGCCAGGGTTTGAAAGACATTTTTCATGAGAACTCCTAGGTTAGAAAAGTACTGAATACATAAATTGATAAGCAAGTCATGTGCCATGCAAATTTAATCTTACAAATCAACAACTTGCAAAAAAAACTGCAATCTCAGTGGTGAAACTGTAAACTTTTCCGACTGATGATGATGGGCGTCAATATTTTTTTGCTCTCATGCGCCAAAGAGTGCGTATGCACTTACCATTCCAGACAATTGCGCCCTAGGTCAAGTGTTTGGCTGAAAAATGGTTAAGTTTGTCTACAGCCAAAAAATAGGTCGAAGAATTGAGCGGTTTGATAATGGAGAGAACTTTGAATAATCTAATGATACTGGTTTCGGCGGTTTTTAAATGGGTATTTTTGGGCTTGCTGTTTGGATTTATTTCAGCATGCTCATTGTTTAATCCCGAATTTCCTGATGCACCCAAAATCATAAAATCAGCGGATTACAACTACATCATTGGGCCTGGCGATACGCTCAATGTGATTGTTTGGCGTAATCCTGAACTGTCAATGTCCGTCCCGGTTCGACCAGATGGGAAACTCACAACACCCTTAGTGGACGAGTTGGTTGTCCAGGGGAAAACTTCCATAGAAGTAGCCCGTGAGGTGGAAAAACAGTTAGCCAAGTTTGTACGCGATCCCGTTGTAACGGTCATCGTGACTAGTTTTGTGGGACCCTATAGTGAACAAATTCGGGTTGTAGGTGAAGCGGCAAAACCACAAATATTGCCTTACAAGAACAAAATGACAGTGTTGGATGTCATGATCGCCGTTGGTGGCCTGACGGATTTTGCTGATGGAAATGGATCAACTATTTTGAGAACCTCTGAAGGCGATAAGCGCTACTCTGTACGGCTGAAAGATCTAATAAAACGAGGTGATATTTCTGGGAATGTGGAAATGAAACCTGGTGATATATTAATAATACCACAAGGTTGGTTTTAAAGGTCTTTCATATAATCTAAATTTTGTTGGTATAGAGTAACTTTTATAAAATGGATGAATTAATTAATCAACTACTGACAATTTCTAAAGGCGCATGGAAACATCGTTGGCTGGGCTTAGTTGTTTCTTGGGTTGTCGGTGCAATTGGTGCTGGTGTCGTATTAAGAGTGCCCGATAAATATGAAGCCTCTGCACGAATTTATGTGGATACACAATCGATATTAAAGCCATTAATGTCTGGTTTGGCAGTCCAGCCTAATGTTGACCAACAAGTTGGTATGTTAAGCCGCACATTAATAACGCGTCCGAATGTAGAGAAGTTAATTCGCATGGCTGATCTTGATTTAGGCGTAACTTCTAAAAATGTTCAAGAGGGACTAACCGAAAGGTTGATGACTACGCTTCAAATAAAAAGTACTGCACGTGATAACCTTTATACACTTTCATTTCAGGATCAAAATCCCGAAAAAGCTAAACGTGTTATTCAGTCTCTCGTATCTATATTTGTGGAATCAAGTTTAGGCGATAACAGAAAAGATACAGATGCTGCAAAAAAATTCATTACAGACCAAATAAAAACATACGAATCAAAACTTGAAGCAGCTGAAGCAAGACTAAAAGAATTTAAATTAAAAAATATAGATGTTCAAACAGCTGATGGTGGAACTGATATAGCAGGAAGATTATCAGAAATTAGCACTCAATTGAATCAAGCTAAGTTAGAGTTAAGAGAATCCGAAAATGCCCGTGACGCAGCTAAAGCTCAGTTACAAAATGAAAAATCGCAAAATTCAAGCCTTACTTCGGGAAGTCTCTTACAAGAATCAGCGCAAACCTTTGCAACGCCTGAAATAGATTCACGAATAGATGCTCAAAAACGTAATTTAGATGGTTTACTGCAACGATTTACAGACCAACACCCGGATGTTGTAGGCGCACGGAGGCTAATAAAAGAGTTAGATGAACAGAAAAGAAAAGAAGTTCAAGAATTACGCAAGACTGCGATGACGCTCCCAAGAAGCACAAATACCAATAGTTTAGCTGCACAAGAATTAGGTCGCCTCCTCGCAGCGTCTGAAGTTCAGGTCGCATCATTGCGTGCAAGGGTCGCAGAGTATTCGTCACGATACGAAAAGGCGCGCGAATTTATGAAAACGGCGCCGCAAACTGAAGCTGAATATGCGCAGTTAAATCGTGATTACGCAATTAATAAGAAAAATTATGAAGATCTGGTAAGTCGTCGTGAATCTGCTTCACTTTCCGGTGATTTGGAATCTGCTGCAGGCGTCGCTGATTTTCGCTTGATTGATCCACCTCGTGTATCGCCTAAGCCAGTTGCCCCAAATAGGCTATTACTTTTATTGCTAGTTTTGGTTGTCGCAATTGGAACTGGTGGGTTCTCATCTTTTGTAGCAAGTCAACTACGGCCCGTTTTCCATGATGCCCGTTCACTGCGAAACGTAATCGACCTTCCTCTTCTGGGTGTTGTTACGTTGGTTATGAATGAAACTGAAAAACGTAAAGAAAGATCTGATTTAAAGAGATTTCTAGCTGCCTCTGGGGGATTTGTTGGTTTATTTGCAGTTTCTATTCTTGCTATGGCTTATATTTCTGGACAGGCAGGTTAGTTGAATGAGTACTTTAATTGAATTGGCAACAAAGCGATTGGAAGAGTTAAAGCGCGCAGGGGTTGATTTTAGTGAAAATATTGAAGGTTCGCAAAAAAATACTATTTTAGTATCTGAAGATATTTCTGTAGCTAAAAATAGCTCGGCTAACTTGGATTTTAGTAATAAAATAAATAAAAATATTAGATCAAAGAGTGTAAATTTAGACTTAGATGCATTAATAAATATAGGAATAGTAAGTCCAAATGCACCTAGGTCACAAATAGCTGATCAATATAGAGTAATTAAGCGCCCTCTAATAATGAATGCAATGGGGAAGGGCGCATCTATTATAAAAAATGGCAATCTTATAATGGTCACTAGCGCTTTAGCTGGGGAGGGGAAGAGCTTTTCTGCCGTTAATTTAGCTATGAGTATTGCAACTGAGCTAGATAACACGGTTATGCTCGTTGATGCCGATGTTGCTCGTCCTTCTATATTAAGGATGCTTGGCCTGCCAGCTAGCCCGGGATTATTAGACTTACTCGTAGGCGATGTAGAAGATTTATCTGAAGTCTTATTAAAAACTAATATAGATAAACTTACGATTTTACCTAGTGGAACACCGCATCTTCGTGCCACCGAACTGCTGGCCAGTGATGCTATGAGTCAACTTATTCGAAATATTGCAAATAGATATGCAGATCGAATCATAATTTTTGATTCACCACCACTGCTTTTGACAACTGAATCTCGTGTATTAGCTACGCACATGGGGCAAATAGTCATGGTCGTTCATGCTGAAAAGACCTTACAGGCTGATGTCCAGCACGCGCTAGCATCAATTAATGCTTGTCCTGTAAAAATGATGGTTTTGAATCAAGCCAAAACTTCTACGCAGGGTGAATACGGCGGTTATGGCGGCTATGGCTATGGCTATGGTCAGTGAAATTTTTCATTTTATTAGAATGAATTTAAATAATAAAAATTCATCTAGGGTAATTAATATATCTAATATTAAGTTATCTTTAGTAGTTTTTTCTTTAATTTTCTCAAACTTTACTAAAGCTGACGAAAAAAGTTCAAAATTTTTTTTAACCCCTAGTTTCGACGGAACTACAAGTTTTGTGCCTAGTATCTCTTTGACTGAGACTTGGAGTGACAATGTAAATCTTGAAAATTCTAGTAGAAATGCCGGATGGATTAGCGAAGTATCTCCTGGGATCGTTATCAATGGCGTTTCGAAGAAAATCAAGTTTAATGTTGATTATTCATTACATAAATTCATTAATAAAAATAGTGGGTCTGGTAGTTCATTGCAGAATATATTGAGCTCTTTGTTTTTTCTGGAGGCGATTGAAAAGCATCTTTTTTTTGAGGCAGATGCAAATATTTCACAAAGAACCATATCAGCCTTTGGAAAACAAGTTGTAGCTAGTGATTTAAATAATTCGAATAAGTCGGAGGTTTCTTCGATTGGTATTACTCCTTATGTTAAAGGCAATTTTTCAAATTATATAAATTATGAAGGCCGATACAGTTTACATAGTATTCGATCCAAAAATATTTCAGAAATTAATTCTAATCAAAGTCTACTTTCGCTGAAATTTAGTGGGGATCTACTTTTTGACAGATTTCTTTGGTCTGCTGATGTACGTGAGCAGTTAATAAATAATGAAATAACCCCTGACATTCAAACTGATAATTTTGGAATTACAGCTACTTATTTAATTAATAACAATTTAAATTTCTACGGAACTTTGAGTCGCGAAGTTGGAAACTACGCATACTCTGGGAGAAGTAGTTACTCAACCAGTGGTGTTGGCGTTAACTGGACAGCTTCAGAAAGAACGAAATTCTCAGCTGATATGAATAAACATCAGTTGGGAAATATGCATAAATTTAGCTTTGAGCATCGTACACCTAGGACAAGTTGGATTTTTCGAGATAATAAAAGTATTTCTTCATCAAATAATAAAAATTTAGCTGAAGGTATAGGTAGTAATTATTACTTAATTTACAACTTATTTTCCACAAAAGAACCTGACCCAGTTAAGCTCGATAAACTTGTTAGGGAATACATGGCTACTAATGGTATTAGTCTAAACTCTACATCGTTAAATGGTTACTTAGCATCTGGAACATCTGTTCAGCGCTCGCAAGATTTATCTTTTGCGTTACTGGGGCTTAGAGATACAATTACTTTCTCGGCATCAAAAAATACAGGATCTAATGTTAATAATTCATTATCCAGTACAGATGATTTTTCCAAGTCATCTGTAATCCAGCAAAATGGATTCGGTATAATTTATTCTCATAAAACTACGCCAGATTCAGTTGTCAGTACACAGTTCTCCCTTCAAAAAACAAAAGCAGAATTCGACTCACAAAATTCATTAATGAAGATTTTTAATATTACTTATTCTTCTAGGCTGGCATCAAAAATTTTCGCCACAATGAGTTTGCGCCATGTTATTTACTCGGCCAGTACATCCCCGTATAAAGAAAATGCTATTGTTGGTAAATTAATGGTGCAATTTTAATTTATGTATGAATCATTTTATGGGTTAAAAGTTAAACCTTTTCAACTCAATCCAGATCCCTCATTCTATTTCGCGAGTAAGCAGCATAGAAGGGCCAAAGCATATTTGGAATATGGAGTTCTTCGGAATGAAGGATTTATTATTATTACCGGTGAGGTCGGTGCAGGTAAAACTACAATTGTACGTAGTTTATTGGATGGCCTTGATGCAGATGAAGTAGTTGCTGGTAACCTTGTTACTACCCAGTTAGATGCTGAAGACACATTGCGAATGGTGGGTGCAGCATTTGGTGTACGGACTAAGAATGCGAGTAAGGCTGATTTATTAATGGCATTAGAAGCATTTTTCGTTAGCCAAACGAGTTTGGGTAAGCGGTGTTTGCTAATTATTGATGAAGCTCAAAATTTAACTCCTCGTGCTGTTGAAGAGCTCAGAATGTTATCAAATTTCCAATTTGGAAAGCAATCGTTGCTGCAAAGCTTTTTGATTGGACAACCTGAATTCCGTGAAATCTTACAAAATCCTAGTATGCAGCAATTAAGGCAAAGAGTTATTGCTGCTTGTCATATTGGACCAATGGATATAGAAGAAACGCAAGGTTATATCGAGCATAGATTAAATTGTGCAGGATGGAATAATAATCCTCTATTTAATCTTGATACATACGAATCCATTTTTAATGTAAGTGGCGGCATTCCACGGAGGATTAACTCCGTCTGCGATAGATTATTGTTATTGGGTTTTCTTGAAAATAAAAATACTTTTCAAGTTGAAGATGTTTTGAATATATCAAAAGAAATTCTCGAAGAATCTGGTCATGTTTCTTTTGACAATGCTAAAAGCGACGCGGGATTTTTTGAAAGTAGTGAAAATTTAAATAACATTAATTATCAACGCTCTTTGGCTGAAATAGACGATCTTGAAGATTTCCATTTGCGGAATCGGATTGATCGAATTGAGGAAAGTATGTTGAGGTTAGAGAAAAGCAATTCTGAAATAATATCAATTTTGAAGAGACATTTCACAATTAATAAACTTCCAAAAGTCGATGGAATATATGAATAATATAAATACTCGTCCTATTATTTGTGTTGTTGGGGCGCGTCCAAACTTTATGAAAATGGCTCCAATTCTGAGGGCCTTATCAAATCAAGTTCCATTGATCCCTATTCTGCTAGTTCATACTGGACAGCATTATGATAAAGACATGAGTGATAAACTCTTTGATGATTTAAAACTACCTCGACCAGATATTAATCTTGAAGTTGGTTCTGCTAGCCATGCTGTTCAAACAGCAGATGTTATGCAACGGTTTGAACCAATTATTGATTTATACAATCCACATTGTGTAGTTGTGGTCGGTGATGTCAATTCGACTCTTGCATGTACTCTTGTTGCCGTCAAAAAGGGCGTTCCTGTTGCTCATGTTGAGGCTGGATTGCGTAGTTATGATAAAACTATGCCTGAAGAGATCAATAGAATTTTGACCGATCAGATTGCCGATCGGCTTTATACGACGGAGCGCTCTGCGGAAGATAATTTAAATAAAGAGGGTATATCTTCTGACCGAATTCGTTTTGTTGGAAATGTGATGATTGATTCGTTAGTGCACGGTCAACAGAGTGCACCGAACATATCTGAAATTCTTCGGTTATGTAATATTAGTTCATCTATTTTTGATGGTTCAAAAGCTTACTGTGCCGTAACTTTGCATCGGCCTTCGAATGTTGATGAAGCCGGTAAACTTCGTACGATGCTTGAAATTTTAGGTGAAATATCAAATAAATTACCTTTGGTTTTTGCATTACATCCTAGAACAAAAAACAACATAGATAAATTTAAACTTAATTATCTTTTGGATAATGAGCGAATAATTTTATTGCCCCCACAAGGTTACTTGGAAATGTTGGGATTATTATCGGGAGCTACTATGATCTTAACTGATTCAGGTGGTCTTCAAGAAGAGTCAACTGCTTTAGGGATTCCTTGCCTTACTTTAAGAGATAACACAGAGCGACCAATTACCGTTGATCAGGGAACAAATACAATTGTCGGAAATAATCGTGAATATATCCTCTCGTGTGTTGATGCAATTTTAAGCGGGAAAGGTAAATCTGGACGAATTCCGGAATTATGGGATGGTGCCACAGCTATAAGAATAGTCGATGATTTGAAAAAATGGTTGAATTTATAACTTTTATCAAATGATTAAAAAAAATATTGTTAATGCTTTTACCATTGATGTAGAAGATTATTTTCAAGTTTCTGCATTTTCTCCATATATCAATCGAAGTAGCTGGGATTCGAGAGAGTGTCGAATTGAAAATAATATTAATATTATTTTAAATATTCTAAATTCAAGTGGTACCAAAGCCACTTTTTTTACATTAGGATGGATTGCTGAACGATATCCTCAGTTGGTTCGAAAAATTGTTGAAGAAGGCCATGAATTAGCTAGCCATGGCTATGGGCATGAACGTGCCAGCAATCTTTCTAAGCATGATTTTCTGAATGATGTTAAATCCTCTAAAATTCTATTAGAAGATATTTCTGGCGCAGCTATAAAGGGTTATAGAGCTCCTAGCTTTTCGATAGGGCCTAATAATCTCTGGGCTTTTGACTGTTTGCTAGATGCTGGTTATAAATATAGCTCAAGTATTTATCCTATTAAGCACGATCATTATGGAATGCCTGAATCACCAAGACATATTTATTCAGTTCGAGATGGATTAATTGAGATTCCCATAACGACCTTACGTCTATGCGGTAAGAATTTCCCCTCCAGTGGAGGTGGTTATTTTAGATTGCTTCCTTATTCATTATCTAAATTAATGATCACAAAGGTATTATCGATGGATCAGAAGCCAGCTATTTTTTATTTTCATCCTTGGGAAATTGATGTAAATCAACCTAAAGTTCCTGGTATTGATTTTAAAACTAAATTTAGACACTATGTCAATATAAAGCACATGGAGAAAAAGATAAAAAAATTGCTAAATGATTTTAGTTGGGATCGAGTAGATAAAGTTTTTTCAATATGATTTTATGAAATTTAAAATTGAAATAAAAAGACTATCAATAAATGATGTCGAACAAAATATTCTTTGGGATTCTTTTGTTTTTTCTAATTTTAATGCTACTTTTTTTCATAGAGCTGGATGGCAAAAAATAATAAATGATATTTTTAGTCACAAAACATATTTTTTGTATGCTGTCGAAGCTGGCCAAATTAAAGGAATTCTTCCATTAGCACACGTAAAAAGTATCCTTTTTGGAAACTCACTGGTGAGTCTACCTTTTGCCGTTTATGGAGGAGTTGTTGCGGAGAGTGAAAGTATTGCTTTTTTACTTGAGAGCAGTGCTCAGGAGTTAGCTAGTAGTTTGGATGTGGACCATCTAGAGTTTCGTAATTTATCTTCGCATCATTCTGATTGGCCAAAGCAAGATATTTATGTGACTTTTCGAAAAGAAATTTTAGAAAATGATGACGCTAATTTATTGGCTATTCCTAGAAAACAACGTGCAATGGTACGTAAAGGAATAAAAAATGGCTTGATCAGTCAGGTAGAGAATAATATTGAAAACTTTTTCAAACTTTATGCTGATAATGTTCATAGACACGGAACTCCCGCGATGTCTAAAAAATATTTTTTGATGCTAAAGAAAGTTTTTGATTTGGATTGTGAAGTGTTAACAATATTCTCAACTGATGGAAAACCATTAAGCAGTGTACTAAGTTTTTACTTTAAAAATGAAGTACTCCCATATTATGCGGGTGACGATGTTTTGGCCCGTGATCTGGCTGCAAATGATTTTAAATACTGGGAATTAATTCGGAGATCATGTTTTAATGGTATTAAAATATTTGATTTTGGCCGAAGTAAAATTAATACGGGATCTTTTGCTTTTAAAAAAAATTGGGGTTTTTTGCCTAGCCCATTAAGTTATGAATACTGTTTATATAAAAGAAATTCGATTCCGCAAAATAACCCATCGAATGTGAAATATAGTTTATTAATTTCAACCTGGAAGAAATTGCCAATTTGCGTGGCCAATTTTATTGGTCCTTTTGTTGTTCGCAGCTTGGGTTAAATTCTTGCGTAATATTCTTTATTTAGTCCATAGATTACCTTATCCTCCAAATAAAGGAGACAAGGTGCGTTCTTTTAACATACTAAAAAATATTTCATTGGAAAATAATATTTTTTTAGGAACTTTTATTGATGATGCTGATGATCATCAATACATTCCAGTGGTAAAAAAATTTTGCAAAGAATTTTATTATAAAGATATTAATAAAAAAATAGCTACAGCAAAAAGCCTACTTGGATTTTTTAAAAACACTGCTTTAACGTTGGATTATTACAATAATAGTGAATTCCATAATTGGATTAATTCTGTAGTAAATAGTAATAAAATTGATGCGGTCATTGTTTTTTCTTCGGCTATGGCGCAGTATGTGAATGAAAATTTATATTCGCGCACCTTAATTGATTTTGTTGATGTTGACTCGCAAAAATGGCGTGATTATGCCGATAAAAAATCTTGGCCATTATCATGGATTTATAAAAGAGAGTCCTCCTATCTTTTAAAATATGAGCGAAATATTGCCATAAAAGCAAAACACTCTTTTTTTGTTACGGAAAAAGAAAAAAATCTTTTCACACAACTTGCTCCTGAAAGTTCTTTCAAAACAAGCGCTCTTAACAATGGCGTTGATTCAGATTATTTTTCTAATGCGCAGGTATTTTTATCTCCATTTTCTTCTGGTGACGAGGGGGAATCAATAATTCCGATTGTTTTTACTGGTGCAATGGATTATTGGCCCAATATAGATGCGGTACTTTTTTTCATTGAAAATGTTTTTCCAATTTTAATTAAAAAAAATCCTTGTTATAGATTTTATGTCGTAGGTCGAAATCCAACATTGGCGATTGTTAAATTGAATTCTCAATTTATTATTGTTACTGGTACTGTAAAAGATGTTCGACCTTATTTGCAACATGCTACTGTTGTGGTTGCTCCATTGAGAATAGCGAGAGGAATTCAGAATAAAATTCTTGAAGCTATGTCAATGGAAAAACCTGTGGTTGCATCTCTGGATTGTGTTAGCGCAATAGATGCGATTGATGGCATTGAGTTAATTTCCGCAGTTTCACCCGATGATTTTGTTCAAAGTATTGAGTTTATTTCTGAAAATACTGTTAAAGCAAAATCAATTGGTTGCGCTGCGAGATTTAATGTCGTAGAGAAATATAGTTGGAAAACTCATTTAAAGATAATAGATAGACATCTTGATTCCAATAATTCTGATTAGTTTTTTTATTTTAATTGATGAAAAATTTTTATAAAAAATGGTTGCTGTCAATAATTTCATTTGTGATTTTATTTTCATCTTTGTTATTTTTGTTTTGGGGAACATTTTCCGGTATTGTATTTATATGGATGCGGTCTGAAACATTTACGCATGGATTCCTTGTTCTTCCAATTGTCACTTGGTTGATCTGGAGAAAGAAGGATTTAATAGTCACTGAAACCCCCCAGCCGTTTTATTGGGCAATGATTCCCATATTTCTAACGGCTATAGTGTGGCTTTTGGGTGATCTCGTTGCAGTAAATTCTGTAACTCAGTTGGCGGTTACTGCACTTATTCCTCTTATAGTACTTTCCGTATTTGGATGGGCTATAGCGCGAATAATAATTTTTCCATTGTTGTTTTTATTTTTCGGTGTTCCGTTGGGCGAGTTTCTTTTGCCTTTTCTTATGGAGTGGACTGCAAAATTTACTGTATTTGCCATACGGTTAAGTGGTGTGCCTGTTTATCAAGAGGGATTGCAATTTGTTATTTCATCCGGTAGCTGGTCTGTGGTTGAAGCCTGTAGCGGTGTCCGTTATTTAATTTCGTCGCTGATGATTGGTACGCTATATGCCTATCTTAGCTATAAGTCACTAAAAAAGCGGTTTATATTTATTGGCGTATCTATTGTTGTACCTATATTAGCAAATTGGTTTCGAGCCTATTTCATTGTGATGCTAGGTCACCTTTCCGGAAATAAACTTGCCGTTGGGTTTGATCACCTTATATATGGATGGTTGTTTTTCGGTTTAGTCATTGTGCTTATGTTTCTTATTGGTGGAAGATGGGCTGAGAATTCGATTCCAGATATTAAGATTGTAAATATAAATACTGCCGTATATAGTTTTAATGTTACTGTATATTCACGTTTTGTGTTTTTTGTTTTTTTAGCATTTGCGGTTCCTCGGTTTTGGGGAGATTTTATTTATTCAAAAAATAATTTGAATTATCCTTTGTTAAATTCCCCCGCTTATTTTTCTGCCGGTTGGAGCCGTATTCCAGATGCTGAAATTATTTTGAAACCAAATTTTCATGGGTCGGCAGTTGAAATTAATAGTTTTTACAGTAAAGAATTTTCAAAAATTGGCCTGTATGTAGCTTATTATAGAAATCAAAATTATAATAATAAATTGATAAATTTTGGTGATGGAGTTTTTGATAATAAAAACAAAAACTGGCTTAAGTTGAATACAGGCAATGCTGTTATTCATGATGGTGAGGATGTTTTTCCTGTACGCACTGGAACTTGGCGAAGCGTGGATTTTGGTCAGCATGTGCGGGATAACCGTTTGCAAGCTTGGCAATTTTATTGGGTCAATGGATCATTTGTTGAAAGTGACTATAAGGCTAAAATATATGGTGCTATTCAACGATTATTTGGCGCGGGTGATGATTCTGCTGTTGTTATTGTTTATGCAT
The DNA here is from genome assembly GCF_056521445.1 of Rhodoferax sp. LB1P47. Classification (NCBI taxonomy): domain Bacteria; kingdom Pseudomonadati; phylum Pseudomonadota; class Betaproteobacteria; order Burkholderiales; family Comamonadaceae; genus Rhodoferax; species Rhodoferax sp. LB1P47. Next base: position 368,027 of record NZ_JBWMAU010000001.1, on the reverse strand, counting down.
ATGAGATTGATAGTAACTCGGCTAATGAATCATTGAAAGAGTTTTTGAAAGATAATTCTTCTGAAATTAAATTTCTTCTTGAGAGAACTCGTGCTAACTAATTGTAATTTATTGTTTATTTTATGAATTTTGTCGAAGGAATTGATATGCCTGTTGTTGCTGTAATTGGTTTGGGATATGTTGGACTTCCATTAGTTATTGAATTCGGTAAACATTTTAAAACTATTGGTTTTGATATTTCCGTTTCAAAAGTTGAATCTTGTATTAAAGGCATAGATCCTTCTCGAGAATTATCTAACGAAGAGATGCTATCGGCCCCGCATGCTTTTTATACCTATGATGCATCAAAGTTAGCGGAAGCTGATATTGTTGTCGTTGCTGTTCCAACACCGGTTGATGATGCCCATATTCCTGATTTTCGCCCCTTGATTGGCGCTAGTACAAGTGTTGGTCGCAATATGAAGTCTGGTGCGATTGTGGTTTACGAATCAACCGTATATCCAGGTGCAACCGAAGAAGTTTGCATTCCAGTCTTAGAGCGGGAATCTGGGATGAAATGGAAACAGGACTTTTTCATCGGCTACTCGCCAGAGCGCATAAATCCTGGTGATAAAGAGCATACGCTCACAAAAATTTTAAAGATCGTATCTGGAGACACTGCCGAAACTTTGGAAAAAGTTGCCCAGCTTTATGAGAAAATTATTATTCCTGGCGTTCATCGTGCTTCTTCAATTAAGGCGGCTGAGGCTGCTAAGGTTATTGAAAATACGCAGAGAGATCTGAATATTGCATTGATGAATGAATTGGCTATTATTTTCGACAAAATTGGTATTGATACCACTGAGGTTTTAGAGGCCGCCGGTACTAAATGGAATTTCTTGAAGTTTAAACCGGGATTGGTTGGTGGGCATTGCATTGGTGTCGATCCTTATTATTTGACGCATAAGGCGGCTATGTTGGGCTACCAACCAGAAGTTATTTTGGCTGGTCGGCGTATCAACGACAGTATGGGTAAATTTATTGCGGAGCAAACCATTAAGCGTATGATCGCTTCGGGTAGCTACATTAAAGGCGCTAGGGTAAATGTGCTTGGCCTTACTTTTAAAGAGAACTGTGGAGATCTTCGGAATTCCAAGGTGATCGATATTATTAAAGAGCTCAAATCTTACGGTGTTGAGGTTTTTGTAACGGACCCGCAGGCTGAGGTTGAAGAAGCTATGCACGAGTATGGTGTTCGACTACTTGCTTGGGATGATTTGCCCCGTGCTGATGCAATTGTGGCCGCCGTGGCGCATGACGAATATGCAGCATTGTCGGTGGAAGATTTTGGAAAAAAATTGGTTAAAGGCGGTGCTTTTATTGATGTTAAATCCTCATTCGATCGTGTGGCGATTGAGGCTGCTGGCTACAACTTGTGGCGGCTGTAAAAGATAACCGTCCTTTGGTGGTGCATGTTGTGTACCGCTTTGATATGGGAGGGTTAGAGAATGGAGTTGTTAATTTAATTAACAGCATGGATGCACAAAAATACCGTCATTTTGTGCTTGCATTGACCGATATTACTGATTTTAAAAAACGAATAGTTCGCGACGATGTAGAGTTTTATGCTTTAAATAAACCCTTGGGTCATTCATTTTGGTTGTATCCACGTCTATTTCGTTTATTTAAGAAATTACGCCCGGCTATTGTTCATACTAGAAATCTTGCTGCCCTTGAAGTTTTGATTCCTGCATGGGCTGCTGGTGTTTCCGTTCGCATTCATGGTGAGCATGGTCGTGATGTTGGTGATCTAGAGGGTAATAATAAAAAATACCAATGGATGCGCCGTATTTACGCACCATTTGTAGGCCACTATGTGGCCTTGTCCCGTGATTTGGCTCAGTATTTGAGTGAGAAGGTTTTTATTTCTGGTCGGCGTATAACGCAGATTTATAACGGGGTTGATTCTGTACGCTTTTACCCGGCTAACGCGGCAGAACATTCCGCTATTCGGGGATCGCCATTTACAGATACTGGCTCATGGATGGTGGGTACGGTTGGGCGCATGCAGATTGTGAAGGACCAGATGACGTTAGCGCGTGCCTTTATACGTGCACTCGAAATTGCCCCAGAACTCAACACCCACCTGCGCCTTGCGCTAATTGGGGACGGGCCATTGCGGGCACAGTGCCTGCAATTGCTGGATGCTGCGGGTGTGGCGCATTTAGCTTGGTTGCCTGGCGAGCGTAATGATGTGTCCTGCATCATGCGTGGACTGGACTGTTTTGTGCTGCCCTCTTTGGCGGAGGGTATTTCCAATACGATATTAGAGGCCATGGCCAGCGGTTTGCCGGTGATTGCAACCGATGTGGGGGGAAATGCCGATTTGGTACTGCATGGCATTACGGGGCATATCGTGCCAGCCGGTGATGTGAATGCGATTGCACAATGCTTGGTGCAATGGGCGAGATCCCCTGAATTGGCGCAAAAGATGGGGCGCGAGGGGCGGCAACGTATTCTTGAGAAATTTAGCCTCGATGCGATGGTTACGACCTACCAGGGCTTGTACGATCGACTTTTAGGTATAGGCGGCAGCAGTGTGCAGTCACCTCCCACCAACAGATAACCATCAGATAAATACCATGTGTGGAATTGTCGGCATTTTTGATACCCGGGGTGGGTGCGATATAGACCGTGCTGTGTTGCACCGCATGAACGAATCGCAACGCCACAGAGGCCCGGTGGAGGGTGGTTTGCACTTGGAACCTGGCGTGGGTTTTGGGCATCGACGACTATCAGTCATTGATTTGGCCACAGGCCAGCAACCGCTATTTAACGAAGATGGTTCTGTGGTGGTGGTATTCAATGGCGAGATTTATAACTACCAGCAGCTGATTCCCGAATTGCAAGCGCTGGGGCATGTGTTCCATACGCGCAGTGATACCGAGGTGATCGTCCATGCGTGGGAGGCTTGGGGCAAGGATTGCGTCCAGCGTTTCCGGGGCATGTTTGCGTTTGCCCTGTGGGACCGCAACCAGCAAACCTTCTTCATGGCGCGTGACCGTTTAGCCGTTAAACCCATGTACTACGCCATTTTGGATGATGGCATGCTGGTATTTGGTTCCGAGTTGAAATCGCTGCTGGCGCACGGCGGATTGAAGCGCGATATGGACCCGTTGGCGGTTGAAGAGTATTTCGCGCTGGGCTATGTGGCTGAGCCGCGTACGATTTTTCGGCAGGCTAAAAAACTATCGCCCGCCCACACCCTGACGCTGCGCTGTGGCCAACCGCTGGCAGAGCCCGAGCCGTACTGGGATGTGCACTTTACGCTGGACAGCAAGATCGGGGCAGACGAGGCGTGCGCCCAACTGGATGAAAAGTTAAAAGAGTCGGTGCGGTTGCGCATGATTGCGGACGTGCCACTCGGTGCCTTTCTGTCGGGGGGCGTGGACTCCAGTGCGGTGGTGGCAGAAATGGCCGAGATCTCAAAGGAACCGGTCAACACCTGTTCCATCGCTTTTGACGACCCCGCGTTCAATGAGGCCGCATTCGCCCAAACCGTGGCCGACCGTTACCACACCAACCACCATGTGGAAATGGTGAAGAGCGATGACTTTGACCTGATCGACACGCTGGCCCGCCTGTACGACGAGCCCTATGCCGATAGCTCGGCCATTCCCACCTACCGGGTGTGCGAGTTGGCGCGCAAGCATGTCACGGTGGCTTTGTCCGGCGATGGTGGCGATGAAACCTTTGGCGGCTACCGGCGCTACCGCATGCATCTGATGGAAGAAAAGATGCGTTCCTCCATGCCCGCAGCGCTGCGCCAGCCTTTGTTCAAAACCCTGGGCCGTATTTACCCCAAGGCCGATTGGGCACCGCGCATGTTCCGCGCTAAAACCACGTTCGAGGGCATGGCCCGCAACTCCGTGGAGGCCTATTTCCATTCGGTGTCGATTCTGCGCGGTCCCATGCGCGACCAGCTGTTTAGCCCGCGTTTCAAAACCGAGCTGGCCGGGTACAACGCCCAAGAGGTATTCGACTACCACGCCAGTAAAGCCAATACCGAGGATCCGCTGGCCCTGATCCAGTACCTAGACCTTAAGACCTATTTGGTCGGTGACATCAACACCAAGGTGGACCGTGCCAGCATGGCCCATTCGCTTGAGGTGCGCGAACCCTTGATGGACCACGAGCTGGTCGAATGGATGGCGACTCTGCCGTCCTCTCTGAAAATCCAGGGCCAAGAGGGCAAGTATTTACTCAAGAAATCTATGGAGCCGCGCTTGCCGCATGATATTTTGTACCGCCCCAAAATGGGCTTCTCGGTGCCGCTGGCCCGCTGGTTCCGTGGCCCCTTGCGCCAGCGTGTGCGCGATGCGGTGCTGGGCCCACGCTTGGCTGAAACCGGCTGGTTCAACCGCCAGTACCTGGAGCATTTGGTGGACGCGCATGATTCTGGCGCCCGTGACTACAGCGCGCCTTTGTGGACCCTGCTGATGTTCGAGGCATTTTTGCGCAATGTGATGCAGCCCGAAGTGCACATGCCCGCCGGTACCGAGGTTGTTACCGAGGCCGTGCCCGTATGACGCGCATCCTGCATGTGCTGGACCATTCCATCCCCCTGCACAGTGGCTATACCTTTCGCACCCTGTCCATCCTGCGCGAGCAACGCAAATTGGGCTGGGAGACATTCCACCTCACCACGCCCAAACACATCCAGGGCAACACCCACGGCGACGCGCTGGAAGAGGATGTGGACGGCTGGCACTTCTACCGCACGCCAGCGGCGGGGCAGGGCAGTTCCTTACCAGGTCTGGGTGAATGGGCCATGATGCGGCAGGTCGAGCGCCGCCTGCAAGAGGTGGCCGAGCGGGTCCGCCCTGACATCCTGCACGCCCATTCCCCGGTGCTCAACGCCATGCCCGCCCTGCGCGTCGGCAAGCGCCTGGGTATCCCGGTGGTGTACGAAGTGCGGGCCTTTTGGGAAGATGCTGCCGTAGACCACGGCACCACGGCTGAGGGCAGCCTGCGCTACCGCCTCACGCGCCGGCTGGAAACCCGGGCCTTCCAGCAAGCCAGCCACGTATTCACCATCTGCGAAGGCCTGCGCTCCGACATCGTGGCGCGCGGCATCCCGGAATCCAAAGTCACGGTCATCCCCAACGCAGTCGATATCGATTCGTTCGATGTCGGTGGCGTGCCCGATGCCGCGCTCAAAAGCCGCCTGGGCCTGTCCGACTGCAAGGTCGTAGGCTTCATCGGTTCTTTCTACGCCTACGAAGGTCTTGATTTGCTGTTGGCCGCCATGCCCCAGATGCTGGCCCAGGAACCCGCTGTGCGGCTGTTGCTGGTCGGCGGTGGCCCGCAGGATGCGGCCCTCAAAGCCCAGGCCCTGGCCCTGGGTATCCAAGACAAAGTGGTGTTTACCGGTCGCGTGCCGCATTCTGAGGTGCAGCGCTATTACGACCTGGTGGACGTGCTGGCCTACCCGCGCCATTCCATGCGCTTGACCGAACTGGTCACGCCGCTCAAGCCTCTGGAGGCCATGGCGCAAGGCCGTTTGCTGGTGGCGTCCGACGTGGGCGGCCACAAGGAGCTGATTCGCCACGGCGACACCGGCCTGCTGTTCGAGGCGGGCAGTGCGCCCGCGCTGGCCCAGGCGGTGCTGGATGTGCTGGCCACCCCCGAGCGCTGGCCGCAGTTGCGCGCAGCGGGCCGCCAGTTCGTTGAATCCGAGCGCAACTGGACGGCTAGCATCGCCCATTACCGCCACCCCTACGCTGCCCTCACTGGCGGCGTGGCCTGATGGCATTTGCGGGCATCCGGGTGGGCCTGGTCGGCCCCTTGCCACCGCCTGCAGGCGGCATGGCCAACCAGACCCGGCAGCTGGCCGAACTGCTAGAAAAAGCCCAGGCCCAGGTAACCCTGGTGCAAACCAACGCACCCTACCGCCCCCAATGGGCCGGGCGCGTGCCGGGTATCCGGGCGGTGTTCCGCTTACTACCTTATGCCCTGGCCCTGTGGCGTGCGGCGGGCCGCAGCGATGTGCTGCACATCATGGCCAACTCGGGCTGGTCTTGGCATTTGTTTGCTGCGCCGGCCATCTGGATTGCGCGCCTGCGCGGCGTGCCCAGCGTGGTCAATTACCGGGGCGGCGAGGCGGCGGAATTCTTACAGGGCGCACAGGCTGTGGTGCGCACATCTATGGCGGCCAGCGCCGGTTTGCTGGTGCCATCGGCTTTTTTGCAGGAAGTATTTGCCCGCTTCGGCATGCAGGCAGCCATCGTGCCCAACATCATCGACCTGGCCCGCTTCCGCCCGCGTGGAGCCAAGCTCGCGCACTCGGCGCACATCTTGGTGGCGCGCAATCTGGAGCCGCTGTATGACAACACCACCGCCATCCGCGCCTTCCAAATCGTGCAAGCGCAGTGGCCCGAGGCACGCCTGACCATCGCTGGCAGCGGCCCGCAAGAAGCCGAATTGCGCCAGTTGGTCACCGACCTGGGTTTACAGGCCCGCGTGCACTTCACCGGGCGGCTAGACCGCGATGACATGGCCGCCCTGTACCGCGAGGCCGATGCCATGCTCAACCCCAGCCTGGCCGACAACATGCCCAACTCGGTGCTGGAATCTATGGCCAGCGGCGTGCCGGTGGTCAGCACCGATGTGGGCGGCGTACCCTACATAGTGCAAGACGGCGTGACGGCGCTGCTGGTGCCACCGGGCGACCCGCAGGCGATGGCAGCGGCCTGCCTGCGGCTGCTGGACGATGCAGGCCTGTGGACGCGTTTGCAGCAGGCGGGTCTGGCCGAGGTGCAGCGCTATACCTGGGGCCGGGTGGCCCCCTTGCTGGCGGCGCAATACCGGCAAATTATTCAAGCAAAATAGCCATTTTGCGCATATACCACCTGCGCTAGTAGCTATATATTTTGTAGTATTGACATGTACACCTCCTTAGTCTCTGGTTTGCTATTTCCGCTGCACGAGCGCCTCAAGCGCCACAGCACGGTGGCCACGCGCCGCCACATGGAGGCCGCGCAGTGGTGGTCGCCAGACCAGGTGGCGGCCTACCAGTTGCAGCAGCTGCGGGCTTTGCTGGTGGATGTGGGCCAGCATGTGCCGTACTACCGCGACCTGTTTGCCCGTACCGGGTTCGACCCTGCGCAAGTGCAGTCGGTGGCCGACCTGGCCCGCCTGCCGTTCCTGACCAAGGCGGTCATCAAAACCCACACCGACGCACTGCGCCATGCCCACGCCGACGGACTGGCCCGCTTCAACACCGGCGGCTCGTCGGGTGAACCGCTGGTGTTCTTCATCGGCAAAAAGCGCGTTAGCCACGACGTGGCGGCCAAGTGGCGGGCCACCCGCTGGTGGGGCGTGGATATTGGCGACCCGGAAATCGTGGTCTGGGGTTCGCCCATCGAGCTCGGCGGGCAAGACCGCATCAAACACCTGCGCGACCAGATGCTGCGCACCCAGCTGCTGCCCGCGTTCGAGATGTCCGAGGCCAAGCTCGACGGCTTTATCGCCACCATCCGCAGCACCCGCCCCAAGATGCTGTTTGGCTACCCCTCGGCGCTGACGCACATCGCCCAGCATGCGCAAAAACGCGGCGTGGCGATGGACGACCTGGGCATCAAGGTGGCCTTCGTCACCTCAGAGCGCCTGTACGACAACCAGCGCGCCACCATCAGCCAGACGTTTGGCTGCCCGGTGGCCAACGGCTACGGCGGGCGCGATGCGGGCTTTATCGCCCACGAATGCCCGGCGGGCAGCATGCACATCACGGCCGATGACCTGGTGGTAGAAATCGTCAACGAAGCCGGTGAGGTGCAGCCACCCGGCGTGGCGGGCGAGATCGTCGTCACGCACCTGGCCACCAACGACTTTCCATTTATCCGCTACCGCACTGGTGACATCGGAGTGCAGGGTAGTGCGCCGTGCAGCTGCGGCCGGGGCCTGCCCGTGCTGAAAGAAATCCAGGGCCGCAGCACCGACTTTGTGATTGCCGCCGACGGCACGGTCATGCACGGCCTGTCGCTGATCTACATCCTGCGCGATCTGGCCGGGGTGCAGTCCTTCAAAGTGGTGCAAGAGTCACGCGAAAAAACCCGCGTGCTGCTGGTGACGGGGCCTGAATTCCAGCTGCACATGGTGGACCAGATCATCGCCGGATTCCAGCGCCGCTTAGGTGCCAGCGTGGTGGTGGAGGTGGCGCTGGTGGAGTCGATTGCCGCCGAGAAGTCGGGTAAATTCCGCTACATCATTAGCCATGCCGTTTGACCCCATGAACCTCGCCAGCCTTTCCCATGCGTGACATTCTTCTCATGGCTATCGTGCTAGCCGCCTCGATAGGTGCATTGCGGAAGCCCTGGATCGGGGTCATGTTGTGGACCTGGTTGAGCATCATGAATCCGCACCGCTACAGCTACGGTTTTACCTACAGTGCGCCTTTGGCTGCGATTGCTTTTGCGGCCACGGTGGTGGGTTTGCTGGCCACCAAAGAACGGAGTTCTCCGTTCAAAGGCGGGGCCGTGACTTTCTTTGTGGTGTTCATCGTGTGGATTTCACTCTCTACCCTGTTTGGGCTCGACCCGGAGGGCGACTACTGGCAGTGGAACAAGGTCATGAAGGTGAACCTGATGATTGTGGTGTCCTTGATGCTGCTGCACAGCAAGAAGCATATTCTGGCTCTGGCATGGGTGGCGGCGGGTTCCTTGGCATTGCTGGGGGCCAAAGGCGGCATTTTCACCTTGACGACAGGGGGCAACTACCGTGTGTGGGGGCCACCGGGTTCGTTCATTGAAGACAACAACGAATTTGCCTTGTCCTTGGTGATGGCGATTCCGTTGCTGCGATTTTTACAGCTACAACTGACCAACCGCTGGGGAAAACATGCCATGAGCGCCACCATGCTCCTGTGCGCGGTGGCTTCGCTTGGCAGCTATTCGCGCGGTGCGCTGCTCGCCATCAGCGCCATGGCCGTCTTTTTGTGGTGGAACGGCAAGAACAAAATGGTGGTGGGCCTGGTGCTCGTGCTGGCGGTGCCGCTGGTGATTACCTTGATGCCCGATGCCTGGATGGGGCGGATGTCCTCAATGGGTGAATACCAGGAGGACTCTTCTTCGATGGGGCGTATCTCCGCATGGTGGAACGCGTGGAATATCGCCTTTCACTATCCGTTGGGCGTCGGTTTTGATGCCGCGCGCCCCGAGCTGTTTGCCCGGTTTTCTCCTTATCCCGAGAAGGTCCACGCGGCACACAGTATTTATTTTCAGGTACTCGGCAACCACGGTTTTGTGGGCTTGTTTTTGTTTTTGGGCATCTGGATCAGCACTTGGCGCTCGGCGGGATGGCTGCGCGTGCACTGCGCCAAAATGCCCGAGGCCGCATGGTGCGCCGATCTGGGGGCCATGTGCCAAGTGTGCTTATTGGGCTATGCGGTAGGGGGCGCATTTTTGAGCCTGGCCTATTTCGATCTACCCTATAACGTCATGGCATTGGTTATTTTGACCCGCGTTTGGGTACATACCAAAGGATGGCTGCGTGAGCCTGTGTATGTGCCAGGCTGGAAGAATATTCCCGGTATGGCACCTCTGCGCCCACCCACCGTGGTAAAGAAGAAGTATGTTTAAAACACTATTGAAGCAGCTCTCGCCTGCCGGAGAACGGGGGCGTTTGTCGGTCTTGATCTTCCACCGCGTACTGCCCCAGCCCGACCCGATCTTTCCGGGTGAGGTCGATGCCGCTACGTTTAATGCCATTTGCCAATGGATCAAATCTTGGTGCAATGTGCTGCCGCTGGATGTAGCCACCCGGCAGTTGCAAGACCGCACGCTGCCCGAGCGGGCGGTGGCCATCACCTTTGATGACGGCTACGCCGACAACCGCACCCAGGCCCAGCCGATCCTGGCGCGCCACGGTCTGCCCGCCACCTTCTTCATTGCCACCGATTTTCTGGATGGTGGCCGCATGTGGAACGACACCGTGATCGAATCCGTGCGCCTGTGCCACGCCCCCCAGCTCGACCTGCGCCGCATCGCCAAGCCGGATGGCAGTGGGGACCTGGGCCTGCACTCCATCGCCAGCGCTACCGACAAGCGCAGCGCCATCGGCGCCATCATCGGCCAGATCAAATACCTGCCTGTCGCTCAGCGCCACGCCCTCACCGTGCAGATTGCCGACTGCGCGGGCGTGCAAGCGCCCACCGACCTGATGATGACATCAAGGCAGGTGCGCGAACTGCGCCAGTCGGGCATGCAAATCGGAGCCCACACCCGCAGCCACCCCATCCTGGCCACCCTCAGCGCCGATGCCGCGCGGGCCGAGATTGCCGAGAGCCGGTTGTGCCTGGAGCAACTGCTGGGCGAGCGGGTGGGCCTGTTTGCCTACCCCAACGGGAAGCCCGGCACCGACTACTCGCCCGAGAGCGTACAGATCGTGCGCGAGCTAGGCTTTGATGCCGCAGTGTCTACCACCTGGGGTGCCGCACGCAGTGGCACCGACCCCTTCCAAATCCCCCGTTTCACCCCCTGGGACCGTAGCAAACTGCGCTTTGGTGCGCGTTTTGCCGGTAACTTGTGGCACACCTGAGCCTACCCCATCCATGCGTAGTTTTCTCTCCCGTATTCGGCAACTGGTAGACACCAACTATGGCACTCTGCGTGGCCTGGTGCGGGTGCTCTTGGGGCAAATGGAATACGTGCTGGGCCGTACCGAACCCTATCTGCACCCCCGCATGCACGCGGTGGACCGGCTGGTCTTCGTCTGCCTGGGCAACATCAACCGCAGCGCCTTTTCGGAAGCTGTGGCGCGTGGGCAGGGGGTGCATACCTGCTCCATCGGCCTGTCCACCACCACCGGACACCCGGCTTTCCACAAAGCCGTCGCCACCGCCCAGGCGCTGGGGCTGGACCTGGCGGCCCACACCGCCACCGATCTTAGCGATTACCAGTTTCGCCCCACCGATCTGCTGCTGGTGATGGAAATTCGCCATGCGCAGCAGCTGCGTGCAGCCGGTTACCCGGCCGCCTCCATCGCCTTGCTCGGGCACTGGGCCGCGCCGCACCGCATCCATTTGCACGACCCGCATGTGCTGTCCGATGCCTACTTTCGCACCTGTTTCAGCCTGTTGCAGTCTGCCGTTCAGGGCCTGGTGGCCGATTTGCGCGCTGCGGGCAGCCCGTGCATCCGGCGATGAATGTCTACCTGACCTTCGACATCGAAGTCTGGTGCAACGGTTGGAACGATCTCGACCGCGTTTTTCCCGCCAGCTTCGAGCGCTACGTCTACGGCCACTCAGCCCACGGCGACTACGCCCTGCCCAAAACCCTGGAACTACTGAACCAGCACGGGCTGCAAGGCGTGTTCTTCGTCGAACCCCTGTTTGCCACCCGCTTTGGCCAGCAACACCTAAACACCATCGTCGGCCTGATTCGCAACGCCGGGCACGATGTGCAGCTGCACCTGCACCCCGAGTGGACCGACGAAGCCCTGGAGCCGCTCATCCCCGACTGCGCCCGCAAACGCCAGCACCTGAGCTACTACACGCTGGACGAGCAAACCGCCCTGATCGGCCACGGCAAACGCCTGCTCGAAGCGGCTGGCAGTGGCCCCATCAGCGCCTTCCGTTCGGGCAGCTTCGCCGCCAATGTCGATACCTTTGAAGCCCTGCGCCGCAACCACATCCTGCAAGACAGCAGCCTGAACCGTTGCCACGCGGTCAGTGCGCCGGAGGTGTTACGCGGACACGATCTGGACGCAGCGTTTGAGGTCAACGGTGTTATGACCTACCCGGTCACGGTATTCCAGGACGGCTTTGGCAAAGACCGGCCTGCCCAGGTGGGGGCCTGTAGTTTTGCCGAGATGCGCGATGCACTAACGAGCGCCCAGCGGGCGGGGGCCGCGCACTTTGTGGTGGTGTCGCACAATTTTGAAATGCTCAAGCCCGGTAGCGCGCAACCCGACTGGGTGGTGGTGCAGCGCTTTGCCCAGCTGTGCGCATTTTTGGGGCAGCACCGCGACAGTTTTACGGTGGGCGCATTTGCCCCTGCACAGGGCGTGTTGGCGCCTATGGTGTCCCAGCCACGGGCACATAGGCTGGCGACCGTTCGCCGCTATGCCGAACAAGCCTTGCGGCGCATTCTGTGAGCCCGTCTGCTATGGGAAAAAGCTTTTCCATCTACCTGGATCTGGTGCGCTTTGTCGCCGCTTGTCTGGTGTATGTGTACCACTCTAACCAGCGCTTGTTGGTACACGACATCCTGCCTGCCAGTAATTTTGGTCACAGTGCAGTGATGGTTTTTTTCGTACTTTCCGGGTTTGTGATCGCGTTTATCACCGATACCAAGGAGCGGCATTGGGCGGCCTACGCGGCTAGCCGCATCTCCCGGGTCTATTCAGTCGCACTTCCTGCGGTGTTTCTGACCATCGCGTTGGATGGCGTAGGCCGCCACCTGTATCTGGCGCTGTACGACTATCCCTTTGACCAATTTCTGGTGCGCTCGGCAGCCAGTCTGCTGCTGTTGAATGAAATCTGGTTTGTCTCAATCACCAGCTTTTCCAACGTGCCGTACTGGTCGATTGGTTATGAGATGTGGTACTACGTGGCTTTCGGTTTTGTCATGTTTTTGCCACGCCGCCTAGGCATGCTGGCGGTTGCCATGCTCGCTCTGGTGTTGGGGCCCAAGGTGGTGCTATTGGCCCCTATCTGGATGCTGGGTGTGCTGCTCTACCGTTGGCAGCGGCTGCGGCATATATCAGCATTGCAGGGATGGCTGTTGGTGGCCGCGTCGAGTGCGGGTATCGTTGCGTTCCACCATGTGGGCGTTACCGCACTGGTAGAGACCTATTTCAAAGACCTAATTGGCGCGGACTGGCATAAACAGCTGACTTTTTCCAAGTTCTTCCTCAGTGACTACCTGCTGGGCATTTTGGTGTTTCTGAATTTCGCCGGTATGCGCCGGGTCAGCGAGCACTTGGCACCGCTGTTGCTGCCCCTGGAGCGTCCGATCCGCTGGCTGGCGGGCTACACCTTGTCCTTGTATCTACTGCACCAACCCCTGTTTTTGTTTTGGGCCGCCGTGTTACGTGGTGACCCGAACGGCTACACCTACTGGGCGATGACTACGGCCCTGGTGGCGGTGTCGGTTTGGACTATTGGCTGGATCACTGAAAACAAGCGCCACGTCCTCAAGCGTTGGCTAGAGCAGCGGCTCATCCGCGTGCAAGCGCACTTTTTCCCATCCCATGCTGCAAAAATCTGAATCCCGCCCGCCCTGCATCGTGCTCGGCCTTGAAACCCAGATCGGCCTGGGCCTGGTGCGTGAACTGGGGCGTGCGGGCGTATCGGTGGTGGGCATTGCCTGCGAACCTGATGCCATTGGCCTGTCGTCCCGTTACCTGGCCCGCAAGCTGGTGGTGACCCAACCGCGCAGTGCAGAGCTGATTGCGGCCATCGTGGCTCTGGGGGAAGAGCTGGGGCCGTGCTGTTTGATGGCCGTGTCGGAAGCCAATCTGGGGTGGTTGGCCCAGCACCAGGGCGCATTTGGCCGTGTACGGCCTATCGTGCCCAGCCCCGACACCCTGGCGATGGTGCTCGACAAACAGCGCACCTTGCAGGCCGCCCGCGAGGTTGGCATTCTCGTGCCCGAGACGGCCGAACCCCGCTCTATGGCCGAGGCCGAGGCCTTGGCTGCGCGTTTTAGCTTTCCGGCTGTGTTGAAGTGGAAAGACCCCAACGCCGTGGCCCGCAAGCTGGGCCAGGCTGGTCTGGAGCTGCACAAGGCCGAGTATGTCTACACTCCGGCCGAATTTCTGGCCGCTGCTGCCCGCTACCAGCCCATTGGTGAATGGCCGATGGTGCAGGCCTATTGCCCCGGCACCGGCCTGGGCCAGTTCTTCTACATGCACCAAGGCCAGGCGCTGCGCCGTTTTCAGCACCTTCGGGTGGCGGAGTGGCCGCCCGAAGGGGGCTTCTCCAGCGTCTGCGATGCCGTGCCGCTGGACCAGCATGTGGCCCTGCAAGAACAGTCGATTGCCCTGCTGCGCCACATCGGCTGGGAGGGCGTGGCGATGGTCGAATACCGCTGGGATGCCGCCACCGACCGCGCCGTGCTGATGGAAATCAACGGCCGCTACTGGGGCAGCTACCCGCTGGCGGTGCAATGCGGTGTGGGTTTTGGCGTGCTGTCGTATGCAGTGGAAAGCGGTTTGGCGCTGCCTGTGCTGCCGCCGGTACGCTGGGGCCAGCGCTGCCGTATGGTCAGTACCGAACTCAAGCGTCTGGTGCGCATCTGCCTGCAACCCGAGAAAATTGTGGACCGCACTTTCCCCGTGCGCCCCGTGGCCGAGCTATGGCGTTTTGCGCGGGACTTCTTCCGGCCCGGTGTGGGTTATTACGTGTGGGATGCCCGCGATCCAAAGCCGTTTTATGCCGACATCAAAAACCTGGTACAGAAGGTTTTCAAACGCTTCTAAGGTTTTATAGGAAATGATAGAAATATGCCTCTAGCGCATGTTCTATATGCGCGAGTAGCTATATTTTATATAGCAATGGCTATGTTAGCCATACACGTGCCAGCCATCAAAATCCGCCTTGCCCAGCGGCACGCCTTGTTGCCGCAGCAGGGCGTAGGCACAGGTCAGGTGGAAGAAGAAGTTGGGCAGGGCGTACTGGGATAAAAATTCTGCCCCCGGCAAAGCCAGCACCGCCTGCCCGGCCTGGTCTGTATACAGGCGTTGGGCGCTATCGGCCATCTGTGCCGGGCTGAGGCCGGCTAAAAACTGCTGCGTCCGTTGGATGCGGGCCTGTAGTGCTGTACACGTGGTGCTGGCTTCGCCAAACGCGGGCACCTCCAGCCCGGCCAAGGGGGCGCAGGCACGCAGGGCGAACTGCGCGGCGATGTCGATTTGCAGCCCCAGCGGCAGCATGTCGGGGGCCAGCCGTGCTTGCAGGTCCGCACCAAACGCCGCCCCCGCATCCACCATCTTGGCCAGTTGGCCCAGGTAGCGCTGGAAGACCGGGACCGAGGCGGCGTACACAGCTCAGCCTTGCAGCAAGGTCTGCACGTAGCGCGATACGCCGGTGTGAACGTCGGCAAATGCGTGGTCGCAGCCGGTGCTGCGCAGGGCAGTCAGGTCGGCCTGGGTGTAGCACTGGTATTTGCCGCGCAGCGCGTCGGGGAAGGGTACGTAGTCGATCAGGCCACTGCTGGCCGCCTCTGCCAGGGTGACAGGCTGGGTTTGCAGCGCATTGACCACGGCATGGGCGATGTCGTTGAAGGGCTGGGCCTGGCCGGTGCCCAGGTTGAAGATGCCGGATTGTTCCGGGTGGTCGAAGAACCACAGGTTCACTGCCACCACGTCGTCAATGAACACAAAGTCGCGCAGCTGCCCGCCTTGGGGGTAACCGCCGTATTCGCCAAACAGCTTGACTTTGCCATCGGCCTTGAACTGGTGGAACTGGTGAAACGCCACGCTGGCCATGCGGCCCTTGTGCTGCTCACGCGGGCCGTAGACGTTGAAATAGCGAAACCCCACCACCTGGTGCGGGTTGCGGTCAAACCCGCTGCCGCACAGCAGGCGCATGCGCTGGTCGAACAGCAGCTTGGAGTAGCCGTAGACGTTGAGCGGGCGCTCGAATTCGGGGGATTCCACGAAGCTGGCCGAGCCGCCGTAGGTGGCCGCCGAGGATGCATACAGCAGGCGCGTGCCCTGGGCGTGGCAGGCATCGAACAGTTGGCAGGACAGCGTGTAGTTGTTGTCCATCATGTACTTGCCGTTCATCTCCATCGTGTCGCTGCACGCGCCCTCGTGGAACACGGCTTCGACCTTGCCGTAGCCGCCTTGGGCAAAGCGGTCATAGAAGCTGTGGGCATCCACGTAGTCGGCAATTTGCAAGTCGGCCAGGTTGCGGTATTTGTCGCCCTGGGTCAGGTCGTCCACCGCGATGATGTCGGTGATGCCGCGTGCGTTCAAGCCTTTGACGAGGTTGCTGCCAATGAAGCCAGCGGCTCCGGTGACGACGATGCGGGTCATGGGGTTTCCTTGGTGAAAAGTTCGTCATAGCTGACGGTGGCGGTGCCGAATTTGCCCACCACCACGCTGCCCGCCCGGTTGGCCAGCGGCATGGCTTCGCGCAGGCTCAGTCCCGCAGCTACCAGGGCGGCCATCGTGGCGATCACTGTGTCACCGGCACCGGTCACGTCAAACACCTCCAGCGCCTGGGCGCTGGCGTGCAGCTCGCCCGCGTCGTCATACAGCGTCATGCCTTCTTCGCTGCGGGTCACCAGCAGGGCTTCCAGCTTCAATTCCTTGCGCAGGTTTTGCGCCTTGGTGCGCAGCTGTTCCTCGCTGCTCCAGCTGCCCACCACTTGCTGCAGCTCGGCGCGGTTGGGGGTGATGACGCTGGCCTGGCTGTAGCGCGAATAGTCGCTGCCCTTGGGGTCGATCAAAATCTTTTTACCGCTGGCCAGGGCCAGGGCAATCATGTCGCCCACGTGGGCCAGCCCGCCCTTGCCGTAGTCGGAAAACAGCACCGCCTGGTGCGCGGGCAGCAGGGTGGCGAAGGTGGCGGACTGCGAGGCCAGGATTTCGCTTTTGGGCGTGTTCTCGAAGTCCAGCCGCAGCAACTGCTGCTGGCGGCCAATCACGCGCAGTTTGACGGTTGTTTGCAGCTCCGCATCGCGGCCAAAGTAGGGGCGGATACCGGTCTGGGCGACCAGCTTTTCCAGCTTGTGGCTGGCATCGTCGTCGCCCACAACCGTCAAAAGGGAAGCCTGCGCGCCCAGCGACACGATGTTGTAGGCCACGTTGGCCGACGCGCCCATGCGCTCTTCTTCGCGGGTCACGCGCACCACCGGCACCGGCGCTTCGGGGCTGATGCGGTCTACCGCGCCGTACCAGTAGCGGTCCAGCATGGCATCGCCGACTACCAGCACCTGGGCCTGGGCTAGTTTGGAGCGGGAAAGGGTTGAAAGTTTGGTCATAGTTCTTCGACTCTTCTTGCGGGGTAACTGTCCCAGGCTTGGCAGCCGGGGCATTGCCAAAAATGCTGTTTCGCCTCGAAGCCGCAGGCGGCGCAGCGGTAGCGCTTCAAGGGGTTGGCGGCGTGGTCCAGGGCGCGCTGGATCTGGGGGTGGAATTCTTCGTGCTCCAGCTTTTCCCCGGCGATCCAGCGGGCGGCGGCCACCAGCGACTGTTCGCGCTCCAGGTGCTGGATGTAGCGCATGCGCACGTCGGCCATAGGGGTGCCGGAGCGCAGTTGCAGTGTCAGGATGGCTTCCAGTACGTCCAGCGAGGCGCTGTGGGCGTAGCTGGCTTCCAGCAAGGCCAGAGCACTGTCGGTGCGTTCGGCAACGGTAGCGATGGTGGCGATGCGATCTGCTACCAAAGGTATAGCTGCTGGCGCATATTCTGCAAGCGCTAAAAGGGTTTTTAATGCCTCATCTTGCTGGCCTGCCTGCTGTTGCAACAGGGCCAAGTCGATACGCGGGCGGGCGGCCTGGGGGGCGATGGCGATGGCTTTTTCCAGCAAACCTTGGGCGGCTTCGGGCTGGGCGGCGGCCTGTTCGCACAGGTAGTGTGACTGGCGGCCGCTGAAGCTGCCCTGGCCAGCGGACTCCAACTTGTGGGCGATTTCGGACGCATCGGCCCAGTCGCGCGAACGCTCAAAAATCGACAGCAGGGCCAGGCGGCTTTGGGCTTCATAGGCTGTGCCTTCGAGCTTGCGCAGGGCCTCTTCGGCACGGTCGAGCAAACCGGCTTTCAAAAAGTCTTGCGCCAGCGCGTGCTGGGAGCGGTCGCGGTCGGCGGCGCTCAGGTCGCCACGCGACAGCAGGTGCTCGTGGACCCGCACGGCGCGCTCGGTTTCGCCCCGGCGGCGGAACAGGTTGCCCAGCGCAAAGTGCAGCTCCGAGGTGTCGGGGTCTTTTTGCACGGCTTCGATGAAGGCGTCGATGGCCTTGTCCTGCTGCTCGTTGAGCAGGTAGTTCAGACCTTTGAAATAGGCCTTGGGGGCCAGGCGGTTGTCCAGGCGCAGCTGCCGGAAGTCCCAGCGTGAGGCGAGCCAGCCGAGCACAAAGGCCACCGGCAGGCCGAGCAAAATCCAGCTGAGGTCAAAGTCCATGAAGTGGGGGGGTAGGTTCCGTGCGGGGGGTGTCAACGGTAGATGGCGCGGGCTGCTGGGCTTTTTTTGCCATAGCGCGGTGCGTCCACCAGCGCGGCACCATGCCCAGAATACCCAGGGCCAGTCCGGCGGCAAACGCGCTCAGGATCAGCAGCACCATGGGCGCACGCCATTGCGTGCCAAAGAAGAAGTGCACTACGGCGTCTTGTTGGTTGTTCAGCGCAAACGCAAACAGGGTAAAAAAAATGGCTGCCTTAAGTAACCACTTAAGCAGCCGGACCAGATTGTTCATAGGTGTCCTTGATCAGCAGAATATTCTAGCGATGGCGAAGCCTTATTCGCGCGATTCGCGTAGTTCCCTGGCCTCGATTTCGGCGGTTTGCTGGTCCACGGCTTCGCGCAGGGCTTTGCCGGGTTTGAAGTGGGGCACGCGCTTTTCGGGAATGGCCACGCTTTCGCCGCTGCGCGGGTTGCGGCCCATGCGTGGCGGGCGGCGGTTGATGGAGAAGCTGCCAAACCCCCGTATCTCGACGCGGTGGCCCCGCACCAGCGCATCCCCCACGGCATCCAGTATGGTTTTGACGGCGTGCTCGGCATCGCGGTGGGTCAGCTGGCTGAATCGGGCGGCCAGTTCTTCAACAAGGTCGGATCGGGTCATGGAGGGGTGTGGTTTGGATAGGATTTACGCAATGCACCGTTGGGTTGGGAAAATTGCGTAAACCCTGTTCAGTTGTAAATAAAGCCGATCCGCTCGCCCCTGCGAGTCGGATCGGCTTGGCACTAGCCTATGTCAACAACAAATTAATTGTTGCTGTCCAGCTTGGCGCGCAGCAGGGCACCCAGGCTGGTGGTGCCAGCGTTTTCGCGGGCCGAAGCTTGGCTCAGTGCAGCCATGGCTTCACCTTGGTCGGCAGCGTCCTTGGCCTTGATCGACAGCTGGATGTTGCGGGTCTTGCGATCCACATTGACCACCACAGCGGTGACTTCGTCGCCTTCTTTCAGCACGTTGCGTGCGTCTTCAACGCGGTCACGGCTGATTTCGGAAGCGCGCAGGTAGCCGATGATGTCTTCGCCCAGGTCGATTTCAGCGCCACGGGCATCCACGGTCTTGACCTTGCCGGTCACGATCTGGCCCTTGTCGTTGATGGTGGTGAAGGTGGTGAACGGATCGCTGTCGAGCTGTTTGATACCCAAAGAGATGCGTTCGCGGTCCACGTCCACGGCCAACACGATGGCTTCGACTTCTTGGCCCTTCTTGTAGTTACGCACGGCGGCTTCGCCGGTTTCGTTCCACGAGAGGTCAGACAAATGCACCAGGCCGTCGATACCGGCAGCCAAGCCCACGAATACGCCGAAGTCGGTGATCGACTTGATCGGGCCCTTGACGCGGTCGCCACGCTTGGTGTCTTGCGCGAATTCTTGCCATGGGTTGGCCTTGCACTGCTTCATGCCCAGGCTGATGCGGCGCTTGTCTTCGTCGATTTCCAGAACCATGACTTCGACTTCGTCGCCCAGCGAAACCAGCTTGGCGGGAGCGATGTTCTTGTTGGTCCAGTCCATCTCAGACACGTGCACCAGGCCTTCGATACCGGGTTCGAGTTCCACAAATGCACCGTAGTCGGCGATGTTGGTGATCTTGCCGAACAGACGGGTCGATTGTGGGTAGCGGCGGTTCACGCCCATCCATGGGTCGTCGCCCATTTGCTTCAGACCCAAGGACACACGGTTCTTTTCGGTGTCGAACTTGAGGATCTTGGCGGTGATTTCCTGACCAGCCGTCACCACTTCCGATGGGTGACGCACGCGGCGCCATGCCATGTCGGTGATGTGCAGCAGGCCGTCAATGCCGCCCAGGTCCACGAACGCACCGTATTCGGTGATGTTCTTGACCACACCGTGCACCACGGAGCCTTCTTTCAGGGTTTCCATCAGCTTGGCGCGTTCTTCGCCCATGCTGGCTTCGACCACAGCGCGGCGCGACAACACGACGTTGTTGCGCTTGCGGTCCAGCTTGATGACCTTGAATTCCATGGTCTTGTTCTCGTAGGGAGACAAGTCCTTGATGGGGCGGGTGTCGATCAGCGAACCGGGCAAGAATGCGCGGATGCCGTTGACCAGAACGGTCAGGCCGCCCTTGACCTTGCCGGAGGTGGTGCCGGTGACGAATTCGCCGGATTCCAGGGATTTCTCCAGGGACATCCACGAAGCCAGGCGCTTGGCGGTGTCACGGCTGACGATGGTGTCGCCGTAGCCGTTTTCGATCGCGACGATCGCGACGGAGATGAATTCGCCAACTTGGACTTCAACTTCGCCCTTGTCGGTTTTGAACTCTTCCAGCGGCACGTAGGCTTCGGATTTGAGGCCAGCGTTAACGACCACAAAGCTGTGTTCGATACGGATGACTTCGGCGGTGACGACTTCACCAATGCGCGTTTCCGTGCGGGTTAGCGATTCGGCAAAGAGGTCTGCAAATGATTCTGACATGGTTTTCCTAGTCCACAGCACAGGGTTGGCGGGTGCGGAATTGCACTCGCGTGAGGTTCTGGTGTGGCGGTTTGGCGGTCGGGGGACCACCGGGGTTACAAGGTTAAAAACCACTCGGCTGAAGCAGCAAAGTGGGCTCTTGGGTTTGCTATTTAGTTTTTACTAAATGGCTGCTTGCTTTGCCACCAGTCCAAAACTTGGTCTACCGATGTTTCGATCGACATGTCAGAGTTGTCTAGCAGCAAGGCATCTTGTGCGGGCTTGAGGGGCGCAGCGACACGGGTTGAATCCCGTGCGTCACGCGCCTCCAAGTCCGCGCGAAGGTCTTCGAGTATAGGCGAAAAGCCCTTTGAAATCAATTGCTTATGCCGCCGCTCGGCGCGTTTGGCAGCGGTGGCGGTGAGGAATACTTTCAGGGGGGCATCGGGGAAGATCACGGTGCCCATGTCGCGCCCATCGGCCACCAGCCCCGGCAAGGCGCGAAAGCTGTGTTGCAGGTCTACCAGAGCCAGCCGTACCGAGGGCAGGGCGGAGACTTTGGAGGCGTTCATGCCGGCTTCTTCGGTGCGGATGGCATCCGACACGTCGGAGTCGCCGAGCCAGACCTTGCCGTCTACAAAGCGCACCGGCAGGGTTTGGGCCAGGGTGGCAATCGCGGCTTCGTCGGCGCTAGCGATGGTTAAACCTGCGCGCAAGGCCGCCAGCGCGGTGATGCGGTACATCGCGCCCGAGTCCAGAAAGTGGTAGCCCAGGCGCTCGGCCAATGCGGCGGCGACGGTGCCTTTGCCCGACGCGGTGGGGCCGTCGATGCAGATGACGGGGATGTGTGCTGGCGCTGCTTTTGACAACGCCAGCAATGCCTCAAAGTAATCGGGGAAGGTCTTGGCGACGCATTTCGGGTCTTCGATACGCATCGGCAGGCTAGCCGGGTTGAAGGCTGCCAGCGAGAAGCACATCGCCACCCGGTGGTCGTCGTAGGTGTGGATGCTGGCGGCTTTCCAGTCGTCCACTGACGCAGGCGGGGTGATGCGGATGAAATCCGCGCCTTCTTCCACGGTGGCCCCCAGCTTGCGCAACTCGGTCGCCATCGCCGCGATGCGGTCGGTTTCCTTGACGCGCCAGCTGGCGATGTTGCGCAGCGTGGTGACACCATTGGCGTACAGCGCCATCACCGCCAGGGTCATGGCGGCATCGGGAATGTGGTTGCAGTCCAGGTCGATGGCCTTGAGCGGCCAACTGCCCCGGCGCACTTCCAGCCAGTTGGGTCCGCTGGCGACCTGTGCGCCCATCTGCTCGGCAGCTTCGATGAAGCGGATGTCGCCCTGGATCGAAGCTGCGCCCACGCCTTCGATCCGAATCTTTGAATCAAAAGTGCCGCTAGCGCATGTACTAATTGCGCCTAGTGCTATGAAATAGCTAGCCGATGAGGCGTCCGCCTCTACATGGATGTCGCCCGGCGACTGGTAGCGGCTACCGGCGGGGATGGTGAAGCGGGCCCAGCCCTCACGCCGCACGCGGATGCCAAAGCGCGCCAGCAGGTTGAGCGTGATTTCGATGTAGGGCTTGGAGATGAGCTCGCCCACCACGTCGATCACCACGTCTTGCTGTGCCACCAGCGGCAGTGCCATCAGCAGGGCGGTTAAAAACTGGCTGGACACATCGCCGCGCACGCGGATGGGAGCACCCAGCGTCAGCGTGGGCTGGCCGATGCGCAGGGGCGGGTAGCCGTCTTGCCCGGTGTAGTCGATCTGGCAGCCGAGCTGGCGCAGAGCATCAACCAGGTCGCCAATCGGGCGCTCGTGCATGCGCGGCACGCCGTGCAAGCTGAAGTTGCCGCCCAGCACGGCCAACGCAGCCGTCAGGGGGCGGATGGCCGTGCCGGCATTGCCCATGAACAGATCGGCCTGCGAAGCTTTCAATTGCCCGGCCAGCCCGTCGATCTCTACCGTGTTGCCGTTGTGGCGGATGCCGCAGCCCAGTTGGCCCAGTGCGTCCAGCATGACTTTGGTGTCGTCGGAGTCCAGCAGGTCGTGCACGCGGGTGGTGCCACCGCTCAGGGCGGCTAACAAGAGAACCCGGTTGGAGATGCTTTTGGAGCCTGGCAGTACGACGGTACCAACGGCGCTATCGAGGGGAGGAAGGTCGAGAAAAGGGGTGGCGAACATCTGGGGGAATTCAGGTGGACATCAGGTCTTGGGTTTCAAGGAGGCCATGCTCCAGTCGGCGCGGCTGTCGCTGGCGTGCTCCAGCATTTCGACCAGCCCGTCCACGTTGTTGCTGGTGAGCATGGTTTCCATAGTCTGTAGTGTCTTTTGGAAGATTTGCGATTGGGCCAGCACTTCTTCTTTGTTGGCCAATAACACGTCACGCCACATGTGCGGATCAGACGCGGCGATGCGGGTGAAGTCGCGGAAGCCCGGACCGGCCAAGGCCAGGTATTCCTGCCCCTGTGGCTGGCTGACCAGCCCGTGCATCATGGCAAAGGCGATCAAATGGGGCAAGTGGCTGACGGCGGCAAACGTCGCATCGTGCGATTCGGGGGTCATTTGCAGCACATTGCAGCCCAGCGCTGCCCACACCGCTTGGGCCTGGGCCAGTTGCGCGGGCAGGGTGCGGTCGATGGGGGTCAGGATGACGTTTTTGCCGTTGTATAGGTGCGGGTCGGCAAACTCCACGCCGGACACCTCTTTGCCGGTGATCGGGTGGGCGGGTACGAAGGAGCCGACCTGCTCGCGCAGCGCCCGGCGGGCGGCATCCACCACGTCGCGCTTGGTGGAGCCCACATCCATCACCAAAGTGTTGGGGGTGATTAGGTGCTTGATGGCCTTGAAGGTGGCCTCCGTCGCCGCCACCGGCACGGCCAGCAGCACGATGTCGGCTCCCGACACCGCCAGCAGGGCCGATGGGGCCTCGATGTCGATCACGCCTAGTTGGCGGGCCTTGCTGGTGGTAGAAGGCGATTTGCTGTAGCCCACCACGCGTTTTACCAGCCCGGCCTGTTTCAGTGCCAGGGCAAACGAGCCGCCCATCAGGCCGCAGCCGATCAGTCCGAGTTGTTCAAACATGGGCGCTGCTTTCAGGAGCCGACCGGGTAGGTGCCCAGTACCTTGAAGAAGGCGCACAGCGCACGCAGCTCTTGCAGCGCTTTGGCCACATGGGGTTGTGACGGGTGGCCGTCCAGGTCGATGTAGAAGTAATAGTCCCACTGGCCGGTACGGGCCGGGCGCGACTCGAAGCGGGTCATGGACACGCCATTGGTTTTCAGCGGCACCAGCAAATCGTGCATGGCACCTGGCTTGTTGGGCACGGATACCACCAAGCTGGTGCAATCTTTGCCCGAGGCGGGCGGTGTGGCCAGGGTTTGCGGCAGGCAGATGACGGCAAAGCGGGTGCGGTTGTAGGCTTCGTCTTGCACCGCGTGGGCCACGATGTGCAGGCCAAACTGAGAGGCAGCACGTTCGCTGGCCAGCGCCGCCCAGCCGGGGTTGCTGGCGGCCAGACGCGCACCTTCGGCGTTGCTGGACACGGCGCGGCGCTCGGCGTTTGGCAGGTGCTGGGTCAGCCAGCCCTGGCACTGGGCCAGCGCTTGGGGGTGGGCCATCACCACGTCGATGTTGTCGCGGGAGTTGGTCTGGCGCAGCAGGTTGTGCCGTACCAGCAGGCTGACTTCGCCGACCACGTGCACGGGCGAGTGCAGGAACAGGTCCAGCGAACGGGCGACCACGCCTTCGGTCGAATTCTCTAGTGCCACCACGCCGTACTGCACGGTGCCGGCAGCGGTGGTGTGGAAAACTTCGTCGAAGTTGGCGCAGTACAGCAGCTCGGCGGCGCTACCAAAAAACTCAATCGCGGCCTGCTCGCAAAACGTACCTGCCGGGCCGAGTACCGCCACGCGCTGGGGCGCTTCCAGGGCCAGGCAGGCTGACATGATTTCGCGCCACACGGCGGCCACATGCGGGTTCTTCAAGGGGCCGGTGTTGGACTGCTGGATCTTCTCAATGACCTGGGCCACCCGGTCGGGCCGAAAGAAGGGCGAGCCTTCACGGCGCTTGATGTCGCCCACCTGCTCGGCCACGTGGGCCCGGCGGTTCAATAGGGTGAGCAGGTCTTGGTCGATCTGGTCGATCTTGACGCGCAGCTCGGCCAGATCGGAGGCGGGGTTCAGCGGGCTAATGGGGATGGAGGCAGTCATAGCTTAGGCGTGGCTCTTTTCAAATGCGTGCATGTAGTCCACCAGCGCCTGTACGCCCGCCAAAGGCATGGCGTTGTAAATGCTGGCCCGCATGCCGCCGACCGACTTGTGGCCCTTGAGCTGAAGCAAGCCGCGTGCCTTGGCACCTTCTAAAAATGCGTCGTTGCGGCTCTCGTCGCGCAGGAAGAAGGGCACATTCATGCGCGAGCGGCAATCCACCTCCACCTTGTTGACGTAGAGCTGCGACTGGTCGATGGCGCGGTACAGCAACTCGGCCTTGGCGATGTTGCGGTGTTCCATGGCGGCTATGCCGTGCAGGTTGCCTTCGGTCTGGTGCTTGAGCCACTGGAAGGTCAGCCCGGCGATGTAGATGGCGTAGGTGGGCGGCGTGTTGTACATCGACTGGTTGTCGGCCACGGTCTCGTAGTTGAAGGCGCTGGGGCAGATGTCCAGGGCGTGGCCCAGCAGGTCTTCGCGCACCACCACCACGGTGAGGCCGGCGGGGCCGAGGTTCTTTTGCGCGCCGCCAAAGGCCAGGCCGATCTTGGACCAGTCCACGCTGCGCGAGGCGATGTGGGACGACACGTCCACCACCAGCGGGGCTTTTGAGCCCAGCGCTTGCAGGTCGGGCAAGGTTTGGAACTCCACGCCGTCGATGGTTTCATTGCCACAGATGTGCACGTAGCTGGCGTCAGTGCTCAGGTCCCAGCTGGCCGGGTCGGGCAGGCGGGTGTAGCCGGTGGCTTCGGTGCTGGCGGCAGTGTGTACGGCGGCGTATTTGCGCGCCTCTTTTTGCGACTTCTGGCTCCAGCTGCCGGTGACCACGCAATCGACCTTGCCGCCACGCGACAGATTCAGCGGCACGATGGCGTTTTCGCCCAAACCACCGCCTTGCATGAACAGGATTTTGAACTCGGGCGGCACGGCCATCAGGGCGCGGAAGTCGGCCTTGGTCTGCGCGTAGATCGACAGGAATTCTTTGCCCCGGTGGCTCATTTCCATCACACCCATGCCGCTGCCATGCCAGTCCAGCATTTCGGCGGCGGCCTGGGTCAGGACGGCTTCAGGGATAGCCGCAGGACCGGCAGAAAAATTGTAGGGGCGTGTCATGCAATTTCTTAAGGTTTTTAGGCCGCTAGCGCATATTCCATCTGCGCTAGGTGCTACTAAATTTATAGTGCTAGCGGTTTTATGCTTCCGGCGTGCCGGGGGTTGCGTCGTCGGTGCCTGCATCGTCACCGGCTTCACCGGCCTCATCCGCTTCGGTAGCGGCCACGATGGCATCGTTCTCCACAATCCGTTGCAGGCCGCTGAGTTTGGAGCCTTCGTCCAGGGCGATCAGGGTCACGCCCTGGGTGGCACGGCCCAATTCGCGGATTTCGCTGACGCGGGTGCGTACCAATACGCCCTTGTCGGTGATCAGCATGATTTCGTCATCGGCATGCACCAGGGTGGCGGCCACCACGCGGCCATTGCGCTCGCTTTGCTGGATGGCGATCATGCCCTTTGTGCCACGGCCGTGGCGGGTGTATTCGGTAATGTTGGTGCGTTTGCCGTAGCCGTTCAACGTGGCGGTGAGTACGCTTTGTTGCTCATCTTCGGCGACCAGCATGGCGATCACGCCCTGGCCTTCTTCCAGCATCATGCCGCGCACGCCACGGGCGTTACGGCCCATGGGGCGCACATCGTTTTCGTCGAAGCGCACGGCCTTGCCGCCGTCGCTGAACAACATGACGTCGTGCTTGCCGTCGGTGAGGGCTGCGCCAATCAGGAAGTCGCCCGGGTCCAGGTCCACCGAAATGATGCCGGCCTTGCGCGGGTTGCTGAAGTCGGTCAGCGGGGTCTTTTTGACCGTGCCCATGCTGGTGGCCATGAACACATACTGGTCGGCGGGGAAGCTGCGCTTCTCACCGGTCAGGGCCAGCACCACGTTGATTTTTTCGCCCTCTTGCAGTGGGAACATGTTGACGATGGGGCGGCCACGCGAGCCACGCGAACCCTGCGGCACTTCCCAGACCTTGAGCCAGTACAGGCGGCCCCGGTTGCTGAAGCACAGGATGTAGTCGTGCGTGTTGGCGATGAAAAGCTGGTCCACCCAGTCGTCTTCTTTGGTGGCCGTGGCTTGCTTGCCGCGCCCGCCGCGCTTTTGCGCCCGGTATTCGGAGAGCGGCTGGCTCTTGATATAGCCACTGTGCGAGAGCGTGACCACCATGTCGGTGGGCGTAATCAGGTCTTCGGTGCTGAGGTCGAACGCGCTGTATTCCACCTGGCTGCGGCGTGCGCCCAGCTTGGTTTGGCCGAATTCCAGTTTCACAGAGGTTAGCTCGTCGCCAATGATGGTGGAGACGCGCTCGGGCTTGGCCAGGATGTCCAGGAAGTCTTCAATCTCGGACATCACCTCTTTGTATTCGGCAACGATCTTGTCTTGCTCCAGCCCGGTCAGGCGTTGCAGACGCATCTGCAAAATCTCTTGAGCTTGCACTTCGGACAGGCGGTATAGGCCGTCGCTGCCCATGCCGAGTTCTTTTTCTAGGCCGTCGGGGCGGTAGTCGTCCACATTCACCATGCCGCCGTCGGCACGCGTGCGGGTGAGCATTTCGCGCACCAGCTTGCTGTCCCAAGGCTTGGCCATCAGCTCGACCTTGGCGACCGGGGGCGTGGGGGCGTTGCGGATGATGGCGATGAAGTCGTCAATATTCGCCAGCGCAACCGCCAGGCCTTCCAGTACATGGCCGCGTTCGCGGGCCTTGCGCAGGTTGAAGATGGTGCGGCGGGTGACGACTTCGCGGCGGTGCTCCAGGAAGACCTCGATCAGGTCCTTCAGGTTGCACAGCTTGGGCTGGCCGTTGACCAGCGCCACCATGTTCATGCCGAAGGTATCTTGCAGCTGGGTCTGTTTGTACAGATTGTTCAACACCACCTCGGGCACTTCGCCGCGCTTGAGTTCGATCACCAAACGCATGCCGGACTTGTCGGATTCGTCCTGGATGTGGCTGATGCCGTCGATTTTTTTCTCGTGCACCAGCTCGGCCATGCGTTCTTGCAGGGTCTTCTTGTTGCACTGGTAAGGCAGTTCGTCAACGATGATGGCTTGGCGTTGGCCCTTGTCGATGTCTTCAAAGTGCACCTTGGCACGCATCACCACGCGGCCCCGGCCGGTGCGGTAGCCGTCTTTCACGCCATTGATGCCGTAGATGATGCCGGCCGTGGGGAAGTCAGGCGCAGGGATGATCTCCATTAACTCGTCCACCGTGGCTTGCGGGTTGCGCAGCAGGTGCAGGCAGCCATCGACCACTTCGTTCAGGTTGTGTGGCGGGATGTTGGTGGCCATACCCACGGCAATGCCGGAGGAGCCATTGACTAATAGATTAGGGAAGCGCGCTGGCATGACCAGCGGTTCTTGTTCGCTGCCGTCGTAGTTTGGGCCGAAATCGACGGTTTCTTTGTCCAGGTCGGCCAGCAGCTCGTGGGCGATCTTGGACATGCGGATTTCGGTGTAACGCATGGCGGCGGCGTTGTCGCCATCGACCGAACCGAAGTTGCCCTGGCCATCGACCAGCATGTGGCGCAGGGAGAAATCCTGCGCCATACGGACGATGGTTTCATACACCGCACTGTCGCCGTGGGGGTGGTACTTGCCAATCACGTCACCCACAATACGGGCCGACTTCTTATAAGCACGGTTCCAGTCGTTGTTGAGTTCGTGCATGGCAAACAGCACGCGCCGGTGCACGGGCTTGAGGCCGTCGCGCGCATCCGGGAGGGCGCGGCCCACAATCACACTCATCGCGTAATCAAGGTAGCTCCGGCGCATTTCCTCTTCAAGACTGATGGGCAAGGTTTCTTTGGCGAACTGGGTCATAGAGAGGCAAACGTCATACAGCGGAGGTCAACTATTTTAGGGCCAAGTGACTGTAGCCACACAGCAACACATGTTCACCAATGGCTGCGCATACCGTTGCGCCAGCTTGTTGTCCTACTCGTTTCCCCTTAGCCCTGTGGCACAATTCAATGAACGTATGCAGTGATGGTCACTGTAGACGTCCCCTTTCGCAGCGCTGCTGCGGCTTTTTCCCCAAGAGGAGAACCATGAAGAAATTGAATAAAGTGGCAATGTTGTTTGCCTCCGCAGCGCTTGTAACCGCCGCGGGCGCACAAACCGTTGACAACTGGAAAAACGGCTCCAACGAGTTGGTCTGGAAGAACGGTACCAACGAATTGTGCTGGCGTGATGCCAACTGGACACCCGCTACCGCAGCTCCAGGTTGTGATGGCGCTTTGGTCGCTCCTAAAGCCGCTGTTGCTGCTCCTGCTCCAATGGCTGCTGCACCAGCTGCACCAGCTGTTGTCGCACCTACGCCAGCTGTTGTTGCTCCTGTCATGGTTGCTGAAAAGGTTACTTACGCAGCTGATGCATTCTTTGACTTCAACAAGTCCGTGCTGAAGCCCGAAGGCAAAGCCAAGCTGGATGACCTGGTTGGCAAAGTCAAGGGCATCAACCTGGAAGTCATTATTGCCGTGGGTCATACCGACTCCGTGGGTGGTGATGCTTACAACCAGAAGCTGTCGGTTCGCCGTTCTGAGTCTGTGAAGGCGTACTTGGTGTCTAGCGGCATCGAAAAGAACCGTGTCTACACAGAAGGTAAGGGCGAAAAGCAACCGGTTGCTGACAATGCAACCGCCGAAGGCCGTGCTAAGAACCGCCGCGTGGAAATCGAAGTGGTTGGTACGCGTAACAAGTAATTGAGGTACTGGTCACTTGGTTTTCCAAGTGTCCAGCCTTTGGGGGACCGTCAGGTTTACCCCTCCCAAAAAAAAGCCCTGTGCGCAATCGCCCACAGGGCTTTTTTTATGGATTTTTTTCTGGGTCAACTCGATCGGCTTAAACAATCTGTGAAAATCTTCGGATGAATCCAAGTTTGAATGCCGACCCTGCCGAATTGGCCAAATTCTCTGAATTAGCCCACCGCTGGTGGGATTTGGACAGCGAGTTTCGCCCGTTGCACCAAATCAACCCCTTGCGGTTGAACTGGATTGGCGGTATCGCGCCATTAGACGGTTTGCGTGTACTGGATGTTGGCTGTGGTGGTGGTATTTTGTCAGACTCAATGGCCCGCCGGGGTGCCTATGTACTGGGTATTGATTTGTCGACCAAGGCTCTCAAAGTAGCCCAGCTACATGCCTTGGAAGCCCAGACTTCCCGCGTGCAATACCGTGAAATCAGTGTGGAGCATCTTGCTGCCGAACAACCCGGTAGTTTTGATGTGGTGACATGCATGGAAATGTTGGAGCACGTACCTGATCCCGCTTCTGTTGTAAAGGCGTGTGCTATCTTGGTGAAACCGGGTGGCCAGGTATTTTTTTCCACCATCCACCGAAGCACCAAGGCTTTTTTGATGGCTGTAGTTGGAGCGGAATACCTTCTCAATATGCTACCTCGTGGTACCCACGAATACGCAAAAATGATTCGACCCAGTGAATTGGCTGGACATTGCCGGAGTGCCGGCCTGACGCTGCAACAGACGTGTGGATTGGAGTTCAATCCCCTGACGCAGCGTTATTGGTTGAGTGGCGATACCAGCGTAAATTACATGTTTTCCACGCAAAAAGCATGAAGCCACGTATGCATTCTGCATTTTTGAGTATTCGTGCCGTGCTTTTTGATCTGGATGGAACCTTGGTTGACAGCGCGCCTGATCTTGCTGGGGCGGTAGACAAAATGCGCACAGACCGTGGTTTGTCATCCTTGTCACACGACAGCTACCGTCCCATGGTAGGCGCTGGCGCGCGCGGAATGCTCGGTGTTGCTTTTGGTATGCAGCCAGACCATCTTGATTTTTCGGCCATGAAAGAAGAGTTTTTTGCCAACTATGAGCGCCGTTTAACGCAAGAAACCTATGCGTTTGGTGGAGTGCCTGAATTATTGGCCGAACTGGTTGCCCGCCAGATACCCTGGGGCGTGGTGACGAATAAATCCGAACGCTTCAGCCTGCCTTTAACCCGGGCTATGCCCTTGTTTGCGACGGCAGTTACTGTAGTTAGCGGCGATACGACCCCTCATGCTAAACCGCATCCAGAACCTTTGCTGGAGGCTGCTAGGCGTTTGGGTATGGCCCCGGCACATTGCATATATGTGGGTGATGACGAGCGCGATGTGGTTGCAGGTTTGGCTGCAGGTATGGTGACCGTCGCAGCCGGTTATGGTTATCTCGGAAACAACATCGATGTCCACCAATGGGGGGCCCATGCGGCCATCCAGTCTCCCCTTGAGCTGCTGCATTGGTTGCCATAAACCCTGCTTCTATTTGTGATTTAAAATAGAGGCTTGGGGCTGCACTGGTTTCGACGTGGGTTCGGACGCGCAGCAGGGCATGTCGAGGTTCTGCCACCTCGTAAAACAGCAGAAAAAACCTAACTGCAAACGACGAACGTTTCGCACTCGCCGCTTAATTGCGCGTGAGCCTCGCAACAGCAAGCCAATAGGCTGGGCAAGGGTGGTACAGCCGCAAGGCTTGACCGTCCAGGCTGCGGGGTAACTTCATTTGGCTGGGCGCTCACTGGGTAACTTAGTGTTCTCCGAGAAAATAGGTTGCTGGCGTTTTGCATAGCGTGCCACTGCGCGATGTAAAAGGCGAGACTTAAACCAGACGGCTACACATGTAGAACTGTTCGAAGAAGGCTTGCGGACGGGGGTTCAAATCCCCCCAGCTCCACCAGACCGCATGACAAAGGCCGCTAACTAGCGATAGTTAGCGGCCTTTTTCATTGGTGAATCAAGTACTTACAGTGCAGTGGCGTACAGTGGCAGCTAAATAAATTGGGGGGGTAAATGGGGGGCAATCGGAGATTTTCGGTAATTTTTGAGAGTTACCCCCCCAATCCCCAATGAAAACGCCCTGTTTGCCCCCTCATTTTTGCCCCTAACCATTGAACGGAGTTGCCCCCATGCTGACCGACGCCTAATGCAGAAACGCCACTTGCCCACATGACAAAAGGCGGGCGCGGTTCAGCGATGCAGGCGGGCTGTACCTTGAAGTCAGTCCGGCGGGATCAAAACGATGGTTCTTGAAAAACCGTATTGGCGGAGTTGAAAAGCAATTGGCGCTGCGCAGTTATCCAGACGTTGCCCTTACGGCGGGATCCACTTTAGGTGTAGCGTTTACTGCGTAGATTGGTTTTAATTTCTTGCAATTTAGGCTGCAAAGTGGTGCCGCCGATGCGCAGGGCGACGCAGGTGGCCAGGATGTCGATCACCATCAAATGCAACAGGCGCGACACCATAGGGCTGTAGCGGTCGTAGCCTTCGGGGTGGTTGGCCGCCAGGTGTACGTGCCCGGCAGAGGCCAGAGGCGAACCGCTGGTGGTAATGACGATGGTGGTAGCGCCGTTTTTGCGCGCAATGTCGCAGGCATCCATCAGGTCGCGGGTGCGGCCCGAGTTGGAGATCACCACCACGCAGTCGCCTGGACCAAGCATGGAGGCGCCCATCACCTGCATGTGGCCGTCGCTATAGGCAATGGCATGCACGCCCAGGCGGAAGAACTTGTGTTGCGCGTCCTGCGCCACGATGCCGGAATTGCCCGCACCGTAGAACTCGATGCGTTTACCGGTTTTATAGGTTTCGGCCAGAATTTCGGCAGCTTTTTCCAGCGCGCTGGTGCTGGCTTCGTTGCGGTATTTGAGGAAGGCGGCGACGGTGTTGTCGATCACCTTGACCATGACGTCGCTGGTTTTGTCGTCCAGGTCCACACTGCGGTGGATAAAGGGCACGCCCTCACTGACGCTGCCTGCCAGCTTGAGCTTAAAGTCACTCAGGCCGTCGTAGCCCATGCTGCGGCAAAACCGCACCACGGTGGGCTTGCTGACGTGGGCCCGGTCAGACAGTTCACTGACTGGCAGATTGGCAAAAGCGCGTGGGTCGGCTAGCACCAGCTTGCCTACGCGCTGCTCCGCCGGTGCTAGCGACGATAGGGAAGCTTTGATGCGGTCTAGCATGGCTTACGACTCTTCGCTCCAGCAGAAACCGTCGCGGGCGATCATGGCGCTGGAAGCGCTGGGGCCCCAGGTGCCTGCCGCGTAGGGGCGTGGGCCGGTGCTGTCGTGTTCCCAGTGCTGGATGATGGGCTCGACCCAGCGCCAGGCTTCTTCTTGCTCGTCGCTGCGGACAAACAGGTTCAGGCGGCCGTCCAGCACGTCCAGCAGCAGGCGTTCGTAGGCGCCTACGCGTTCTGAGCCAAAGCGCGAATCAAAGTCCAGGTCTAGCTGCACCGGTGCCAGGGTCTGGCTGGCGGCTTTGCGGTTGCCCTGGCTTTGCGACAGCAGGTGCAGCTCCAGCCCGTCTTTGGGTTGCAGGTTGATGACCAGGCGGTTCACCGCGCCCACCGGGGCCTTGAAAATGGCGTGCGGGGTGGGGTGGAAGTTGATGACGATGCGGGCATCGCGCCCGGCCAGCCGTTTGCCGGTGCGGATGTAGAACGGCACACCGGCCCAGCGCCAGTTGGCAATCTCGGTGCGCAGGGCCACAAAGGTTTCGGTGGTGCTTTCGGGGCTGACACCGGTTTCCTGGCGGTAGCCGGGCACGGCCGCACCGCCCGAGACACCGGCAGAGTACTGGCCCCGGATCACATGCTGCGACAAGGTTTCCGCCGTCCAGGGCTTGAGGCTGCGCAGCACCTTGAGTTTTTCGTCGCGAATGGCATCGGCGTGCGCGTTGATCGGTGGCTCCATAGCTATGGCGCACAGCAGTTGCAGTGCGTGGTTTTGCACCATATCGCGCAGTGCGCCGGTGTTCTCGTAAAACGCACCACGTGACTCCACACCCAGGTCTTCGGCCATGGTGATCTGGATGTTGGCGATGTGCTCACGCCGCCACAGGGGTTCAAACAAGGCATTGCCAAAACGCAGCGCAAACAGGTTTTGTACCGAGGGCTTGCCCAGGTAGTGGTCGATGCGGAAAACCTGGTTTTCCTGGAAGCAGCGGCCCACCGTGGCGTTGATGGCGCGGTTCGATGCCAGGTCGTGGCCCAGCGGTTTTTCCAGCACGATGCGGGTGTGCGGCGTGTTCAGCCCGGCGGCGGCCAGTTGCTCGCACACGGTGGTGAACAGGCCTGGCGCGGTGGCCACGTACATCACTACCGAGTCGGCGTTGCGGGCCTTCAAAATATCGGCCAGGGCGGCGTAGTCGTCGGGCTTGGACAGGTCCATGCGCTGGAATTCCAGCAACTCAGCAAAACGTGCAAATTCTTCGGCATTGGGGCGCTTGGAGCCGTCTACGCTATTGAAGCGGGACTGGATTTGGGCGCGGTACTGGTCGTGACTGAGGTTGTCACGCCCCACGCCAATAATGCGCCCGCCTTCGGGCAGGGAGCCGTGGCGAAACGACTGGAACAGGGCGGGCATCAACTTGCGCCAGGCGAGGTCGCCGGTGCCGCCAAACAGGACTAGATCAAAGCTCATAGGTTGCATCCAAAAGGGTTCACGACCTGTGCTGTGCACGGGCCCCAAGATTGGCCGCCAATGTAACTTAGTTTCATGTTTCTGAAAATATGGCGGTAAAAAATACTTTTTTCCTGGATTTTTCTCGGTGTTTTCCCGATTGCATCGCTTTAAAGCTGCGTTAAGAGTCGAGTTGGTAATCTTGTTACTCAAAAAACCCAATAAAAAAATGCACACCATTTTTTCTATTGGCCTTATCAATGGCCGCCGCCGCCGCCGCCGCCGCCGCGACGGCCGATGGCCAGATCAACATCATTTGTTCAGCCCAGGCCGAGGGCTGCAACATGCTGAGCACGGTGTACACCCGAATTACTGGGTCAAGGTAAATATGTCGCTCAAGGGCTCGGGCGAAGCGTTGGCGCAGCTGATGGCCGAGAAGGAAAACCCCAAAACCGACATCTGGTTTGGTGGCACCATGCGACCCGCACATGCAAGCCGCCGAGAAAAATTTGAGCGTCGAATACAAATCCGCCATGCTGCCCCAGCTCTACCCCTGGGCGCAGCAGCAGGCCCAGCAGTCGGGCTACAAGACGGTGGGCATCTATTCAGGCCTGCTGGGCTTTGCTACAACACCGAACTGGTGGCCAAAAAGAAGCTGCCTATCCCCAAGAGCTGGGCCGACTTGCTCAAGCCAGAATGCAAGGGTGAAATCCAGGTGGCCAACCCCGCCTCCAGCGGCACGGCCTACACCATGATCGCCACCCTGGTGCAGCTGATGGGCGAAGACAAGGCGTTTGAGTACCTCAATGGCCTGCACAAGAACGTCAGCCAGTACACCCGCTCGGGCACTGACCCCATCAAAGCCCTTGCACGCGGCGAAACCGCTTTTTTTATCAGTTTTGTAAACGATGCACCAGGCAAGCGCATGCAGGGCTTACCGCTCGAAACCGTCAACCCCGCCGAAATCGGCTCCATGAGCATCGTCAAAGGTGCCCGCAACCAGGAGGCTGCCAAGAAGTTTTACGACTGGGCGCTGACCCCCACCGCCCAGGAACTGAGTGTTGCCGCCAAGCAGTTCCAGCTGCCCAGCAACAAATCCACCAAGCTGGACGAGCGTATGCCCGACTTCAAGAAGATCAAGTTCATCAACTACGACTACGCCAAATACGGTGCCAGCACCCCCCCCTCCTTGCAGGGGGCAACCGCAGCGGACTACCGGTGGGCACCGAGGTGGTGTTGCGGCATGCGTAACCGCTCAATTGGCCCGCCCCCGCAAGCGATATTCCGAGGGCGTGCAGCCTTTGACTTCCAGGAAGCGGCGGTTGAAGTTGGCCAGGTTGTGAAAGCCTGCGTCAAAGCCGACGCTGGCAATCTTGTCGTCGGTCTGGGCCAGCAACTGGCAGGCGCGGGAGATGCGTACGCGGATCAAAAAATCGGTGAAGGTGTTGCCGGTGCCGCGCCGGAACACACGCGAGAAATGGCTTTCGCTGAGGTGGAAGCGCCGGGCCACATCGGCCATCGCCAGCGGCTGGGCGCAATGTTCGCTGAGGTAGTTGACGACGGCATCGATCAGCGCCATCGAGCCGTCGTTGCTGTCCGTGTGGTCGCCCAGCGCGGCTTGGCTGGACAGCAGGCGGTAGTCGCCACAACGCAGCAGCGCGCCCAGCAGGTCCAGAAAGGCCACCAGCCGGGCTAGGTTCTGGCACCCGGCCACCCGCTCGAAATAGCCCGCCGCCCGCTCTTCCAGGCCAAAAAACTCAATGCCCTGCGCCGCCTGGTCCAGCAGCGGTAGCAGCTCAGTCAGCTCCGGGATCGGCCCG
This sequence comes from Rhodoferax sp. LB1P47, assembly GCF_056521445.1. Taxonomy (NCBI): domain Bacteria; kingdom Pseudomonadati; phylum Pseudomonadota; class Betaproteobacteria; order Burkholderiales; family Comamonadaceae; genus Rhodoferax; species Rhodoferax sp. LB1P47. The sequence goes on along the minus strand of NZ_JBWMAU010000001.1, from coordinate 331,987 downwards.
GCCGCCTGGGCGATGGGTTCGCGCCGGAACACGATGCAGTGGTCACGCAGCGGCACGCCCTCGGGCGGAGCGTCAGTGCTGATCCAGTTGTGCGGCAGGTTGGGGCCGGTCAATACCAGGTTGCCAGGAGCAAAGTGTCCGATGTAGTCGCCCACAAAGAACTTGCCCGAGGTGGCCACCACCAGATGCAGTTCGTAATCTGCGTGGTAGTGCCAGCGGATCAGTGGCGAGGGTGTACCGTGGCTCACACACCGCACCAGCCGGTGCACGTCTGCCGCTGGGCTATAGCCCAGAGTGGCTTCCCGGCGGAGCGGGTCTTCGCGTGCAGGCGGTGGCTGGGTGGGCATAGCTACTCAGGTTACTTACTTGTAATAACCGGCTTTTTTCATCTCGCGGTCAGCGGCGATCTGGCTGGCGGCCAGGGCCTGGTCCACGCTGACCTTGCCCGACAGAATGGCGGCCATTTGCTGCCCCACCGCGATGCCGATGGCCTGGTACTCGGGGATGGCGGCAAACTGCACTCCCACGTACGGGCTCTTGGGCAGGGTGTTGTTAACGGCATCGGCGGTGTCGATGGCTTTTTTCTCGGCTTCGGCGAAGCTTGCGGCCTTTTGGAACGCGGGGTTGGCGTAGGTGGATTTGCGCGTGCCGGTGGGCACAGCGGCCCAGCCCTTGTCTTTGGCAATCAGGTTGATGTAGTCCTTGGAGGTGGCCCAGGTAATGAACTTCAGCGCCGCGTCGGGGTTTTTGCTGCTGTTCGGGATCGCCAGCGCCCATGCCCACAACCAGTTGGCACCCTTGGCCGTCACGGCGCTGGGTGCCTGGGCAAAGGCCACCTTGTCGGCTACTTTGCTTTGCTTGGGGTCGCTGATGAACGAGGCGGCAATAGTGGCATCCACCCACATGCCGCATTTGCCCTCGTTGTACAGCGCCAAAATCTCGTTGAAGCTGTTGGCCGAGGAGCCGGGCGGGCCGTATTTGGCCATCAGGTCGGCGTAGAAGCTGACGGCATCGTGCCAGGGTTTGGTATTGAGCTGGGGCTTCCAGTCCATGTCAAACCACTGGCCGCCGTAGCTGTTGACCATGGTGGTAATCAGCCCCATGTTGTCGCCCCAGCCCGGCTTGCCGCGCAGGCAGATGCCGTACACGCCATTTTTTGGGTCATGGATTTTGGCGGCGGCATCGCGCACTTGCTCCCAGGTGGGGCGCTCGGCAAATTGGATGCCCGCTTTGTCGGTCAGGTCTTTGCGGTACATCAGCATCGAGCTCTCGCCGTAGAACGGGGCTGCAAACAGCTTGCCACCTACCGACAGACCGCTACGCATGGCGGGCAGCATGTCGTCTACGTCGTAGGCCGCGTTGGGAGTCAGTTCTTTCAGCCAGCCTTTTTTGCCCCAGATCGGGGTCTCGTACATGCCGATGGTCATCACGTCGAACTGGCCGCCCTTGGTGGCGATGTCGGTGGTAACGCGTGAACGCAGCGTGGCTTCTTCCAGCGTGACCCATTTGAGGTGGATGCCGGGGTTGGCCTTTTCAAAGTCGGCGGTGTGCTTTTGCATCTCGATCATGTGGCCGTTATTGACGGTGGCCACTACCAGATCGGTGGCGTGGGCAGTGATGCAGGTAAGGGCCGCGCTGCAGGCCAGGGTCAAAGCGAATGCGGGTTTCAGAACCATGGTGTTGTCTCCTGTGGATAGTCAGGCCGCAATGGTGCGACGGCTACAGGCTTTGCACTAACGCTTAGGACGCGGCTACTGGTACTTTCATGCTTTTTTGGGGTGGGAATTTCCCTGTCAGCAAACCGCAGCAAAGTACCAGAATGGGCGCACTGGGGATGCACCTGGAGGAGCCGGATTTCCTACACTTGCGGGTGCCGTCCAGGCCGTGTTTTTGTAACCCGAAAGATGCTTGGGACTTGCATAAAACCGCATTTCCCGTATTTTTGTTTGTACCATCGAAGGCTGAACTACCACACCCGGCGCAGCCCGGTTTTCAGTTTCTCAGCGAACGAACCCCGCGTCCCATGGGTTCTGCATTAAGCGACAACACACCATGACCCAACTCGACTCCCTCAAGCAGTTCACCACCGTGGTGGCCGACACCGGCGACTTTAAGCAGTTGGGCGTATTCCTGCCCACCGATGCCACCACTAACCCTTCTTTGATCCTCAAGGCCGTGCAAAAACCCGACTACGCGCCGCTGCTGGCCGAGGCCGTAGCCCAATACCGTGGCCGCCCGCTGGACGAGATCACCGACCGCCTGATCGTGCGTTTTGGCTGCGAGATCTTAAGCATCGTGCCGGGCCGCGTGTCCACCGAAGTCGATGCGCGGCTGAGCTTTGACACGGCAGCCACCGTGGCCCGTGGCAAGCGTTTGATCGAGATGTACGCATCGGAAGGCATCGCCAAAGAGCGCATCCTGATCAAGGTGGCCTCCACCTGGGAAGGCATCCAGGCTGCGGCCGAGTTGGAGCGCGCAGGCATCCGCACCAACCTCACGCTGCTGTTCAGCTTCTGCCAGGCGGTAGCCTGCGGCCAGGCCAAGGTGCAACTGATCTCGCCGTTTGTCGGCCGTATTTACGACTGGTACAAAAAGACTGCCGGTGCCGCCTGGGTGGAAGCCGATATGGCCGAAGCCAACGACCCTGGCGTGGTGTCGGTCACGCAGATCTACAACTACTACAAACGCTTCGGCATCCAAACCGAAGTCATGGGTGCGAGCTTTCGAAACGTGGGCCAGATCACCGCGCTGGCAGGCTGCGATCTGCTGACCATCAGCCCCGACCTGCTGGCCCTGATGGCCGCCAGCAACGCCCCGCTGACCCAGGCGCTGGACGCCACAGCCGCCCTGGGCATGGAGATGCAAGAAGTCACGCTGAGTGAGGCCGCTTTCCGCTTCTCCCTGAACCAGGACGCGATGGCCACCGAAAAGCTGGCCGAAGGTATCCGTGGCTTCGTGGCCGACGCCATCAAGCTCGACAACTTGTTACTCGCCGCGTAAGAAAGACAAAAAATGGACGCACTCCACCGCCCCCGTTGTGACACCGTGCCCGCCTGGGCGCAATTGCAGGCCCAGTACGCTGCCACCGGGGTGGCGCTGGATGTGCGTGCGGCGTTTGCCGCCGACCCGGACCGCTTTGCCCGCTTCAGCCAGGACGCGCCCTACGTGTTCGCCGACCTGTCGAAGAACCGTATTGACGCAGCCACGCAAAGCCTGCTGTTCGATCTGGCCCGCCAGACGGGCGTGGAAGTGCTGCGCGACGCGATGTTCTCGGGTGCCAAGATCAACACCACCGAAGACCGGGCGGTGATGCACTTTTTGTTAAGAAAAAGTGCTCTAGCGCATATAGAACCTGCGCAGGCTGCTATCAAAAATGATTTAGCCGAGGTGCATGCCACGCTGGATGCGATGCTGACCTTTGCCGAAACCACGCGGGCCGATGCGGCCATCACCGACGTGGTCAACATCGGCATTGGCGGCTCCGACCTGGGCCCGCTGATGGCCACGCTGGCGCTGGACGCGTTTGCCACTCCGACCAAGCGCATGCACTTTGTGTCCAACGTGGACGGCCATGAACTGGCCGCGCTGCTGCCGCGCCTGCAGGTGGACAGCACGCTGTTTTTGATCGCCTCCAAGACCTTCACCACCACCGAGACCATGACCAACGCCCGCTCGGCCAAGGCCTGGTTCGAGGCGCAGGGCGGCGTGGATACGGCGCGCCACTTTGCCGCACTCACCACCAACGTGGCAGCTGCCAACGCATTTGGCATCAGCACCACCTTTGGTTTTTGGGACTGGGTGGGCGGGCGCTATTCGGTGTGGTCGGCGATTGGCCTGCCGGTGGCGATTGCCATCGGCGCGGCGCATTTCCGCGACTTTCTGGCCGGTGCCGAGGCGATGGACGAGCACTTTCGCACCGCCCCGCTGGAGCAAAACCTGCCCATGCGTCTGGGTCTGCTGGACCTGTGGTACCGCAACTTCCACGGCTTCACCAGCCGCAGCATTGCCCCGTACCACAGCGCGCTGCGCCGTCTGCCCGCGTACCTGCAACAGCTGGACATGGAGAGCAACGGCAAGCAGGTGGACATGCAGGGCCAGAGGCTGCCGTTTGGCACCTCGTGCGTGCTGTGGGGCGAGGCCGGTACCAACGGCCAGCACGCCTACTTTCAGATGCTGCACCAGGGCACAGATGTTGTGCCGGTGGAATTTATCGCCGTCAAAAAAGCCCGCCACAGCCTGCCCGGCCACCACCACACCTTGTTGTCCAACGTGGTGGCGCAGGCCCAGGCGCTGATGCTGGGCAAAGTGGATGCAGGCGGCCACCGCAACTTCCCCGGCAACCGCCCCAGCACTTTCTTGCTGCTGGACGACCTGACCCCTGCCAGCTTCGGTGCGCTGATTGCGCTGCAAGAGCACCGGGTGTTTGTCAGCGGCGCGCTGTGGGGTATCAACAGCTTTGACCAGTGGGGTGTGGAGCTGGGCAAGGTGCTGGCCAAAGACATCGAGCCGCGTTTGCTGTCGGGCGACACCGCTGGGCTGGACGGATCGACCGCCGGGCTGCTGGCCAAACTGCGCTGAGGATCAGCTGGTAAGGTTCAGCCGGTAGGCGTAGGCCTCGCCCCGGTAGGTGGTTTCCACGTACTCGACCAGCTGGTTGTCGCTGTTGAACGACTTGCGTTTCAGCAGCAGGCAGGGGGCGGGCGTGGCGTAGTGGAAGGCTTGGGCTTCGACCTCGCTGCTCATCACGGCTTCAATGGTTTGCTCGGCCGCCGCCAGGGCCAGGCCGCACTGCTCTTGCAGATAGGTGTAGACCGAGCCACGGGTGTCCCAGTGGGCCATAGACGGAGCCCGTGCCAGGTCGTACCAGGCTACTTCGCGGGCCAGGGGTTGGCCGTTGGCCAGGCGGATGCGGACCAGTTTGGCAAAGCTGTTGACCGATGGCTGCCCGAAGATGGCGGCGATCATGCTGTCTTGCACCACGTCTTGGGTGACCAGCTGGGTGCTGGCGGCAATGCCCCGGTCGCGCATGTCTTCGGCAAAGCCTTTGAGTTTTTCGACGGCGATGCGGCCTTTTTGTGGTGCTTGCACCTGGGTTCCACCCCGGCCGTGGGTACTCAGCCACTGGGCGTGGCGCAGGTCGTTGTAGCAGCGTTTGATGGTGGTGCGGCTGACCTGTAGCGCTTCGGCCAGCACCCGTTCCGACGGCAAATTGCTGCCCGGGGGCAGTTCTCCGCTGTCGATCAGGTTTTGGATCTGACGTTTCAATTGCTGGTAGTAAGGCTCGGAGGTCTCTGGGTCCAGCCTGAGCTTGCCCAGAATGCCCTCAGGTGCCGACCTTTGGGGTGGGACCGGGTGGTTGGCATGGCTTGCATTCGTCGTCAGGTGGTTCACGCAGTTGTTCTCACAAATTACCAGCGGCTTTGCTGGCCTGGTAATTTTGGTCTAGATGTAACAAGGTGTGACTTTTTAGTTCGAGACATATTTGGGGTTTCGCCCGGAAATCTGGCCTGCACAGCCAAATTTGTCACCTATGAGACGCGCTGCTAGCGTGGCCGGGCCTGCGACGGGGCACCTGGCAAGCCGAGTTGGTGCCAGGCGCGGCGCAACTGGGTGTCGGAGCTGAAACCCGCCAGCGCGGCAGCATGGGTGACGTTGTGGCCCGATTGCAGCGCCGTCTGCGCCACCGCCAGGCGGATGCGGCGCAGGTACTGCAAGGGCGCAATCTGCGCATATTCCATGAACAAACGCGTCAGGTGGCGCGGCGAGGTGTGGGCGATGTCGGCCATGCGCGGCACGGTCCAGCCCGCACGCGGCTCCAGGCTGACGGCATCCTGCACCCGGTGCAGGGCAGGGTGCAGGTGGTTGCGGTAGCTTAAAAACGGCGACAGCTCGGGGTCGTGCGGGCCGCGCCGCAGCGCCACCACCATGGTCTGCGCCACCTGCGCCGCGATGGGTTCGCCGCAGGTGTCTGCTATGCGTTGCAGCACCAGGTCGATGCCGGTGGTCACGCCGGCGCTGCTGTAAACCGGGGCGTCTTCCACAAACACCCGGTTGGCTACCACCTCGCACTGCGGCTCGGCCAAACGCAGCTCGTCCAGATGCTGGTGGTGGGTGGTCACGCGGCGGCCCTTGAGCAGCCCGGCGTGTGCCGCCAACAGCGTGCCCGCGCACACCGTCACCAGCTCCAGCTGCCCGTTCACCAGCCGCAGGCCGCGCAGCCAATGCAGTACGGCGCGGGCGGGGGCGTTGTCGACCGCGATGGTGGTGCCGGGCAGGCCGACCAGCACCACCCAGTGCGGCGTGGCCGGGTGGGCGGTCAGCGCGCTGGGCAGGGGCTGGAGCCCGGTGAGTTGCGCGCCGACGCTAGAGGGGGTGTCGGCATCCGGCCCGGTAAATTGCAGGGCAAAGCGCTCCGGCTGGCCCTGCGCCAGCAGGCATTGGTTGGCAATGCGCAAAGCCTCTGCCGGGCCTGCCCAGTCGAGGATCAGGCTGTTCGGCAGCAGGACGAACAGAACCTGGATTACGGCTGGTGCTGCCATGCGTAGTCCATTTGCCGGGCCGTGCGCACGGCCAGTTCGTGGCCTGCCAGCGTCGCCACCAGGTGCAGGCACATGTCGATACCTGCGCTGATGCCTGCCGAGGTGGTGATGTGGCCTTGTCCATCGTTGTGTACCCAGCGCACGCCGGTCTGCACCTGCAAGGCCGGGAACATGCGCTGCAAGTCCTCCACATCTTCCCAGTGCGTGGTGACCGGACCGTGGGTGACTACGCCGCTGCGTGCCAGCAAGAAGGCTCCCGTGCAGACCGAGGCCACGGTGCGGGCTGTCGCTGCGGTGGCGGCAATCCAGGCGGTGGTCTCCGGGCAGGCCAGTGGCCCATCGACCACGCCGCCGGGGACGATCAGCACATCGGTGGCGGTGCAGGCTGCAAACGTGCTGTCAGGCATAACGCGTAATCCGGCTCTAGCGCATATAGAGTCTACGCTACGTGCTACGCATTGTGTAGCAAACAGCGGCGCGTCATTCGGGTGGCTGCGGCCATGCACGCGGCTGGCGGTGGTGAAGACCTCGTACGGTCCGGCAAAGTCCAGCGCTTCTACGTCGTCGAACACCAGAATCGCCACGTGGTGCGTCATGCCGTAGCTCCTTCCAGGGCCTGTTCCACCGTGCAGATGCGGGCGAAGCGCTCGGTCAGCACGGCGGCGGTGCGGGCCATGATGTCGGCGGCGGGCAGCACCGTACCGTCCAGGTGCTGCATGTCCCAGGTCAGCGTGGCCTCCAGGCAGTAGTCCACCGTCCAGCCCAGGTCGGAGGCGTGGCGGGTGGTGGTTTCGCAGCATTGCTCGGTGCGGATGCCGCTGACGATGATTTTGCCGATACCGTTTTCGGTCAACCACACGTCCAACCCGGTGCCCACCAGTGCGCTGTGGCGGCTTTTGGTAAACGTGGCGGCCGGCGTGAAAGTGGCCAGGCCCGCGATGGGCTGGATGTGGCCAGACTCGACCGCAAACGCGTTCTCGGACGTCTTGGGCCCGTCCACATGGAAGATGCGCACGATAGGAATGCCGCGTGCCACGCAGCCCTCGATCAGCGCGTTTTGCCGGGCCAGATAGCCGGGCAGGGTGGCCGGGGTGAAGTACGGGCGCTGCCGAAAGGATTCTTGGACATCGATCAAAATCAGACAGGTTTGCATGGTGTGAGGCCTTGGCAGGTAGTGGATGGTAGCGCTCTATTCTTGTGCTTAAGCGGATTTTTGGCCATTCACGATCAGCCCAGTTTCGATCATTTTGGGACATGAATTTAGATAATTCTCCAAGCTCCTGGTAAGCCCAAGTCCGTAGGGTAAGCTCATCCGCCCCGGCCTGACTCTCTCCACACCGCATCCAAAATCTCCATGGCTACCAAGAAATCTGACCTTTACTCCTCCCTTTGGGCTTCTTGCGACGAGCTGCGGGGCGGCATGGATGCCAGCCAGTACAAGGACTACGTGCTGTTCCTGCTGTTCATCAAGTACATCAGCGACAAATACGCCCATAGCGACGACTTTTCGCCCCCCGTGGTCATTCCGCCAGGGGCCAGTTTCCAAGACATGGTGGCCCTCAAAGGCAAGAGCGATATTGGCGACAAGATCAACACCCAGATCATCCAGCCGCTGATCGACGCCAACCAAAAGCTGGCCCGCAGCGACTTCCCCAATTTCAACGACCCCGAGAAGCTGGGCGAAGGCCCAGCGCTGGTCGAGCGCCTGGGCAACCTGATTGGCATCTTCCAAAACCCGGCACTCGATTTTTCGCAAAACCGCGCCGAGCACGACGACATCCTGGGCGATGCCTACGAATTTTTGATGCGCCACTTTGCCAGCGAAAGCGGCAAGAGCAAAGGCCAGTTCTACACCCCATCGGAGGTCAGCCGCATCATTGCCAGCGTGATCGGCATTGGCCCTGCCAACACCAGCGCCGCGACCACCGCCTACGACCCCACCTGCGGCTCGGGCTCGTTGCTGTTGAAAGTGGCCGCCCAAGCCGGGCCGGGCAGGCACATTACCCTGGAAGGGCAAGAAAAAGACGTGACCACGGCGGGCCTGGCCCGCATGAACATGATCCTGCACGACTTCCCCACCGCCAACATCCTCTCGGGCAACACCCTGGCCGCGCCCAAGTTCAAAGATGGTGAAAACTTGCGCAGCTACGACTACGTGGTCGCCAACCCCCCGTTTTCCGACAAAACCTGGAGCACCGGCCTCACACCCGCTAACGACCCGCACCAAAGATTCGCCTGGGGCGTACCCCCCACCAAACAGGGCGACTACGCCTACCTGCTGCACATCATCCGCAGCATGAAAAGCGGCACCGGCAAAGCCGCCTGCATCCTGCCCCACGGCGTGCTGTTTCGCGGCAATGCGGAGGGCCTGATCCGCACCCAACTGGTGCGATCCGGCATCCTCAAAGGCATCATCGGCTTGCCGGCCAACCTGTTTTATGGCACCGGCATCCCGGCTTGCATCTTGGTGCTGGACAAAGAAAACGCCACCGCCCGCACCGGCATCTTCATGGTGGATGCGTCCAAAGCCTTCACCAAAGACGGCAACAAAAACCGCCTGCGCGAGCAAGACATCCACAAAATCGTGGACACCTTTACCCGCCAGATCGACACCCCACGCTACGCCCGCATGGTGCCGCACAGCGAAATAGCCGACCCCAAGAACGGCTACAACCTCAACCTGCCGCGCTACATCGACAGCAGCGCAGCGCCGGACCTGCACGACATCGAAGGCCACCTGCGCGGCGGCATACCCACGCGCGACTTCGATGCCCCCGACAACGCCCTGGCCGCCTACTGGCAGGTGCTGCCCGGCGTGCGTGCCGCCTTGTTTACCGCCGACCGATCCGGCTACGCCCGCCTGACGCTGCCGCTGCCCGAGGTCAAGCCCGCTATTCTGGGCCACGCCGAATTCACCGCCTTCAACCATGCCGCCACCCAGCGCTTTACCGATTGGCGCAGCGCCACCGTGCCGCAGCTCTTGGAATTTGGCCAAGGGGGCCACCCCAAGCTGCTGATGGAAACCATCGCCGAGGCACTGCTCACCACCTTCCAACAAGCCCCGCTGCTCGATGCCTACGACATCTACCAGCACCTGATGGACTACTGCGCCAGCACCCTGCAAGACGATGCCTATCTGATTGCCGCCGAGGGTTGGGTGCAAGGCGCACAGCCCCGCGAAATCTTGCAAGTCAAAGACAAAAACAGCAAATGGGTCTGGCCCGAGCCGCACGACTACCTGCAAGGCAAGCGCCGCTTCAAGTCCGACCTGCTGCCCAAGGCCCTGGTCATCGCCCGCTACTGCGCCGCCGCCCAGGCCGCGCTGGCAGACCAGCAGGCCCGGCTTGATGCCAGCAGCAGCCAGCTGGAAGCGCTGGAGGAGGAACACAGCGGCGAAGATGCGGTGTTCGGTGGTTTTGACAAAATCAACGCCGCTGCCATCAAGGAACGCATGCGCGAAATCAAAGCCGACCCGGATGCCGCCGACGAACGCGCCGTGCTCCAGCAATGGCTGCACCTCAGCACCGACGCCGCCGACCTGAAAAAAGCCATCAAAACCGCCGAGACCGCACTCGACCAAGCCGCCTTTGACAGGCTGGCCCAACTCAGCCAGGCCGAGATCCAAACCCTGGTGGTCCATGACAAATGGATGGCCCACCTGGCCGCTGCGGTGCAAGGCGAACTAGACCGCGTGTCGCAAACCCTCACCAGCCGCCTGCGCCAACTGACCGAGCGCTACGCCACGCCGCTGCCCCAGCTAACGCAAGAAGTGGCCACCCTGGCCGCCCGCGTAGACGCACACCTGCGGCGCATGGGGGTGGTGTGGGGTTAAGGCCGGTGATTTTTTTTGCTACGTATTTAGTAGCTGCTTGCGCTGGTGCTATAAGCGCTAGAGGCCCATATGACCAATAAAAATTACCCATCTGCCGTGCCACCCGCTACCGACACCGCCTATCTGGACCTGCTGCAGCACATCTCCGATACCTACACCCTGGGCCGTACCCAGGCGGTGCAGGCCATCAACACCCAGATCACGCAAACCTACTGGCTGGTGGGGCGGCAGATTGTGGAGTTTGAGCAGGGCGGCAAAGCCAAAGCCCAGTACGGCAAAGCCCTCATCAGCAAGCTGGCCACCGACCTCAGCCTGCGCCACGGCAAGGGGTTTAGCCGCAGCAATTTGGTGCGATTTCGCCAGTTGTATCTCGCATGGCCAATTGGTGCGACGCTGTCGCACCAATTGGGTTGGTCGGTCATCGTGGAGCTGTTAAAAATAAACGACCCACTAGAACGCAGCTTCTACGAACAGCAAACCCTGCGCGAGCGTTGGTCGGTGCGCGAGTTGGTCCGGCAGAAAGAAAGCGCCCTGTTCCTGCGGCTGGCCGCCAGCAAAGACAAAGCCCGCATATTGCAGCTAGCCGCCCAAGGCCAAATCATTGAGGAGCCCGCCGACCTGCTGCGCGAGCCCTACGTGTTCGAGTTTCTGAAAATCCCCGAACCCTACCTGGTCTCTGAAACCCAACTGGAAACTCTGCTCTGCGACCACCTACAGCAATTTCTGCTGGAGCTGGGCAAGGGCTTCACCTTCGTGGGCCGCCAATACCGCGTCACGCTCAACAACTCCCACTACAAAGTTGACCTGGTTTTCTACCACCGCATCCTGCGCTGCTTTGTGCTGATTGACCTCAAGATCAACGACGTGCAGCACCACGACATCGGCCAAATGAACATGTACCTCGGCTACTTTTCCGCTGAAGAAAACACCGAAGGCGACAACCCGCCCATCGGCATCATCCTGAGCCGCAACAAAGACGAGCTGCTGGTCGAATACGCCACCTACCAAATGAATAGCCAGCTTTTTGTGCAGAAATACCAGCTCTACCTGCCCGAACGCGAAGAACTGCGCCGAGAACTAGAGCTGACACTGCGTGAGGCAAGCGAAGAAGATCCCCCAACCCATAGTCTTGATTGATGCCACCATGACCCCATCCCCCCGCGTCCCCGCCGCCCTGCAAGACACCTTCGACAGCATCGCGCAGGCCACCGATGCCTTTTGCGCGCAGCACCTGGATGCCCTGGACATGCGCCAGATGGACCCCGAATGGACGCTGCCCAGCAAACTGGATGCCAACCCGCTGGTCTGGCTGCTCAACATCAACGGCTTGGTGCTCGATGCCCGCACTCTGCCGCTGGAAGAGCAAGACATGGCCTATGCCAAGGGGCTGATTCCCTACGTGCCAAGCCGCAAAGCCGCGCAGCCATGATGTTTATATTTGCTATGGGTTTAGTAGCTACTTGCGCAAGTAGTACCTGCGCTAGAGGCCGATTTGACTTGAATTATTTGTATGCATCGACGCGGGGTGCGGCATGACTGCGGGCGTGCGGGCGGGGTACAAGCTGACGGAGGTGGGGGTGATTCCGCAGGGGTGGGGGGTGGATGCACTTGGGCGGTTGGCATCTATTGAGCGGGGTAAGTTCAGTGCGCGACCACGTAATGACCCCAAGTTTTACGGTGGTGATATTCCATTCATACAGACTGGGGATGTGACCCGCTCCAATCGAGCAATCACCACATTCACGCAAACGCTAAACAGCGAGGGACTTCTGGTCAGTCGGCTTTTCCCTAAAGGAACGCTGTTCTTCACCATCGCCGCCAATATTGGGGATGTTGGCATTGCGCAATTCGAGGCGGCTTGCCCAGACAGTTTGGTGGCGATTTCTCCATCGCCGTTGATAGACAAGGCGTGGCTTTTGTATGAGCTAGCGCATCGTAAAGAGGACTTTGAGAAATTGGCATCTCCGGGAGCCCAGCTGAATATAAATCTGGAGAAGCTGCGTCCTTATTTGTTGCCCGTCCCCTCTTTTTCCGAACAACGTGCCATCGCGGCAACGTTGGGCGATATGGATGCGCTGCTGGACGGGCTGGAGCGGCTCATCGCCAAGAAGCGGGACCTCAAAGTAGCCACCATGCAGCAACTCCTCACCGGTCAAACCCGCCTGCCTGGGTTTAGCGGGGAATGGGAGATGAAGCGGTTGGGGGATATTGCCCACATTAAGACGGGCAAACTAAACAACGAGGATAAAGCCGAGGACGGTGCCTATCCATTCTTCGTGCGTTCCGAGGTCGTCGAACGGATTAACAGCTATTCACACGATTGCGAGGCGATCCTCGTTCCTGGTGAAGGGCGAATTGGCGACATCTTTCACTACATCAACGGACGATTCAATGTGCATCAGCGTGTCTATGCGATCACTCAGTTCAAGCCGGGTATGTCGGCTAAATTTGTTTATCTCTATATGGCAATGTATTTTGGGGCTTGGGCGATACAAAACACTGTGAAGGCGACTGTGGACTCGCTGCGGCTGCCGACTTTTCAGGTCTTCGAGCTCCGAGTTCCGCCAACCAAAGCCGAGCAAACCGCCATCGCCACCGTCCTCTCCGACCTAGACACCGAACTAGCAGCCCTGGTCGCCCGCCGTGACAAAACCCGCGACCTCAAGCAGGCCATGGCGCAGGCACTGCTGACCGGTAGCATCCGCCTGGCCTGAGCAAAAAATGCAAGAAAACCAACACACCGAGTGGAAAGAGTCCTGGAGCGACGACTACAGCAGTGGCATTCCGATCCAGATTAGCGTCTATGGGCACAAAATTGTGCTGTGGATGAAATGACGATTCCAGACAAACCGACCAGCCGCCTGCAGCAATACCGCCTGACTGAAGTCGGACACACGCATTTGCAAGCCCAGGCAACCAAAGGCCAACCCGTATGACCGAACCCGCCCGCTCTGAGCGCCAGACGCAAAATCGCGTTGTTGATCTGTTCACCAACCCGGCGCGGCCGGACTGCCTGGGCTACCGCCACCTGGGCAATTGGAGCCAGCGCAAGAATAATCGCCCCATTGAGGTGGATCTGCTGCGTGCCAACCTGGCCGCGCGCGGCTATTCCCCCGCCCATATCGCCGCTGCCCTGCTGCAGCTGGAAGCGGCTGCCGACACCACGGGCAGCACGCCGTACCAGGCCAATTTGCGCACCTACCAATGCCTGCGCTATGGCGTGGATGTGCAGGTGGCGGCGGGCCAAGTGCATGACAAGGTGCATTTGATCGACTGGGCTGCGCCTGAGAAAAATGACTTCAGCCTGGCCGAGGAGGTGACGCTGAAGGGAGGCCACCAGCGGCGGCCCGACATCGTGCTGTACGCCAACGGCATCGCCCTGGTGGTGCTGGAGCTCAAGCGCAGCTCGGTGGAGCTGGCCGACGGGGTGCGCCAGCTCATCACCAACCAGGAGGAGATTTTCAACCAGGGCTTTTTTAGCACCGTGCAACTGGTGCTGGCGGGCAGCGATGCACAAGGTTTGCGGGTGGGCACCACGGGCACCAAGGAGCAGTTTTTTGTCGATTGGAAGGATGGTCTGCCGCTGGGCGAGGGTGCGGCCCCCGTTGCGGGCGCGCTGCTAGACCGGCCGCTAGCGCAGCTGTGCAACCCGGCCCAGCTGCTGGACTTGGTGCGCAACTTCATCATTTTTGACGCGGGCCAAAAGAAGGTGCCGCGCCCGCACCAATACGCCGGGGTGCGTGCGGCGCAGGCGCGGATGGCCCGGCGCGAGGGCGGGGTGATTTGGCATACCCAGGGCAGCGGCAAGAGCATTTTGATGGTGTTGCTGGCCAAGTGGCTGCTGGAGCACGACCCCGAAGCGCGCATTTTGGTGGTGACCGACCGTGACGAGCTAGACAAGCAGATCGAGGGGGTCATGCGCAATGCCGGGGTGATTGGCGAGGGCGCACCCGCACCGCGCATTACGTCGCGGGCGGAGCTGGTGGAGCGGCTGCGCTCCACCACCACGCGGTTGATGTGCGCACTGATCCATAAGTTTGACGTGGCCGACCTTAAGGGCCCGCCGCCCAAGGTGCATGGCCGCATGCATGTGTTTGTGGACGAGTGCCACCGCAGCCAGGGCGGTGACATGCATTTGCAGATGAAGCGTTGGCTGGAGGGGGCGATTTTTATCGGCTTTACCGGTACGCCGCTGTTGCGCAAAGACAAGAAGCTGACGCGGGATGTGTTTGGCACCTATATCCACACCTATAAGTTCCACCAGGCGGTGGCTGACAAGGTGGTGCTGGACCTGAAATACGAGGCCCGCGAGGTGCCCCAGCGGTTGACATCGCAAGCGGCAATTGACCAGTGGTTTGAGAGCCGCACCAAGCACCTGAATAACTTCCAAAAAGCACTGGTGCGCAAGCGCTGGGCCACGATGGAGGAGCTGATGAGCGCCGAGGAGCGCAAGGCACGTATTGCCGCCAGCATCATCCACGACTTTGGTGTGCTGCCCCGGCTGAACAACGACCGGGGCACGGCGATTCTGGTGGCGGCCAGTATTTACGACGCTTGCCATTACTTTCGGCTGTTCCAGGGCAAGACCTTTGGGGCACATTGCGGCATCATTACCTCGTTTGAGCCCAACCATAACGCGATCTCGCGCGAGCCTGCCAACAGCGACGAGCGCTACAAGTTTGATACCTACACCCGGCATGTGCTGCAACACGGGCAGACCACCAAGCAGTACGAAGACGAGACCAAGCGCCGCTTTATCCATGAGCCCGCCCATCTGAAGCTGTTGATTGTGGTGAGCAAGCTGCTGACCGGCTTTGATGCGCCCAGCTGCACCTACATTTACCTGGACAACCAGCTGCGCGACCACAACCTGTTCCAGGCGATTTGCCGTACCAACCGGTTGGACGGGGACGATAAAGATTACGGCTACATCGTTGATTTCAAAGAGCTGTTTGGCGACGTGCAGCAGGCGATTGCGGTGTACAGCTCGGACGCTCTGGATATCGACGCGGGCAATGGTGGCGACAACAATGTGCGCCTCAAGGACTGGCTGGAAGAGGGCCGCAAGCAGCTCGACACGGCCCGTCAAGCCATCGGTTACCTGTGCGAGCCCGTACCGCTGCCGCGTGGGGTGGAGCAGATGCTGCATTACTTTTGTGGTGATGCGGCCAACCCGCAGGCGTTGACTGAGACCGAGGCGCTGCGGGTGGCTTTTTACAAGGCGGTGGCGACTTTGACGCGGGCTTATGCCGACATTGCGCAGGATTTGGACAAGGCGGGCTACAGCGATGCCGAAGCCGAGGCGGTTCAAAAAGAGCTGGAGCGCTATACGGAAATGCGTTCTGCCATCAAGAAGCATTCGGGCGAAGAGCTGGACATCAAGCCTTTTGAGGCGGATATGCGCCACCTTATCAACACCTACATCCAGGCCGACGCGGCGGCGGAGCTGGGGGCGCTGGGCGAGATGTCGCTCACGGAGCTGATTATCCAGACCGGCATCCACGATGCGATTGCCCAAAAGCTCAACCAGAAGGGCAAGCTCTCCAAGAACGCGGTGGCCGAGGGCATCATCCACAACGTGCGCAAAACCATCATCCGCGATCAGCTCACCGACCCCCGGTTTTATGCCCAGATGTCCAAGTTGCTGGACGACCTGATTGCGCAGAGCCGTACCGATACGGTGGCGTATGAAGCGTTTTTGCGCCAAGCCGAAGCGCTGGTGCGGCGGCTGGCGGCCCAGCAGCCGCAAAACGGTATTCCGGCGCAGTTGCATGGCAAGCGGGAGGCCACGGTGATCTACAACAACCTCAACGCCCTGCCACGCAGCAAGTTTCAATACCCGGACCGTGACGAAGACAAGGCCTTGCTGGCCGTGCGGCTCGATAGTGTGGTGCGCGAGCACGCACCGGCGGGTTGGCGGGGCGACCAGGCGCGGGAGGCGCAGGTGTCCAATGCCTTGTATCCGCTGCTGGACCGCGACCGCGAGGCGACAGCCTCCCTGTTCGAGATCATCAAAAACCAGCCGGGGTATCTGTAATATGGGGATGAATGGGGCGGTGGATGTGGGTGTGCCCGAAAGCATAGTGCTGGGCGATGTCTGCATTGCCGTGACCCGCAAGGCGGTGAAGAATGTGCATCTTTCGGTGCATCCGCCGCTGGGCCACGTCACGCTGGTGGCCCCCACTGCCACCCGCCTGGAGGTGGCCCGTGCCTATGCCATCTCCAAGCTGGGCTGGATACGGGAGCAGCAAACCCAACTGTTGGCGCAGGCGCGCGAGACCCCGCGCCAGTACATCACGCGGGAAACGCACATCCTGTGGGGGCGGCCGTATCTGTTGTCGGTAACCACCCAGGATGCGAAGCCCGCCGTGGTACACGACCATCGGCGCATCACGCTCACCGTGCGCCCCGGCAGCACGCTGGCGCAGCGGCAAGAGGTGATGGATGCGTGGCACCGCACACTGCTGCACCAGGCGCTGCCGACCTTGATTGCACAATGGGAGGCGCGGCTCGGGGTGGAGGTGCGCGGTTATTTTTTGCAGCGCATGAAAACCAAATGGGGTGCCTGCAACCACCGTGTGGGCAACATCCGCCTGAACACCGAGCTGGCCAAGAAGCCCAAAGATTTATTGGAATACGTGGTGGTGCATGAGATGCTGCACCTGCTGGAACCCACCCACAGCGCACGCTTTGTTGCCCTGCTGGAACAGCACTACCCCACATGGCGCGAGGCGCGCGCGGAGTTGAATGCATTGCCACTGGCGGCGCAAATCTGGAAATAAGCACGGCCCCATAAAAAAACCCCGCAGAGTTCGCACTCTGCGGGGTTTTTTGCATTCGGTATTCTCAACTTACATTGAGAGAACGAATTTCGTCGCGCAACGGGCCGCTGGGTAGGCGCTGTAACGCAGGCAGTGGCATCGCCACGACCAGGCGCAGCAACGCCCCCAGCGGCCCGTTTCGCGGCGAAATTACATGCCCATGTCGCCCATGCCGCCCATACCACCACCCATGCCGCCGCCCATGCCGCCTGCACCGGCTTCGTCTTTTGGAGACTCGGCAATCATGCACTCGGTGGTCAGCATCAAAGAGGCCACAGACGCTGCGTTTTGCAGAGCGGTGCGGGTCACTTTGGTGGGGTCCAGAATACCCATTTCGATCATGTCGCCGTAGGTGCCGTTGGCAGCGTTGTAGCCGTAGTTGCCCTTGCCGGCCAACACAGCAGCCACCACCACAGAAGCTTCTTCGCCTGCGTTGTAGACGATTTCGCGCAGAGGGGCTTCGATGGCCTTCAACACCAGCTTGATGCCGGCGTCTTGGTCGGCGTTAGCGCCTTCGATCTTGCCAGCAGCTTGCTTGGCGCGCAGCAGAGCCACGCCGCCGCCAGCCACAATGCCTTCTTCCACCGCAGCGCGGGTAGCGTGCAGGGCGTCTTCCACGCGGGCCTTCTTTTCTTTCATTTCGATCTCGGTGGTAGCGCCCACCTTGATCACGGCAACACCGCCAGCCAGCTTGGCCACGCGCTCTTGCAGCTTTTCGCGGTCGTAGTCGCTGGAAGCTTCTTCGATTTGCACGCGAACTTGCTTGACGCGGGCTTCGATGTCGGCAGCAGCACCAGCGCCATCAATGATGGTGGTGTTTTCTTTGCCCACTTCGATGCGCTTGGCTTGGCCCAGATCGGCCAGAGTCACCTTTTCCAGGGTCAGGCCGACTTCTTCAGCGATAACCTTGCCGCCGGTCAGGATGGCGATGTCTTCCAGCATGGCTTTGCGGCGATCGCCGAAGCCAGGAGCCTTCACAGCCACAACCTTCAAGATGCCACGGATGGTGTTGACCACCAGCGTTGCCAGGGCTTCGCCATCGACTTCTTCAGCGATGATCAGCAATGGACGGCCGGACTTGGCAACTTGTTCCAGCGTAGGCAGCAGGTCACGGATGTTGCTGAT
Source organism: Rhodoferax sp. LB1P47 (assembly GCF_056521445.1). Classification (NCBI taxonomy): domain Bacteria; kingdom Pseudomonadati; phylum Pseudomonadota; class Betaproteobacteria; order Burkholderiales; family Comamonadaceae; genus Rhodoferax; species Rhodoferax sp. LB1P47. The sequence goes on along the minus strand of NZ_JBWMAU010000001.1, from coordinate 313,670 downwards.
CTTCTTGTCGAACAACAGAACAAACGGGTTGTCCAGCAAAGCGGCTTGCTTTTCTGGGTTGTTGATGAAGTAGGGCGACAGGTAGCCACGGTCGAATTGCATGCCTTCGACGACGTCCAACTCGCTGTCCAGCGACTTGCCGTCTTCGACGGTGATAACGCCTTCTTTACCAACCTTGTCCATTGCGTCTGCAATGATCTTGCCGATGGATTCATCGGAGTTGGCGGAGATCGAACCGACTTGGGCGATTTCCTTGGAGGTGGTGGTGGCCTTGGAAGCCTTCTTCAGCTCGGCGACCAAAGCAGTCACTGCCTTGTCGATGCCGCGCTTCAGATCCATCGGGTTCATGCCGGCGGCCACGTACTTCATGCCTTCGCGGATGATGGCTTGTGCCAGCACGGTCGCGGTGGTGGTGCCGTCGCCAGCCAGGTCGGAGGTCTTGGAAGCAACTTCCTTGACCATCTGCGCACCCATGTTTTGCAGCTTGTCTTTGAGTTCGATTTCCTTGGCCACGGACACACCGTCCTTGGTCACGGTAGGGGCGCCAAACGAGCGCTCCAGCACTACGTTACGGCCTTTAGGACCCAGGGTCACCTTGACTGCGTTAGCCAAAATGTTCACGCCTTCAACCATGCGTGCGCGGGCTTCGCCGCCGAAAATTACGTCTTTTGCTGCCATGAGAATTTCTCCTGAAAAATTTATCTAGTTGGGGACAGAGCGACCGGGCGCTGCGCGCGTCAGTCGGTCAGTCCCGCAAAATTACTTGGATTCAACGACCGCGAACAGGTCGTCTTCCTTCATGACCAGCAGTTCGTCGCCGTCAACTTTGACGGTTTGGCCGCTGTACTTGCCGAACAAAACGCGGTCGCCGACCTTGACGGTCAGAGCCTGGATTTCGCCCTTGTCGTTCTTTTTGCCGGGGCCAACAGCCAAGACTTCACCTTGGTCGGGCTTTTCAGCGGCCGAATCAGGAATCACGATGCCGGAAGCGGTTTTGGTTTCGCTGTCGATACGCTTGACGATCACGCGGTCGCCGAGAGGACGTAGGTTCATAGAGTCTCCTAAAAATGGAACGGTAAAAAAAGGGGTGTGGGGCCAGTGCTAGCACTCAACCCCTACGAGTGCTAATGATAAGGGCAAGTTGTGACGTTTCAAGAGGTGGAGTTTGAAAACCAGCGATTCACACCGATTGGGAGGAGCGCTGTGCTGACACCCAAATCCCGCCCACGATCAACCCAAACGCCAAGCCGTGGTACAGGTGCGGCCACTCGCCCAAAAAGGCGGTGGACAGGATGGTGGCAAACAGCGGTGTCAGGTTGATGAACAGCCCGGCCACATTCGGCCCCACGCGCTGCATGCCCGCACCCCAGGCGCGGTAGGCCAGCACCGCTGGGCCCACAGCTACATACACCAGTGCGGCAGCCAGTGGCCAGCCCCATTGGATGGGGGCTGCGCCCAGGCTCCACTCCACCGCCGTCATGCTGCCCGACCACAGCAGGCCGAAGGTGATCTGCGCCAGCAAGAAAGCCGCCCAGTCGGCGCGGATGCTCGGCGGGTCTTTCGGCTGGGTCAGCAGCCAGCTGTAAAACGCCCAGGCCAGCGTGGCCAGCAGCATGAAGATGTCGCCCAGCACCAGCCGCAAGCCCAGCAGCTGCTGCCATTCGCCCCGGCTCAGCACCAGCAGCACCCCGGCCAGCGACAGCAGCGCGCCTAGCACTTGCGGGCGCGACACGCGGGCCCCAAAAAACAGTGCGCCCACCGCCAGCATGCACATCGGCAAACTGGCCCCCACCAGGGTCACGTTGATCGGACTGGAGGTTTGCAGCGCCATGTACTGCAAAGCGTTGTACAGCCCCACGCCCAGCAGCCCCAAGAGTGCAAAACGCCGCCAGTGCGACCACAGCCCGCTGCCGCGTTTAAGCACCCAGCCGCCCAGCGGCAGCAAAATGGCAAACGCCAGCGCCCAGCGCATAAAGTTCAGCGTGACGGGCGGCACCAGGGTGTGCACCATGCGGCCCACCACGGCATTCCCAGCCCACATCAGCGGACCAAAGGCGAGGAGTAAAGCGGTGCGAAATGTAAGGCGTTGTTGCATGCCGCGCACTGTACCTGCGCAAGCGTGGCAGGATCGGGGAGAACTATTTTCAGGAGCTATTCCCCATGCGCAGCCAAGCCATCCAGATCCAGCAACACGGCGGCCCCGAAGTGTTGGCCCTCACCGAAGTCGAGGTGGGCGACCCCGGCCCCGGCCAGATCCGCATCCGCCACCACGCCATTGGCCTGAACTTTATCGACGTCTACCAGCGCAGCGGCCTGTATCCGCAGAACCTGCCGGTGCAGCTAGGCATGGAGGCCGCCGGGATCGTCGAAGCGGTGGGCGAGGGCGTGAGCCACCTGCGGGTCGGCGACCGTGCCGCCTACGCCAGCAACCCGCCCGGCAGCTACTGCGAGCGCCGCGTGATGCCTGCCACCTGTGTCTGCAAGCTGCCCGATGCCATCGGCTTTGAGACCGGTGCGGCCATGATGCTCAAGGGCCTGACCGCGCAGTACCTGCTGAAGAAAACCCTGCCCCAGGGTGGCCTGCAGCCCGGCGACTTTGTGCTGTTCCACGCCGCCGCCGGGGGCGTGGGCCTGATCGCCAGCCAGTGGGCCAAAGCCCTGGGTTTGCAGCTGATCGGCACCGCAGGTTCAGAGGAGAAATGTGCCCTGGCGCTTGCCAATGGTGCGGCATATGCTATTAATTACGCAGCAGAAGACTTTGTTGCGCGGGTGAAAGACATCACTGGCGGCGCAGGTGTCAAGGTGGTCTACGACTCGGTGGGCAAAGACACCTTTGAGAAGTCGCTGGACTGCCTGCGCCCCTTTGGCCTACTGGCATCCTTTGGCAACGCCTCTGGCCCGGTGGCAGCTTTTGCCCCCGGCATACTCGGCGCCAAAGGCTCGCTGTACCTGACCCGCGCCACCCTGTTCAGCCACATCGCCACCCGCGAGAGCACCCAGGCGATGGCGGACGATTTATTCGCCGTGGTGGCCAGTGGCCAGGTCAAGATCCACATCGGCCAGCGCTATGCCCTGGCCGACGTGCAACAAGCCCACCGCGACCTGGAAGCCCGCAAAACCACCGGTTGTACCGTTCTTACACTATAAAATTGGCCTCTACCGCCCATTCCATAAGCGCAAGCAGCTATCTAAAAAATAGCGTACCTATCTCCGCACCATGACCCGCCCCCGCTTCCTTCCCGACGACTTCACCCTGCTCCTCATCGCCGTGGTCACCCTGGCCAGCCTGTGGCCCGCCCAGGACGGGGTGGCGCAGGGGTTTGAGTGGCTCACCACAGCGGCGATTGCGTTGTTGTTCTTTTTGCACGGAGCCAAGCTGTCGCGGGCGGCGGTGGTGGCGGGCATCAGCCACTGGCGGCTGCATTTGCTGGTGCTGGGCTGCACGTTCGCGTTGTTTCCGGCGCTGGGGCTGCTGCTCAAGCCGCTGTTTTCTGCCGTGCTCACGCCCGATCTGGCGCTGGGCATGCTGTTTTTATGCACCTTGCCCGCCACGGTGCAGTCGGCGATTGCGTTTACCGCCATGGCGCGTGGCAATGTGTCGGCAGCCGTGTGCAGCGCCTCGGCCTCCAGCCTGATCGGGGTGTTCATCACGCCGCTGCTGGTGGGTTGGCTGGTGGTGCCGGGTGGCGTGTCGGGCGCGGGCGGGCTGGAGGCGGTGGGCCGCATCATGGCGCAGCTGATGTTGCCGTTTGTGGCTGGGCAGCTGTTGCAGCCCTGGGTGGGCGGCTTCGTGAAAAAACACGCGGCCCAATTGAAATATGTGGACCAGGGCTCGATCCTGCTGGTGGTCTATACCGCGTTCAGCGCGGCGGTGGTCGAAGGCCTGTGGACGCAGGTGCCGCTGCCGGTGCTACTGGGCGTGGTGGCCGCCTGTTGCGTGCTGCTGGCCCTGGTGCTGGTGCTGACCACCCGGCTGGGCCGCCTGCTCGGGTTTTCGCAAGAGGACCAGATCACCATCGTCTTTTGCGGCTCCAAAAAGAGCCTGGCCAGCGGCGTGCCCATGGCCAAGGTGCTGTTTGCCGCGCCCACCGTGGGCGTGATGCTGCTGCCGCTGATGATCTTCCACCAAATCCAACTAATGGTCTGCGCCGTGCTGGCGCAGCGATATGCAAAGCGTGCCCCATGAGAAACCCCTTAGACACCCTCCGCCCCGATGTACGCGCCATGCATTCCTACGTGGTGCAGGATGCCACCGGCATGGTCAAGCTGGACGCGATGGAGAACCCGCACCGGCTGTCAATCGCCCTGCAGGCCGAACTGGGCGAACGGCTGGGTGCCGTGGCGCTGAACCGCTACCCCGATGGCCGCGTCGACTACCTGCGCCAAGTGCTGGCAGCGCACACCGGTCTGCCCGAGGGCTACGGCTTGATTTTGGGCAATGGCTCGGACGAAATCATCAACCTGCTGGCCATCGCCTGTAACCGTCCGGGGGCTACGGTGCTGGCCCCCGTGCCGGGCTTTGTGATGTATGGCATGGCCGCGCAGCTGCTGGGCCTGAACTTCGTCGGCGTGCCATTGACGGCCGATTTTGAGCTGGACACACCCGCCATGCTGGCCGCCATCCAGCAGCACCAGCCCGCCATCGTCTACCTGGCCTACCCGAACAACCCCACGGCGAATCTGTGGGATGACGCTGCCATCGAGCAGATCATCGATGCCGCGCCCGGCCTGGTGGTGATTGACGAGGCTTACCAGCCGTTTTCCAGCAAAACCTACCTGGATAGATTGACGCGCCACCCCCACTTGCTGCTGATGCGCACGCTGAGCAAGTTCGGCCTGGCCGGTGTACGGCTGGGCTATTTGATCGGCCCGCAGGCGCTGGTGGCCGAGATCGACAAGGTGCGCCCGCCCTACAACGTCAGCGTGCTGAACTGCGAATGCGCGCTGTTTGCCTTGGCGCATTTAGAGGAGTTTGCGGCCCAGGCGCAGGATATACGTGCGCAGCGTGCTATTGTTTCGGTAGCAATAGGGGTGTTGCCGGGTGTCAAGGTGTGGCCCAGCGACGCAAATATGCTGCTGGTGCGCGTGCCCGATGCGGCCAAAACTTTTGCAGGCATGCAAGCCCAGGGCGTGCTGGTTAAGAACGTTTCTAAAATGCACCCCTTGCTGCTTAACTGCGTGCGCATCACCATCGGCACCGCCGAAGAGAATTTGCGCATGCTGGCCGCCTTTCAAACATCACTATGACCACGACCCAACGCACCGCCGAAGTCAGCCGCAATACGGCCGAAACCCAAATCACCGTCAAGCTCAACCTGGACGGCACGGGCAAATCCACCTTGCACACCGGCATCGGCTTCTTCGACCACATGCTGGACCAGATCGCCCGCCACGGCCTGATCGATCTGGACATCCATTGCCTGGGCGACCTGCACATCGACGGCCACCACACCGTGGAAGACGTGGGCATCACCCTGGGCCAGGCCGTACACAAGGCGGTAGGCGACAAAAAGGGCATCCGCCGCTATGGCCACGCCTACGTGCCGCTGGACGAGGCGCTGAGCCGCGTGGTGATCGACTTCTCGGGCCGCCCCGGCCTGGAAATGCACGTGCCCTTCACCAGCGGCATGATCGGCGGCTTCGACAGCCAGCTCACCTACGAATTCTTCCAGGGCTTTGCCAACCACGCGTTTGTCACCCTGCACATCGACAACCTAAAGGGCGTGAACGCGCACCACCAGGCCGAGACCGTGTTCAAGGCCTTCGCCCGCGCCCTGCGCTCTGCGCTGGAGCTGGACCCGCGCTCGGTGGGCATGATCCCATCGACCAAAGGCTCTCTGTAAAGTTTTAAGTAAAATTGGCCTCTACCGCATATAAAACCTGCGCAAGCAGCTACTAAATTGATAGCAAATAAAACCGTCGCCGTAGTGGACTACGGCATGGGCAACCTGTTCTCGGTATCGCAAGCAGTGCAGCACGTGGCGGCTGCCAGCGGGTACACCGTGGTCGTCACCTCTAACCCTGAAGACGTGTTCGCCGCCGAGCGCGTGGTGCTGCCCGGCCAAGGTGCCATGCGTGATTGCATGCGCGAGCTGGCCGATTCGGGCCTGAAAGAAGCCGTGCTGGATGCCGCCCGCAACAAGCCGCTGATGGGCGTGTGCGTGGGCATGCAGATGCTGCTGGACCACAGCGAAGAGCAAGACACCCCTGGCCTGGGCTTGATCCCCGGCACGGTGCGCCGTTTCGATCTGGCGGGTCGCTTGCAAGCCGACGGCAGCCGCTTCAAAGTGCCGCAAATGGGCTGGAACCAGGTGCAGCAGCAAGTCCACGGTGGCCAGCGCCACCCGGTGTGGGGCGAGGTGCCGGACAACAGTTACTTCTATTTTGTGCACAGCTTTTATGCTGATCCGTCGGATGCGCGCCACAGCGCGGGCTTGACGGAGTACGGCGCAGCGTTTAGCGCGGCGGTTGCACGTGATAATATTTTTGCGACACAATTCCACCCAGAGAAGAGCGCGGAGCACGGCTTAGCCCTCTACCGCAACTTTTTGCACTGGTCTCCTTGATTCCGTCTCTATTTCAATCCGATATGTCGTTGCTTCGCCTTGTCGTACCTCTGTACTGCCTGCGGCTTTGCGCCTAATCTCGGATTGAACTAAAGACGGAACCTATTTTTTCTTCATTTACCAACCCGCTGTTCACGGCACCATGCTTCTCATTCCTGCGATCGATCTGAAAGACGGCTTCTGCGTCCGCCTCAAACAAGGCGACATGGACCAATCCACCACCTTCGGCGAAGACCCCGCCGCCATGGCCCGCAGCTGGGTCGATAAGGGCGCGCGCCGCCTGCATCTGGTGGACCTGAACGGCGCGTTTGCGGGCAAGCCCAAAAACGAAATGGCCATCCGCAAGATCCTCAAAGAGGTGGGCGGCGAGATTGACGTGCAGCTCGGCGGCGGTATCCGCGACCTGGACACCATTGAGCGCTACCTCGACGCCGGCCTGCGCTACGTCATCATCGGCACGGCAGCGGTCAAAAACCCCGGCTTTTTGCAAGACGCGTGCACTGCATTCGGCGGCCACATCATCGTCGGCCTGGATGCCAAAGACGGCAAGGTGGCCACCGACGGCTGGAGCAAGATCACTGGGCACGAAGTGGTGGATCTGGCCAAGAGGTTCCAGGACTACGGCGTGGAATCCTTCATCTACACCGACATTGGCCGCGACGGCATGCTCACCGGCATCAACATCGAAGCCACCGTCAAGCTGGCCCAGGCACTGCACACCCCGGTCATCGCCTCGGGTGGCCTCAGCAATATCGCCGACATCGAGCGCCTGCTGGAGGTGGAGGGCGAAGGCGTTGAAGGCGTGATCTGCGGCCGCGCCATCTACACCGGCGACCTCGACTTCACCTCGGCCCAAGAGCGCGCCGACAACTATGGCGATGTCTGAGTTGCAGGCCCGCCCCGAAGTCTTCCAAAACCAAGCCTGCCTGCGCCTGCAACTCGCCAATGGCGACGCAGTGCTGGTCGCGCTGCATGGCGCGCACGTGCTGTCCTGGACTAGCGGCGGGGTCGAGCGGCTCTACCTCAGCCCCGAAGCCGTGTTCGACGGCCAGACCGCCATCCGTGGCGGCGTGCCGATTTGCTTTCCGCAGTTCAATATGCGCGGCTCCTTGCCCAAACACGGCTTCGCCCGCACGTCGGCGTGGACGGAATCGGGTAGCGGCGAAGGCTGGCTAGAGCTGCAACTGCACAGCAGCCCCGCCACGCTGGCCCTCTGGCCGCACGCTTTCACCGCCACTCTGCGCATCGACCTGGCCCCCGCCGCACTAGAGCTGGGCTTTACGGTGCAGAACACCGGCGAGCAGCCGCTGGACTTCGCCCTGGCCTTGCACACCTACTTGCGGGTGCAAGACCTGCCCGGCCTGGATCTGCGCGGCTTGGCCGGACAGCCCTATTGGGACGATGTGGCCCAAACCGATCGGCTGGAAACCGACGTGGTGATTTTTGAAGGCGAGGTAGACCGCGTGTACCAAGCTGCAGCCGAGCCGCTGACCTTGGTAGATGGCCCCGTGCAACTGCGCATCGACCAAGGCCTGGAGCTGGCCGAGACGGTGGTGTGGAACCCCGGCCCGACCAAATGCGCGGCCATTGCCGATATGCCGTTTGATGGCTTCAAGCACATGGTCTGCGTGGAGGCGGCGCACGTCAATACGCCTATCACCCTGGCAGCGGGTGCCGAGTGGACCGGCTGGCAGCGCCTGATCGTTGTCATTCCCGATTAATTTCCGCCGACTAATCTCTTCTTTTTGGAAACCGCCATGCTGGCCAAACGCATCATCCCTTGCCTGGACGTGACCGGCGGCCGGGTTGTCAAAGGCATCAATTTTGTCGAGCTGCGCGATGCCGGTGACCCGGTAGAAATCGCCGCCCGTTACAACGACCAGGGCGCGGACGAGCTGACCTTTCTGGACATCACTGCCACCAGCGATGGCCGCGACCTGATCCTGCACATCATCGAAGCCGTGGCCTCGCAGGTCTTCATCCCGCTGACCGTGGGCGGCGGCGTGCGCACCGTGGAAGACGTGCGGCGGTTGCTCAACTCCGGGGCCGACAAAGTCAGCTTCAACTCGGCGGCCATCAGCAACCCGGAGGTGATCGAGGCCGCGTCCGCCAAATACGGCGCGCAGGCCATCGTGGTCGCCATTGATGCCAAGCGCCGCAGCGCGGAAGACGCGCAACGCTTAACGCCTGCGGGCGTGCCCATTGGCCCCGGCTGGGACGTGTACAGCCACGGTGGCCGCAAAAACACCGGCCTGGATGCCGTGGTCTGGGCCACCGAGATGGCGCGGCGCGGTGCGGGCGAAATTTTGCTCACCAGCATGGACCGCGACGGCACCAAATCCGGCTTCGACCTGGCCCTGACCCGCGCCGTGAGTGACGCCATCAGCGTGCCGGTGATTGCCTCTGGCGGCGTTGGCAACCTCGACCACCTGGCCGACGGCGTGAGCCTGGGCGGTGCCGACGCGGTGTTGGCCGCCAGCATCTTCCACTACGGCGAATACACCGTGGGCCAGGCCAAAGCGCGTATGGCCGAGCGTGGCATCCCCGTCCGCATTTCTTAAAGAAAATACGACTCTAGCGCATATAGGCTGTGCGCTAGTAGCTATCTAAAAAATAGCAACTGCATTTTTTGCGGTAAATGGAGGCTTTGGGGCTCCATGCCCCAAATTGGGGATGATTTGCACCGCAATGGGGTGTGCCCACCCTAGGGCCGCCAAAAGCCGCACGCTAGGCCGTGTGAATGGCTGGCATGGATACTGCTTGTTACTGATCGTCCGCCGGTAAAGCTGCCTGCGGAGTGATAGTTCCCTCCGCTAATGAAGGCGGAACCCCCCAACGATACAAGGCCCTTTGCTTTTAGGGGCCGATCGCCAGGTAGTTCCAACCCACACCCGTGGTTTCGCGGAGGGTGCGTTGCAGCGTATGTCTACGGCCCAAGCCGTGGCCCGCTGCGACGTACCTGCATCCTGCGGCGTGCCCCGGGCTAATTGCAGGATAAGCAAACATGATGAAAATAGTTTTAGTTGGCCACGGCATGGTGGGCCACAAGTTCCTTGAGAGTCTGGCCGAGACCGGCATGACCCACGTCGAGGTCACGGTGTTGTGCGAAGAGCCCCGTCCGGCTTACGACCGCGTGCACCTCTCCGAATTCTTTAGCGGCAAAACGGCCGACGACCTGTCTTTGGTCGAACCCGGCTTTTTCGAGCGCACCGGCTTTCAATTGCGCCTGGCCGCACGTGCGGCCTCGGTCGACCGTATCGCCAAAACCGTGACCACCCTGGAAGGTGAAGTGCTGGCCTACGACAAGCTGGTGCTGGCCACCGGCTCCAACCCCTTCGTGCCACCGCTGCCCGGGCGCGACCGCGAACACATCCACGTTTACCGCACCATCGAAGACCTGGAGGCCATGACGGCATCCGGTAAAAAGTCGAAAACCGGCGTGGTGGTGGGCGGCGGCCTGCTGGGCCTGGAATGCGCCAAGGCCTTGTGCGACATGGGCCTGGAAGCCCACGTGGTTGAATTTGCCCCCCGCTTGATGACCGTGCAGGTAGACGAAGGCGGTGGCCGTGTGTTGCGTGCCAAGATCGAAGAACTGGGCTTGCACGTACACACCGGGCGCAACACCCAAGAGATCACCGACGGTGCCACAGCCCGCCACCGCATGGTGTTTGCCGACGGCACGCACCTGGAGACCGACATGATCGTGTTCTCCGCCGGTATCCGCCCGCGTGACGACCTGGCCCGCCAATGCGCCCTGGCCATTGGTCCACGCGGTGGCGTGGTGATCGACAACGCCTGCCGCACCAGCGACCACGATGTCTACGCCATCGGCGAATGCGCTGCGTGGAACGAGCAGACCTTTGGCCTGGTAGCCCCAGGCTACGAGATGGCCCGCGTGGTGGCCCGCCAGATTGCAGGCGATGCCGATGCCGCTTTTACCGGTGCCGACATGAGCACCAAGCTCAAGCTGATGGGCGTGGACGTGGCCAGCATTGGCGACGCCCACGGCCGCACCCCCAAGAGCCGCAGCTGCCAGTACGTGGACGAGCTGCGCCAGATCTACAAAAAAATCGTCATCAGCGAAGACGGCAAGCAACTGCTGGGCGCGGTGCTGATTGGCGACGCGACCGAGTACGGCACGCTGCTGCAAATGGCGCTGAACGGCATCACACTGCCTGCTGATCCTGAATTTTTGATCTTCCCGTCCAGCGACGGTAAAGCCAAGCCTGGTCTGGGGGTGGAGGCGCTGCCCGACACCGCCCAGATCTGCTCCTGCAACAACGTCAGCAAGGCGGGCATCTGTGCCGCCGTGGGGGGGGGTGCTTGCACCATTGCCGAGATCAAGGCCTGTACCAAGGCCGGTGCCACCTGTGGCGGCTGCGTGCCCCTGGTCACCCAGGTGATGAAGTTCGAGATGAAACGCCTGGGCATGGCCGTCAACAACAACATCTGCGAGCACTTTGCGTACTCGCGCCAAGAGATCTACCACCTGGTGCGCGTGGGCAACATCCATAGCTTTGACGAGCTGATGGCCAAGCACGGCACCGGCCTGGGCTGCGACATCTGCAAGCCGGTGGCGGCCAGCGTGCTGGCATCCTGCTGGAACGAGTTTGTGCTGAAAAAAGACCTGGCCGGTCTGCAAGACAGCAACGACTACTACCTGGGCAACATCCAGAAAGACGGCACCTACTCGGTGGTGCCGCGCATGCCGGGTGGCGAGGTCACGCCCGACGGCCTGATCGCCGTGGGCCAGGTGGCCAAGAAGTACAACCTGTACACCAAGATCACCGGCGGCCAGCGGGTCGATTTGTTCGGCGCCCGCGTCGAGCAGTTGCCACCCATCTGGGAAGAGTTGATCGACGCGGGCTTCGAGTCGGGCCACGCCTACGGCAAGTCGCTGCGCACGGTGAAGAGCTGCGTGGGTTCGACCTGGTGCCGCTACGGCGTGGGCGACAGCGTCGGCCTGGCCGTGGAGCTGGAGCACCGCTACAAAGGCCTGCGTTCGCCGCACAAGATCAAGTTTGGCGTGTCGGGTTGCACCCGCGAATGCGCCGAAGCCCAGGGCAAGGACATCGGCATCATCGCCACCGAAAAGGGCTGGAACCTGTACATCTGTGGCAACGGCGGCATGAAGCCACGCCACGCCGAGCTGTTTGGCTCCGACATGTCCAAGGAAGACATGGTCCGCATGATCGACCGCGTGCTGATGTTCTACGTGCGCACCGCCGACCGCCTGCAACGCACCAGCACCTGGCGCGAAAACCTCGAAGGTGGCCTGGACTACCTGAAGGATGTGCTCATCCACGACAGCCTGGGCCTGTGTGCCGAGCTGGAAGCCCAGATGCAGCACGTGGCGGATACCTACCAGTGCGAGTGGAAAACGGCCGTGTCCGACCCCGAAACCCGCAAGCGTTTCCGCTCCTTCGTGAACAGCGACAAAAAGGACGAACACGTGATCTTTGTCGAAGAGCGCGGCCAGATCCGCCCCGCCAGTGCAGAAGAGCGCGAATCTGCCGTTTTGGCTGTTGAAACCGCATAAGGACACGCACATGACTAGCTTGCAAACCTGGACCGACATCTGCGCGGTCGATGACATCCTGCCCAGCACCGGCGTGTGCGCCTTGGTGGACAACCGGCACGTGGCGGTGTTTCGCCTTAACGCTGTCGATGGAAGCGACCAGTTCTTCGCCATCGACAACGTAGACCCCAAATCCGGTGCCAGCGTCTTGTCGCGCGGCCTGATGGGCAATTTGGGCGACCGTACCGTGGTGGCCTCGCCGCTGTACAAGAACCACTTCGACCTGCGCACCGGTGAGTGCCTGGAAGCGCCCGAGCAGTCGGTGCGCGCCCACAGCGTGCGGGCGGTTGCGGGACGCGTCAGCGTCGCCATCGCTTAAGCGAGGAGGGGGCCGCCCGCATGCCTGATCCGCAACCCCCCTTGTCGGTCGCGGCCTTGGTGCTGCGGGCCAAGCAAGTGGAAATCGATGCCGTGCGCCAGCTCGCCCGCCGGGCGGAACTGGTGGATGCCATCGGCCAGCTGATCCAGGGTTTGCAGCGTGAGCGCGGTGCGTCCAGCATCTACCTCGCGTCCAAGGCGCAGCGTTTTGCCGATATGCGCCGCAGCATCGTCGGTGAGGTCATCCCCCTGGAAATCCAGCTGCGCACGGTGTTTGCCGACCATATGGAACCGGCCCAGGGGGCTACGGCCAAGGCTCTGTCCCTGATGGCCTGGGCGCTGTTGGGCTTGGACGCGTTGGCCGCGCTGCGCAGCCAGATCGAACGCCAGGCGATGGGTGCCCACGACGCGATTGCGGCCTTCAGCCACCTGATCGCCGGTTTGATTGAGCTGGTGTTTCACGTCGCCGATGTGGCCGGGTTGCCCAGTGTTTCGCGGCTGCTGGTGGCCTTGCTGCACCTGGTGCAGGCCCAGGAAGAGGCGGGCCAGGAGCGTGCCGTGGGCGCGTTGATGTATGCCTCGGGCCAAGGTGGCGAGGTGCAGCAGCAGCGGGTGGTCCATTTGATCGAGGCACAGGAGCGCAGCCTGCGGGTGTTTGCCGAATTTGCCGAACCCGCATTGCGTGCCCGCTGGGAGCAACAGCAACTGGCCCCCAGCATTGCGCAACTGGAGCGTCTGCGCCGCACCCTGTGCATTGCCAAGCCCGGCGCGGCACTGGACAGCAAGCTTAGCGAGCCCTGGTTCGACGTATGCACCGACCGCATCAACGCCCTGTGGCAGTTGCAGGTGGAACTGGTCACCAGCCTGCGCCAGGATTGCGCGGCGCGCATTCTGGAGGCCCAGCAAGATTTGCAAGACTCCAAAGGCCTGCTGCGCCGCCTGCGCGACAACCCGCCGCAGCGCACGCATGCGGTAGACCGATTTTTTGACACTGAGGCCGCCACCGCGCCAGAACCCTTGGCCCATCCCGGTAGCGCATCGCCCGCACTGTTCGATCTGCTGCAGGCCCAATCCGCCCGCATGGCCAGCATGGAGGCCGAGCTGGAAGCCGCCCGCCGCGCCCTGCACGAACGCAAGGTGATCGAACGCGCCAAAGGCGTACTGATGGCCCGCCTAGGCATGAACGAAGAGGCGGCCTTTCGGGTGCTGCAAAAAACCTCGATGGACCAAAACCGCCGCCTGCTAGACGTGGCCGAAGCCACGCTGTCGCTGCCGGATCTGGCCTTTGCGCCGCCAGGGCGGTGCTAGGTTTTGCTCTAATTTATGTAGCTGCTTGCGCAGGTGCTACCTGCGCTAGAGGCTTATTTCTTATAAATTACAGAAGAGCCCCACCCCGACCCTCCCCAGGCGGGGGAGGGAGAAAGAAGGGATGCAATAAGCACCCCTGACCCCTGCCCGCCCCAGGGCAAGCGCAGCAACGCCCCTTCGTGAACTGCGCAGGACTGGCTCCGCCAGACTGCTGTAGTTGCCCCCTGCAAGGGGGTGGGCGAAAAGCGCTTGCGCTGTAGCCTAGGGGTGTGCCAAGTCATTCCACGTTTTGGACCTGCTCCCGCATCTGCTCGATCAGCACCTTCATGTCCACCGAAATCCGGGTCAGCTCCAGCGCCGCCGATTTGCTGCCCATCGTGTTGGCTTCGCGGTGCAGTTCCTGGATCAAGAAGTCCAGGCGTTTGCCGACTTCGCCGCCTTTTTTGAGGATGCGTTCCATCTCGTCCAGGTGCGAATGCAGGCGCGTCAGCTCCTCGGCCACGTCGATGCGGATGGCGAAGGCGGTGGCCTCGGTCAGTGCGCGGTCTTGGGCGGCTTCGGGCAGGGTGGCACCGTCGGCCAGGGCCATCGCTTCTTTCCAGCGCTCGATGAAGCGCTGGCGCTGCTGCTCCACCAGCTGGGGCACCAGCGGCAGGGCTTTCTCGGCCAGGGCGCGCAATTGCTTCAGGTGGCCCAGCAGCATGGTCGTCAGGCGCTCGCCTTCGCGCTGGCGGGCGGCCACCAGGGATTTCAGCACCGTGTCGGCCAGCGGCAGCACGTCGTCGGCCCAGTCGTTGGTGGGAGCTTGCTCGTTGGAGGCCATGCGCAGGATGTCAGCCACGCTCAGCGGTGCGGCCTGGGGCAGCCAGGATTTGACCGAATCTTGCAGCGAGTTGACGCGCTGCAACAGCTGCGGCGAAGGCGCGGCCAAGCTGCTGGAGGAGGTGCTTTCAATGGCGGCGCGCACTTCCACCTTGCCGCGCTTGAGCTGCGCCATGACGCGCTCGCGCAGCGCAGGCTCATGGCTGCGTAGCTCGTCGGGCAGGCGAAAGCTGAGGTCCAGAAAGCGGCTGTTGACGGAGCGGATTTCAATCCCCAGGCGGCGTGCAGCCGTGCTTTTGGATTCGGAATCAGAGGCGGTGGTGGCGTTGCTGTGCTGGGCACTGGCATAGCCGGTCATGCTGTAAACTGGCATTGAGAAGGTACATTTCGTTGCAATGGCCTGAGAATAACCGACGACCTGTTCCGCATCCGATGTAAATGCCCCTGGCCAGTGCACCGGACTCCGAACAAGTCTTGCAATCGCCTTCCGCCGCTTCATAGCAGACCCGCTCCCCACCCAATTTATGTCCAAAACCAAACCGGCTACGCTTCCGCCCGGCACCGCTATCGGGGGCTACAAGATTGTTCGCAGGCTCTCCTCCGGTGGGTTCGGCGTGGTGTACTTGGCGGTGGGGGCCGATGGCGGCCAAGTGGCGGTAAAAGAATATTTGCCCAGCTCCTTGGCCAGCCGCGAAATCGGCGAGCTGCTGCCCCAGGTGCAGCCCGAAAAGCTGTCGCTGTACCGGCTGGGGCTGAAAAGCTTTTTTGAAGAAGGCCGCTCGCTGGCGCAAATTTCGCATCCGTCGGTGGTCAGCGTGCTCAACTTCTTCCGCGAGAACGAAACCGTCTACATGGTGATGAACTACCTGGAGGGCGCGACCCTGCAAGACTTCATCATCACCTCGCGCGACCAGCGCAAGCAAAAGGTGTTTCGCGAATCCACCATCCGCAGCCTGTTTGACGAAATCTTGCGCGGCCTGCGCATCGTCCACCAGCACAAGATGCTGCACCTAGACATCAAACCCGCCAATATCTTCATCACCGACGATAACAAGGCGGTGCTGATCGACTTCGGTGCAGCCCGCGAAGTGCTGAACAAAGAGGGCAATTTCATCCGCCCCATGTACACCCCCGGCTTTGCCGCCCCCGAGATGTACCGGCGCGACGCGTCTATGGGCCCGTGGACCGATATCTACGCTATCGGCGCCTGCATCTACGCCTGCATGCAGGGCTTTCCGCCCAACGAAGCCCCGCAGCGGCTGGAAAAAGACCGCATCGGCCTGGCCCTGTCGCGGCTGCGCGGCATTTATTCGGACAACCTGATTGAGGTGGTCGAATGGTGCATGTCGATCGATCCGCTATCGCGCCCGCAGTCGGTGTTTGCGCTGCAAAAAGAGCTGAGCCGCGAGGGCGAGCGCCGCTACACCAAGCTCACCGTGGCCGAGAAACTGCGCTTGCAGTTCGACACCCTGGTGTCTGATACCAAGAAAAACGTGCGCGAAGCCACTGGCATCGGCTCGAACCCCAAGTGAAGTTCTCGGTATTCCAGGTCAGCCGCAAAGGCGGCCGTGAAAAAAACGAAGACCGTATGGGCTACTGCTATACCAGCGGCTCGGGTTTGTTTTTGCTGGCCGACGGCATGGGCGGCCACCCGGAGGGCGAGGTGGCGGCGCAGATCGCGCTGCAAAGCCTGTCGGCCCTGTACCAAAAGCAGGCCCGCCCGCTGCTGCCCCATGCGACCCATTTTTTAAGCAGCGCGCTACTGTCGGCCCATGACCAGATCCTGCGCTACTCGGCCAAAAACGGCATGCTGGACACCCCCCGCACCACCCTGGTGGCGGCGGTGGTGCAGGGCAATAGCGCTACCTGGGCGCATTGCGGCGACTCCCGCCTGTACGTGGTGCGCGACGGTTTGTTGCTGACCCGCACCCGCGACCATTCCTATGCCGAGCAACACCGCTCCGAAGGCGGCCCGCAGCTGCCCCACACGACCAACCGCAACGTGCTCTACACCTGCCTGGGCTCGCCGGTCAAACCCCAATTCGATCTGACGGGCCCCATCGTGCTGCACCAGGGCGACAAAATCATGCTCTGCTCGGATGGCCTGTGGGACAGCCTGGACGATGCCACCATCGTGCGGATATTGGCCGGTGCGCCGGTGTCACAGGCCGTGCCCGATCTGGTCGAGCAGGCGCTGCGCAAGGCGGGAGCCCGCAGCGACAACGTCACCGTGCTGGCCATCGAGTGGGAAACCCCGGACCTGTTCGAGTCAACTCGGGGCATCTCAACCGACTCCATCCAGGAGGGCGTATTTGCTTCGTCCATCCAGCCGCAGGGGCCGGACAGCCTGATCGACGACCTGGACGATGCCGCCATCGAGCGCTCGATTGCCGAGATCAACGAAGCCATCCGCCGCGCCGCCGCGAAGCGTGTGTAACACCCGCAGGCTACACACTGCGTGTTTCCGCCACCCCCCTTGCAGGGGGCAACACCAGCAGCCTGGCAAAGCCAGCTCTGCGGTGTTCTTGAATAATGCCGCTCTTGCCTTTGTGCGGAAACAAGCAATTAACCCTGCCAGTTTTTATGCTGGCTTTACTCAGAATCCACACCATGACCGAATTCATCCGTAGCGGTGGCCGTGCCGCCCACCAACTGCGTCCGGTGCGCATCACCCGGGGCTACACCATCCATGCCGAGGGCTCGGTGCTGATCGAGTTTGGTAACACCAAGGTGCTGTGCACCGCTTCGGTGGATGAAAAAGTACCTGGCCACAAAAAGGGCAGTGGCGAAGGCTGGGTCACCGCCGAATACGGCATGCTGCCGCGCGCCACCCATACCCGCAGCGACCGCGAGGCCACCCGTGGCAAGCAGAGCGGTCGCACGCAGGAAATCCAGCGCCTGATTGGTCGATCATTGCGGGCGGTGTTCGACTTGAAGCTGCTGGGCGAACGTACCATCCACCTCGATTGCGACGTGTTGCAAGCCGACGGCGGCACCCGCACCGCCGCCATCACCGGCGCATTTGTGGCCGCGCAAGATGCCGTCAACGTCTTGCTCCAATCCGGCAAGATCACCACCACCCCCATCCTCCAGCCCGTGGCCGCCATCTCGGTGGGCATCGTGCAGGGCACGCCGTTGCTGGACCTGGAGTACACCGAAGACTCCGCCTGCGACACCGACATGAACGTGGTGATGACCGGTGCCGGCCATTTCGTCGAAGTACAGGGCACGGCCGAGGGCGTGGCCTTCACCCGCGCCGAGATGGACGCGCTGCTGGCGCTGGCCGAACAAGGCATTACCGAGCTGATGGCCCTGCAACAGCAGGCGCTATTGAAATGACGCACACCCCCAGGCTTTAGCGCTGCGCGTCTTGCGCCAACCCCCTTGCAGGGGGCAATACCATCAGCCCGGCGGAGCCGGTTCTGCGGTATTTCTGGATGAGACCGTGCGTGTCGTTGAGAGCAGGAGTCTGGTTAAACTACTTGCTATTTAATTTGTAGCTTATTGTGCAGATGGAATAAGCGCTAGAGGTGTATTTGTTATGAAAATCGTATTGGCATCCAACAACGCGGGCAAGCTGTTTGAGCTGCAAGCCCTGTTCGCCCCGCTGGGCATGGAACTGGTGGCGCAGGGCGCGCTGGGCATCCCGGAGGCCGAGGAACCCTTCCACACCTTCGTCGAAAACGCCCTGGCCAAAGCCCGGCACGCCAGCGCCCACAGCGGCCTGCCCGCCGTGGCCGACGACGCAGGCCTGTGCGTGGATGCCTTTGGCGGCCTGCCGGGCGTGCAAACCGCCTACTACGCCACCCAGTTCGGTTACCCCAAGAGCGACGACAACAATGTGCGGGCGCTGCTAGAGCAGATGCAGGGCATAGACAACCGCCGTGCCGCGCTGGTCAGCACCTTGGTAGCGGTGCGTTCACCCAATGACCCCGAGCCGCTGATCGCCGTGGGCCGAGCGGTGGGCGACATCACCCGTGCGCCACAGGGCGCCAATGGCTTTGGTTTTGATCCTGTGATGTTTTTGCCGCAGTTCGGCAAGACCTTTGCCGAGTTGAGCTCCGAGGAAAAGAACGCCAACAGCCACCGGGGTCAATCGTCCCGCGCCATGCTGGCCCTAATGCGCGAGCGGTGGCTGCCATGAAGGATTTGCAACACCACATGCGCCCCGGCCTGCTGCAACTGGCTGCGCTGCCGCCGCTCTCGCTCTACGTGCACCTGCCCTGGTGCCTGAAGAAATGCCCGTACTGCGACTTCAATTCGCACGAATTGCGGGCGGATGGCGCGCAGACCCTGCATCCGGCCGCCAACTTGGCCGCTCCCACGCCCACCAGCGAAGTCCCCGAGCAGCGTTACATCGACGCGCTGATGGCCGACCTGGAGGCCGCGCTGCCACTGGTCTGGGGCCGCACGGTGCACAGCATTTTCATCGGCGGCGGCACGCCCAGCCTGTTTTCGCCGCAGGCCATCGACCGCCTGATCGGCGACATCCGCGCCCGCCTCAAGCTGGAGCCCGACTGCGAAATCACGCTGGAAGCCAACCCTGGCACTTTCGAGAAGAACCGCTTCCGCGCCTACCGCAGCGCCGGGGTAACGCGCCTGTCGGTGGGCGTGCAAAGCTTCAACGACGCACACCTGAAAGCCCTGGGCCGGGCGCACGACAGCGCCCAGGCCATCGCAGCAGTGGAAGAGGCGGCCCAGTCGTTTGACACCTTCAACCTCGACATCATGTACGCGCTGCCCGGCCAGACGCTACAAAATTTAGAGCAAGATATGCAGACAGCGCTTGCGCTATGGCCAAAACACATCAGTATTTACCAGCTGACCATCGAGCCCAATACCTACTTCGCCAAGTTCCCGCCCGCCGTGCCCGAGGAAGACCTGGGCTACGACATGCTGGACAAAATTACCGAGATGACCTTGGCTGCAGGTATGGACCGCTACGAAGTCTCGGCCTACGCACTGCCCGGCCACGCCTGCGTGCACAACCAGAATTACTGGCAGTTTGGCGACTACCTGGGGATTGGCGCGGGGGCCCACAGCAAGCTCAGCTTTGCCCACCGCATCGTCCGCCAGGTGCGGTATCGGGAGCCGAATCTGTACATGGCCAACGCGCTGGCAGGCAAGGCCGTGGCGCAAGACGACGATGTGCCGCGTGCCGAGCTGCCGTTTGAGTACATGCTCAACGCCCTGCGTCTGCGCGACGGTTTTGAGCTACCCAAGTTCACCGAACGCACCGGCCTGCCGCTGACCAGCATCCAGAAAGGCCTGGCCGAGGGCGAGCGCAAGGGTTTGCTAGAGCGCGACGGGGTCAGGGTGCGACCGACCGTGCGGGGTTTTGATTTCTTGAGTGATCTGCAGGCGCTGTTTCTGGCCGAGCCAAAAGCTTAGTTTTTTGCCCGGCGCAGGCTGCTGAGGCGTTCGGAAATCGAATCTAGGTCGAGCGCATCCTGCGAGCACAGCAGGTACTTCTCCAGGTCGATCACGGCGGGCCGGGTGTGGCCCAGGGCGGCGTGGGCCAGGCCCCGGTCGCGGTACTCGCTCCACGCATCGGGCACCAGCACCAGCAGGCGACTCAGTACGTTGATCAGGCGGGGCCAGTCGCTGTGACCGGTGTAGATGTCTTTGAGGTTGCGCAGCATGCGGGCCAGGACGTCGCGCGGTGGGCTGGCTTGCAGGTACAGGCCCAGCGGGACTTCAAAGTCGTCGGCCAGTACGTTGCGCCGGGTGTAGGGCTCCAGCCGTTCGGACAGCTCTTCGCGGCTGAGCGACTGGCCGTTCAGCGGGTCCATCACCACCTGGCCCTTGGGCAGGTTGATCTTGACCATGAAATGCCCCGGAAACGCCACACCGCGCACCACCAGGCCGATGCCCTGGGCCAGCTCCATCCACACCACGGCCAGCGATATCGGGATGCCCCGGCGGGTACGCAGCACGGCGTTGAGGTAGCTGTTGTCGGGGTCGTAGTAGTCGTTGACGTTGCCGCCAAAGTTCAGGTCGCGGTAGAAAAACTGGTTCAGGGAGCGCAGGCGTTGCAGCGGCACCGCGTCGCGCGGCAGGCGGCGTTTGAGGCGGGCCAGCAGCTGGTCCATATCGCCCAACACCTGTTCGATGTCCAGCTCGGGGTATTCGTCTTGCGCCAGACTGGCCACCGCTTCTAGCAGCGGAAAGTGTTCGTCGCTTTGCACCAGTGCCGCAAAATATTCCAGCGGGGTGGGGGCTTGGTAGGGAATGTGCATGGCCTGTTTCTAGTGGACTGTCCGCGCACCGTCAAGCAGATTTGACGCTGGGGTGGAGCAATTTACGCAACTGCATGCCAGTCGCCCATAATGCTACAAAATAAATAGCTGCCGACGCAAGTAGTACAAGCGCTAGGTAGCCAATACGCTCTAATTTTGCGCCTTCAAAGCGGGTCCACGGCAGGGCACTGGCGGCCCAGATCAAAAACACCGCCAGCAAAGCGCTGGCCGCCACCACTTGCAGGCTGAACTTCCACCAGCCGGGCACCGGCAGGTAGCTGCCGCGCTGGCGCAGGCCGACCAGCAGCCAGGCCGCGTTGATGAGTGCGCCCAGGCCCACCGACAGCGTCAGCGCCGCGTGCTGGAACAGCGGCACCAGCGCCAGATTTAGCAACTGGGTGATCACCAGCACGGCGATGGCGATGCGGGCCGGGGTTTTCATGTTCTGGCTGGCGAAAAAGCCCGGGGCCAGCACCTTGATGGCCACTACGCCCAACAGGCCCACGCCCCAGCCCATCAGGGCCAGCGCGGTCTGGGCCACGTCGCGGGCGGTGAATGCGCCGTAGTGGAAGATCACCGCCACCAGCGGGGTGGCAAAGGTCAGCAGCGCCACCGAGCACGGCACGGCCAGGAGCACGACGAGGCGCAGACCCCAGTCGAGCATGGCAGAGTAGCGGACCGGGTCGTTGGCGGCCTTGGCCCCTGCCAGTTGCGGCATCAGCACCACGCCCAGGGCCACGCCCAGCATGGCGGTGGGGAATTCCATCAGCCGGTCGGCCCCGCTGAGCCAGCTCACGCTGCCGGGGGTCAGGCGCGAGGCGATCTGGGTGTTGATAAACAGCGATATTTGTGCCACGCCCACGCCCAGCAGCGCGGGCACCATCAGTTTTGCTACGTTTCTGGTAGCTCCATCCGCCCATGCGGCGCGCACTACCGTCCAACTGGCACCAATTTTTGGCAGCAGGCCCAAGCGCTTCAGCGCCGGAATCTGCACGCCTAGTTGCAGCACGCCGCCCAGCATCACGCCGACCACCTGGGCGTACATCGGCTCTATGCCCAGCTGGCGGAACCACGGCGTGCACAACACCGTGGCCGAGATCATGGCCACATTCAGCAGCACCGGCGTGGCGGCGGGCACGGCAAATACCCGCCAGGTGTTCAAAATGCCCGAGGCCATAGACACCAGCGAGATGAACAAGATGTAGGGGAACATCCAGCGCGTCATGGTGATGGCCGCACCGTAGGCCTGCGGCTCTTGCTGCAACCCCCCGGCCATCGCCCAGACCAGCAGCGGCGCGCCCAGCACGCCCAGCACGCAGGTCAGCACCAGCACCCAGGTGAGCACCGTGGCTACGCTGTCGATCAGCAGCTTGGTGGCTTCTGGCCCGTGTTGGGCCTTGCTGGCGGCCAGCACAGGCACAAAGGCCTGGCTGAACGCGCCCTCGCCAAACAGGCGGCGGAACAGGTTGGGGATGCGAAACGCCACGTAGAACGCGTCGGTCATGGCATTGGCGCCAAAGGTGGCGGCAAACAACTGGTCACGGACCAGACCCGCCACGCGGGAGGCCAGGGTCAGCAGGGAGATGGTGGATGCAGATTTGAAGAGGCTCACCCATCCAGTGTAGCCCTATGGGATGGCTGGCCGCCCGAATGCTATACTCGCGGGCTTTGCTGGCATCATCCTCTAACAATTTCAAGGAAAACTATTATGGCAACCAAACCAAAGAAAAAGAACCCACGCCTTGCGTCGGGCCGTAAGCGCGTCCGTCAAGACGTAAAGATCAACGCTGCGAACACCTCGCTGCGTTCCAAATACCGTACCGCTGTCAAGAACGTCGAAAAAGCCGTTCTGACTGGCGACAAGGCCAAAGCCACCGAACTGTTTGCCAAAATGCAAGCGGTTGTGGATACGGTTGCCGACAAGGGCATCTTCCACAAGAACAAGGCTGCTCGCGATAAGAGCCGTCTGAGCACCAAGGTGAAGGCACTCGTGGCCGCACCTGTCGCCGCTTAAATCTTTTAAGCAAACCGCCCGGACGGGTTAACGCAAGTTAGCAAGTCCGCCGTTTTGTAGGGTGCGCTGCTAGCACAGCAAAAAGCAAAAAACCACCAGAACCTAGGTTCTGGTGGTTTTTTCGTTTCTGGGCTGCGTTGCGCCCCAAGCGGTCTTGCTGGGGAGAGGGCGATCAGTCAGGCAGCAAGCAGGCCTCGACCACTTGCAGCCCGTTGTCGCGCGCGAAGTTGATGGCGAAGTCCCAGGCCATGACATCGTACTCACGCAGGTCGCTGTGCAGGACCACGCATTTGATGTTGTTGATGGTGGTGGGGACGCACCACGGCGAGTAGCTCAGGTGGCTACCGGGTTGCGCGCCACCCGGGCGAAATTGGCTGAGAACTCCGGCTAGCCGTTCGGCCCAGTCGCTGGGGCGGAAGGTTCTGCCGTCGCTGGTGACACCCTGGATAAAGACTTCTTTGGCGGAGGTGGAAACCATCGGGTGGGCTTTTCAAAGGTGGTTGGGTGCGACGTAAAAACCGCCTTGTTGAGGCTGTATGCAGCGCACTTTGTGCTGGAATGATAGCGCCAATGGCACTGGTTTGTGGGTTTGGTGCAGTGCACAATAATTGTATCTTATATAAGACTGCGTCCGAACTTGGCCTCTTGGAGAGGGCGGAAATGCATTGCTGTGATGCGCAATTGTCAAAAAACCACGCAATCTCTGCGCCTAAAATTGTTGTTCAGCGGTTCTGTTGCCCCTGAATTTTTTGCACACCAGGACTTATGCAAGCCCCTCTGTGCGCCCGGCGGGCGACACAGAGAGCGCTGCGTAAGTTCTACACATTTTGGAGAACTGCATGACCGCTTACATCGAGGCTTCCTCGCCCCACACCATGAACACCTATGGCCGCCTGCCGATTGCGCTGTCGCATGGCCAAGGCTGCCGCGTGTGGGACGTGAATGGCAAGTCGTATCTGGACGGTCTGGGCGGCATCGCGGTCAACACCCTGGGCCACAACCATCCCCAACTGGTGCCCGCCCTGCAAGACCAGATCGGCAAGATCATCCACAGCTGCAACTACTACCACATCCCCCTCCAGGAGGCGCTGGCCGCCAAGCTGGTCGAGCTGTCGGGTCTGACCAATGTGTTCTTCTGCTCCACCGGGCTAGAGGCCAACGAGGCCGCGCTGAAGCTGGCGCGTAAGTTTGGCCACGACAAGGGCATTGAGCGCCCCGAAATCGTGGTCTATGAAAAAGCCTTCCACGGCCGCAGCATTGCCACGCTGAGCGCCACCGGCAACGAGAAAATCCAAAAAGGCTTTGGCCCCCTGGTCGAGGGCTTCATCCGCGTGCCCCTGAACGATATCGAAGCGCTCAAGGCGGCCACCGCCCACAACCCCAACGTCACTGCCGTGTTCTTCGAGACCATCCAGGGCGAGGGCGGCGTGAACCCGATGCGTATCGAGTATTTGCAGCAGGTGCGCCAACTGTGCGACGAGCGCGACTGGCTGTTGATGATCGACGAAGTGCAGTGCGGCATGGGCCGCACCGGTAAATGGTTTGCCCACCAATGGGCGGGCATTAAGCCCGACGTGATGCCGCTGGCCAAGGGCCTGGGCGCGGGCGTGCCGGTAGGCGCGGTGGTGGCGGGCCCCAAGGCCGCGCACATCTTCCAGCCCGGCAACCACGGCACCACCTTTGGCGGCAACCCGCTGGCCATGCGCGCCGGGGTGGAAACCATCCGCATCATGGAAGAAGACGGCCTGTTGGAAAACGCTGCCAAGGTCGGTGCGCACTTGCAGATGAGTCTACGCAATGCGCTCGAAGGCGTGGCGGGCTTCAAGGAAGTGCGCGGCCAGGGCCTGATGATTGGCGTGGAGCTGACCCGCCCCTGTGGCGTGCTGGCCCAGCGTGCGCTGGAGGCCGGGCTGCTGATCAGCGTGACCGCCGACAGCGTCATCCGTTTGGTGCCGCCGCTGATTCTGAGCACCGCCGAGGCCGACGAACTGGTAGGCATACTCTGCCCTCTCATTCAGCAATTTTTGGCAGAACCGGTATGAATCAAGCCCTGAAACCCGCCCTGAAACACTACCTGCAATTCAGCGACCTCAGCGCCGATGAATACGCCTATATCTTTCAGCGCGCCGCGCTGATCAAGAAGAAGTTCAAAGCCTACGAGAAGCACCACCCGCTTGTGGACCGCACCCTGGCCATGATCTTCGAGAAGGCCTCCACCCGCACCCGCGTCAGCTTTGAGGCGGGCATGTACCAGCTGGGCGGCAGCGTGGTGCACCTGACCACGGGCGACAGCCAGCTGGGCCGCGCCGAGCCGATTGAGGACAGCGCCAAGGTCATCAGCCGCATGGTCGATCTGGTGATGATCCGCACCTTCGAGCAGACCAAGATTGAGCGCTTTGCCGCCCACTCGCGCGTGCCGGTCATCAACGGCCTGACCAACGAATTCCACCCCTGCCAAATTTTGGCCGACATCTTCACCTACCTAGAGCACCGTGGTACGAACTCGGAAGGAATGCCGGACCCGTCATTCCTGGCCGGCAAAACCGTGGCCTGGGTGGGCGATGGCAACAACATGGCTAATACCTGGCTGCAGGCCAGCGAAGTGCTGGGCTTTAGCGTGCACGTCAGCACGCCCAGCGGCTACGAGGTGGACCAGTCGGTGGCGGGCATCCGTTCGGGCGACAGCTACAAAGTTTTCAAAGACCCGATGCAAGCCTGCGTTGGGGCCGATCTTGTCACCACCGACGTGTGGACCAGCATGGGCTATGAGGCCGAGAACGAAGTCCGCAAAACCGCCTTTGCCGACTGGCGCGTCGATGCCGACATGATGGCCGCCGCCAAGCCCGACGCGCTCTTCATGCACTGCCTGCCCGCCCACCGGGGCGAAGAGGTGGACGCCGATGTCATCGACGGCCCGCAGTCGGTGGTCTGGGACGAGGCCGAGAACCGCATGCACGTGCAAAAAGCATTGATGGAATATTTGATGCTGGGCCGTCTGGACTAAATGTCTGCTGTCTGCCAAAGCTGCGGCATCTGCTGCGCCAGCTTCCGGGTGGACTTTGCGGTGGAAGAGTCGCAAGAAGAGGGCGGCAGCGTCCCCGAGGGCCTGGTGGTCGAGGTCAACGCCCGCCTGCGCCGCATGCGTGGCACCGACCACAGCCCACCCCGCTGCGCCGCGCTGGTGGGCACGCTGGGCGAACGCGTGGCCTGCGGCATCTACGAATGGCGTCCCTCGCCGTGCCGCGAATTCGAGGCGGGCAGCGCGGCCTGCCTGCAAGCCCGCACGCGCCGTGGGGTGTCTAATGCTCTTGTTTTTGACTAAGAAATTGATAGCTGCTAGCGCAGGTTTTATATGCGCTGGAGCCTTATTTAACGCTATAAAAATGGCGTAAATTTCTAAAGCGTTGGAAATAACCGACACCACGCTCTTTTTTGCGGTGCTACCTTCCGGCACTATGCAAAACCTTTGGGACATCTCCCCCCCCATCTCCCCTGGCTGCCCGGTGTTCCCCGGCGACACGCCCTACCAGCAGCACTGGTCGGCCACCATCACGGCCGATTGCCCGGTCAACGTCAGCGCCATCACCTTGTCGCCCCACGTGGGTGCGCACGCCGATGCACCGCTGCACTACGACCCGCAAGGCGCGGCCATCGGCGCGGTGGATCTGGCGCCCTACCTCGGCCCCTGCCGCGTCATCCACTGCATAGGCTGCGGGCCGTTGGTGCTTTGGAGCCATCTGGCCCACGCGCTGGCCGATCTGCCGTCCCGGGTGTTGGTGCGCACTTACGTCCGCATGCCCGTAGACCAATGGGATGCCGATCTGGCCGCCTTCGCCCCCGACACTGTAGAGCGCCTCGCCGCCCTGGGCGTAACCCTCATCGGCATCGATACCGCCAGCATCGACCCGGCCAGCAGCAAGACGCTGGAAAGCCACCAGGCCATCCGCCGCCTGAACCTGCGCGTGCTGGAAAACCTGGTGCTGGACGACGTGCCCGAGGGCGACTACGAGCTGATTGCCCTGCCACTCAAACTGATGACCGCCGATGCCTCGCCTGTGCGCGCAATCCTGCGCGCACTGCCTTGACTGCGCTGTACTCCGAAAACTGTGACCCAAACCATGACCACCTTTCACGACTGCCTGCGCCTGGATGCGATCGACCCCCTGGCCCCGCTGCGCGACTACTTCAGCCTGCCGCCGGGCGTGATCTATCTCGATGGCAACTCCCTGGGTGCGCTGCCCCGCGCCACTGCCGCCCGCGTGGCCGAGGTGGTCACGCAAGAATGGGGCACCGACCTCATCAAGGCTTGGAACACCGCCGGTTGGTTCGACCTGCCGCAGCGCCTGGGCAACCAGATCGCCCGCCTCATCGGCGCCCAACCGGAAGAGGTGGTGGCCACCGACAGCACCTCGGTCAACCTCTTCAAGGTGCTCACCGCAGCCATCCATATGGCCAGCGCCGACGCACCGCAGCGCAAGCTGATAGTGAGCGAGCGCAGCAACTTCCCCACCGATCTGTACATCGCCGAATCGCTGTGCCGCCAGCACGGCTTTACCCTGCAACTGGTGGAGCCCGAAGAGATCGCCGCTGCCCTCACCGCTGAGGTGGCGGTGCTGATGCTGACCCACGTGAACTACCGCACCGGCGCGATGCACGACATGCCCGCAGTCACCGCCGCCGCCCATGCCGCAGGCGCGTTGATGCTGTGGGACTTGGCGCACAGTGCGGGCGCGGTGCCGGTAGATTTAACTGGCGCGGATGCCGACTTTGCCGTGGGCTGCGGCTACAAATACCTCAACGGCGGCCCCGGGGCCCCGGCCTTTGTGTGGGTGAATCCCGTGCATGCCGACCGCTTCTGGCAGCCGCTGGCCGGTTGGTGGGGCCACGCCACGCCGTTCACCTTCCACCCCGACTACCGCCCCGCGCCCGGCGTGCAGCGCTACCTGTGCGGCACCCAGCCCATCATCAGTCTGTCGGCGTTGGAGTGCGGGTTGGATGTGTTTAAGGCGGCGGGCACGCTGATTCCCAACCAGACGGCGATGGACACCCTGCGGCAAAAGTCGCTGGCCCTGACCGATCTATTCATTGAACTGGTGGAGCAGCGCTGCGCCGGTTTCGGCCTGGAATTGGCCACCCCGCGCGACCACGCCCGGCGCGGCTCGCAGGTGTCGCTGAGCAAGTCCGAAGGCGCGTACGCCATCGTCCAGGCGTTGATTGCACGCGGTGTGATCGGCGACTTCCGCGCGGGCGATGGCGCGGCCCACCCGGACATCCTGCGCTTCGGCTTCACCCCGCTGTATGTGGGCTATGAAGACGTGTGGCACGCGGTGGAGCAACTGCGCGAGGTGCTGGAAACGGCAGAGTGGCAGCGCCCCGAGTACGGCCAAAAACAGGCGGTGACATGAGCTGCCCTATGCACTCCACCGAGAAAATCGTCCAGGAAGAAAAAGCCCAGCTCGACTTCAGCCAGTCTATGGGCTACGGCGACTATTTGCAGCTCGACAGCATCCTGTCGGCGCAAAAACCGCTGTCGCCCGCACACGACGAGCTGCTGTTCATCGTGCAGCACCAGACCAGCGAACTGTGGATGAAGCTGATGCTGCACGAGCTGCATGCCGCCATCCGCTGCGTGGCCACCGACGACCTGCACAGCGCCTTCAAGATGCTGGCCCGGGTAAGCAAAATCATGGCCCAACTGGTCCACGCCTGGGACGTGCTGGCGACCATGACCCCGCCCGAATACAGCGCCATGCGCCCGTATCTGGCCAGCTCTAGCGGCTTCCAGAGCGCGCAGTACCGCTGCATCGAGTTTGCGCTGGGCAACAAGAACCCCGCCATGCTCCAACCGCACGCGCACCGGCCCGACCTGCTGGCGCTGGTGCAGGCCGCTTTTGAAGCCCCGTCGCTGTACGACGAAGCCCTGCGCTTGATGGCCCGGCGCGGCCTGGCCGTGCCCGCCAGCCATCTACAGCGCGACTGGACCCAGCCCTACGTGGCCAGCCCCGAGGTCGAAGCCGCCTGGCTGGTCGCCTACCGCGACCCGCGCCAGCACTGGGATCTGTACCAACTCGGCGAAAAGCTCACCGACATCGAAGACAGCTTTCGCCTCTGGCGCTTCCGCCACGTCACCACCGTGGAGCGCGTTATCGGCTTCAAGCGCGGCACCGGCGGCACGGGGGGCGTGAGCTACCTGCGCAAGATGCTGGACGTGGTGTTGTTTCCCGAAATCTGGACCCTGCGCACAGCTTTGTAGCGTGGACAATTACTCTGCTCCCTCGTGCAGGTAGAACGTGTGCCATCCAGAAACACCGCAGAACTGGCTCCGCCAGGCTGCTGGTGTTGCCCCCTGCAAGGGGGTTGGCAAAAAGCGCTTGCGCTGTAGCCCGGGGGTGTGCCTACTTAGCCGTGGGCATCACAAACTCTGCGCCCTTGGCAATGCTCTCGGGCCAGCGCTGCATGATGGACTTTTGCTTGGTGTAGAAGCGCACGCCTTCCTCGCCATAGGCGTGCATGTCGCCAAATAGGCTCTTCTTCCAGCCGCCAAAACCGTGCCAGGCCATCGGCACCGGAATCGGCACGTTGATGCCGACCATGCCGACCTGGATGCGGCGGCTGAATTCGCGGGCCACGTTGCCGTCGCGGGTGAAGCAGGCCACGCCGTTGCCAAACTCGTGGTCGTTGATCAGCTGGATCGAGGTGGCCAGATCGGGCACGCGCACGCAGGCCAGTACCGGGCCAAAAATTTCTTCCTTGTAGATGCGCATGTCGGGGGTCACGTGGTCGAACAGCGTGCCGCCCATCCAGAAACCTGCCTCGCAACCCTCGCCCGCATCCGCGCCGTTGAAGACCCGGCCATCGGCCAGTAGCTGTGCGCCTTCTTGGATGCCTTGCGCGATGTAGCCGGTGATGCGGGCGTGGGCAGCGGGGGTCACGATGGGGCCCATCTCAGCCGCCAGATTGCTGCCGTTCAATACCTTCAGCGTTTTGGTGCGGGCCAGCAGCTTGGGGATCACCTTGTCGGCCACGTCGCCCACCAGCACGGCCACCGAGATCGCCATGCAGCGCTCGCCAGCGGAGCCGTAGCCTGCGCCAATCAGCGCATCCACCACCTGGTCGATGTCGGCATCGGGCATCACCACCATGTGGTTCTTCGCGCCGCCTAGGGCTTGCACGCGCTTGCCGTGGTGGGCGCCGGTTTCATAGATGTAGTTGGCGATGGGTGTGGAGCCGACGAAGCTCACGGCCTTCACATCGGGGTGTACCAGCAGCGCGTCCACGGCTTCCTTGTCGCCTTGCACTACGTTGAACACGCCGTCTGGCAGGCCAGCTTGTTTAAGCAAGTCGGCCATGAACAGGCTGGCGCTGGGGTCGATCGGGCTGGGCTTGAGCACAAAGGTGTTGCCCGCCGCAATCGCCACCGGGAACATCCACATCGGCACCATCACGGGGAAGTTGAACGGCGTGATGCCTGCCACCACGCCCAGCGGCTGGCGCAGCGTCCAGTTGTCGATGCCGGTGCTCACCTGGTCGGTGAAGTCGCCCTTGAGCAATTGCGGAATGCCGCAGGAGAATTCCACGATGTCGATACCGCGCGCTACTTCGCCCTGGGCATCGGTAAACACCTTGCCGTGCTCGGCGGTGATGAGGTGGGCGAGTTCGTCCTTGTGCAGGTTCAGCAGCTCCAGAAACTTGAACAGCACGCGGGCACGGCGGATGGGCGGGGTGTCGGCCCACTTGGGGAAGGCGGCCAGGGCCGATGCCACGGCGGCATCCACGTCCTGCTGGTTGCCCAGGCGCACGTTGCGGCTGACCTTGCCGGTGGCCGGGTCGTAGACCGGCTGGGTGCGGGTGCCGTGGCCGGTGGTGCGCACGCCGTGCAGGTACTGGGCGATTTCGGTGGAGCTGCCTGGGCTGAGGGAGGTCATGGACGTGTCTCAAAGTGTGGAATGAGCCCGCAGTGTAGGCACGCACCGCCAGCGCAACAAGGCCGAAACTTTGAATTGATTGTTCAAAATGCTGAACAATGGCGGCATGAACGAGCAAAAAATAAATGAGCTTTGGAGCCATCTGCATTGGCTAACGGTATTGGCCCAGCAGGGCAGTTACACGGCCGCCGCCGCCCGCCTCGGCGTGAGCAAGGCCGCGATGAGCCAGCGCATGGCCGACCTCGAGCGCATGGCCGGTGTGCCGCTGGTGCGCCGCACTACCCGCAGCGTGCGCCTCACTGAGGCGGGCCAGCGCCTGGTGGACGACACCCGGGCCCCGTTCGAGCAGATCGCTCAAAGCTTCGCCCAGGTGCGGGATCTGGCCGATGCGCCGCATGGGCTCTTGCGGGTGACCGCCCCGGTGGCCTTCGCCCGCCAACAGTTGGTGCCTCGCCTGGCCGATTTCTTGCGCGAATACCCGGATGTGCGCCTCGAACTGGAGCTGTCCGACCGCCTGTCCAGCCTGGCCACCGAGGGCTTCGATCTGGCCATCCGCCACACCGCCGCGCCGCCGGATACCCATGTGGCCTGGACCCTGTGCGCCACCCGCTCGCTGCTGGTGGCCAGCCCGGCCTATCTGCGCAAACGCGGCACGCCGCTGCGGCCCGAGGATTTGCGCAGCCACAGCTGCCTGCACTACCCGCGTGCCCAAGACACGCCCGCCTGGACCTTTGCGCAGGGGGAAGAGCGGGTGACCGTGCCGGTATCCGGCGTGCTATCGGCCAACAACAGCGAGGCCCTGCGCGATGCCGCCGTGGCCGGGCTGGGGATTGCGCTGTTGCCCGATTTCAGCTTGCCAAACTTTGGATCATCAAACCTGCGCGCCAGCAAGCTGGTGCCGGTGCTGGCCGACTGGCAACTGGTGGGCGGCTATGCCGACCAGCTCTACGCCATCCGCCCCTACACCGCCCACGTGCCGCGTGCGGTGACCGCATTTGTGCACTACCTGCGGCTGGCGCTGGCAGGGGGATTTTGAAAATAAAGACCTATTTTTAGGCCCAAAATCGGCATGTGGCGCAGATTGCATGTGCGCAAGCAGCTCCTATTTTTGAAGTAAAAAATAGGAGCGAACATTGGCACGCTTGCTGCTTCGGATTGGGAGGAGTTTTTGACGCATTTGCACTATTAGCGTTGCTTCTGCCTGTCCATACTCGCTTCACGAAGGAATTACCCCCTCCCTGTAGGCGTGGTTCATGCATACAGTGCGTCCGTGACCGATTTCACGTTTTACAACCTTTTTAGGACATTGTTAATGCAAGCCACCTTCACCAAAATCACCCTCGCATGCGCCGCAGCTATGGCCTTGGCGGGTACCGCTTATGCCCAAGAGCAGGTCGTCAAAATCGGTGTCACCGGCCCCTTGTCTGGCCCCAATGCCTTCATCGGCAAAGACAACGAAAACGGCGTGCGCCTGGCCGTGGAAGACCTGAACGCCAAGAAAATGGTGGTGGGCGGCAAGACCCTGAAATTTGAACTGGAATCCGAAGACGACCAGTGCGACCCCAAGGCCGGTGTCAGCGTGGCGCAGAAGCTGGTGGACGGCAATGTGAAGTTCGTGATGGGCCCGTACTGCTCCGGCGTGGCCATCCCTGCATCGCGGGTGTACAGCCAGGGCGGCGTGGTGCTGTCCACCGTGGGCAGCAACCCCAAGGTCACGATGGGCGGCTACAAAAACCTGTTCCGCATCATGGCCGGCGACAACGAAATCGGTGCCCGTTTGGCCTTCTACGCGGCCAACATCATGAAGGCCAAGAACGTGGCCGTCATCGACGACCGCACCGCCTACGGCCAGGGCCTGGCCGACGAGTTCAGCAAAGAAGCCAAGAAGCTGGGCCTGAACATCGTGGGCCATGAGTTCACCACTGACAAAGCCACCGACTTCTCCGCTATCCTGACCAGCCTGAAAGCCAAAAACCCCGAGGTCATCCTGATCGGTGGCTACGCACCCCAGGCCGGCCCCATGCTGCGCCAAATGAAGTCGCTGGGCCTCAACGCCAAGCTGCTGGGTGGCGATGCCATCTGCACCGCCGAACTCGGCAAGCTGGCCGGTGAAGCCGCCACCGACACCGCTTATTGCGCCCAGGGCGGCGCGGTGCTGGAAAAAACCACCGAAGGCCCGGCCTTCAAGGCCAAGTACAAGAAGCGTTTCAACGTCGATCCCGATGCCTACGCACCTTCGTTCTACGACCAAACCATGTTCATCGGCCAGTCGATCCAGAAAGTCGGCGCAGTGGATGCCGAAAAAGTCGGCGCCGAGATCTACAAGACCTCGTACAAGGGTATGTCGGGCACTTTTGCGTTCGACGACAAGGGCAACTTGAAATCCGCCCCCATCACCATCTATACCTTCAAAGCCGGTTTGCCATCGGCCCTGGGTAGCTATTGATTTAGCGGTGAGTGGTAGGTAAGAGGGCCGCGCAAGCGGCCTTTTTTACGGTCAGAGGCGTAATGTGCTGTTCTCAGTACGATTCGTTGTCAATCACATTGGCTCAATCATGGGCTGAAAATGCATTGAAAGACACATTTGCCCTACCGCCCAGCGTGGAGTAAATTAGCACTGCCTGCACACACAGGCACTAACCGGTAGGAGCCAGTGCCACCTGACATTTTGCGATGGTGGTGCGCAGCAGCCCCGGTCCTTAATGGAGGCAATCTCTTGCCTCCTACGCAATGGGGGACATCAATCTCTCCCTTGCAAGTCTGACGGCATGGTCTGCGAAGTCCGCCGCCAAACCCGGCGCTAGATGTGAATCTAGCGCCGGGTTTTTCGTTTTCGGACCAAGAACGACCCACCCCCAGGCTTCAGCGCTGCGCGTCTTTCGCCAACCCCCCTCGCATGGGTTTGAAAAACCTATGCGACACGCTGGGGGCGATTCCAGCAGCCTAGCGGAGCCAGTTCTGCGGGATCTTTGGAAAGGGTGTCTTCGCTTTCCGTGGTGTCAGTTGGTGGTTTGAGCGTCAAGGCTTTCCGGCAGTACCCGGGGGTACATTCGCTTGCAGGCCCCCCCCGGTCTGGCGGCAAAATGCGCGCTATGACATTTTCTACAAACAAGTGGTTGCGCCGTGCCGCATGGACCGTGGCGGGCGTGCTTGGCTTGTGGGCCGTTACCTGGCTGGCCGTGCCGCACATCGTGCAATACGCGGTTGAAAAAGCCGGCAGCGACACGCTGGGCCGCAAAGTCACCTTGGGCCGTGCCGACTTTCACCCCTGGACGCTACAGCTCACGTTGCATGACCTGTCCATCGCCAGCGCCCAGAATGCCCGCCCCCAAGTCCACATCCAGCGCATCCTGCTGGATGCCGCGCTGTGGCAGTCGCTGCGACGGCTGGCGCCGGTGGTAGATGCAATTGCCGTAGATCAGCCGACCATCCAAGCCACCTACCTGGGCGATGGCCACTACGACTTTGACGACGTGCTGGCCAAGCTGAATGCCCCGTCCGATACACCGCCCAGCGCCCCACCCAGCTTCGCCATCTACAACATTGCCCTCACCGGCGGCGCGGTAGACCTGACCGACCAAACCTTTAAGACCACCCACACCCTGCGCGACCTGCGCTTAAGCCTGCCGTTTTTGAGCAACCTGGACTCCCAGCGGACCATCCAGACTGAGCCGCACCTGTCCTTCCTGCTCAACGGCAGCCGCTTCGACACGGCCGCCCAGTCCATCCCGTTTGACCCCAGCCGCAAAACCCACGCGCGCATCCGGCTCGACCCGGTGGACCTGGCCCCGTACCTGGCCTATCTGCCTGCCGATCTGCCGGTGCAACTGCAAGGCGCGGTGCTGAGTGCGGACCTGCAATTTGCCTTTGAACAAAGCCCCAAAATGTCCGTAACGCTGAGCGGCACAGTGCAGGCCGAGCAGCTGAAAATCGCCAACCCCCAGGGCGAAAAATGGCTGGCGCTGGACCGCCTCAAAGTCACGCTGGACGAACTGCGCCCGCTGGAACGCAGCGTGCAGATCCGCGAGATCGCCCTCAGCGCCCCGGTGGCCGAACTGCGCCGCAACGCTGCGGGCCAGCTGCAATTCACTGCCCCTGCAAATGCTACAAAAAATATAGCTACTGGCGCAGATAAATCAAGCGCTAGCGGCATAAAAGACGTAAAAAATGATGCGGGCTGGAAGGTCAGCGTCGCCAAGCTTGCTCTGCAAGACGGCTCGCTGCGCTGGCGGGATGCCAGCACCCGGCCCGCCGCCGAGGTGGCGTTGCGCGGCATGGCGGTGGACGCATCGGCCATCACCTGGCCCTTCACCCAGCCGCTGGAATTCACCGCCTCGGCCCAGGTCGATGGCGGCACGGCCCCCAAAACGCCTGCCGAATCGCCCGCCGAATTGAAGCTCAGCGGCACGGCCACCGACATGGAGGCCCAGGTTAACGCCACCCTGGGCGGCCTGCCGCTGGCCATCGCCGCGCCGTACCTGGCCACCACCCTGGAGCCCCGGCTCAGTGGCCAGTTGGGGGCTGATCTGCAAGTCCACTGGCAGGCCTCCGGCGCATTGCAAGTCACGGCCCAGCAGCTCACGCTGGACCGGCTGGTGCTGGGCGAAACCCCAGCCAAGGGCAAAACCGCCGCCTCCAGCCTGCTCAGCCTGCGCCAGTTGCAGCTCAGCCAGGCGGTGCTCGATGTGCCTGCGCAGCGGGTGCAAATTGGCAAACTGGTGCTCACCGAGCCGCGCACCCAGGTGGAGCGCAGCCGCGATGGCCAGTGGATGTTTGAGCGCTGGATAAAAGCCCCGGCCACCCCGGCGGACGCAAAACCGGGTAAGCCCTGGGCCGTCAGCATCGCCGACCTGGCGCTGAGCGGCGGGGCCCTGTCCTACCGTGACCAGCTTCCCTACCTGCCGGTGGCGCTGGATATCAGCGCCCTCAGCGTGCAGGCCAAAGACCTGGTGCCGGGCAGCGCCAAAGCTTCGCCCCTGGCGATTAGCGCCCGCATCGGCGCAGGCAATACCGAGCCGGGGCGGCTGTCTTACAAGGGCACGCTGGCCCTGCAACCGCTGGCCGCTGTGGGCCAGCTTGATGTGCTGCACCTGCCGCTGCACGCCCTGGAGCCGTACTTTGGTGCGTCGCTCAACGTGGACATCGTCCGTGCCGACACCAGCTTCAAGGGCCAGCTGGCCTACACCGCCAGCCCGGCCGGCCCGGTGCTGAAAGTGCAGGGCGATGCCACGCTGGAAGACTTCCGCGCCAATAACGGCGCCAGCATGGTCGCCATCCAGGCCAGCGCGCCCGCCGCATCCGCACCGCAGGGCACCGCCGCCGCCGCTGCGGCCGTGGCCGATGCCTCGTCGGAGCAAGCCCTGCTGCGCTGGAAGCTGCTCAACCTGCGCGGGTTGGACGTCGCCCTCTCGCCCACCCGCCCCACCACCGTGGATGTCAAAGAAACCGCCCTCAGCGACTTCTACGCCCGCCTGGTGCTGAACGAAAACGGCCGCCTGAACCTGCAAGATTTGGTCAAGCCCAGCCCCGCAGAATCTGCTACACAAACAGTAGCTGCTAGCGCAATAGCTACCAGCGCTAGCGCCCCAAAAGATGTTAAAAAAGAACCCGAAACCGGAGGGGCCGTGGTTCGCTTCGGCGGCATCAGTCTGGTGAATGGCCGGGTGCTGTTCTCCGACCGCTTTATCAAACCCAACTACACCGCCAACCTCAGCGCCCTCACCGGGCGGCTGGGCGCGTTTGCCTCCACGCAGGTGGATGGCGCGGTGCAGATGGCCGACCTGGAGCTGCGGGGCCGCGTGGGCGACTCCGCCGTGCTGGAGATTTTGGGCAAGCTCAACCCGCTGGCCAAGCCACTGGCGCTAGACATCAAAAGCAAGGTCACCGACCTGGAACTGCCCGGCCTGTCGCCCTACAGCGTGTTCTACGTGGGCCACGGCATCGAGCGCGGCAAGCTCAGCATTGACGTGCATTACGTGGTGCTGCCCAACGGCCAGCTCACCGCCACCAACAAAATCGTCCTCAACCAGCTCACCTTTGGCGAACCGGTGCCGGGCGCACCCAGCAGCCTGCCGGTGCGGCTGGCGGTGGCCCTGCTGGCCGACAGCGACGGCGTGATCAACCTCGACCTGCCGCTCTCGGGCTCGCTGAACGACCCGCAGTTCCGCATTGGCCCGGTGATCTTCAAAATTTTGGGCAATCTCATCACCAAGGCCATCACCGCCCCGTTCAGCCTGCTGGCCAATGCGTTGGGGGGCAGCAGCAGCGGCGAGCTGAGCACCGTGCCCTTCGCCCCTGGCAGCGCGGCGCTCACCCCCGAGGCCCGCGCGGGCCTGGACACGGTGGCCAAAGCCCTGCTGGACCGGCCCGCGCTGCGCCTCACCGTGGTCGGCAGCGCCAGCCTGGAGGCCGAGCGCGATGCCCTGCAACGCGAAAAACTGCGCCGCCGCATCGAAGCCGAAAAGCGCCGCAACACCGTGCTGCAAGGCACGCCCTTGGCCGCAGCCAAGGAAGAGGACGAGCCCGATGAGCCCGCCGCCGTAGCCGATGCCGAATACCCGGCCCTGCTCAAAGCCCTCTACAAGCGCGCCAACTTTCCCAAGCCGCGCAACGCCCTGGGTCTGGTCAAAGACCTGCCCGTGCCCGAAATGGAGCAACTGCTGCTGGCCAATCTGTCCGCCGACGACGATGCCATCCACCAGCTCGCCGTGCAGCGCGGCGTGGCCGTGCGCGACTACCTGGCAGCGCAAAAACTGCCACTGGAGCGGCTGTTTCTGGGGGCATCCAAAACCGTGGATGCCGAGCCGAATTGGAAGCCCCAAGCCGACCTGCAACTGGCCATGCCATGAAGCCAATCTGCGCTATTTACAACGCCACTTGAAAAGCGGCGAAAATAGCCCTCTTGCCCTGATGCGGACCCGTGTGCCGCAGGGCGCTTGTGGCTGCTGAAGCCCCTTGTTTATTTACCCCGAGCAGGCACTTACCCACCGGTATCTGCCCGCTGGCTAACCTCCCAGAATAAGTCCATCCATGTTTGGTTTCTCCAACCCCGCAACCGTGCCCGCAACCCCGTTAGAAAAGCCTGCCGTGACCACCACCAAATCCAATGAACCGCATCCGCTCGACACCCTGACCGGCGGCGCTTTCTCGGCCCACACTGCCGGTGAGCGCGCCCAGCGCATCCGCGACTGGCTGGTCACCAACCCCAGCTACGAGCAAATGCACGAGGTGTTCCAGGAACTGAACGGGCGCGACCGGGGCGCGGCCAAGCCCCTGCGCGAAAAGCTCGACGAACTCAAGCGCACCAAGGGCGCGGAGCTGATCGCCGCCGAATGGGCCCGCAAAGCCACGGCCCTGCTGGAATTGCCACGCCTGAACATGGCCGATGCGATGGCCTGGCAGCGCGATGCCGCCAAAGCCGGTGCCCCCCTGAGCAAAGAGCCGCTGGCGGGCCTGCGTGTGCAGCTGGCCGACCGCGTCAAAGGCATTGAAGACCTGCAACACCGCGTGCAAGTCCAGCGCGAAGCCGCCGTGCTGCTGGCCCAGCGCATCGAAGTGCTGTCCACCAAGCCCTGGCGCGATGCCCAGACCGCCCTGGAAGTGCTGCGCAACGACGTCCAACACTGGCAAGACCAGGCCACCGCCTTGGCCGCCGATGCCAATTGGGCCAGCGTAGACGGCAAATACCCCACCATGCTGGATGCCTCGCGCGGCCAGTTGCTGGTGGTGTGGGATGCCTTCCAGGGTGCCGTGGCACTGACTTTGGCGGCCGAAGCCGACGCGGCGGCACCGCTGCCCCCGGTGAACGGATGGGCCAATGAAATTCGCGTCGCCCGTGGTATCCCGCTGGAGGCTGCCAAGGCCGACAAACCTGCCCGCGCTCCCAAGGCCCCTATCGACCCCGCTTTGCGCGAAGCCGCCAACCAGGCCGTGCAAGACGCGTTGACCAAGGTCGAGCAAGAAGTCGCCGAAGGCCACGGCAAAGCCAGCGCCGGTGCTGCCGCCGCCCTGCGCAACGCGCTCAAAGAAAACAACCGCCTGGTCGATGACAAGCTGGGCAACGCCGCCCAAGCCGCTCTGGCGGCTGCCGGTGAACTGGAAGGCTGGCAGCGCTGGCGCGCCGACCAACTGCGCGAAGAACTGCTGATCAAGGCCGAAGGCCTGCTCAAGCGCCCCGAAGGCCACGCCCTGGGCGGCCGCAAGATGCAAGACACGCTGCGCCAAATGCGCGAGCAGTGGAAGCAAACCGACCAAGGCGGCGTGCCCAACCACGCGCTGTGGAAGCGCTTCGACGAAGCCTGCAACGCGGCCTACCAGGTCGTAGAGGCCTGGCTGGACAAGGTCAAGACCGATGCCGTGGCCCACAAAGCCCAGCGCGTCGCCCTGATCGACGAAGTCAAAGCCTGGGCTGCAGAGAATGTGACCGCCAAAGACGGCGACTGGAAGGGCTTCTCCCGCCTGCTGCACCAATTTGGCGACCGCTGGCGCGATGCTGGCCACCTGGGCGAAAAAGCCTTTGCCGAAATGCAACCGCTGTGGAAAGAGGCCATCAGCCTGGCCGCCGCGCCGCTGGAAAACCTGCAAAAAGCCAGTGTGGACCGCCGCCACGCCATGATTGAAGAAGCCAAGCTGCTGGGCGCGGCCCCAATGCTGCGCATCGATGCCGTCAAGGCCTTGCAGCAACGCTGGCAGGCCGAAGCCCAGGCCGTGCCGATGGACCGCAAGTTCGAGCAAAAGCTGTGGGACGCGTTCCGCAAGCCGCTGGACGATGCCTTCAACCGCAAGACCGAAGAGCGCGAAAAATCCGCCTCGGCCCTGAGCGACCGCGACCGCATGGTGCTGGACGCTGCCAAGGCCCTGGATGCCGCCAACGCCACTGGCGATGCCCAAAAAATCCGCGCCGCCATGTCCGGCCTGGAAGCCGCTCTGCGTGGCCAGGCCCTGGCCCAGGCAGCGGTGCAAGCCGACAAGGCCGAAGCCGTGGCCGAATCCGCCGTGCAGGCCGAAGCCCAAGCTGCAGCGCCCGTGGCTGACGCGGCTGAAGTTTCTGAAGAAAATCAGGCTCCAGCGCAAGATACACCTGCGCAAGAAGCTACAGAAACCGTAGCAGATGACCAGCCTGTGGTTGAAGCCGCTCCGGTCGAACCCCCCAAGCCCGTGCGCAAGCCGGTGGTGGCCATGCGCGGCGACGACCGCCCCGGCATGAAGAAGGCCGAGCCCGCAGCAGCCGCAGGCCGTGGTGGTAAGTTTGGTGACCGCAAAGACGGCCCACGCGGTGCGCCCCGTCCTGGCGACAACAAGTTTGAACCGATCCGCACTGAGCGCGGTGACCGTCCTTCGCGCGACGGTGCAGGCCGCTTTGGTGACCGCCCCGCGTTTGAAGACCGTGGCCCGCGCCTGGGCGATGCCGCCTTCCGCGCCCAGCGCGACGCGCTGGAAAACGCCCAGCACGCCCTGAAGAAACTGGCCGCCCAAGCCCACGGCGAAGTCCTCACCGACCTGCTGACCGCCTGGGAAAAGCGTGATGTCGAGCAGTTGCCCACCGCCCAGGCCCTGGGCCAGGGTGTCAACCCCGCCACCCGCACCGCCTGGTCGCAAAGCATCACCGCCGCGCCCAAAGCGGATAAGGCTAGCGAAGTAGCCGCTGCCGAAGCCCTGCTGCGCCTGGAAATGGCCGCCGAAGCGCCGACCCCCGCCGAGCACATCAGCGCCCGCCGCATGCTGCAACTGCAACTGCTGACCAAGCGCAACGACCCGCCACCGGCCCAAACCTGGACGCAGGACGCCGCCAAAGTACTGGCCAGCAGCTTCGAGGCAGGCAATGCGCGCCGTATGCAGACCGTGTTGAAGGTGCTGTTGAAGCGCTAATCGCTATGGGTTCGGGGCGCAGCGCCCCCACCCATGAAAAAAAACGCTGAAGCTGGATTTCTCTATGGGGAAAACCAGCTTCAGCGTTTTTTTACGTTCATTTTTCAGCGTTACCAGGGGGATGTGCTGTGCGCCAACGCGGCCAGAGCAGGTTCAGCCCCAGCCCCAGCATGACCAGTGCCGTGGCTGCCAGCTTCCAGGCGGGCAGCGGCTCGGCCAACCACCAGGCCGATGCGCCCATGCCAAATACCGGCACCAGCAAAGCCATTGGCGTGATGGTGGCTGCCGGGTGGCGCGCCAGCAGCCAGCCCCAGGCGGCATAGCCAAACAGGGTGTTACCCCAGGCTTGCCACACCACGGCCAACCAGCCCGCAGCGTCAGCTTGGCGCAGGCTGGTCTGCCATGCGCTGCCGCCCTCTAGCAACAGCGACAGCAGCAGCAAAGGGGGTACCGCAAATGCGCTGGACCAGACAACGTAGGCCAACATATTGACCTTGCCCGCTTGGCGCGAGGCGGTGTTGCCGCCGGCCCACGCCAGCGCTGCACCCACCACCATGGCCAGCCCCAGCGGCGTGGTGCTGCCGTCGGTGTGCAGCACGATCACGCCAATGCCCGCCATTGCCAGCAGCAGTGCACACCACTGGAAGGCTTGTACCCGTTCGTGTGTGGCCTGCATCGCCAGACCGATCGTGAAAAATACCTGCACCTGCACCACGAGCGAAGCCAGCCCCGGCGAAATATGCCCCTGCATGGCGAGGTACAGCAGGCCAAATTGCCCCACCCCAATCAATAACCCATAGGCCGCAAGATTGCGCCACGGGACGGCGGGACGTGGCAGAAAAAACACCGCAGGCAGTAGCGCCAGGGCAAACCGCAAAGCCGCCAAAAACAGTGGTGGAAAATGCACCAGAGCCACCTTGATGACAACAAAATTACTGCCCCACACCACCACAACGGCTAAGGCGAGCAAGAAGTGGCGCAGGGGCAAGGAGGTGGACATCGGATGGCTGGCTGTAGGGCAAAGAGGCCATTGTCGGGGCGATCTACCGCCGCAGTAATTGCAGCCGCAGTCCCTCGGCGGGGCGCAAGGTGACGTTCAATGCCGGTCGGACGGCGACGGTCCCGGTGGGCGCCAGATGAAAGCGCTGCAACACCATCGCCGCCACCAGCACCATCTCGGTCATGGCAAACAGGTTGCCAATGCAGACCCGGGGTCCGGCCCCAAATGGCAGGTAGGCCCCGCGCGTCTGGGTGGCCTGGCCTGCGTCGGAAAACCGCTCCGGGTCAAAGCGCTCGGGGTCGGCAAACCAGCGTGCGTCGTGCTGCAACACCCAGGGCGTGATGCGCACCAACGCACCCTGGGGTAGTTGCCAGGGGCCGATCTGCACCGGGCGCAGCGCACGGCGGCTGATCAGCGAGGCGGCGGGCGGGTACAGGCGCAGGGTTTCCTTCAAGGTCTGCGCCAGATAGGGCAGGGCGGGCAGGTCGCTGTAGCGGGGCGAGCGACCACCCAGCACCTGGTCTACCTCTTGTTGGGCACGTTGGGCGCAGCCGGGATTTTTCGCCATCGTGTGGCCCCACCAGGTGAGGGCGGCGGCGGTGGTTTCGTGCCCGGCCAGAAAAATGGTCATGCACTGGTCGCGCACCTCGGTGTCGCTCAAGCCACGGCCATCCCCGCTGGCATCCGCATCGTCGCGCACGGCCAGCAGCATGCCCAGCAGGTCATCTCGCTCTGCTGCGCTGGCTTGGCGGCGCTGGCGGATGTGCCGCCACACCAGGGCATCCAGCGTCTGCCGGGCGTGCCGAATAGGCCATTTGTGCGGCAACCAATCCGGCAAGCTGACGGGCCAGAAGAAAGCTTCCATACCGGCTTGGCCGATGACCTGCACCGCCCGCTCGGCGGCCAGCGCTTCGGTGCGTCCGTGGGCATCCACGGCTTGGCTGAACAGCGTGCGCAGCACCACGTCCATCGTCAGTTGGGTCACCAGATGCTCAAAATCCACCGTCTGTGCGGCCTGTGGCGGCACGGCCTCCAGCGCCTGCGCCGCAGCGGCCACCATGTGCTGCGCGTAGCCGTCCATGCGCTTGGGGCCAAAGCCGGGCTGAAGCATGCGGCGCTGGCGTTGCCAGGTGGCCCCCTCGGTCACCAGCACGCTTTGGCCATGCACCTCGGCAAACACCTGGGTGCCCCGTTCCCAGCGGATGAAGCTGTGGGTAGTGTCCAGCAACACTTCGCGTACCCAGTCGGGGTGGAAGAACTCAAACGCCTGCTCCCGCACGATGCGGAAATACACCGCATCGCCGTAGCGGGCGTGCATTTGCTGGGCCAAGCCCAGATAGTCGTGGCGCATCTGGCGCAGCAGGGGCAGGCCGAAAAGGCGGTCAGGCGGGTCGGGTGGCAGTGTGGGGCGGGTCATTTGGCGCGGTACGTGTGTGCTTTTTGCTGGTCGTTGCATGCTGCCGTGTGCACTCGTAGAATGAAAAGCCAACCCTAGGAGCCCGACATGGATGTCTCTTCAGTCTACCGGCAGACCGTACAGCCGATCCCCGCCACCCAGCGTAACGAAGCTGCCCAGCAGGCGCAAAGCCGCATGGTTCGGCAAGACGATGCCGATCAGAAAAAGGCCGCCGAGGTCAAAGAGGCCCAGCCGCCCAAACCCGTGGTGAATAGCCAGGGCCAAACCACCGGGCGCATCGTCAACACCACCGCCTGAGCCTGCGCTTGCAGGGTCCGCTATGGTCAGCATCACCACCAGCAGCAGCGCGTCACCGTCACTTGCGGCCACGGTGGAAAAAACGCGGGTTGTCCAGGCCCGGCGCGATGCCGAGCAAGCCCAAAACACCGCCGATAACCTGCGCCGCCAAGCCGACAACGCCGACCGCACCGCCCAGGTCAGCCAAGACAACGCCCGTAGCTTGGCCGAGCGCAGCAACCAATTGGTAGCCAACTACGTACAAACCCAGCGCGGTGCCAGCAACGAGCCCCGGGTGCTGGGCGCGGGCGTGGTGTCCCGGCTGTACGCTGATCCACCGTCTGCATCGCTGTTGCTGCCGCCCGTGGTCAACACGCAGGGGCAGGCCACCGGGCAGTTGGTGAACCTCAGCGCATAGATGAACGACGCAGCCCCAGGTGCCAGTCCCACGCAAGTCCTATTGGTTACAGGGTGTTGCATCTTGACCATCTCACGGTCCAGCCCTATTCTCTAGACAGAGCAATTCGCACAACCGACATGGGACTTTGACCGCATGAAAACTGATCTGAAGATGGAGGTGCAGAGCCGCCTGCTGGCGCTGCTGGCGCGAGAAACCGGAGCGCCGGTGTCGCCTGCTGTGGAGGCTGAGCTGGCTGCCATCATGGGTGACGCTGCGCCAAGTGGGCAAGATTTGGTGGTGGTGAGTCGCGAGGTGA
Organism: Rhodoferax sp. LB1P47; assembly: GCF_056521445.1. NCBI lineage: Bacteria > Pseudomonadati > Pseudomonadota > Betaproteobacteria > Burkholderiales > Comamonadaceae > Rhodoferax > Rhodoferax sp. LB1P47. The sequence continues at coordinate 269,624 of NZ_JBWMAU010000001.1, read as the reverse complement.
CCATCTTGGTCGCCGATTTGCGTGGCTTTATTGCCCTGACGGCCACCCAGCCTGCGGGCACGATTGTGACCATGCTCAACCTCTGTCTGGAGCGCATGAGTGCGGTGATTTACCGTTACCAGGGCACGATCGATAAGTTCACCGGGGAGTCAATGACGGTGCTGTTTGGTGCGCCCGTGGAGCGCCCCGATGATGTGCAGCGCGCCTTGGCCTGCGCGGTGGAGATGCAGATTGCCATGCGCCTGCTGAACGACCAATACCAACGTGGCCGCATGCCCGAGTTGTTTATGGGCATTGGTCTGAACACCGGCTCGGTGATGGCGGGGCGTTTTGGTTCAGAGGCGTTTTCGCAGTACACGGTGATTGGTAACGAGGTGAGCCTGGCTTCGCGCATTGAATCGTTCAGTCTGCGTGGCCAGGTGCTGATCAGCGAAAGCACCTACCAGCGCAGTGACGGTTCGGTATCTGTCACAGAGCCCGTTGAAGTGTTTGTGGCGGGCAAGCTGGTGCCGGTCAAGGTGCGCGAGTTGATCGCCATTCCGGCCCTGCACCTGAAAGTGCCGCGCCAGGAGTTTCGCCGCAGCCACCGGGCTGAGGTGCGCATCCCATGCAATATGCAGGTCATGGAGGGTACGACGGCGTTGCCGCATGCCCTGAAGGCGCACATCCTTGATATTGGTTACCACGGCGTGTTGCTGGAGCTGGACCTGCCTTTGGAAATCGGCTTTGACGTGAAGCTGAATTTCGACATGACACTGGTGGATTACCCGGTGACCGACATTTACGCCCGGGTGATGAAAACCAAGTACGAAGAAGGCCACTTGCTGGCGGGTCTGGAGTTCACGGCCCTGAGTACGGAAACCAATACCAAACTGCAAATGTTCGTCCAGATGCTGGTGGGTGCTAACTAGGCTCCCCCCAGGCTTGCAGGGGGCAACAGCAGCGGTCTGGCAAAGCCCGTTCCGTGCTGTTCGCGAAGGGGCTTTGCTGCACTCGCCCTGGAGATGCCGGAGTTTGGGATAGGTTGCTATATTTTATGTAGCTTCTTGCGCAGGTGGAATATGCGCTATATGGCGATTTGATGCCTAATTTGGCTACATCGCCCAGATGCGTGGGCGGGTGGCCGGCAGACTCCAAAAATGCGTGCGCCATGCCGCCCATACTTGTTTGACAAGGTCCATTGCGGGCTCAACCAGCGGGGCGAGTACGCGCACCACCACCACCTGGCCGTTGGGGCTGGTGGCACCTGCGGTGGGGTGCAGGCTGTGGCTGTCAATTGCTTGCCGGGCGATATCCAACGCAGTGGCTCGGCGTTGGTTGTCTAGCTTGCTTCCCGCTAAAAAGAAGATGGATGCCATGCACTTGTGGCCCGCCAGCCCCAGCGGGCTGTCCAGCAAACGGGTGTCGCGGGCATCGATGCGGCCACGTTCCAGCCATACGCCGGGCAGTTCGAGATGTTGGCAAAAGCTGCCTTGTGCAAACGGCTGTTGGGCTTGGGGCAGGCCGAATGCGGTGACGTCCCAGCCGATCAACTCGGCCCCGGGTTCCATCTGGAAGCGCACGCGGTTTTCGGCCTGGCACTGGTCGTAGCAAATCGCTTCGGTGGGTAGCCATTCCAGCCGGGCACCGTTGGCGACATGGATCTGGGTGTTTTGCAGTGCCTGCGCTCCCGCCGAGCGGTAAAACCGGGTGGCTCCTGGTGTGGTGATCAGGCCGTGGGCCCCTGGATTCACTTGCACTCGGATGTCCAGCGTGTCGCCGCCCACCAATCCGCCGGGTGGATGTACCAGCACGTTGTGGCAGATGGCATCGCCCTCGGGGTACAGGCTTTGCAAAATACGCAACGGGCCGTTGTGGCTGTGCCGGGCCACACAGCGGTGGGCTTCTTGGTGGTAAGTCAGGTCAAGTTGGGCGTGCCAGGTCATGTTAAAAATTTTATCCGGCGGGCAAAAAAGCGTGGCGTGGCAGTGTGGGCTCTTCGGGCTGCAAGCCGGGCAGGGCACGTGCGGCCGAGCCACCCGTACGCAATAGCAATTCACCCGCTTTGCGCTTGGGCTCGCCCAGCACCGAGCGGCTATTGGCCGGGGCAAAGCGGTTGCGCAAATCTTGCACATTGGCCTGTAGTTCAGTATGGCCATCGATCTTGCTGCCATAGCGTTGCAGCACCAAGTGGGCGGTTTCTATCAGTTTGGCATTCAGTGTGTTGCTACCGTGCATGAGTAGATTTTCTACCGCGCCCTTGGGGTCGCCGCGCAGGCTTAAGGCCATGGCGCTTTCGGTGATTTTGGCAATGTCCGGTTGGCAAGCACGTATCCGTTCCGCATAGGCCGGGAATAGGGCTGCCGAGCCCGCTAGTAGCTCACTTAAGGGGCGGGTGGTTGAGAACCGCATACCCAGTGCATCAATCATTCGGTTGACTTCGTCGAGCTGGATGCTTCTGTGTGCCAGTACGCTGGTCAGGGTCAGAAGGTTGCAGGCCGATTCAAAATCAAATGCGGGCAGGCCGACAGTCTGTGCAAGCGCGCGCACCGACTGCACGGCTTGGCCCACCTGCTGGTCCTGTATTTCTACCAGCGCGACGATGATGGCCGATAGGCGCTGGTTGCGGGCGGCATCGGTGCTGCGTGCGACGACCCGTTTGAAGTCATCGTGGCAGCGTTGTAGTCCTTTGCGGTCCTTGGCTTCCAGGCGCATAAATGCCAGCAGCACGAGGGTCTGGCAGTCCAACATTTTGGAGTCCAACCCGAGACGGACGGTGCGGTTTAGCACTGTTTCAGCCTGCTTGCGATCGCCCACGTAGTACATCATCAAGCCTAGATTTTGCGATCGGCTGATGGAGTTGGGGGCCATATCGACCGCCATCTGGTAGGAGGCCATCGCCTGCTCATACTTGCCCTGCTCGAACTGTGCTTTGGCCAGCACATCATAGGCGTCGGCGTATTCGGGATTTTCGCCCAGCAGGCCTTCAATGGTGTTGGTGGCTTTGGCGGTTTGGCCCGCATCCAGCATCGAGCGGGCGACGCCCAGCTTGGCCCAGGGCATGGTTTTGGCGGCAATCACGGCCTCGTACAATTTTTGCGCTTGGTCGTATTGGTGGGTGCGCAGCAACAGCTCGGCACCCACCCGAGCGGCATATAACCAATAGGCCCCTTTGGTTTCAAAACGCTCGACACACAGTTTGGCTGCTTTTTCAAATTCACCGACATCAATAGCTTCAAATATGGGCAACAGAGAAATCTTGCGTACGCGCGCCTGGAACAGACGCTCGCCTAGGCTGTTAGCACTGTGTGGTTTGAGCAAATATCCATCCAGCGCCGACTCGGCAGCTTCTGCCACTTTGACATAGGTGGCCTCGGCTGTGACCATGATGAAAACGGTGGAGAAAGGTAACCACTGGTTGCGCCGCAGGTCGTCGATTAAGTCTTGCCCTGAAGTCACCCCGCTGTCGAAATTGTGTTCGCACAAAACCACGTCGAAGCGTTCGTATTCCAGCATGCGGCGCGCGTGTGCGGTGCTGAGACATTGCACTACTTTGCCCACCCCAAAGTCGCGCAGTTGCGCCACCAGGATGGAGCGGGATGTGGCGTGGCTGTCAATCACCATGGCTTGACAGGTCGAGAGGTCGTCTGCGCGTTGATTCAAGTGGCTCCTTGGATTGTTGGCGATCGCAAGACGTGTCAGGTCTGTACGTCCAATACCGATCCGAGCATGCGCTCATGGGTTTTGAAGACGCTCAGATTGGCAAGCAACGCATTTTTGGCCTGCAACTGGGTGACCATGTCGCGTTCCATATTTTGGCTATCTGACGGGAGTCGCTCAACCCGGGTACTGACACCGCCACCCGATTGGGTCGCTTGCTGCACCACCAGGGGCTCAAAGCCAGAGGTTTGGCTATTGGCCACATTGTGGGCAGATGCCAGCAGGCGGGTCTGTGCTGCTTGCAGACCCGAGTATGAAATGGCGGATGTGGTGTTCATTGCTTGGACTCAGGATGCACGGAAATTCAGCGTGCCCAACGCGGGGCGCAAAGTCTGAGGCGGTAGGCGCATGTGCTCGTCTGTCATGGAGGCGTGTTGTTTTAATCGGAGTAGCCGCAGGGCTTGTATTTTCACGTGCATTCAGTATGAACCCCGGCAGAATTAACTTCATAAGTACAACCCGACGTGTCGCAGGGGCCTCAACCCATCTCGTTATACACAACTCCCCTAAGCCAGAAGGTGCGACAACGTCTCCAACACATTGCTACCTTGGCCCCCTTAACGTGAAAGTTAAGGCCATAACCCCTCCAAAAAAAACCATGACCACCATCCTCTCCCTCACCCAAGCCCTGCGCGACTTTGCTGCTGCACGCGACTGGGCGCAATTCCACTCGCCCAAAAACCTGGCCAGCGCCTTGAGCGTGGAGGTGGCCGAACTGCTGGAGCATTTCCAATGGCTGACCGAAGACCAAAGCCGCAACCTGCCCGAACCCCAAAAAGCCGAAGTCGCCGCCGAGGCGGCCGACGTGCTGCTGTACCTGCTGCAACTCTGCGACAAGCTCAACATCGATCTGCTGGAGGCAGCACGCCTGAAGATGCTGGTGAACGGCCAGAAATACCCGCCACTATCAAATAAATAGCTGCTCACGCAGTTTCTATAAGCGCTAGTGGCCTAAAAGACATATAGGTTCAAACCAATTTGATGTTCAGCTTGGTAATCAGGTTTTTAAAGTAGGTGCTGTCGCGCACCATCACGGCTTTGAAGGCGGCTTCGTCGCCGAACACAAAACCCATGTTTTGCTTGTCCATGATGTCGCGGAAGGCGGGCTCGGCCACGGTTTTAACGGCGGTGCTTTTCAGGATGGCCAAAATGTCAGGCGGGGTGTTCTTGGGGGCACCCAGGCCGCGCCAGGAGCTGATGGACAGGTCAATGCCGCGTTCTTTCAGCGTGGGGGCCGACTCAAAACCCTTGACCCGCTTGTCGGCCATCGTGGCCAAAATTTTCAGCTTGCCCGAATTCACATGCGCTGTGACTTCGGCGGCGCTGACCGATACCGCTTCGATGTGCCCACCCAGCAGCGACAGCACGGCCGGGCCTGCGCCGGGGTAGGGGATGTGGTTGAAGCTGGTGCCGGTTTTGTCGCCCAGTGCGGCGGCGGCCAGGTGCCAGATAGAGGCCGCGCCCGAGTTGCCCACGCGGAACTCGCCCGGGGTTTTCTTGGCGGCGGCCAGAAATTCTTCGATGGTGTTCCACGGTGCATCGGCTTTGACGGTGATGGCGGCCGGGTCGGCGTTGAGCAGCACGATGGGCGCGAAGTCGTCGTGGCTGAACTTGATGACACCCACGTGGGGCAGGGTGGTCAACTCCACCGTCAGCATGGCAATTTTGTAGCCGTCGGGTTTGGCGTTTAGCACGTCGGTCAGGCCGATGGAGCCGCTGGCGCCAGGCTTGTTGATGACGGTAAGCGGCTGGCTGATGTGTTTGCGGGCGGAATCACTGAAGGCGCGGGCCAGCACATCGGTGCCGCCGCCTGCGCCGTAGGCCACCACCAGATCAATCGGGCGCTGGGGGTAGTCAGCGGCCTGGGCCAGCGCCCGGCCGGTCCACAGGCTGGCAGCGCCTAAAGCTAGATAACGGGCGGCGGTGCGGCGGGAAATAGAGTGAGAAATGGGGTGGTTGGGCATGCAATGTCTCCGGGTTGTTGTCGATTTTTGGCTCAAACTTGGCCAGACATCCTACAACTTGAGGCATTATTTTTGCTTCGCACTAACCCTTGGATGGCGTGGAGTTTCAGGCGTTGAGGCTGCCGTCTACCGGCTGGCTTTTGCGCAGGCGCTCGCGGCTGTTGGACAGGTGGGTGCGCATGGCGGCGCGGGCGGCATCGCTGTCTTGGTCGCGGATGGCGTGGTAGATGCTTTCGTGTTCGGCGTGGACCTTGTTCAGGTAGGCCACACGGCCTTCGGGCACGTTCTCCAGGGTTTTGATACGGGTGCGCGGGATGATCATGGTGCCCAGGTAGGTCATCAGATCGGCAAAGTGCTGGTTGCCGGTGGCGCGGGCGACTTCCATGTGGAACTGGAAGTCGGCCGGTACGCCGTCGGATGCGAGCGGAATTGCGTCCTGGAAGTTTTTCAACGTCTGCGCCAGCTGGGCCAGGTTGGCGGGCGTGCGGCGCTGGGCAGCCAGCCCGGCGGCCTCGGTTTCCAAGCTGATGCGCAGCTCCAGCAGGGCGATCACGTCGGCCACGGTGGCGAAGTCTTCGGCGGCAATTTTGAAGTTGCGGGTGTCGGGTGGTTCGATCACGAAGGTGCCGATGCCGTGCCGCGTTTCCACCAGCCCGGAGGCTTGCAGTTTGGAGATGGCCTCGCGCACCACGGTGCGGCTGACCTCGAAGCGGGCCATGAATTCGGCCTCGGTGGGGAGCTTGTCGCCGGGCTGCAACTGGCCTTGGCGAATGTTCAGTACCAGCGCATCCACGATCTCTGACACCAGGCCGCGCGGCCTGCGGGTGCGTGCAGCGGGCACCAGTGCGGACAGGTGTGCCGTGGCGTAGGTGGAACTAGGGGTTTGTACGGAGGTCATCAAAAAAGCCTTGACTCGGGGTGGGGTGTTTATGAAAATCCTAGTTGTCTGACAACGCATGACTGATGTTTTACTCGGCTGCTGTCACTTTAGCAAAGCTTTTCAAAAAGTCTAGCGGAGCAACCCTTTTAAGTGGGCCGCAAAGGCTCTACAGGTTCAACAGGAAAAATATGGCGATCAAGCTGCATGCAAAGATTTTATTGACCGGCGCCGCAGGTGGCCTGGGCAAGGTACTGCGCGAGAGCCTCAAGCAGAACTGCACCACTTTGCGCTCGTCCGATGTAGTGGACTTTGGCTTGGCCACAGAGGGCGAGGAAATCATGCTGGCCGATCTGGCCGATGCGGCTGCGGTAGACGCGATGGTGCAGGGTGTGGATGCCATTGTGCACATGGGCGGCAAGTCGCTGGACGGCCCGTTCGAGCCCATCATGATGGCCAACATTTTGGGCACCTACAACCTGTACGAGGCTGCACGCAAGCATGGCGTGAAGCGGGTGGTGTTTGCCAGTTCCAACCATGTGGTGGGTTTTTACCGCCAAGACGTGACGATCACCGCCGATGCTCCGGCCCGGCCAGACGGCAATTACGGCCTGAGCAAAGCCTTTGGCGAAGACCTGGCGCGCTACTACTTCGACCGCTACGGCATTGAGACGGCCTGCGTGCGCATTGGTTCGTCCTTCCCCGAGCCACGCGACCGCCGCATGCTGGCCACGTTTTTGAGCTTTGACGATCTGCACCGCCTGATTACCGCCTGCCTGACCACGCCGGTGCTGGGCTACAGCATCATCTTTGGCATGTCCAACAACGCTGTGACATGGTGGGACAACAGCCGCGCCCGCCATGTGGGCTATGTGCCGCAAGACAGCTCGGATGTGTTCCGTGAAGCGGTCTACGCGCGTACCTCGGAGCCTGATTTCAGCGACCCGGCGGTGCTGCACCAGGGTGGTCCGTTTGTGTCTATGGGGCCCTACGAGGCATGAGCACCGTGGCGGCTATCTCCAGCATCCGCGACCGCGTGGGCGAAAGCCCCGTGTGGTCGGTGGTTGAGCAGGCGCTGTACTGGGTAGACATTGAGGGGCGGCAGATCCGCCGCTGGACCTGGATAACCGATGCGGTACACAGTTGGACGCTGCCCGAGCGGGTGGGCTGCATCGCCCTGACGGCCACGCCGGGTGTGCTGGTGGCGGCGATGGAAACCGGCATTTTTGCGGTCACCCTGCAAGACAGCCCCGAGGTGGTGCTCGAATGCCTGGCTGCCATCACCCACCCCGCCGCCAGCATGCGGTTTAACGACGGGCGTTGCGATGCGCAGGGGCGTTTTTGGGTGGGCAGCATGGTGATGGATATGGGACTGGCCGCACCGCTGGGGCGTTTGTACTGCCTGGATACCAACGGCCTGCGGGTGGCCGGGCCGGACGGCCTGATTACCCCCAACGGCTTGGGCTTCAGCCCCGATGGCCGTACCGCCTACCTGTCGGATTCGCACCCCAGCGTGCAGAAGATTTGGGCGTTTGACCTGGATGCCGATGGTGCTTTAAGCCGCCAGCGCGTGTTTGCAGACATGGCCCCGCTGCCCGGTCGCCCCGATGGCGCGGCGGTGGATGCCCTGGGCAACTATTGGATTTGCGGCAACGATGCCGGTGTTGTGCACTGCTTTGATCCGCAAGGCCAGCTGCTGCGCTCGCTACCCGTGCCGGTGGCCAAACCGTCGATGTGCGCGTTTGGCGGGCCGCAACTGGATGTGCTGTACGTCGCGTCGATTTTGCCGGGCACCGTGGATGCGGCTGCACCGGGTTTGAACGGGGCGGTGTTTGCCCTGGAGCCGGGTGTGCGGGGTTTGCCCGAGCCGGTGTTTAGCCAGTTTCCCGTGTGAGTTGTAGGTGCCCGGCGGACCCCGTTGGGCAGTTTGTTTTGTTTTATAAATTATTTGGAGACACCATGAAATTGCAAAAAACTCTGTTGGCTATGGCTGCAGCCCTGATGGCCCTGTCCACCGGCATAGCCCAGGCCACGGAATTCAAATCGTCCGACGTACACAACAGCGACGACTACCCCACGGTCACCGCAGTCAAGTTCATGAGCGAACAGCTCAAAAAATCCAGCGGCGGCAAGCACAGCATCAAGGTCTTCAACAAGGGCGCACTGGGTTCTGAAAAGGAAACCATCGACCAGGTGAAGATTGGCGCACTGGACATGACCCGCGTCAACATCAGCCCCATGAACTCGATCTGCGGCAAGACCAACATCCCCGTGTTGCCCTTCCTGTTCCGCTCGGTAGACCATCTGCACAAGGTGCTGGACGGCCCCATCGGCGAAGAAATCGCCAAGGACTGCGAAGACAAGGGCTTTGTGCTGCTGGCCTACTACGACTCGGGTTCGCGCTCGGTCTACAGCAAAAAACCAGTCAAGTCGATTGCCGACACCAAGGGCATGAAGATCCGCGTGCAGCAGTCCGACCTGTGGGTGGCTGTGGCCGGTGCGATGGGTGCCAACCCCACCCCCATGCCCGCAGGCGAAGTGCTCACCGCGCTGAAAACCGGCCTGGTGGACGCAGCAGAAAACAACTACCCCTCGTACGGTTCGGGCTTCCGCCACTTTGAAGCGGCCAAGTACTACAACAAGACCGAGCATTCGATGGCCCCTGAAGTGCTGTTGTTCTCCAAGATCAGCTGGGACAAGCTGCCCAAGGCTGAGCAAGACATGGTGCGTGCTGCGGCCAAAGAGTCGGTTGCTGTGAACCGCGCTGCCTGGGCGGCCTACGAGAAGAAAGAGTACGACCTGGTCAAGGCTGCGGGCACCGAGTTTGTCGAAGTGGACAAAAAGTCCTTCCAGGCCGCCATGCAGCCGGTGTACGACAAGTTTGCCGCTACGCCTGACATGAAGCGCCTCGTGAAAGCCGTGCAAGACACCGCTTCCAATTAACTAGGTACACCCCCAGGCTACAGCGCAAGCGCTTTTCGCCAACCCCCTTGCAGGGGGCAACACCAGCAGCCTGGCAAAGCCAGTTCTGCGGTGTTCTGGCGGGGAAGCGGGTAGCCGCCTGGAATTCCTAGCCCCGTGATCCCCACCGGAGACACCCATGTTCACCCGTTTTTGTGCCACCTTGTCCAAGCTCAGTCTGATGCTGGCCATCGTGGGTTTGCTCGCCATCATCGTCTGCGTCCAGTACCAGGTGGTGGGGCGCTATGTTTTTAACGACACGCCCACCTGGGCCGAGGCGCTGGCCATGCTGCTAGTGCTGTACGTCACCGCGCTGGGCGTGGCCGTGGGCGTGCGAGATGCGGGCCATATTGGCCTGGAATCCATCATCACCCTGCTGCCAGAGCGCTTTCGCCTGAAGTTGGAGATCGTGATCCACCTGCTAGTGGGCTTGTTTGGTGTGCTGATGGTGCAAAGCGGCTACCTGTGGACCACGCTGAAGTGGAACGACCAAAAGCCCATGCTGGCTGTGCCCTCGGGCTTGGACTTCTTGCCGCTGGTAATTGCCGGTGTGCTGATCGTGCTTTTTTCTATTGAACATATTCTTGCCTTGCTGCAAGGCAAAGAGGTCATCCCAGCATGGAACTAACTGTCCTTTGCATCAGCTTTTCGCTGCTGCTGCTCATCGGCGTGCCGGTGGCGTTTTCGATCGGGCTAGCCTCGGTTTGCACCATTTTGGTGGCCGGTTTGCCGGTGGCCGTGGTGTTCCAGAAGATGGTGGGGGGGATGCAGGTGTTCTCCTTTCTGGCCATTCCGTTCTTCATTTTTGCGGGTGAACTGATGCTGCACGGCGGCATTGCCGACCGCATCGTGCGCTTTGCCAACAGCCTGGTCGGCCATGTGCGCGGCGGCCTGGGTATGAGTAACGTGGTGGGCTGCACGCTGTTTGGCGGCGTGGCGGGCTCGCCCCTGGCCGACGTGTCGGCGATGGGCGCAGTGATGATTCCGCTGATGAAGAAAGAGGGCTACGACGCCGACTACGCGGTCAACGTCACCACCCACGCGTCTCTTGTCGGGGCGCTCATGCCCACCAGCCACAACATCATCATCTTTACCCTGGCCACGGCCGGCATGGCCTCGGTCAGCGTGCTGGGTTTGATCGTCGCCTGCCTGATACCGGCGCTGATTTTGACGCTGTGCAACCTGGCAGCGGCTTACGGCGTGGCGGTGAAGCGCGGCTACCCGGTGCGCGGCCCGTTCGCGGGTTGGGGCGAAGTAGCCCGTTCGCTGGCTGCAGCCATTCCGGGCTTGCTGATCATTGCCATCATCCTGGTGGGCATTTTGTCGGGCGTGTTTACCGCCACCGAATCAGCGGCTACCGCCGTGTTGTGGGCGCTGATCGTCACCGTGTTTGTGTACCGCTCGCTGTCGTGGGAGCACTTCATCAAGTCCTGCGCCAAGGCCTGCAAAACCACCGGTGTGGTGCTGCTGCTGATCGGCATTTCTTCGGCTTTTGGCTACTTCATGGCGCTGTACGAAGTGCCGCAAAAGACCGGCGAAATGATGGCCTCCATGACGCAAACGCCGTGGGTCATCTTCTTGATGGTCAACGTGCTGCTGTTCGTGCTGGGCACCTTCCTGGACATGGCGGCCACCATCCTGATCTGCACCCCGGTGTTCCTGCCCATCTGCCAGCAGTTCGGCATGGACCCGACCCAGTTCGGCGTGATGATGCTGATCAACTGCGCACTCGGCCTGAACACCCCACCCGTGGGGGCGACGCAGTTCGTTGGCTGTGCCATCGGGGAGATATCGGTGGGGCAGGTGATGAAGTCCATCCTGCCCTTCTACAGCGCACTGATTGCCGCGCTGATGCTGGTCACCTACGTGCCTGCTTTCTCCTTGTGGTTGCCCAACCTGTTGTTGAAATAAGTCGCGTTAGAAATTTAAACAAAAATAGCTACCTAGCGCATATTCCACTTGCGCTGGATGCTATCAAAGGAATAGCAATGTCCATTTCTCGCCGCCAGTTGGTATTCACTGCCACCGGTGCTGTGGCACTCGGTGCATCCACCTTGACCCAGGCCCAGGCCTGGCCAGCCAAGCCCATCAAGCTGATCGTGCCGTACCCGCCCGGCGGCTCGTCGGACATCATTGCCCGCGCCATCAGCCAGTTGCTGGCCGAGGCGCTCAAACAAACCGTGATTGTGGAAAACAAGCCCGGTGCCAATGGCAACCTGGGGGCCGACTTTGTGGCCAAGTCCACACCCGATGGCTACACCCTGCTGCTGTGCGACGTGGGCGCTCTGGCTATCAGCCCGTCGGTCTACACCAAGCTGGCGTTTGACCCCAGCAAGGATTTGCGTGGCGTGACCATGCTGGCCTACTCGCCGCACATGCTGGTGGTGCATCCATCGGTGCCCGCCAACAATTTGAAAGAATTGGTAGCGCTATCGAAGAAGACCGACCTCAACTTCGCCGTGACCGCGATGGGCAGTGCGCCCCACGTGGCGGGCGTGGCGGTGGAGCGTGCCAGCGGTGCCAAGTGGGTGTATGTGCCCTATAAGGGCGGCGTGCAAGCCATCTCGGACACCATCGGCGGACAGACCCAGGTGCTGATGAACGGCATGCTAGCCACCTTGCCGCATGTGCAAAGCGGCAAGCTCAAGGTGCTGGGTATCTCCAAAAAGACCCGCATGCCGCTGGTGGGCAATGTGCCCACGCTGGCCGAGCAGGGCCTGACCGATTTTGAATCGGGCACCTGGCAAGGCGTGCTGGTGGCCAACGGCACACCGCCCGCCGTGATGGCCCGCCTGAACGCCGAGCTGATCAAGATCATCCGCAGCGCCGACATCCGCGCCCGCCTGACCGGCCAGGGGGCCGAGGTGGTGACCATGCAGCCTGCCGAGCAAGACCAATTTTTCAACCGCGAACGCAGCCGGTGGGCCAAGGTGGTGGCAGAAGCCAGCATCCAGCTCGACTAAGCCTTATCCCTCTTACCGCCCCTTTTTTTCAGAGAGCAAAACATGAATCCCCAAGACCTCAAAACCATCATGGGCTCCGGCCTGCTGTCGTTCCCCATCACCGACTTCGATGCCCAAGGTGAGTTCAACGCCAAGACCTATGTGAAGCGCCTGGAATGGCTGGCCCCCTACGGCGCATCGGCGCTGTTTGCGGCGGGCGGCACGGGCGAATACTTCTCGCTGTTTGGGGCCGAGTACAGCCAGGTCGTGAAGACCGCCGTGGACACCTGCCGTGGCGTAGTGCCCATCATTGCCGGTGCCGGTGGCCCCACCCGCATGGCCATTGCCCATGCGCAAGAAGCCGAACGCCTGGGTGCCCACGGCATCCTGCTGCTGCCGCACTACCTGACCGAAGCTGGCCAAGAGGGCCTGGTCGAGCATGTGGCCCAGGTCTGCAACAGCGTGAAGTTTGGCGTCATCGTCTACAACCGCGATCGCACCAAGCTCACCCCGAATTCGCTGGCCATCCTGGCCGAGCGCTGCCCCAACCTGATCGGCTTCAAGGACGGCGTGGGCAATATCGAAACCATGTCCTCCATCTTCATGAAGATGGGCGACCGCTTTGCCTACCTGGGCGGCCTGCCCACGGCCGAGGTGTACGCAGCCGCCTACAAGGCGCTGGGCACACCGGTGTACTCGTCGGCGGTGTTCAACTTCATCCCCAAGACCGCGATGGATTTCTACCATGCCGTGGCGGCCGATGACCTGGCCACCCAGCACCGTTTGCTGAAAGACTTCTTCATGCCTTACCTGGACATCCGCAACCGTGTGGAAGGCTACGGCGTGAGCATCATCAAGGCCGGTGCCACCATCGTCGGCCACAGCGGCGGCCCGGTGCGCGCGCCTTTGAGCGACCTCAAGCCCACCGAGGTGGAAGAACTCGCCGTGCTGATCGCCAAGCTTGGCCCCCAGTAATTGGTACACACGATGACGCAAAAATTTGACAACTTCATCAACGGCCAATGGGTCGCTGGTGCCAGCTACGCGCCCAATATCAACCCGTCCAACCTGGGCGACGTGATCGGCGAATACACCCAGGGCGACGCGGCCCAGCTTGACGCTGCGGTGCAGGCAGCGCAAGCGGCTTTCCCCGCCTGGTCCACCGGCAACGTGCAGGCCCGCGCCGACGCGCTGGACAAGATCGGCACCGAAATTTTGGCCCGCCGCGAAGAGCTGGGCACGCTGCTGGCCCGCGAAGAAGGCAAAACCAAAGGCGAAGGCATTGGCGAAGCCACCCGTGCGGGGAATATCTTCAAGTTTTTTGCTGGTGAATGCCTGCGTTTGACGGGTGAGATCGTGCCCTCGGTGCGCACCGGCGTGGCGGTGGAAATCACCCGCGAGCCGCTGGGTGTGGTGGGTTTGATCACCCCCTGGAACTTCCCCATCGCCATCCCCGCGTGGAAGATTGCCCCGGCCCTGGCCTACGGCAACTGCGTGGTCTTGAAGCCCGCCGATCTGGTGCCCGGTTGCGCCTGGGCGCTGGCCGAGATCATCAGCCGCAGCGGCATCCCCGCTGGTGTGTTCAACCTGGTGATGGGCCGTGGCTCCGTCATCGGTGACCCGCTGGTCAACCACCCCGGTATCAACGGCATCAGCTTCACCGGCTCGCAAGGCGTGGGCAGCCGCATTGCCCAGCAGTGCGCCGTCAACCTGAAAAAGGTGCAGCTGGAAATGGGCGGCAAGAACCCGCAAATCATCCTGGACGATGCCGACCTGGCCCAGGCGGTGGAGCTCAGCGTGCAAAGCGCCTTTTTCAGCACCGGCCAGCGCTGCACTGCATCCAGCCGCCTGATCGTGACCGACGGCATCTACGGCAAGTTCATTGATGCCGTGCAGGCCCGCATGGCCACACTAAAGATTGGCGATGCACTGCAAGCCGGTATCGACATCGGCCCGGTGTCGTCCCTGTCGCAGCTCCAGCAAGACTTGGACTACGTGGCGATTGGTCAGGCCGAAGGCGCACAACTCGCAGCGGGCGGCACGCGCCTGGAGCGCAGCACCGAGGGCTTCTACATGGCCCCGGCCCTGCTGCTGGACACCACCTCCGCCATGCGCATCAACCGCGAAGAAGTCTTTGGCCCGGTGGCCAGCGTCATCCGCGTGAAAGACTACGAGGCGGCGCTAGCCGAGTCGAACAACACGCCGTTTGGCCTGTCTGCAGGCATCGCCACCACCAGCCTGAAGTACGCCACGCACTTCAAGCGCCACAGCCAGGCCGGCATGGTGATGGTGAACCTGCCCACGGCGGGTGTGGACTACCACGTGCCGTTTGGTGGCCGCAAGGGCAGCAGCTATGGCTCGCGCGAGCAGGGCCGCTATGCGCAGGAGTTCTTCACCACGGTGAAGACGGCTTACATCGGGGCCTGATGCACGCCGCAGGTAGCTATTTAAATAATAGCTACCTGCGCAAGTGCTACCTGCGTTTGAGGGCGGTTACTTCAATTTCTATCTTCATGCGCGGGTCTAGCAGCCCGGCCGTGATCACCATGGCCGCTGGCCGCGCCTTGCCCAGGTAGCGGCGCAATACGGCCCAGCAGGGCTCAAAGTCGGCCCCCACGGGTAGCACGTAGTTGACCCGGACGACATCGTCCAAACTCGACCCCGCCTGTGCCAGGGCCGACGCGATATTCACAAAGCACTGCTCGGCCTGTGCTACCACGTCATCCGAGATGGCCATTGCGGCGTAGTCAAAGCCAGTGGTGCCTGCCACAAACACCCAGTCCCCGGCCACCACGGCGCGGGAGTAGCCGATCTGTTCTTCAAACGGGGAACCTGAGCTGATGTGGGTGCGGGTCATGGCATGTCCAAAATCACCAGCGTACCAAAACTGCCCGGTGCTACGGCATGCGGCACACCTGCTGGCACCACTTACAGATTGCCCGCCATGACGGTCACCGGTACGCCTTGCACGGTGAGCTGCATGCAGCCCTCCAGCACCAACAAACCTTCGGGGGTGTCGTGCGTCTCATGGGGGTAGGCGGCTGCTCCATGCGGAGCACCTTGACGCGGGTGCTGCCGAGTTGCGCGACGATGGTAGAGGTCCAGGCTTGGGGGCGTTGGGCGCCATCTGCGGTGAGGGAGATCAAGGGCCTGCGCTGCTTTACACCATTTGGGCGACGTATTCGCCCAGCGCCAAACAGCTCGTCAACCCCGGCGATTCAATGCCAAACAGGTTCACCAACCCCGGCACGCCGTGCACCGCCGGGCCCTGGATGACAAAATCTTTGGCCGCCTCATGCGGGGCCTGGATTTTGGGGCGGATACCGGCGTAGCCAGGTTGTAGCGCGCTGTTCGGGAGGCCGGGCCAGTACTTGCGCACTTCGGCGTAGAAGGCCTCGCCGCGTGCCGGGTCTACGGCCAGGTCGTCGGGGCTGTCCACCCACTGCACATCGGGGCCGAACTTGGCCTGGCCGCCCAGGTCCAGCGTGAGGTGTACGCCCAGCCCGGCGGCCTGCGGGGCGGGGTAAATGAGGTGCGTAAACGGCGCACGCCCGCTCAAGGTGAAGTAGTTGCCCTTGGCAAAGTAGGGTGTGGGCACACAGCGCGTATCCAGCCCGGCGCAGCGGCGGGCCAGCGCGGGGGCGTGCAGTCCGGCGGCGTTGACGACGCTGCGGGCCTGTAGCCGGGTACCGTCTTTTGCTTCCAAAATAATAGCGCCCTGCGCACGTTCCATATGCGCTAGAGGGCTATTGAGTGCTAAAACGCCACCGGCGTTTTCCATATCCCCCAGCAGCGCCAGCATGAGCGCGTGGCTGTCGATGATGCCGGTGCTGGGTGATAGCAGCGCGCCGGTGCACTCCAGCTGCGGCTCTAGTGCGCGGGCGCTAGCGCGGTCTAGCCACACCAGGTCGTCTACGCCGTTGGCGGCGGCTTGGGTGCGGATGTTTTCCAGTGGGGCGTGCTGGGCGGCATCGGTGGCAACGATCAGTTTGCCGCAGCGCTGGTGGCCAATGCCGCGCTCGGCGCAGTAGGCGTACAAAAGTGCCTTGCCCCGCACGCACAGCTGCGCCTTGAGCGAGCCCGGCGTGTAGTAAATGCCTGCGTGGATGACTTCGCTGTTGCGTGCACTGGTGCCGGTGCCGATGGCCTCGGCGGCTTCCAGCACCAGCACTTCGCGGCCCTGCAAGGCCAGTGCCCGGGCCACAGCCAGACCGACTACGCCCGCGCCAATCACCACGGCATCGACCTTATCCATGCAAAGTGTCCCGTTGTGCCAGGCTGGGGAAAATTTTCAGCCACAGCGCGGCCACGATCAGCGTGCCAATGCCGCCCAGCACCACCGAGCCCACCGGCCCCAGCACAGCGGCGGTGGCCCCGGACTCAAATTCGCCCAGTTGGTTGGATGCGCCGATGAACACCGAGTTGACGGCGCTGACCCGGCCGCGCATGGCGTCGGGCGTTTCCAGTTGCACCAACGTCTGGCGCACCACCACGCTGACCATGTCGGCTCCGCCCGAAATCGCCAGCACGGCCATCGACAGGCCGAAGTGCGTGGACGCGCCAAACACCACCATGCACAACCCGTACAGGCCCACCGCCAGCAGCAGGGTGCGGCCCACTTTGTGTTGCAGCGGCCAGCGCGTGAGCACGATGGACACCAGCAGCGCACCCACCGCCGGGGCGGCACGCAGCAGGCCCAGGCCCCAGGGGCCGGTGTGCAGAATGTCTTTGGCAAACATGGGTAGCAAGGCGGTGGCCCCGCCCAGCAGCACGGCAAACAGGTCCAGCGACACGGCACCCAGAATGGTTTTTTTCTCCCAGATGAAGTGCACCCCGGCTAGCACGCTGCCCCAGGTGACGGGTTCGCGCGGCGGCGGCACATGGTTGTAGCGCAGGCCGCTGAGCAGCAGCACGCTGGCAGCAAACAGCAACACGCCCGTGGCATACACCGCGCTGGCCCCGGCCATGAAAATCGCCCCGCCCACCGCAGGGCCGCCGATGGTGGCGGCTTGCATGCCGCCCGAGCTCAGTGCCATCGCCCGGGGCAGCAGCGCGGCGGGTACGAGCAGGGGGGTTAAGGCTTGCTGCGCGGGCATCTGGAAAGCGCGGGCTGCGCCCAGCACCAGAGATATGCCCAACAGCCATTCGCGGCTGACCCAGTGCTGGTGCGTGGCCAGCAGCAGGCTGAGTGCCACCAGCGCCTGCAGCCCCACGCAGACCGCCACGATGCGGCCCCGGTGGACCCGGTCGGCCACGTGCCCGGCCACCAGGGTGAGCAGCAGGGCGGGTAAAAATTGCAGCAGCCCGACCAGCCCCAGGTCCCAGGCGCTGCCGGTCAGGTCGTACATCTGCCAGCCCACGGCCAGCATCAGCATTTGCGTGCCTAGGGCTCCCACCACGCGCGCAATCCAGAGGCGCATGAAAGCGCGGTGTGCAAACAGGTCGTTCACGGGACTACCTCTTGAGGGAGGGAGGGGGTGTGCCGTCCAGTGGGTAGTGTGTGCAGCCAATTTGGCGCGAGATGTCGCGGCACACGGCGTGCAGCATGGCCACGATGTCGGGCTGACGGGCTTCGTCGTAGCGGAAGGTGGGGAACGAGATGCTCAGGCCCGCCACGGGTTGGTTGAGCCGGTCAAAGATCGGCAGGCCCAGGCAGCGGATGTGGTCGTCGAATTCTTCGCGGTCTTCGCCAAAGCCTTGTTCGCGCGTGCGTTCGAGTTCGCTGGCGAAGTCTTCGGGCGTGGTGATGGTTTTTTCGCGGAATTTCTTGAAGTCCATGCCTTGCAGCAGGTGGGCGCGGTGCGCTTCGGATTCCCAGGCCAGCAGCACTTTGCCAATGGCGGTGCAGTGGATGGGGGCACGCCGCCCCACCTTGGAGTACATGCCCAGCATGTGGCGTGAATCGACTTTGTGGACGTAGATGATTTCGCTGTCGATCAGCATACCCAGGTGGATGGTTTCGCCGGTTTTGTCGGACAGCTCGCGCATGTGGGGCCCAGCCAGGGCTACCAGGTCGGGGTTTTGCGGAGCCTTGGCTCCTAGCTCGAACATTTTCATGGTCAGGCTGTAGCGCTCGCTGTCGGATTCTTGCTGCACATAGCCCAGGCTGCGCATGGTTTGCAAGAAACGGTACACCGTGGCTTTGGGCATGGCCAGGCGCATCGACAGGTCGGTGACACCGGATTCATTGCGGTCGGCCAGCGATTGCAATATGGCAAAAACCTTGAGTACAGCCGCCACGGATTCGGGCTGTTTGGAGTCGATCAGGTCATCATCCATAGTCGTTTTAAATTGAGTGAGACAGTGTTTCAGTGCTCGATTATCGCCCCGCTTTGGATGGTTGGGCCTTTGGGGTCAGGCGCTGTGCAAAATCTAGATGTGGTCACCCTGTGTTTTCAGCGTCCGGCCCCTGCCATAGCCCGCACGCTGCGGGCGACCGACTCGCTGGGTTCCACCAGGCCATGCAGGGTGGGGCTCCAGCCGACGCTGGCCTCCACGGTGGCGCTGGGGTTGGCGGCCCGCAGTCCGCCCAGCAGATCGACGGGTTGGCCGTTGTGCAGGCTGCCCCGGTCAAAAAACTGGCTGCCTTTCCAGAGCTTGGTCAGGGCGCTGGTGGGGATGCTGGAGGCGGTTTCCCAGACGTTGTTTTCGCTGAAGATGCGCGAACCCAAGCCCACACCCAGCGAGTAGCCGTGCGCATAGGCCACGCCCGTTTCGGCCACGTAGAGGTTGTTGTAGAGGTGGACTTGGCCGAAGCGCACGCGCGGGGAACGCTCTTTGGTGCGCTCCCACAGGTTGTGGTGAAAGCTGACTTTGAGCGTGCCTTCGTCGGCCTTTTGGCTGTCGCTAGATCCCACCAGGTTGGTTTTGTCATGGTCCTGGAAGTGGTTGTAGGACACGGTGACAAAGTTGGACTGCAAGGTGATGTCGAGCAGTCCGTCGTGGTGTTGCATGGGGCGGCCCAGGGCGGCCCGGGCGGTGTGGTCCGGGCGCGTACCGTCGCTGAAACTGCAATGGTCTACCCATACGTGGGTGGCTCCGCGCAGGCTGACGTTGTCGTATTCCGAGTTCCATTCGCCGTTGGCGTTGTCTTTGGGGTCCCAGGCCGGGAAATAGTCGAACGCGTCGGCAAAGTGGATGTTGCGCAGGATGACGTTGTCCACTTTGTCCAGCAGCAGCATGCCGTGGACCACCTGGGCATCGCGGCCGATGCCGATCAGGCTGGTGTTGGAGGGCACGCGCACCACTACCCGCGCGGCCTGGTTTTTTTCTGAGCGCTGGCGGGCTTCTTCCAGAGGACCTGTCAGGGGTTTTTTGCCCCAGGTGGCGGGGGCATAGGCGTGCAGGTAGGCCTCTAGGTCAAATGCCGGGTCGCGGTAATCGGCGGCTACCAGGGGGCGGTTGGCATCGTCCACGCTCAGGTCGATGCGGCCATGCAGCCGGACGATTTTGGGCGCGCTGCCTGCCTTTTGCAGGGCGGCTACCAGTTCAGTGCGGTTGCGCACATCGAACACATGGGCGGGCAGGGCATCGGCCCCGCCGCGTGTGCCGCCTTCGGCAGCGGCCCAGCCGTCGTTGGTGGCCAGCGGTTGGCGGGAGATGTCGATGGATGCGGTGGGGCGGCTGGGCGCGGGGGCGGTGCAGCTTGCCAAGAGGGCCAAGAGTGGGATGGCCACGAGGGGGGCGGCGAAGCGCCAGTGGGAGGTCTGTTTCATGGTTTTCCTGCGCTGGCCGGGGCCAGTCTCTGGGTTGATGTGTCCGCCACGGGGTGTGCGGTGTTGCGGTGTTCGGCAAAGCGGTTGCCGGTGTCGCTGTAGACCCGGCTGGAGGTAGAGGTGCCCCAGGGGTCTTGCGGGCGGATGTGATGGCCCAATGTGCTGTTGCGCACCAGAAGTTGCCCATTGGGAGAAGTGCCTGCGGAGTAGCTACCGGTGGTAGCGCTTTCGTCCCAGGCGCGCCCCAGGTAGATGCTGGCGGGGCGGGTGTCGGCATCGGCGGTGAACTGTCCGGCGTTGACCAGGATGCCATACGGGCTGTTGGCGGCAGTGCTGGGGGCCAGCATGGTGGCGGCCTGCCCGGCGGGCAAACGGGTGCTGAGGTAGTGGATGGTGCAGGCATCCAGTACCAGCGCGCCCCGGCCGAAGATGAAGTCCACGTCGCCCTGGATCGTGCTGTCTTTGAAGTAGGCCCGCGCCACGCTGGTGCTGCCCAGTGTTTTGACATACAGCGTGTCTTGGTGGCCCAGGATGCGGACGTTTTCAAACACCAGCTGATCGGCCTGCGTCATCAGTGCCACGGCCTGCGCGCCGCTGGAGCCTGTGGCCCCTGCGGGGTAGCCCACACCGGCCACCACCGCCTGCATGGCATCGTTGGCAAAACTGATGTTTTTAGCGTGGAATGCCGTGCTGTAAATAGCCACAGAGGCGCTGCCGCTGGTGCCGAATGTGGCCCCTGCCAGATGGGGGTTGCAGGGGTTGGCTGATTCGACGTGGGCTACTTTGGCCTTGCCGTTGTAGTTACCGTTCACGATAACCACCTGGCGGGCATCGGCGGCGGTGCTGTAGAGCGTGATCGGGGCTTTGTCTTTGGCGCAGACCAGTTCGCGGTAGGTGCCCGGCTGGATGCGGATGTAGACCCGCGTGCTGCTGGAGGCGGCCAGCGGTACTGCGTCGATGGCGGCTTGTAGCGTGGTGTGGCTGCCACTGCCATTGGCGGCCACGGTGTAGGTGGCGGTGAAGCTGGCGACATCGCCCACAGCGGGCGCAACCCAGTGGTCGGCCACCAGTCCGGCACCGCCCGCCCCGGTCAGGGTGCCCGCCTGCGCCAGGTATTTGGCGACGCTGTAGTCCAGCGCCTGGGGGTCGGTGAGCTGTGGTCGGGTACTGGTGCTGGCGGGGGGCGCAATGGCGGTGCTGCCCGTATCGCCGCAGGCCGCTGTGCCCAGGCCCGACAGCAAAGTCAGCACCAGGCCCGTGTGGAGAGCTGTGCGGTGGTGCATCTGGGGTTGTTAAAGGTCGGCCAGGTACAGCGCCGGTTCCCCTTCAAAGTCGGAGGTGTACAGCACTTGCTTCTCGCCCGGGGCGAACGAGGGGTGCGGGTGGGTGACCTGGCGGTTGCCTTTGTAGACCCGCCATGAGCTGTCGTGCCGGGCGATGCGGCGGGTGCTGCCTGCGTTCAGGTCAAACAGGTGCAGGTAGGGGTCGTTTTCGATCTGGTGGCTGGCGCTGTCGGACACATCCACCGGGGTGTTGGAGCCGTCACCCACGATCAGGCTGCCGTTGAAGTTGCTCATCAGGTGCGAGCAGGGCGGCATGGTGGTGAGCTTGCGGTGGTGCAGGGTCACCGGGTCCAGTGTGCAGATGGTGCGCTCCTTGTGGCCTTTGAGGTAAGACACATAGACCATCGCCGAGCCATCGGGCACCCAAAATTCATGGGTAATGCTTTCGCCCGCGTCATGCTCTTTGGCGCAGCGCAGGTGGCTGCCGTCTTCGTTGACGAACCACATGCGCGCATCGATCAGGTCGTGCGTGCCCTCGTGGCAAAAGGCCACGGTGTTGTCGTCAAACGGGCGGTACTGGGGGTGGCCCAGCCAGAGATTTTCTTCGTGGATCACATCGCGCGCGCCACTGGTCAGGTCGATGCGGATCAGGCGGCAGCGCGGCTTGGCGTGGAACATCTGGGCAAACTTCTGCCAATCGGTCAGGGGGAACCAGTCGGTTGCCCGTATCTCGATGCCGACCATCTTGGTGCAGTCCGAGTTGGCCACCCAGGTGCCGTAGCCCACCCATTCGGGCGGCACGGTGTAGACCACTTCCTCTTTTTGGGTGTGGACTTCCAGGCGAATCAGCTGGCGCTCGGCACGCACAAAGTAAAGGTGCTGGTCGTCGGGGCTCAAGAAACCGCCGAAGGTGTTTTCACCGGCCTGGTCACTGAGCTGGGTGGCGGTTTGGGCTTGCAGGTCCAGCAGGTGGTAGTTCCAGTGGGCCCCAAACTGGGCCCCAAAAACCAGCTTTTGGCCGTCGTTGGTGAAGCACTTTTGGTAGAAGTATGTGCGGTGGCAGGTCACGTCGGTGGGCGTGAGGCGGGTCACACGGGCCCCGGTGTCGGGGTCCTGGTGCGACACAAACGCAAGCGGGCGGATGGTGGATTTATGCATCGGAATGTCTGGATTACTTGATACGTTGCAGCAACGCGTTGCCTTCTTCCACCAGGCGTTTGGCGGCTTCTTGGTCGGTGGTTTTTCCGTAGGCCACGGTTTCAAAAACGTCGCGCATGAACTTGTTGAAGCGGGCGTTTTCAAACAGCGGCGAGGGCAGGTCGATCTTGCCCGCGTCCTTTTGCTTTTTGATCTGCAAAAAAGCTTTCAGCTCGGTGCCTTGCAACGTGTCGGTGCGTGCCAGCGCCCGGAACTGGCTGTCGGACGATGGCACGCCGCGCGTCAGCCCCAGAATGGCGGCGGCTTCCGGGTCGGTGAGCAGGTAGTTCAAGAACTTGGCAGCGATTTCGGGATTTTTGCTTTTTTTGCTGACCGCAAACATCAGCGAAGGGCGGCCAAACATGCCGGAATTTTTGGCGTTGGGCAGGGTTAAAAACTCACCCACATCGAGTTTTTGCTCTTTGTTGAGCGTACTGTTGCGCTGGCCAATCACCGAGTCCCAGGTGTAGTTGCCAGCCCAGTTGCCCACCACCCAGTCTTGTTGTTGCTCGGTGGGCTTTTCAGCCCCGCCCAGCGCGGCGCGGGTGGGCAGGGGCACAGCGATGTTGTTGGCGGCCAGTTTCTTGTAGGTTTGCACCCACTCCAGTGCGGCGGCTTCGCTCATGGCCACTTTGGGGCTGCTGGGGCTGACGTAAGGCGTGCCGTACTTTTGCATGATGTAGGCCTGCGATAGCAGAATCATGTCGTACAGCTCGCCGTCCATCGCGTAGGCCTTGTCGCCCAGCTTTTGCTTGAACACCGGGCCGGCCGCAAACAGCTCGTCCCAGGTGCTGGGCATTTTTAAACCGGCGCGTTCGTAGGCGGCGCGGTTCCACAGCATCACGCGTGCGGTGTACGAGGCGGGTAGGGCATTGAGCTTGCCGCCCACCATGCCCATTTTCAGGTCGGTGTCGCTGAACTGGTTCAAGGTCAGCACCGACTTTTGTTTGTTCAGGTCGGCAAAGCCGTCGCCGGTTTTGGAGAAAGACGACAACCAGGCCCAGTTGATCTGCATGATGTCGGGCTCGGCACCCCCCGCGATCTGGGTAGACAGACGCTCCAGATAACCTGCAAAACCCATGTATTCGGCCTTGATTTTCACGCCGGGGTTCTTGCCTTCAAACGCGGCAATCGCCTTCAGAGTGGCTTCGTGGCGGGCACCTCCGCCCCACCATGAGAAGCGCAGTGTGGTGGCTTCTTGGGCCTGGCTTGCAGGTATAAAACCCAGCACCAAGGCGGCGGCTGCGGCGAATAAACCAATACGTCTTTGCATGTGATGTCTCCAGTAGTTTTTTTGGGAAGGGGGCGTTTACAGGAACAGGTTGTTCCCGGTGTCCATGTCAAACGCGTGGCAGGCTTGCATTTGCAGACCAAAGTGGTGGCTTGCACCCCGCCCTTTGTGGGCCAGGTCTTGTAACTGGTCGGATGGCACACGGCAGGTCAAAGGGGTGTTGCCCAGGGTGAAGTGCACAAACACTTCGCTGCCCATGTGCTCCATGAAGCGCAGCGTGCCCTCTACCGTGACCACCGCCGCCTCAGAGTGGCCGCCCGCCGTGATGTGCTCGGGGCGAATGCCGAATTTGACGCTGCGCCCGGCATAGGCCTTCAAGCGTTCGATGCGGTGGGCGGGCACCGGCAGACAGACCCCGCCCAGCAGCAACTGGCCGCCATCGGCCTCCACGCGGGCTTCTTGCAGGTTCATTTCGGGCGAACCGATGAAACTGGCCACAAAGGCATTGGCTGGGCGTTCGTACAAGGCGGTGGGCGTGTCCACCTGCTGGATGGTGCCGTCTTTGAGTACGCAAATCCGCTCGCCCATCGTCATGGCCTCTACCTGGTCGTGGGTGACGTACACCACGGTAGAGGGCTGGCCGTTTTCGCGCAGTGTGCGGTGCAGCTCGGTCAGGCGCACGCGCATGGAGGCCCGCAGCTTGGCATCCAGATTGGACAGCGGTTCGTCAAACAAAAACACCTCGGGCCGCTTGACGATGGCGCGCCCCACTGCCACGCGCTGGGCCTGGCCGCCAGAGAGCTGTTTGGGGAAGCGCTCCAGCAGGTGGTCCATCTCCAGCAGCTTGGCGGCTTCACGCACCCGGGTGTCGATCTCGGCCTTTTTCATCCCCGACAGCTTCAGGCCAAAAGCCAGGTTGTCGTAGACCTTCATGTGCGGGTAGAGCGCGTAGTTTTGGAACACCATGGCGATGCCGCGCTGCTTGGGTGCCAGGTGGTTGACCACGTTGCCACCAATTAGCAGTTCGCCGCCGCTAATGCCTTCCAGCCCCGCAATCATGCGCAGAACCGTGCTTTTGGCACAGCCCGAGGGGCCGACAAACACCATGAATTCGCCGTCCCGGATATCCAGGTCGATTCCGTGTACTGCCTTGAATCCGTTGGGATAGATTTTTTCGATTTTTTTGAGTTTCAGCTCTGCCACGTTGTGCTCCTATTTATCCCTTGATACCGCTGCTGGCGGCACCTTCAATGAAGTGGCGTTGTGCCAAAAAGAAAACCACCAGCGATGGCACCAGGGCCACGACCGAGATGGCGATCACACTCGCCCACTCGACCTCTTCGGTGGCGCCGATGCTCATCTTCAGCGCCAGCGACACCGGGTATTTCTCGACGGTTGACAGGTAAATCAGTGGCCCCATGAAGTCGTTCATGGTCCAGATGAACTGGAACACCACCACCGAAATAATCGCCGGTTTGAGGATGGGCACCAGGATGTACCAGAGCAGTTGCAAGGGATTGCAGCCATCGATCTGGGCGGCTTCTTCCATGTCGCGCGGGATGCCGCGTAAGAACTGCACCAGCATGAAGACAAAGAAGGTGTCGGTGGCAAAGGCCGACGGCACGATCAGCGGCAGGTAGCTATCGATCCAGTCAAACTCTTTGAACATCAGGTACTGGGGCAAACGCAAAATGATCAGCGGCAGCATCATGGTGCCGACCATCACGCTGAACAGCATCTTTTTGCCCCAGAACTCGAAGCGCGCAAACGCGTAGGCCACCAGCACGCACGAGATCACGGTCACGATCACCTTGGGAATGATGATCAGAAACGAGTTCAGAAAGTAGGTGGCAAAGGTGTATTCCGAGCTGGTTTTCCAGCCCTTGGCATACGCGCCAAAGTCAAAATGCGAGGGCCAGAAACCAATTTCGGTAAACACCTCGGCATTGGTTTTGAACGATGCCCCCACCAGCCAGAGCATGGGGTACAGCATCACCAGCCCCATGCTGCCCAGCGCCAGGTAACGCAGTGCTGCGCTGAGGCGTTCTTTGCGTTCCGTACCCAGGGCCAAGGTTTGTGCGGCCATGCTTTCGGTTGTTTTCATTATTTATGGTCCTTTTCGCTGGAGTAGAAAACCCAGTATTTCGAGGTGTAGAAGGACAGGGCGCTCAGGCTAGCCACCAGGGCAAACAGCACCCACGACAACGCGCTGCCGTAGCCCAGGTTGAAGTACTTAAAGCTCTGGTCGTAGATGTACAGCGACAGCACGTAGGTCGAGTGCAGCGGCCCGCCTTCGGTGATCATGTAAGGCCCGTTGAACTCCTGGAAGGCGTGGACCATCTGCATGATCATGTTGAAGAAGATCACCGGGGTGATCAGCGGCACGGTGATCTTGAAGAACTGCTGCGTCTTGCTGGCACCGTCAATCTCTGCCGCCTCGTACAGCGAGGTGGGCACGTTTTGCAGCGCCGCCAAGAAGATCACCATGGCCGAGCCAAACTGCCAGGTGAACAGCAAAATCACCGTCCACAGCGCGTAGTGCTCGTCGGCCAGCCAGGCGATGGGCTCGATGCCGATCTTGCCCAGCGCCATATTCACCAGCCCGTTTTGCGAAAAGATGAAGCGCCACATCACCGCTGCCGCGATGGAGCCGCCCAAGATGGACGGCAGGTAGTAGGCCGAGCGAAAGAAGTTGATGCCGCGCAGCTTGAAGTTCAGCACGTGCGCCACAAACAGGGCAAAAAACACCCGCAGCGGCACCGAAAAAGCCACAAAACTCAGCGTCACCCCCAGCGATTTGCGAAACAACGGGTCTTTGCCAAACAGCTCCTGGTAGTTCTCCAGCCCAATGAATTGCGGCGGGTTGATGATGTCGTACTGGGTGAAGCTGAGCGCAAAACTCATCACGAACGGGAACAGCTTGAAGCCCAGCACGCCCAGCACAAAGGGCAGCACGAACAGAAAGCCGATTTTTTTGTTTTCATACATAGATGGTGTCTCCTGGAGGCTGGATAAATGCGGGCTTAGCGCGCCAGCCAGCCGCCGTCTACGGCCACGGTGTAGCCGTTGATGTAGTCCGATGCCGCCGAGGCCAAAAACACCACCGGTCCGGCCAGATCGTCCGGCACGCCCCAGCGACCGGCCGGAATCCGCTCCAGAATGGCCGAGTTGCGCCCGGCATCGGCACGCAGGGCCGTTGTGTTGTTGGTGGCCATATAGCCGGGGGCAATGGCGTTCACATTGATGCCCTGCGCGGCCCACTCATTGGCCATCAGGCGGGTGATGCCCACCACGCCACTTTTGGAGGCGGTATAGGACGGCACCCGCACCCCGCCCTGGAACGACAGCATGGATGCCACATTGATGATCTTGCCGCCACTGCTTTGGGCGATGAACTGGCGGGCTACCGCCTGCGAGAAGAAGAACACCGACTTGAGGTTGATGTCCATCACATCGTCCCAGTCCTTCTCGCTGAACTTGAGCGCGTCTTCCCGGCGGATGATGCCGGCGTTGTTGACCAGAATGTCTACACGCCCGGCCAGCCCGAGCGCCTGCTCCAGCAGCCCGGCGATGCAGCCGACATCCCCAAGATTGGCGCGCAGATCCAAAAACTGGCGGCCCAGCGACTGCACCTGGTCGGCCGTTTCGGTGGGGGCGCTGACATTGATGCCCACGATATCCGCCCCCGCCTGCGCCAGCGCCCGG
Organism: Rhodoferax sp. LB1P47; assembly: GCF_056521445.1. NCBI lineage: Bacteria > Pseudomonadati > Pseudomonadota > Betaproteobacteria > Burkholderiales > Comamonadaceae > Rhodoferax > Rhodoferax sp. LB1P47. The sequence goes on along the minus strand of NZ_JBWMAU010000001.1, from coordinate 242,050 downwards.
GCCATGCCCTGGCCCAGCCCGGTGTTGCAGCCGGTGACGATGGCTACCTTGCCCTGGAGTTGAAATTGGTTCAGAACCATGGTGTGGCTGCTCCGGTTAACGCAAGGTGGTCATGGGCACGTGGTCCATGTCTTTGAAGACCTGGTTCTCGCCCACCATGCCCCAGATGAAGGTGTAGGCCTGGGTACCCACCCCAGCGTGCAGCGACCAGCTGGGGCTGATGACGGCCTGCTCGTTACGCACCACCAGATGCCGGGTTTCCTGTGGCTGGGCCATCATGTGGAAGACCACTGCGTTCGGGTCCATGTTGAAGTAGAAGTACACCTCCATGCGGCGCTCGTGGGTGTGGCAGGGCATGGTGTTCCACAGGCTGCCGGGCTCTAGCTGGGTCATGCCCATCAGCAGCTGGCAGGTGGGTAGCACATCGGGCACGATGTATTTGTGGATGGTGCGGCGGTTGCTGGTAGCGGCATCGCCCAGGGTTTCGGGAGAAGCCTCGGCCAGGGTGATCTTCTTGTGCGGGTAGTGGGTGTGGGCGGGGGCCGAGTTGAAGTACAGCTTGGCCGGCTGCGCCGCATCCAGGCTGCGGAACTCCACCTCTTTGGCACCCTGGCCGATGTACAGCGCCTCTTTGGCAGCCACCTCAAACGTCTGGCCGTCTACCCGCACGCTGGCTGGGCCACCGATGTTGATCAGTCCGATCTCGCGGCGCTGCAAAAAGTAATCGGTGCCGGTGTGCCGCCCCAGTTCGGGGGCAAAACCCACCGCCTGGGTCACCGGCATGATGCCGCCGACGATGATCCGGTCGATGTGGCTGTAGGTCAGCGTCACCGCGTCGGCGCAAAAAATGCCGTCGATCAAAAACTGTGCTCGCAGACCGGCGGTGTCCAAAGTTTTGGCGTGGTCGCTGTGGATAGGTTGGCGGATTTCCATGGGGGCTCCTGGCGGATTCGGCATCTCCGTTAAGACCGGGTTTCGGGTGTGGCGCAGGGGCCACGAAGACCCTAGGGATTTACCCGAAATCACGATTCTTATTGAATGAACCGATGTTTCAAAATTTGTTTGTGGGGATATAGTACACACAAATCACTGTTTTAAAAACAGAATAGCCACCGGGTAATCCCCAGTGTGGCCCCATCGGAGGAGACTATGAACGCGTACTTTCACAACGCCACAACCCCCTGGACGGAACTGGGGGAGGGCATCCGGCGCAAGATCGTGGGACACACCCCGACGCAAATGTCGGTGCTGGTGCAATTCGATGCGCAGGCCGTGGGCGTGCCCCATTTCCATGCGGCGCACGACCAGATCGCCTTGGTGATTGCGGGCTCGTTTGAGGCCCATGTGGGCGGCGTGCCGCGCACCTTGCAGGTCGGTGATGCCTTTGTTGCGCCGCGCAACACCGTGCATGGCGTGGTGGCACTGGAGGCCGGCAGCATGTTGCTCGACCAGTTCTCCCCGCCGCGCGACGACTACCTCTGAGGCCAACCCCGGAGTGCCCAGCACCCGGCCCGCTCTTTTTCAGTCGTTGCACCTGCCGCGCGAACGACTTCTTACCGATGCGCCCTTCGCTGCGTAGCCACCATTGCGTCAAAACTACCGGAGACTTGACATGAAATATGTGAAATTAGCCCTGTTACCCATTGCCCTTGCCATTGTTGCGACGACCGCTATCGCCCAGTCCAGCACCACCATTTCCGGGCGGGTCGATCTGGGCTTGCAGCACGTTCCCAGCGATCTGACCAAGAGCACCGACAGCATGACCGCCGTCAATGAAAGCTCGAACGGCCGCTTGAATATCTCGGGCCGGGAAGAGATGGGCAATGGTTCCACCGCCTTTTTCATGCTGGAAATGCGCTTCAACGCCGACACCGGTGTGCAAAGCGATAGCGCGGTACTTTTTAAAGACAAGGCCTGGGTCGGCCTCACGGGCCCCAGCTGGGGGGAAGTGAAAGTCGGCCGCCTGCATTCACCCCAATACGGGACTGGCGTGGCCGGACGCTACGAAGCCTTCTTTGGCGACAGCTACGCGTCTATGGGGACACGGGGTGCCATGTCAGCCAACCAATGGAACAACTCTATCTACTACACCAGCCCCACCTTTGCCGGGTTCAACGCAGGCGTTATCTGGCAAGCCGGTGAGAAGCTGGTCTCCAACGGCCAGGGCGGGCATGTGGTGTACGCCAACGGTCCGCTATCGGTGGCCGTGTCGTACCAAAAAGAACAAGACAAATTGGTCACCACAGCGATCGACACGATGGAGACCAAAACCGTCGCCGCGTACTACGACTTTGGTGTCGCTCGCATCATGGGCACCTACGCCCGCACCACCGGTGCCAACCTCGCCAACACGGGCAAAGAGTCGGTGCTCACCCTGGGGGCCCGCATCCCGATGGGCCCTGGCGAGTTCCGCACTTCGTTCCGCAAAATTGACGACACCTCCCGCAAATCTGCCAGCGATGCCAGCAGTGATGCCGATTCCAACCGCTACGCGATTGGCTATGCCTACCCCTTGAGCAAGCGCACCTCGGTCAATTTGTCTTTGGTTCGCGAAAACCAGAAGCGCTACAACGCCAACGGAACCAGCAAGACCGACTTCAGCGGCACCGGCTACGAGGCCGCATTGCGCCACATGTTCTAACCACCTGGCAGTCCCCTGAGCGGGGCTGCTAGCGCTTGGTTGGCACAATGAAAAAAGCGCATGTTGCTATATATTTTATAGCAACATGCGCTTATTTAATATTCGCTGGGCACTGATTCCATGCTTAATTGTTCGTGGCTTTAGTGCAAGTAATCGCCATCGGTCGCGTTGGACGCGACGTTAAAAAAGCTCGTGCCCGTGGTGCCCCGGCCAATCTCCTCTTCTGTGGCTTCGCGCACACCGGCCACGCGCAGCTTCAGGCGCAGCGCCATACCGGCCAGCGGGTGGTTGCCGTCCAGCACCACATGCTCGGGGTAAATTTCGGACACGATGTACAGGCCCTGGCGCGGCACTTCGGGGCTGATGCCTTCGGGCAGGGCGCCGCCGTCAAAGCCCATGCCCTCTTCCAGCACATCGGGAAACAGGCTGCGCGCCTCCAGAAAGATCAACTGGTCGTTGAAATCGCCAAAAGCCTCCTCTGGCTCCAGCTGCATTTCCAGTACATCGCCGACCACATGGCCCTGCAATTCTTCGTCCAGTTTCTTGAGCAGATCGCCGCCGCCCACCAAAAGTTCGACCGGCTCGTCGAGCACGTCCAGCTCCACGCCCAGGGTGTCCTTGAGCGTCCAGGTCAGAGCGACCACGCATTGTTGGGTAATTTTCATAGGAGAATTGTCGCAGTTTAGGCACCTGTCCTAATGGCACTTTGAAAGAACTCCGTGGACACCACCCAAATTTTGCCGCTGCTGGGCGGTATCAGCCCGCAGCAATTCATGCGCGACTACTGGCAAAAAAAGCCCTTGCTGATCCGCCAGGCGATTCCCGGCTTCCAGGCCCTGCTGGACCGCAGCGCACTGTTTGCGCTGGCCGAGCAGGACGAAGTCGAATCCCGCTTAATCACCCAGTCCGACACCGGCTGGAAGATGAAAAACGGCCCCCTGCCGCGCCGCGCCCTGCCGCCCCTGAAAACCCCGGGCTGGACCTTGCTGGTGCAAGGCGTGGACACCCACGCCGCCACGGTGCACGAGTTGCTGCAACAGTTCCGGTTTGTGCCCGATGCGCGGCTGGACGACCTGATGGTCAGCTTTGCCACCGACGGCGGCGGTGTGGGCCCGCACTTTGACAGCTACGACGTGTTCCTGCTGCAAGCCCACGGCCAGCGCCGCTGGCGCATCGGGCGGCAAAAAGACCTGACCCTGGTAGACGGCGCACCGCTGAAGATCCTGGCCAACTTTGTGGCCGAGCAAGAGTTTGTGCTGGAACCCGGCGACATGCTCTACCTGCCACCGCGCTACGCCCATGACGGCGTGGCGGTGGGCGAGTGCATGACCTACTCGGTGGGTTTCCGCGCCCCGCAGCGCGCCGAGCTGGTCCGTGAACTCATGCAGCGCATGGCCGAAGAGGCCGAAGACGCGGTAGGCGAGGCCTTGTACAGCGACCCCGACCAGCCCGCCACCGATACGCCAGGGGAGATTCCGGCGGCTTTGCAGGATTTTGCGCAGTCCGCGCTGCAAGAGCTGCTGAACGATCCGGTGGCGCTGCAATGCGCGCTGGGCGAGGTGCTCACCGAACCCAAGGCGCAGGTGTGGTTTGAGGCCGGTGAGCCGTCCGAGCCGCTGGGGGCCGTCACGCTAGACCCGCGCAGCCGCATGTTCTATGACGCGCAGCACATCTTCATCAACGGCGAAAGCTTTCGTGCCGCCGGGCGCGATGCCACGCTGATGCGCCGTCTGGCCGATGCGCGCACACTGGGGTCCAAGGACCTGGCCCGCGCCAGCGCCGATGCCCAGTCGCTGGTGCTGTCGTGGTGCGCCAATGGCTGGGTGCATTCCCACTGAAAGGTCTTGCATGGACGACTTGCTGCCACCTTCACGCCCCGTTGGCCGCTTTCTGGGGCGGGTGGCGTTCCAGCAGGTGGTGCGCGATGCCCTGGCCTGCGCAGCGCATGAGGGCTGGCGCGAGATAGTCGTGAGCGACCCGAGCTTCGAGGACTGGCCGCTGGGTGAACGCGAGATTTGCACATCTTTACAAGCCTGGGCCCGGCCGGGCCGCCAGTTCACCATGCTGGCCGCATCCTACGACCAAGTGGTGCGCCGCCATGCCAGGTTTGTGGCCTGGCGCACCACCTGGTCGCACCTGATCGACTGCCGGGCCTGCCGTAGCGCAGACCCGCAAGACCTGCCCAGTGCCTTGGTGGGCCCGGTGTGGGCCCTGCGCCGACTGGATCTGGAGCACAGCAGCGGCATCTGCATAGAGGAGCCGCAACGCAGGCTGCTGCTGCAACAGACACAGGCGGAATGGCTGCGTAAAAGCAGTCCGGCGTTTCCATCAACAACGCTGGGTTTGTAGTTTTCCTGTCGTATTTACGGCTAAGGGTTTTTAGGCATTGCAGAATAAGAAGCTTATAATCGAAGGCTGAGTTGAAAGAACTCGAGTGCTTTCTCTCGGTCAGATATACCTTCTAGTTATGCTGACGATTTCCGGAAATTGTTTTTACTCCCTATCTCTTTAAGGAATTTTCTAATGAACAAATCGCTTGTACTCGCGGCTCTGATGGCTGCTGTTGTTTTGGCTGCTTGCGGCAAAAAAGAAGAGCCAGTGGCTGCTCCTGCTGCTGTTGAAGCGCCTGCTGCTGCTCCAGTTGCTGCTGAAGTTGCTGCTTCTGCTGCAACCGACGCTGCTGCTGCTGCTACCAGCGCTGCTGCTGCTGTTGGCACCGCTGTGGACGCTGCCAAAGACGCTGCTGCTGCCGCTGCAACTGCTGCTACCGAAGCCACCAAGAAGTAATTCTTGTTTGCTCCAAAAAGCCACCGCAAGGTGGCTTTTTTTTGCCTGCTCGATCCGTGGAGAGTGTTTTTTAAGTGCGGCCCTTGAACCTATCTGCCCTTGCACCATCTACAAGTAACGTCTATGTATCAGGCGAGGGAGATTTTTTTGGCAGATTTTGTAACGAATATGGTGCGGTTGCTGGTCCGGGTGCTGGTATTGGCGATGGGCTTGGTATTTGCGGCCAGCCTGTTGCTGCTGGTGGGTGCATTGGCCGTGCTGTGGGGTGCGCGTGCGCTGTGGGCCAAGCTAACCGGCCAGCCGCTGGCCCCTTGGGTCATGCGGGTGCATCCCAGCGCGGGCTGGAACCGGGCCTCCAAAGCGGCCAACCGCTGGCAAGCTGCGGCCAAACCCGCCGGGGCGCGTTCCAGTGCCAGCCGGGAGCTGGCCGACGTGACCGATGTGCAGGTGAAATAGCTTTGAATGATTGCTATTATTTTTGTAGCTAATTGCGCTTGATTCTATTGCGCTAGAAGCCTAAAAGACCATTAAAAAAGCCTACCGCAGTGATGCCGTGGGCTTTTTTGCATGCCGGGCTGAGCGCTGCCGGTTTTGTCAGTGGGGGGCTTTGTCGGCCTCGCTGGTGAAGGCATCGGCAAAAAATGCGTCTGCGGGCAAGCCTGCCTGGGCGGTGAAGTCGGCTTGGGCCGAATCGACCACGATGGGGGCGCCGCAGGCATAGACCTCATAGGCAGATAAATCCGGCAGGTCTTGCAGCACCGCCTGGTGGACGAAACCGGTGCGGCCGGTCCAGCCGTCCTCGGGCAGCGCGTTGGAAATTACCGGCACAAAGCGCAGGTTCGGCATCACCGCCAACTGGGCTTGCACCCAGTCGTTCAGGTACAAATCGCCCGGCCGGCGGCCACCCCAGTACAGCGTGGTGGGGCGGGTGATGGCTTTGTGCTGCATGTGTTCGAGGATGGCCTTGATGGGCGCAAAGCCGGTGCCGGAGGCCAGCAGCACGATGGGTTTGTCGGAGTCTTCGCGCAGGTAGAAGCTGCCATAGGGGCCTTCGATACGCTGGATTTCTTTTTCCTTCATGGTGCCGAACACATGGTCGGTGAACTTGCCACCGGGCATGTGGCGGATATGCAGCTCTACCGCCGGGCCGGTGTGCGGCGCGTTGGCCATGCTGTAAGAGCGCCGGGCCCCGTCACGCAGAATGAATTCGATGTACTGGCCGGGGTGGTAGCGCAAGGTGTCGTTGGCGGGTAATTGCAGCTTGATGACCATCACATCGTCCGAGACCTTCTCCAGCGTGGTTACGCGCGAGGGCATTTTCTTGACCGGGAACGCGCTCTCGTCGGTGACCTGGCGCGACTCCAGCACCACGTCGGTCAGCGGCATGGCGCAGCAGGTCAGTACCAGGCCGGCGGCTTCTTCTTCCGCGCTCAGCGCCTTGCTCTGGTGCGGGCCGTGGAACACCATGCCCTCCAGCTTTTTGCATTTGCAGGAACCGCAAGCACCATCCTTACACCCATAGGGCAGGCCAATGCCCTGGCGGATGCCTGCGGCCAGGATGGATTCGTCGGCCGTGGCGGCAAAGCTGCGGCCGCTGGGTTGCACGGTAACGGTGAACGCTTGCGGGGTGGGGACGGGATGGGTCATGGATTCGGTATGCTCAGTGGATTCTGTCTCTAGCGATCTCGATTTTGCCTTCAAACCAATCCCCTCTTGGTGCATTGCCTGCGCGCTTTCGCCGTGAGCGTCTACTCATCATCGGCTGCGGTGATGTCGGCCAGCGCGTGGTCCGTCAGTTGCCGCGCGCGGTGCGCGTGCTGGCACTGACTTCCACCCCCGAACGTCGCCCGGCACTGCGCCGCCAAGGCATCACCCCCCTGTGCGGCAACCTGGACGATGCGCGCAGCCTGCTCCGCCTGTCCGGCCTGGCCCACCGTGTGCTGCACCTGGCCCCGCCGCCGGGCGAAGGCCGTGACGACCCGCGTACCCTCCACCTGCTGCGGGCCCTGCAATTGCGCAGCCCGCCCCGGGCCCTGGTCTACGGCTCCACCAGCGGCGTGTACGGCGACTGCCAGGGCGCGGTGGTGGATGAAACCCGGGCGCTGGCCGCCACCACGCCCCGTGCCCAGCGCCGGGTGGCTGCCGAAGCTGCGGTACGCCTGCTGGGCCGCCGCGCCAGCCGGGTGCGCACCAGCATCTTGCGTATCCCCGGTATTTACGCCCCTGACCGTGCGGGCGGCACACCCGAAGCCCGCCTGCGCAAAGGCACGCCGGTGCTGGAACGCGCCGATGACGTGTACACCAACCACATCCACGCTGACGACCTGGCCCGGGCCTGCGTGGCCGCCCTGTGGCGCGGCCAGCCGCAGCGCATCTACAACATCAACGACGACAGCGCCATGCGCATGGGCGACTACTTCGACTTCGCCGCCGACCTCTACGGCCTGCCGCGCCCGCCCCGCGTGCCGCGCAATGCGGCGCAGGGCCAACTGTCGCTGATGCTGTTGAGCTTTATGTCCGAGTCACGGCGCATGGACAACACGCGGATGAAAAACGCGTTGGGGCTGCGCTTGCGGTATCCGACGGTTACAACTGGATTGCTATCAATAAAATAGCTGCTAGCGCATGTTATATATGCGCTAGAGGTCAATTTCATTAATATTTCAGCGCGGTGGACTTGCCCCAGAAAATCCGGTACGCAAACACCGTGTAGGCAATGATCACCGGCAGCACCACGGCTACGCCGTAGAAGATCACCATCAGCGCCTCGGGCGAACTGGCGGCCTGCCAGATGGTGATCTGGTCGATGATCAGCCAGGGGAAGATGCTGTAGCCCAGGCCATAAAACGCCAGCAAGAAGATACCCACCGTGGCCCCAAAAGGCACGCCGATGCCGTACTCGTTGCCCTGTGCCAACCGCACCGGCAGGCGGCCCAGGCTGCGCCAGATGGTGTAGAACAGCACCAGGGTGGCCAGGGGAATAGGCAGCAGCAAGATCACGTTGGGAAAGCTGAACCATTTCAGGAAAATACTGTGGCTCACCCAGGGCGTGGCCACCGAAATGGCCAGCACACCCAGCGCCGTCATCCACAGGCTGCGCCGCGCCCAGCCCACGGCCATCAGTTGCAACGCGCCGTCGGTCTTGATGATCAGCCAGCCCGCACCCAGCAGCGCGTAGGCCGCCAGCAGGCACAGGCCGATCAGGCTGCTGAACAGCACGCTGGCGGTGTCGTTGGCAAAGCCCGTAATCATCGACCCCAGCATGTAGCCTTGCGACCAGCCCGCCAGCACCGAACCCACATGGAAGGCCATGTTCCAGAGCCATTTGTGCTCGTCCCGCGCCTTAACACGGAAGTCAAACGCCACGCCGCGCAGCATCAGCGCCACCAGCATCAGGGCCACTGGCAGGTACAGCGCGCCCAAAATCATGCCGTGTGCCACCGGAAAAGCCACCAGCAGCACGCCCACGCCCAGCACCAGCCAGGTCTCGTTGGCATCCCAGAACGGGCCGATGCTGGCAACCATCGCGTCTTGTTGGGCGTTGTTGGGCTTGCGCAGCAGAATGCCCACGCCCAGGTCGTAGCCGTCCAGAATCACGTAGGCCAGCATGGCCAGGGCCATCACCAGTACAAACACGATAGGCAGCCAAACCTCAGGTTGGCCCAGGTTGTTGATCAGGTCAGGCATGTTGGGTCTCCATACGGCGGTCAATGTGCGGGTAGCCGGGTTGGGTGTGCAGCGTAGCCTTTTTGGCCATGTGGAACACCACCGAGATGTAGGCGGTGATCAGCACCAGGTACAGCAGCAGGTAGACCACCAGGGTGCTGGCAATCGCGGCAGAGGGCACGGTGGAGGCGGCTTCGGCCGCCGTCATTACGCCCTGCACCAGCCAGGGCTGGCGGCCTATTTCGGTGACGTACCAGCCCGCAATCAGCCCGACCCAGCCGATAAATGTCATGGCCACCAGGCCCTTGGCCAGCCAGGGCCGGGGTTGCCCTTGGCGGCGCAGTTGCCACACGCCCGTCCAGCTTGCTGCCAGCATCAGCAGGCCCACACCCACCATGATCCGAAACGCAAAGAACACCGGGGCTACGGGCGGATGCTTGTCGCCGAATGCGTCTATACCTTTGACCTCGCCATTCCAGTCGTGGGTAAGGTAGAACGACGCCAGCTTGGGGATGGCGATCTCGAACTTGTTGCTCTGCGTGGCCGCATCCGGTATGCCAAACAACACGGCAGCCGTGCCACGCTCGGTCTTCCAGATGCCCTCCATGGCGGCAATCTTGGCCGGCTGGTGTTCCAGCGTGTTCACGCCGTGCATGTCACCCACCACGATTTGCACCGGAATCAAAAAGGCGGCGATGGTCAAACCGGTGCGCAACCCGGCCATCACCTCCAACCCCCGGTCGTTTTTCAACCAGCGGTAGGCGCTGATGCCGCTCAGCAAAAAGGCCGATGTCAGTCCCGAGGCCAGCAGCATGTGGCTGAAGCGGTAGGGGAAGGACGGGTTGAAAATCACCTCCAGCCAGCTGGTTACATGGGCCTTGCCGTCGATCATCACAAAACCTGCCGGGGTGTGCATCCACGAGTTCAAGGCCAAAATCCAGAACGCCGACAAAGTAGTGCCCGCCGCCACCAAGAAAGTGGCCGTGGTGTGCATACGGTCGCTGACCCGGTCGCGCCCAAACAGCATGATGCCCAGCATGGTGGCCTCTAAAAAGAAGGCCGTTAGCACCTCGTAGGCCAGTAGCGGCCCGGCGATATTGCCCACCTTGAGCATGAAGCCCGGCCAGTTGGTACCAAACTGGAAGCTCATGGTGATGCCGCTGACCACGCCCAGCGCAAAAGTCAGTGCAAAAATCTTCACCCAAAACTGGTAGGCCGCCATCCAGTGCGGTGCGCGGGTAGCCGTGTGCCGCAGCTTGAAATAAAACAGCACCCAGCCCATCGAAATGCTGATGGTGGGGAACAGAATGTGAAAGGTCATGTTGGCCGCAAACTGGATACGTGCCAGGACGACCGGGTCGAGTGTTTCCATCATGCAATGTCCTCTGGTTTACTGGTTTTGAATACTTTTTTGACCCGCTCTTTGACTTCCAGCAGCTTCTTCACTTGGGAACCCATCTTCAGCAGGCTGGCCAGCGAGGCGGAATCCATCTTTTGCACATCGTCCAGCCAGGACGTGCCCAGCTCGATCAGGTCGTGCATTTCCTTCATGCGCGACTGGGCGTGGATGTCTTCGGCCAGCGCGGGCCGCTCCATCAGCGCGTCGCGCAGCATGGTTAGCGTGGGGTCGATCTCGCGCTTGCGCCGCTCGGCTGCCAAGGTGCGAAAGATGGCCCACACGTCGCCTGGGGTCTCAAAGTATTCGCGCCGGTCATTGGGTAAGTGGTGCAAGCGCACAAGGTTCCAGGACGACAGCTCTTTGAGCCCCATGCTGACGTTGGAGCGCGAAAATGCCAGCCCTTCGGCAATCTCGTCAGCGTTCAGCGGCTTGGCCGACACAAACAACAAGGCATAGATTTGCCCCACGGTGCGGTTGATACCCCAGCGGCTGCCCATTTCGCCAAAATGCAAAACGAAGCGCTGGGTGAGGGGTGGCAGGTTCATAGTGCAGTTCTTTCTGAATTTTCAGTATTTTATGAAAATTCAGAAACTACAGCAATGTAGGGGCATAAAAAAACCCTTTGACTCGGTGGAGTCAAAGGGTTTTTAGGATGTGGTGCCGAGGCCGGAATCGAACCGGCACGCCTTGCGGCGGGGGATTTTGAGTCCCCTTGCATATATATTCATCCACGTTGATAAAAGTTGATAAAACCCTTATAAATCAATGCTTTGTGCCACAAGACACTGATTAAAACCACAGTATAGGCGTTGATTGATATTCGCTAAAATAGCGGCAAAGTGGCTACATGGTGGCTACATGGAATAAGGGGGCGAATGATGGCAAGACCTAAAAAAGACGCGTTGGTAGACTTAAACGAAGCGCAAGACCTGACCGCCGGGTTAATCGAGCGCCTAACCTGCCCACCTGGAAAACAACAGGTGTTCTTGAGAGATGCCAAAGTGCCTGGCTTACGTGTTCGAGTAACTGCTGCTGGTGCAAAGTCGTTTGTTTATGAGGCAAAGCTGAACCGCCAGACCATCCGACGAACCATTGGGAGCGTGAAGGTTTGGTCGATTGATGCACCAGACGATGACAAGGATGCAAAGAGCGCCCGACGTGAAGCCCGCCGCCTTGCTGTGATGCTTGACACCGGCACAGACCCCCGCGAGCTGGAGCGTCAGCAACAGGCCGATAAAGCCGCTGAAAAGGTAATCCAGACCGAACGCGAGACCTACACACTTGAACACCTGCTGGGCGCGTACTGCGATTATTTGAAGTCACTGGACAGAAAATCCCACGGGGCCGCCCGGTCAATTTTCAAGGTTCATGTTCTTGAGCCGTGGCCCGCAATTGCCGCGCTGCCTGCCAACATGGTTACAGCCGAGCAAATTGCAGACATGATGCGCATGGTTATCGAGCAGGGCAAGGGCCGCACGTCAAACAAGCTGCGTTCTTATGTCAGAGCCGCTTATCAGGTGGCGAAAGCTGCAAAATCAAAAGCATCAATCCCGCTGGCGTTCAAGGCGTTCAACGTCAAGTCAAACCCGGCCAGTGACACCGAGCCGGACGAGAGCGCCAACAAGCCCGACAAGAACCCGTTTAATGCCGACGAAATGCGCACCTATTGGCAAACCATCAAACCAATGACGGGCTTCATTGGGTCAGTGTTGCGCCTGCACTTGCTGACTGGCGGGCAAAGAATGGAGCAGTTGGTGGCTTTGCTGGTGGCCGACGTTGGAGCCGATTCGATAACCATCCTGGACAGCAAGGGCAGACCCGGGAAGGCCGCCAGACCGCACACGGTGCCATTGATTCCCCTTGCTGCTGCTGCACTGCATGGTTGCAACCCGACAGGAGCCTATGCCTTATCGGTTGACGGTGGCAAGTCTCACATAAGCGCCTACACCTTGAGCCGTTGGGCGAAAGCTGCCGGGGCTGGCATTGCAGACTTTAAGGCAAAGCGCCTTCGGTCAGGTGTTGAAACAATGCTGGCCGCCGCCCGTATCAGTCAGGACTACCGAGGCCGTTTGCAAAGTCACGGAATAGCTGGCGTTCAAGCCAAACACTACGACGGACACCATTACCTTGACGAAAAGCGCCATGCACTCGAAACGCTGCTAAATCAGCTTGAGGGCAACCTGGCAACAGGTGACAACGTGGTGATGTTGAAAGCTGCCTAACAAGCGCCGGGAATACTACGCGTAGTAAACGGCTGATATTCACCATTAAATAACCATGACCGGCCACTGAGCCGGTTTTTTATTGTCTGAATATCAACAAAACAAAACAAAACAAACCAAATAAGTAAAACCAAGTTTTAAATCAATTGTGTTGTTTTTTTGAGTAAATGGCTAGTTATTTTCAAAAACATAGGGTTTACCCCAATACACAAGATGCAATTTCTATGATAATCAAATCAACGAAAATGGTTTTCGTTCTGAAAAGAATAATACCCCGAAACATTTAATATGAACAGGGTATGGTTGCAATAAAGCAGGTTGTTGAGGCCTTACTTGAATTGTAGCGCAAGCAAAGCGCCTTTGCAGGGTTTTCCTAAAAAACTTTTTAAGGCGCTAATTGATGTATCCAAATCTTGAAAATGAAACCCGCGCAGTAGTGACAACTGCCGAGGCTGCGTTTCACCTAAACCGCCGCCCGCAAACGCTTCGCGGCTGGGCCTGCCTTGAGAATGGCCCGCTTCGCCCGGTTCGTATCAATGGTCGCCTTGGTTGGAATGTGAGCGAGATTAAAGGCTTGCTGGAGGCTGCAGCATGATCGCGTGGGATGATGCGTTTTCATGCCTTGGCAGCTTTTCACCGCTGAAAAAGATGGTTACTTGTCCGCCCGATTGGCTGGTTGAAAATATGATCCCCGTTGGCATTATTGATGCGTTCGGACAGTCCCAAACTGGTAAATCGTTTACTGCAATTGAACTTGCAATATCACTTGCAAGTGGGCAGTCATTTTTAGGGAATGAAACCACAGCAAGGCCGGTTCTATATATCTGCGCTGAAAATTATGCCGATACGAATCTGCGCCTGATCGCCGCTGCTGAACATAAAGGAGGGAGTGGCGGCATTATCTCCATAGTGGACGCTGCACCACGTTTAGACACAAAAGACGGTCAAGATTTTTTAGCCGGTGCAATTGAAGGTTTTACAAGACATTCAAAACGCCAGATTGGCTTTAGGGACTGCCTTAAGAATCTACCAAAGGAGCAAGAACTCGAATATTACCGACTTGCAAAAGAATCATGTAAATGCACAGACTCCGAAGACCGCGAGGCCCTTGAGTCTGAAATGTTGCAACTTATGCACCATGCGCAAGTCGCCAGCTACGGCAAAGCATTTGTCGCTGGTTTGGATTCTGTGCCGTGGATTGACTGGAGCCGCCCACAGGTGAACCCCGATACCGGCGAGATTTTTACATGGCACGGGTTCTATGGTGGCCGTCCGCCGCTGGTGATTCTGGACACAAAGACAGCCATGATCGAAAGCACTGGCGAGATTCCTAGTTCGCTACTAAATAAGTGCATGGCAACCCTACGGGCGGAATATGGAACGCCTTTTCTGACCCTGAGCCATGAGGCCCGCAGTAGTGGCGACTATTTGGGTTCTGTGAATAGTGAGACCGATGTCGATTGCCGTATGCGATTGATTGAGCGTGGCAACGTGCGAATCCTGCACTGCAAAAAGGTACGAAGTGGGCCAAAGTTTGCCGACATTCACCTAACGCTAGACCTGCACACAATCAAAGGCGTTACCAAGCCCGATGGCACGTCTTACACGACGTTAGTGTGCAACCTTGTACTGAGTACAGCCGCGCCGCATATCGTCGCGCCAGCGCCAGTTAAGGCCACTGCATCCGGCCTATTGTTGGGGCTGGTGGAAGTGCACGGCCCTATTGCCGACGATGCACTTCGCGGATTGTTTTTCACGTTACCAATGATGGCAACCAAAAAGCCAGACACCCAGCGCACCGCCTACCGTCGCGCCCTTGAGACATTGCAAGATGATTTTTCGATTGAAGTCGAAAACGACCTTATCCAATTAGCACACGACACCCCATGAAAACTACACGTACGACATAGGACACCCCCCACTCCCATAAAGGGAGTGTGGTGTCGTGTCGGTTGTCGCGTCGTGCGACAGCCTAAAAAACCAATGTCGCGCCCCTGCATTCTGCAAAAAAAAACAGGACTTTGAAATATGGAAAAACAAACTAAAAGCCGTTTCGTAAAAGGAACGTCAGGTAACCCCAAAGGACGACCACACGGCAAAACAACCGGCGCCCGACTTCGCGCTGAACTGGCGCAAAAATTACCGGCCATTCTGGCAACGCTGATTGCTGCCGCTAAAGATGGCGATGTTGCCGCCGCAAAGCTGGTTTTAGATCGCTGTTTGCCCGCTTTGCGACCGACCGACCTGCCCGAGCCGGTGGCCTTGACTGGTAACACCCTGAGCGAGCAAGGCCGCGCTGTGCTGGCCGCTATCGGGGCTGGTGACATTGCCGTAAGTCACGGCACCCAGCTAGTGCAGGCGCTGGCATCCATGGCCCGCCTGGTGGAGCTGGACGAACTGCAAAGCCGTATCGAAGCACTGGAGGCCGCCAATGGCAACGCTATCTAATCGCCTTGCCACCTTGGAAAAGTCCCGCCCAACGAAGCCACAGAGCTGGATAACTTGCGTGCCATATCACGCAAAGTTGCACAGTCATGGCGAGCTAGTGGCCGCTGGTGTTTACCGTGTTGAAGATCGTTATCGCGCCGGTAATGTGCAGGTGGCCTACAGCGACCGCGAGTCCCTTGATGCATGGCTTGCCCTACCCGTGCAACGCGAAGCCCTGCACTGCGTATACCAGATCGTCACGGCTGAAAGCATTGCAGACACGTTGGCAAAGATCGAAGCCGAAATCTGACGCAAATAAATCAACATAACAGGATGGCTTTTCTTAACCTTATCCGAGTAATTTATGAAATCTAACCAATGGCGACAAGATGCACCCACCACCCCAGACCGTAGTGCATGGACACCGCGAGAGATCGCGCAGGGCTACAGCATGCAGACGATGGCACAGGCACAGGTCGATTTTGAGAATCTGAAATATGGGCGTGAAAACGCGGCAAAAGCTGCCTTTAAGGCCAGCCTTGAGGCCCGCAAATCCGCAGGCAATGGCCGCTGATGCTTGATCAAATTGGAGCGTCCAAGCGCGTTTCCCTGCATGCAAGGGCAACACCCACCCAGCCATTCAAGACGCGCCCAGTGCCCCTTAAAAAGGCCATGCCGAGCGCATTGTTTCACCAACTCCTAACCCGAATTTAATTCTATGAATGCAACTACACAAAACCATAGCTACCTGATCGAAGCCGCCGAGATCGTTGGCCGCAACCAAGACGAATTCAAACAGCCTAAAACAGTGGCCGATTTTGAGATGGCAGTTTCCCGCGCTAGCTTGAATGTTGAAAACGCCGACCGTCTGTACACTGACCTGCTGGACGCGCACCGCCTGGCCGTGGAAAGTGGCAAGTGTGAAGCTGACATTAAAGACATGGAGGCCCAGATCGCCGCCGCTCACAAAGCAGGGAACCGCGCCCAGATCGCCCACGATGCCGCGTGCCGGGGCTTGGTTGGTGCAGTTAAGGCCGAGCAGGACACAGAGCGCACCCGCCGCATTGCCAACTTTAAACAGGCTGATACAGCCGTACGTGCAGGACTTCGAAAACTTGAAAAGGCCGGGCTTGCATATCTTGCTGCTTACGATGAAGTGCGAGCCCAAAAATTAGACGTGGCATTCTTTGAAGCCATGGTGATGGCAAAGCAAATCGGATGCAGCCTGCACAGCGACCAATTCACGCCACTGAGCACCGAGCCGGTAAGGGTAAGCCGGGAGGTGCTGCACTTTTACAGCGCGCTATCTAGCCACCATGCCCGCGTAAGTACCGCCATGTAAGTGGCCTAAGCGACCAGATCAACCAACCCGGCCACTGTGCCGGGCTTTTTTACGCCCAAATGGCTGCGCTATAAAAAGTGTAGCGCGACGTCTTATAGTTTTAATGTATCAGGCACGATATATGCGGGTTGCACGTTCTATGCCAAGCATTTTTGATTGTTTTTGACTATCGACCTGCACTACACCGCGCCGGTTTTCCTTGGCTGCATGGCGTACGTCAACGAGCCGCCTAAATGACACCCTGAGCCACGCGACCGAGTGATGGGTGCAACCACCACGGTTAAGGTCAATCAAGCGCCTGATGCCGTTTTCGTGATCGTCACAAAATCAGATTGATGTGATGGCGCTACATGGTGCAAAACGATGTACCGCTGGCTACATGGTGGCTACATGAACCAAAGTAAAAAGCCTCTGCTACTATTTTCATAGCGGCAGAGGCTTAAAACATATGGTGCCCGAGGCCGGAATCGAACCGGCACGCCTTGCGGCGGGGGATTTTGAGTCCCCTGCGTCTACCAATTTCACCACCCGGGCAATGCAGAAGCAAGAGCAAGATTATGGCACAGTGTGGGGTATGAAATACCAAACTATCGAAGATGTGATCGGAAAAACCCCGCTGGTGGCGCTGCAACGCATTGGTGCAGCTGGCAATGCAGAGCGTGGCAACGTGGTGCTGGGCAAGCTGGAGGGTAATAACCCGGCCGGTTCGGTGAAGGATCGGCCTGCCTTGTCGATGATCCAGCGGGCGCAGGAGCGCGGCGATATCAGCGTCGGCGACACCCTGATCGAGGCCACCTCAGGCAACACCGGTATCGCGCTGGCGATGGCTGCCGCCGTTAAGGGTTACCGCATGGTGCTGATCATGCCGGAGGACCTGTCCATCGAGCGGGCCCAGACCATGAAGGCCTTTGGCGCCGAGCTGATTCTTACGCCCAAGAGTGGCGGCATGGAATACGCCCGTGACCTGGCCGACCAGATGCAGCGCGAGGGTAAGGGCCGGGTGCTGGACCAGTTTGCCAATGCCGACAATCCGCGCATCCACTATGAGACCACCGGCCCGGAAATCTGGGCCGACACCCACGGCCAGATTACCCATTTTGTCAGCGCCATGGGCACCACCGGCACCATCACCGGCGTGTCCAAGTACCTGAAAGAAAAGAACCCCGCCATCCGGATCATCGGGGCCCAGCCCAGTGAGGGTTCGCGCATTCCCGGCATCCGCAAATGGCCGCAGGCGTATTTGCCCAAGATTTACGACCCCGCGCACGTGGACGAACTGGCCTACGTGAGCCAGGACGATGCCGAGGAAATGTGCCGCCGCCTGGCGCGGGAGGAGGGCATCTTCGCGGGCATCTCTGCCGCCGGGGCCTGCTGGGTGGCCCAGCAAATCGCCGAGCGCGAAACGAATGCCACCGTGGTGTTCATCGTCTGCGACCGGGGCGATCGCTACCTGTCCACCGGCGTGTTCCCGGCATAGTATGTGGAACACCCCCAGGCTACAGCGCAAGCGCTTTCCGCCAACCCCCTTGCAGGGGGCAACACCAGCAGCCTGGTAAAGCCAGTTCTGCGGTGTTTCTGGAATGTGCGCGTTCAGCCGGCGTCGGGGGCTGAGTAGCTACTAAAGTTGTAGAGTTATCGCTGTCTAGCGCATATTTAATATGCGCCAGTAGCTATAATTTTTGTAGTAATAATTGGCTGTAGTTAGCCCAAGGAAAACGCCCCATGCAGACAGACAAAGAAATCGACACGCGCGGCCTGAACTGCCCGCTGCCCATCCTGAAGGCCAAAAAAGCGCTGACCGACATGCAAAGCGGCCAGTTGCTCAAGGTGGTGTCTACCGATGCGGGTTCGGTGCGCGACTTCCAGGCGTTTGCCAAGCAAACCGGCAACGAGCTGGTGGGGCAGGAAACGGCGGGGACCGATTACATCCACGTCCTGCGACGGCGCTAGGCGTGCCCCCACCCCGACCCTCCCCCGGAGGGGGCGGGCGTAAGGCAGGAGGCGCTTAGCCCAGGCGGGCCAACTGCTCTTTCAAGCGCTCCAGCGTCGCGCCAAAGTCGGTGATGCGGCCGCGCTCCAGGGCGATCACGGCGGGCGGGGCTTTGGCCACAAAGGCTTCGTTGCTCAGCTTGTTGTGTGCCTTGGCGATCTCGCCTTCCAGCCGGGCAGCTTCTTTGCCCAGACGGGCTTTTTCGGCTTCTACGTCAATCTCCATGTGCAGGCACAGGCGTGCGTCGCCGGCCACCACGGTGGGCGCGGCAAGGGCGGCGGCTTGCCAGGCGGCTTCGTCGTCAAACAGCTTGACCTCGCTCAGCTTGGCCAGCGACTGCAATACCGGTGCAACGCTCTGCATGAAGGTCGCATCGCCCACGCAGTACAGCGGCATGCGGGTGGCGGGGGATACGCTCATTTCGCCGCGCAGATTGCGGCAGGCATCCACCAAGCTCTTGAGCTTGGCAATGTGCGCAATGGCCGCCTCGTCAATGCGTTCGGGCTGGCTGACGGGGTAGGCGGCGATGCTGATCGACTCGCCCGCACGGCCTGCCACCGGAGCCACTTTTTGCCACAGCTCTTCGGTGATGAACGGGATCAGCGGGTGCGCCAGACGCAGCAGGGTTTCTAACGTGCGGATCAGAGTGCGGCGGGTGGCGCGTTTTTGTGCATCGCTGCCGGTGTTGATCTGCACCTTGGCGATTTCCAAATACCAGTCGCAGAACTCGTTCCAGGCGAATTCGTAGATCGTGTTGGCTACATTGTCCAGGCGGTAGTCGGCAAAGCCCTTGGCGACTTCGGCCTCGGCTTGCTGTAGTTTGGAGACGATCCAGCGGTCGGCCTGGCTCAGGTCCAGGGTGTCGGCAGGCTGGTCTTCCAGCACGCCGCAGTCCTGGCCCTCGCACTGCATCAGCACGAAGCGGGTGGCGTTCCACAGCTTGTTGCAGAAGTTGCGATAGCCCTCGCAGCGCTTGCTGTCGAAGTTGATGCTGCGGCCCAGCGAGGCCAGCGACGCAAAGGTAAAGCGCAGTGCGTCGGCACCAAAGGCGGGAATGCCCTCGGGGAATTCCTTCTCGGTGTTCTTGCGCACGGCGGGCGCGGTTTCGGGCTTGCGCAGGCCTACCGAGCGTTTGTCCAGCAAGGGGGCCAGCGCAATGCCGTCGATCAAGTCCACCGGGTCCAGCACATTGCCTTCGGACTTGCTCATCTTCTTGCCCTGCGCGTCGCGCACCAGGCCGTGGATGTAGACGTGTTTGAACGGCACCTGGCCGGTGAAGTGCTTGGTCATCATGATCATCCGGGCCACCCAGAAGAAGATGATGTCGTAGCCGGTGACCAGCACGGAGGAGGGCAGGTACAGGTCGTAGTCCTGCGTCTTCTCGGGCCAGCCCATGGTTGAGAACGGGACTAGTGCGGAGGAGTACCAGGTGTCCAGCACGTCTGCGTCGCGCGTCAAGGTTTTGCCCGGAGCTTGGGCTTGCGCTTCGGCCTCGTCACGCGCCACGTAGACCTTGCCGTCTTCGTCGTACCAGGCCGGAATCTGGTGGCCCCACCAGAGCTGGCGGGAAATGCACCAGTCCTGGATGTTGTTCATCCACTGGTTGTAGGTGTTGACCCAGTTTTCGGGCACGAACTGCACCTCGCCAGACTGCACTGCGTCGATGGCTTTTTGGGTGATGGACTTGCCGGTGGGGTCTTGCGGGCTGACCTTGCTCATGGCGACAAACCACTGGTCGGTCAGCATCGGTTCGATGACTTGGCCGGTGCGGGCGCACACGGGCACCATGTTTTTGTGCGGCACTGCTTTTTGCAGAAAACCTTGCGCTTCCAGGTCTTTCAGCACGGCTTTGCGGCAGTCGTAACGGTCCATGCCCCGGTATTGCGCGGGGCCGTTCTCGTTGATCTTCGCGTCCAGCGTGAAGATGGTGATCAACGGCAGCTTATGGCGCTGGGCGACCTGGTAGTCGTTGAAGTCGTGGGCGCCGGTGATTTTTACGCAGCCACTGCCGAAAGTCGGGTCTACATAGTCGTCGGCGATGACCGGAATCTGCCGATCGCACAGCGGCAGATCGACCATCTTGCCGATGAGGTGCTTGTAGCGTTCGTCCTCCGGGTGGACCGCCAGCGCGCCGTCGGCCAGCATGGTTTCCGGCCGGGTGGTGGCAATGTGCATGCCGCGCATCGGCGTGGCGTCGGCGGCGGTTTGGGGGCCGTCGCTGAACGGGTACTCGATGTGCCACATGAAGCTGTCGCGCTCTTCGCTCTCCACCTCCAGATCGCTCACCGCGCTTTGCAAAATCGGGTCCCAGTTGACCAAGCGCTTGCCCCGGTAGATCAGGCCCTGCTCGTACAGCTGCACAAAGGTTTCGGTGACGGTTTTGGACAGCTTGGGGTCCATCGTGAAGTATTCGCGGCTCCAGTCCACGCTGTCGCCCATGCGGCGCATCTGGGTGGTGATGGTGTTGCCACTTTCCTCTTTCCACTCCCATACCTTGCTCACAAAGTTCTTCCGGCCCAGGTCATGGCGGCTGATCTTTTGGGTTTGCAACTGGCGCTCCACCACGATTTGGGTGGCAATGCCGGCGTGGTCGGTGCCGGGCACCCACACGGTGTTGTGGCCCTGCATGCGGTGGTAGCGGGTCAGGCTGTCCATGATGGTCTGGTTGAACGCGTGGCCCATGTGCAGCGTGCCGGTCACGTTCGGGGGTGGCAGCTGGATGGCGAATGCCTCCACGCCGTCTTTCGGCTGGCCCGTGCCCCGGTAGCCCGCTACGCCGTAGCCCCGGCGCTCCCATTCCGGCCCCCAATGCGCTTCCAGGGCGGCGGGTTCAAAGGATTTGGACAGGCTGTTCAGGCCGGGTTGTTGCAGGGTGTCGGTCATCGGGGGCTCTTTGCTCGGCGGAATGAAAAACGGCATCCTCTGGGGATGCCGTTTGAATGGGTTACAGGGTGACCCGGATTTTACCGGGCGGCTGTAGCGGGTTTAAGTGGGTTTACTTGGCATCCACCAAAGCCGAGATGTCCAGCAGCGTCAGCTCGTTGTCGTCGGGCTGGCCGATGGTGCGGCCCGAAGAGAACGGGAAGTTGTTGTCGTTGACCAGCACGATGTGCTTGGCATCGACCACGGTCAGGCCTTCGGGGCCCAGGTGCGGCAGCACAAAGTTGGCTTCGTTCGGGCCGCGCTTGGCCAGCAGTTGGGGGTTGCTGATTTTGGTCAGGTCGATGAAGGCCACCTTCTTGACAAAGCCATCGGCATCCAGCTGGCTGAAGTCGATTTTGTAGACGCGCTTGAAGCTGGCTGGGTGGGTGAAGCAGTCGGTGCGCGGGGCCTTGGGGCAGCCGGGGCCTGCGCCTTCGCTGGCATCGTCGCGCTCGATCACCAGGCCGGTGCTGGTGGTCAGCATCTGGAAGTCGGCGGCCACGTTGCCGGCGGCTTCAAACTGGTATTTCCACTGGCGTTCGGTGTAGCGCTGGCTGGCCACGTCCAGCTCCAGAATGCGGGTGAAGGGCTTGCCGTTGCGGGCTTCTTGGGCTTTGGCTTGGGCATCCCACATGGGCCATTCCAGCATCGGGTAGACGGTTTTTCCGTCGATGGACTGGGCCATAGGCTCGAAACCACCCGAGCGGCGCACTTCAAAGCCTGCATCGCCGGGGTAATTGGGCAGGCGGGCGTTCATATAGTGGTCGGGGCCCCGGGCAGGCTTGCCGCCGACCACGGTTTCCACCACGCCCAGCACCTTGCCCTGGGGCGTGACGCGCAGGATGTAGGGGCCAAACTCGTCACCAATCCACCATTCGCCGCCCACCACCTGGATGGACTCGGGGTCGAAATCCGAGCCGGTGAGGTAGCGGGTGGCGGTGTTTTCGTTGCCGATGTGGAACGGCACTTTGCGGTCGGGGTCGTGCAAAAAGGTGGTGTGCAGGCGGGTCACGGTGCCGCTGGCCCAGTCGGCCTGCACGTGGTGGACCATCAGCAGCGCATCTTGCGAATTGATTTTGCTGCCGAAACCGTTGTCGGTGAGGGCCAGAAACTGGTTTTTGCCCAGCGACACGATGCCCGAGAAGCCCTGCACCGACTGGCCCTGGATGGGCAGGCTGCCACCCGAGTTGCGTGGGTATTTGGGGTCGCCCACAAATGTCACCCCGGCCACCGCGCCCAGCACTTCGCTGCGCTGGCGGTTACCCGCGCTGAACTTGCCTGCGGTGGCAAACAGCGGCCCGGCCTCGACAGGCGCGGCCACGGTGCTGCTGGAGGGCAGGGCGGCGTGGCCGGCCAGCACGGCGGTGACTTCGGTTTGGGCTTGGGCGGTGCTGACAAGGGCGGCGGCGAGTGCCAGCGCAGAGAGTGCAAAACGGGACATGGAAGACAACTTTGTAGGAGTGGATGCAGCCTGTTAGCCTAGGATGTGTAGATGAATCCCCTGTGACAGCGGGCCGGTCAACACGCTGCCGTCGCGGTGCGTTACAGGCATTTAGAAAGCATTTCCATGAAAACAACGGCAAATACTGTGGTGCTCGGGGCGCTGGTGGTGTGTGCGATGGCACCGGCTTGGGCGGTGTACAAATGCACTGCGCCCGACGGCAAGGTGAGCTACCAAACCCAGGCTTGCCCTTTCACCGGCACGGGCGCGGTGCTCTACCCCGGCCGCCGGGTGGTGGTGGTGCCCGACCCGGAAACCTTCTCGCCCATCAAGGCCCAGAACCAGTCGGACTCCTTTGCACCTGCGCCAGTGGCCACCGTGGCCCCGTCCGGCAACCCCTTGGACGCTGAGGCGCAAACCTGCCTGGCCTTCATCCAGCCCATGCTGAAAGACCCCGGATCGCCCTCTGCGCGCGATGTGCGCAAAGAGGGCACGGTGCTGGCTATGACCGTCTACGCCAAAAATTCCTACGGCGGCACCACCAGCAAGGCGGCGGCCTGCGAGATCAAAAACGGCTTGCTCGATGTGGGCTGGACCAATATCCACCTCAAGCGCCTGGGCTGGTTTGCCGGGTAGCCGTTGGTGGCGGTGCTCCTGTCGATAATGGCCGCCAAAGGATGCCCGCCCATGTTGTTTTTGTTGTCGCCTGCCAAGGCCCTGGATTTTGAAACCCCCGCTACCGGCCAGCCCCACACCCAGCCGCTGTTTACCGCCCAGTCGGCCGAACTGATTGCGCTGCTGCGTGAAAAGTCGCCCCTGCAAATCTCCGAGCTGATGCACCTCAGCGATGCCTTGTCGGGCCTGAACGTGGCGCGCTACCAAGCCTGGAGCCCGAAGTTCACCGCCGTGAATTCCAAACAAGCGGTGCTGGCCTTCAATGGCGATGTCTACGGCGGGCTGAACGCCGCCACGCTGCCTGCCGACGCGCTGGCTTGGACGCAAGAGCACCTGTGCATCCTCAGCGGCCTGTACGGCGTGCTGCGCCCGCTGGACTATATGCAGCCCTACCGGCTGGAGATGGGCATCCGGCTGGCCAACCCGCAGGGGGCCACGCTGTACAAGTTCTGGGGCAGCCAGATTGCCGACTACCTGAACCAGCGCCTGCGCGCCGACGCCACGCCGGTGGTGGTGAATCTGGCCTCCCTTGAGTATTTCAAGGCGGTAGACCGCAAGGCGCTCAAGGCCCAGGTGGTGGAATGCGTGTTTGAAGAGCTGCGCAGCAACGGCCAGTACAAGATCATCAGCTTCATGGCCAAACGTGCGCGCGGCCTGATGGCCCGCTATGCCGCCGAGCACCGACTGAGCCTGCCGCAGCAGTTGCAGGGCTTTAACCTGGAGGGCTATGCCTATGCGGCGGCCGAGTCGCAGCCCGAGCGGCTGGTGTTCCGCCGCAGCGCAGCGCTCCATGCCTGACTTTCCCGTTAAACCCGGTGCGGCCGCACAAACCGCCACGCCCGCCCTGCGCCAATGGATCGTGGCGCAGGCCGAGGCCGGGTTTGCGCCCGATGTGGTGCTGGCGTCCATGCAGGCCTCGGGCTGGGACGCGGATGTGGCCCAGGCCGCCGTGTACGCCACCCTGACCGCGCATGTGCAAGACCAGCGCCAGCGGCCCGCCGCCGTGCCCGTGCCCAGCCCGGCGCTCGACGCTGCACCCCTGTGGCTGGACGCAGGCGACCGCCAGGTGGCCGTGCTGTCTGTCATGCGCCAGCCCCGGCTGGTGGTGTTGGGTGGCCTGCTGAGCGATGCGGAATGCAGCGCGCTGGTGGCGCTGGCCCGCCCGCACTTGCGCCGCTCGCTGACCGTAGAAACCCGGAGCGGCGGCGAAGAAGTGCATGTAGACCGCACCAGCGACGGCATGTTTTTTACCCGGGGCGAGAACCCGCTGGTGCAGCGCATCGAAGCCCGCATCGCCCGCCTGCTGCACTGGCCGGTGGAAAACGGCGAAGGCTTGCAGGTGCTGCGCTACCAGCCCGGTGCGCAGTACAAGCCGCACTACGACTACTTTGACCCGGCCGAGCCCGGCACGCCCAGCATTCTGGAGCGCGGCGGCCAGCGCGTGGCCACACTGATCATCTACCTGCAAGCCCCCGAACAGGGCGGTGCCACTACCTTCCCCGACGTGCAGCTGGAGGTGGCCCCGCAGCGCGGTAACGCCGTGTTCTTCAGCTACGACCGGCCCCACCCCTGCACCCAAAGCCTGCACGGCGGCGCACCGGTGCGGGCAGGTGAAAAGTGGATTGCCACCAAGTGGTTGCGGGAACGCGAATTTATATAGCCAAATATGCCTCTGGCGCATGTTCTACTTGCGCTAGTAGCTATCAAAAAATGAGTAACCTACGATGAGCAACCCGAACACCCCCGACCAGTCCCAGCTGGGCAAATCCTCTGCCTACATCGACCAGTACGACGCATCGCTGCTGTTCCCCATTCCGCGTGCCACCAAGCGCGCTGAAATCGGTCTGGCCGACGTCACCACGCCGTTCTTCGGGGCGGATTTGTGGACCGCGTTTGAGCTGAGCTGGCTGAACCTGCGCGGCAAGCCGCAGGTGGCGCTGGCGCACATCACCGTGCCGTGTGAAACCCCCAACATCATCGAGAGCAAGTCGTTCAAGCTCTACCTGAACAGCTTCAACAACACCCGCTTTGCCGATGCCGCGATGGTGCAGGCCCGCATCCGCACCGACATCAGCGAAGCCGCCTGGCGCGGCAGTGCCACCCCCGCCACGGTGGGCGTGCGCATCCTGCTGCCCGAGATGTTCGACCGCGAGCCGGTGCACGAGCTGGACGGCCTGAGCCTGGACCGGTTGGACATGGATTTCGACACCTACAGCCCCGACCCCACGCTGCTCAGCGCCACCACAGACGAAGCCCCGGTTACCGAGGTGCTGACCAGCAACCTGCTGAAAAGCAACTGCCTGGTCACCGGCCAGCCCGACTGGGGCAGCGTGCAAATCAGCTACACCGGCCCGCAAATCGACCAGGCCGGCCTGTTGAAATACCTGGTCAGCTTCCGCAACCACAACGAATTCCACGAGCAGTGCGTGGAGCGCATCTTCATGGAGCTGTGGACCCGCTGCCAGCCCATCAAGCTCACGGTGTACGCCCGCTACACCCGGCGCGGCGGGCTGGACATCAACCCGTTTCGCACCAGCCACCCCGGCGCGTTGCCGGGCAACGTGCGCACCGCGCGGCAGTAAATCCGGTTCAGCCGGGTCTGGCTGCCACC
This sequence comes from Rhodoferax sp. LB1P47, assembly GCF_056521445.1. Classification (NCBI taxonomy): domain Bacteria; kingdom Pseudomonadati; phylum Pseudomonadota; class Betaproteobacteria; order Burkholderiales; family Comamonadaceae; genus Rhodoferax; species Rhodoferax sp. LB1P47. The sequence goes on along the minus strand of NZ_JBWMAU010000001.1, from coordinate 215,927 downwards.
TTTCAGGCGCTCTGGGCCCGCTGCTCCAGCAGGGGCACTGGTTCCGGCCGCCCAAAGTAGTAGCCCTGGAAAGCGTCACAGCCAATGCCGACCAGAAAGTGGCGCTGCTCGGCGGTTTCCACCCCTTCGGCGATGACTTTCAGGCCCAGGTTGTGGCCCAGCGCCACGATGGTGCGGGCGATCACGGCATCGCTGTGGTCGGTCAGTACATTGCGCACGAAGGACTGGTCGATCTTCAACTGGTCCAGCGGCAGGCTTTTGAGGTGCGACAGCGATGAGTAGCCGGTGCCGAAGTCGTCCAGAGAAAAGTTCACGCCATAGGCCTTGAGGGCGTTCATCTTGGCGATCACGTCATCCACATCGTTGACCAGCATGCTTTCGGTTAGCTCCAGCTTGAGTAGCTGCGGTCGGGCACCGGTCTTGGCCAGCGCCGCAGTTACGTGGGCCACGAAGTCGGCCTGGGCGAACTGCACGGCGCTGACGTTGACCGCCATGCTCCAGTGGCCGGTGGCGGGGTTGTGGGCCCAGGTCTGCAACTGGGCGCAGGCGGTCTCCAGCACCCATTGGCCCAGGGGCAGGATTAGGCCGGTTTCCTCGGCCAGCGGGATGAAGTCGCCCGGCGCGATGCGGCCACGCAGGGGGTGCTGCCAGCGCACCAGGGCTTCGGCACCGGTGGGTGCGCCATTGCTGTCTACCTGGATTTGGTAGTGCAACACAAATTGCTGGGTGCTCAGACCCTGGCGCATGTCGCGCGCCAACTCGGTACGGGCCATGGCGGTGGCCTGCATGGCGGGGTCGTAAAAGCAGGCGGTGTTACGGCCTGCCGATTTGGCCTGGTACATGGCTACGTCGGCTTTCTTCAGCAGATCCTCCATGCTTTCCTGGTCCCGGGCGAACAGCACAATGCCGATGCTGGGCGTGCTGTCATAGATCAGGCCGCGCAGTTTGTAGCTTTGCCCTAGGGAGTAAAGAATTTTGTTGGCAATGGCTTCGGCCTGGGTTACCGCCTCGGGGGCATGCGGGCTCAAGGCCTCCAGCAACAGCACAAATTCATCGCCGCCCAGGCGGGCCACGCTGTCGGCTTCACGCACGCAGGCGTTCAGGCGGGTGGCGACCTGTTGCAGTAGCTCGTCGCCCATGTCATGGCCCCAGCTGTCATTGAGCTGCTTGAAATGGTCCAGGTCTAAAAGCATCACCGCGCCATGCTGTAGGCTGCGGCAGGAGCTAGCCGTCGCTTTGTGCAGGCGGTCCATCAGCAGGCGCCGGTTCGGCAGCCCAGTCAGCGGATCGTAAAAAGCCAGCCGGCGGATTTCCTCGTCGTGCAGTCGGCGCTCAGTGATGTCGCGCACGATGCCGATGAACGTGGGCTGCCCGGAGCGCGTGATCTGCGAGACCGACAGGCTCATAGCGAACACTTCACCATTCTTGCGCACACCCTCCACCTCGCGCGGCTTGCCGATGATGCGGGCTTCGCCGGTGCGCTGGAAGTACTGCAGATAGCCATCGTGGTGGCTGCGATGCGGCGCGGGCATCAGCATGGATACATTGCGCTCCAGCACTTCGCCCAGGGTGTAGTTGAAAATCTGGCTGGCGGCCTGGTTGAAGGTTTGAATCCGTCCCCGGACATCGATGGTGATAACGCCATCCACCATATTGTCCAGAATGGCCTGGCTGTGCAGGGCGGATTCTTCCAGCGCCGTCTGGCCTGCTAACAGTTGCTCCTTGCGCCCCGTGACGTTGTGGTGGGACACCACGTACAGCCCCGGGTGGGTATGCAAAGGCATGACCCGCATGACGAACCAGCGTTTCTCGTCAGGGCTGTGGCAGGCGTATTCGCCGTCAAAAGTAGTGGCCATGCCGTTGAGCACTCTGCGGATGCCATCTACAGGGGCTTCCTGGTCAGCCCCGGCGGCGTTGAAGGCTTGGCACACACGCAGGTAGTTGCGGCCGATCCACTGGTGGTCTTCGGCCATGCCGTTGCGGGTGCCGAAATCGATCCAGTCCTGGTTGACATAGTGGATTACGCCGCGCTGGTCAATGATGGCTATCTGGCTCCACAGCGAGTTCAGTGCTGGCTCGAACTGGCAATTGCGCGTGGCTGCCAGTACCTCGGTCATTTGGCTGGCGTGGCGCAGCGGTCTGCTGACCCGGTGCGGCCGGGTCAGCGGGGTGGTGGCGGTTTTCAAGGTATTGGGGTGAATCACGCCAGGTGAAACACTTGCACCGAGCGGGCCAGCGTACGGCTGCTGTCGCTCAGGCCCTCGGCGGAGGCAGCAGACTGTTCGACCAGGGCGGCGTTTTGCTGGGTCACGGCGTCCAGCTGGTTCACCGCCTCGTTCACCTGGGCGATGCCGCCCGACTGTTCGACGGTGGCGCGGGTGATCTGGCGGATCAGCGCGCCCACCTCCTTGACCGACGCTACCACTTCGTCGATGGTGCGCCCGGCATCGCTCATCTGGTGGCTGCCAGCCGCAATCTGCTCGGCCGATTGGGCAATCAGCGTGCGGATCTCGCGGGCCGCCACTGCGCTGCGTTGCGCCAGGGCACGGACCTCGGTAGCCACTACCGCAAAGCCCCGGCCTTGTTCCCCCGCGCGGGCGGCTTCGACGGCGGCGTTGAGCGCCAGGATGTTGGTCTGAAAGGCAATGCTTTCGATCACGCCAATGATTTCCTGCACCTTTTTGGACGATGCGTCGATGTTCTGCATTGCCAGGCCTACCTGGTGCACGGCTTCACCGCCCCGGGTGGCCACGTGGGTGCTCTTGTCGCTTTGCTGCGCCACCTGTAGGGCGGTGTCGGCGGTCTGCTGCACCGTGCCGGACAGTTGCTCCATGCTGGCTGCGGTTTGTTGCAGGCTGCTGGCCTGCGACTCGGTGCGTTCCGATAAATCCAGGCTGCCCGAGGCGATTTCGGCGGCGACCTGGGTAAAGCCGTTGATTTCGGTGTTTACATCGCCAATCACGGCCCGCATATTGATCTTGATTTGCCACAGGCAGCGTACCAGCGAGCCCAGTGGCGCAGGGTAGTTCAGTGCAATCGTGGTGTTGAGGTTGCAGCCCGACAGGTCGCTGGCAAAGCGCTCGGCTTCTTGCACCACATCCGACACATGGCTCTTGAACCACAGCACCATCACCGCCGCGCAGGCCAGTTGCAGGCCGACTTGCAGCAGCAGCCCCATCTGGCCCTGCACCCCCAGCAGCAGCGGCAACAAACCCACGCCGACCATGGCCGCCAGCACCAGCATGTAGCGCTGGGTCATGCCGACGCTGGCCAGTCCGCTCAGCGTACCGCGCCAGCCCAAGGGGCGCACCACACCGGCGCGCAGCGCAAAAGTAGGGCGGTTGGCGGTCCGTTCGCTGCGCATGCGGGCGTACAGGGCTTCGGCATCCTGCACCTGCTGGTGGCTGGGCTTGGTGCGCACCGACATATAGCCGCGCGGCTTGCGGCCGTCCATGATGGGGGTGACGTTGGCCTGCACCCAGTAAAAGCTGCCGTCCTTGCGCCGGTTTTTCACCATGCCGGTCCAGGGGCGGCCGTGGCCGATGGTGCTCCACATGTCTTTGAATGCCTCGGCTGGCATGTCGGGGTGGCGGATCATGTTGTGCGGCTGACCGATCAGCTCGTCGTAGGTAAATCCGCTGACCTGCACAAATGCGCCATTGCAGTGGGTGAGGATGCCCCGGGTGTCGGTGGTGGACACCAGCATTTCGGTCAACGGGTAGTCGTACTCTTGCTGGGTAACGGGCAGGTTGGATCGCATAAGACTTTTCTTCGTAGTGGTAACTACATTGGGTAAAAGTCCCAATTAGGCGGGAGTTGGTGGCGGGTTTCAAGCTATGGCTGGGCTGGTTGGCGTTCGCTTGATCCAGGTCAAATACGCTGTGGTGTGCCAACCCCGGTGCAGTCGGGCTGCGGATGGGGGTACATGAAGGGCGTTCATGCTGCGCTTAATTAAATTTAGCAAACTAAAAGTGACCCTAGCGCATATTCAATATGCATGAATAGCTATTTAAATGATAGCAACAACCCGTTGCACTACCCATAATTTTGAGAAATATTGTGCGGATGTGAATCTACGGTGAAGCCACCTGCGTATCCATCAAACCATTGCACCCAATGGACAACCCCACCAGGAGATCACCATGCACTTCAAACGCAACCCCATCACCGCCGCGTGCCTGTTACTCGCGCTGAGCAGCGCGGCCTTTGCCTCCAGCCACCGCGAGGCGCCGTTCATCACCACCGCGCCGAAGGTGGACGGCACCGACTTCTACATGTTCCGCAGCTACGAGGGCGTGGCCAGCAACGGCAGCGGCGGCCGATCCGACTACGTGACCCTGATCGCCAACTACCAGCCGCTGCAGTCGCCCTACGGCGGGCCCAACTACTTTGCGATGGACCCCAACGCGCTGTACGAGATCCACCTCGACAACAACGGCGATGCCAAAGAAGACCTGAGCTTCCAGTTCCGCTTCAACAACAAGCTCAACAGCGTGGCCCTGGCCATCGGCAGCGCCAGCGTGGCGATTCCGCTGATCCAGGCCGGTGCCGTAGCCAACCTGAACGATGCCAACCTGAACCTCAACGAGAGCTACACCGTCAACGTGGTGCGCGGCGACCGCCGCAAAGGCAGCGTGGCCGCCGTGACCAAGGCCGATGGCAGCAAGACCTTTGAGAAGCCGGTGGACTACATCGGCAGCAAAACCCTGGGTGACAGCGCCGCGTATGAAACCTACGCCCAAAAGCACATCCACAGCATCAAAATCCCCGGCTGCCCGGCGGGCAAAGATGTAGGCAAGGTGTTTGTGGGCCAACGCCAAGAGGGCTTTGCCGTCAACCTGGGCACGGTGTTTGACCTGGTCAACGCGCCCACCGCCTTCTTGCTAGACCCGGCCAACAAGGATGCAGCGGGCAACGGCGGCCAGCACGTGATCCAAAAGGCCAACATCACCACCATCTCGCTCGAAGTACACAAAGACTGCCTCACCGCAGGCAGCGACCCCGTCATCGGCGGCTGGACCACTGCCAGCCTGCGCCAGGCGCGCTTGCTCAACGGCAAGCCCGGCATGGGCCACCAGGCCAGCGAAAAAGCCGGAGGCGCCTGGGTGCAGGTGTCGCGCCTGGGCAACCCGCTGGTCAACGAGCTGGTCATCGGCCTGCCCGACAAAGACAAGTTCAACGCCTCCAAGCCGCAGGACGACGCCCAGTTCTTGACCTACGTCACTAACCCCACGCTGCCCGCCCTGCTGGGTGTGGTGCTGGCCGGCAATGCCACCGCCGTGGCCCCCACCAACCTGCCGCGCACCGACCTGGCCACCGTGTTCTTGACCGGCATTGCCGGGGTCAACAAGCCCACCAGCGCCACGCCGTCTGAGGTGCTGCGCCTGAACACCGCCATCGCCCCGGTGCCGTTTGCCAGCCAAAACCGCCTGGGCGTAGCCGGTGAAGTGCTGCGCGTGGGCGGCACGGCCAACCTGGCGCAAGCGGTAGATTTGGCGGGCTTCCCCAATGGCCGCCGCCCCAAAGACGACGTGGTGGATATCGCCCTGGTGGCCGTGCTGGGCGGCCTGTGCGTCATCAACGGCGACAACAACAGCTTGGGCCTGAACGGTGTGCCCGGCGTGCCCAGCCTGACCTCGGCCTGCAAAGCCTCCAGCGTGCCGCTGGGCGGCCAGTCGGCCAACATCCACGACGCCGTGGACCAGGCCACGGTGCCGTTTCTCAGCCGCTTCCCGTACCTGAATACCCCCAACTCTGGCTCTGCCACCTACTAAGGACGCACCATGTTGAACTTTCACAAAGCAACGCCGTTGGTGTTCGTCTTGTTGGCCGCGTGCGGTGGTGGCGGAGACGGTACGCCGGTTGCCCAGCTTGTACCTGGCACCACCGAAGTGCCGCTGGCCGTGCAAACCCAAGTGGGCGACGTGATCGCCTTCGGTCAGGCCCAGATCGCCAGCACCAGTGACAGCCGCGACCCGGTGGAGCTGGCGGATACGGTACTGGCCACCAGCGACTCGGACGAGCCAGCGGAGATCTGACGCAACCCCCCTGCCTTGCTCCCTCCCCCGCCTGGGGAGGGCCGGGGTGGGGGCACAGCGCTTATAGGTAAAAACAGCCCCAAGCGCATATATCATCTGCGCAAGTAGCTCTCATTTAAATAGCAAACCCATGCGCACCACTTTTCTGATCATGGCCCTGCTGTGCAGCCCCGCCTTTGCCGCCACCCCGCTGCACCCGAGCCGGGCCGACGAGGTGGTCGAGCGCCTACCCACCATCACCCGGGTGCGGCCTGCCACCGTGGTCAACTCCGACCCCCTGGCCGCTGCCACCCAGGCCCGCGCCCACATCGCCACCGCCCGCCAAACCGGCGACACCCGCTACTGGGGCCGGGCCCAGGCCGCGCTGGCCCCGTGGTGGGACCAGGCCGACGCGCCGGTGGACTTGGCCGTGCTGCAAGCCACCGTGCAGCAGGGGCGGCACGACTTTGCCGCCGCCCGCAGCGTGCTCACCGCCGCCTTGCAGCGCAACCCCCGCCACGCGCAGGGCTGGCTGAACCTGGCGGCGTTGGAGCGTTTGTCGGGCCAGTACGCCGCATCCCTGCAAGCCTGCGCCGCCGTGGCCCGCGCCGGGCAGGCCCTGTACGCCCAGGCCTGCCAGCTGGAAACCCAGTCGCTCCAGGGCCAGACCACCGCCGCCCGCACCGGCTTCACCCAGCTGCTGGCCGCTACGCAAGACCCGTCACAAACCAGCTGGTTGCAATCGCTGCTGGCCGAGAGCGAAGAACGCGCGGGCCGGGATGCCGCCGCCCTGGTCGCCTACCAGCGCAGCCTGCAAGCCGAGCCCGACCTCTACACCAGTATCGCCCTGAGCGACCTGCTGCTGCGCACCGGTAAACCCGCCCAGGCATTGGCCGTGCTCCAGCCGCTGCCCCCCACCGATGCCGTGCTGCTGCGCCAAGCCACCGCCTTGCGCCGCCTGGACAACCCCGACTGGAAAACCCTGCGCGCCACCCTACGCGAGTGGAACACTGAGCTGGCCCGCAGGGGCGACAACCTGGCCCTGCATGGCCGCGAGCAAGCCCTGGTCGCCCTGTGGCTGGACAGCGATGCCCCTGCTGCCCTGGCCATCGCCCGCCGCAACCTGGATTTGCAACGCGAACCCATCGACTGGTGGATTGCCCTGCAAAGCGCCCGCGCCGCCAAAGACCCGGTTGCCGTGGATGCATTGCATGCGCAAATGCAGAAAATTGGCATGAAAGATGCACGGAGTCAGCCATGAAGAAGCTGTTCGCCATCCTGTTGGCTTGTTATGTGAGCGCCCCCGCCTGGGCCCACAAAGGCAGCGATGCCTACCTGGACGTGCGCGAGCAGGGCAGTGCCATAGCGGTGCAACTCTCGGTGGCCCTGAAGGACCTGGACCTGCTGATCCCGCTGGATGCCAACGCCGACGGCAACCTCACCTGGGCCGAAGTGCAGGCCGCCACCCCCGCCGCCCTGGCCCAGCTGCAAAGCCACGCGGCGCTGGAGGGCTGCACATTGCAATGGACGTTTGATGGCCTGGAAACCCGCAGCGACGGTGCGTACTTGCGCGCCACCAGCCCGGCCCATTGCCCGCCCGGCACAGCCCTGGCCCTGCGCTACAGCCTGTTCGCCAACGCCGACAGCAACCACCGCCTGATCGTCACCGGCCGGGTGGATGGCCACGACCTGCTGGCCACCGCAGCGCCGCAGCAAGCCACGCCCCTGCTGCTGCGCCAGGCCAGCGCCCCGCGCGGCAGGGCGCAGACGGTGTGGGAGTACCTGCAACTCGGCATGCACCACCTGCTGGAGGGCTACGACCACATGGCCTTTCTGCTGGCCCTGGTGTTGCCGCTGCAACTGCGTCTGGGACGCAGCCCCCACCCCAACCCTCCCCCGGCGGGGGAGGGGGTCATGCATTCACTCCCTCCCTCCAAGGGGGAGGGTCGGGGTGGGGGCGGGCGGCCACCCACCGCGCCTGTGCCAAGCCCCGACGCGAACCCCTGGTGGCCGCTGCTGCGCACCATCACCGCCTTCACCATCGGCCATTCCATCACCCTGGTGCTGGCCACCCTGGGCTTTACCAGTGCCTCTCCGGCGTGGGTCGAGCCGGTCATCGCTGCGTCCATCGCCTTTACCGCGTTGCTCAACATCTACCCCGTGCCGCTGCTGCGTGCCGAGCGCCTGGCGCTGGTGTTTGGCCTGGTCCACGGCTACGGCTTTGCCGGTTTGCTGATCGAAGCCGCCGCCCCCGCAGGCCTGCTGCCCTGGGCGCTAGCCGGGTTCAACCTGGGGGTGGAGGCAGGCCAGCTCACCGCCGTGGCGGCCTGGGTGCTGTTGTCGCAGCTGGTGGTGCGCCAGCCTTGGTATGGCAGCGTGGTGGTGCGCGGTGGCTCGTCGCTGCTGGTGGGGCTGGCGGTGTATTGGTTTTGGCTGCGGGTGGTGTGAGGGGGGGGCACGACCCCTACCAAGAATGGGTGCGGTATGTTCTGATGGACTGCGACGTAGTTGCCGATTGATTTGATCGTGCAAAGGCGTATAAATCATTGCCAGCCACTTACAGGAGATATTGATGCCCCAGCACAAAACTCCGTCCCCTGCCCTGTGTGTATGCGTTGTATGCACCGCCCCGCTCAGCGTGGTGGCGTGCCCGTGCAAGGTGAGCGCATGACCCCCGCCTCTACCGACACACTGTGGGCGCTTAACCCGGATGCACTGCTGGCCATTTCGCGGACCGGGCTGGTCTTGAACTGGAATCCTGCGGCCGAAACTATTTTTGGCTACACCGAGGCCGAGGCTGTGGGGTGCTCAATCTTCGATTTGATCGTTCCCAAAGACCGTACCGACGAAGAATTGCGCGTCCAAGCCGAGGTGTTGCGCCAGGGCATGGTGGTGTATGAGGCCGTGCGTCGGCGCAAAGACGGCGCGCTGGTGCACACCAGCATTTCAACCAAAGTAGTCAAGGATGCCGATGGCCAGTTCGCGTACTTTTTGTCTAACAAAAAGGACGTAACCCACCTGAAGGTGCTGCGCGACGCCAAACTGGTGGAAGCCCGTTTCCACGATCTGCTGGAATCCACGCCGGACGCGATCGTGATGGTCAACGTGACCGGGCGGATTGTGCTGGTCAACTCCCAGGCGGAAAAGGTCTTTGGACATGGGCGGGCGGAACTGCTGGGCCAGCCGATCGAGGTGCTGTTGCCCAAGCGCTTTCGCAGTGCGCATCTGGGCCACCGCAGCGATTTCTTTGAGCAGCCCCGCACCCGCACTATGGGTGCCGGGCTGGAGTTGTTTGGCCTGCGCAAAGGGGGCGAAGAGTTTCCGGTCGAGATTAGCCTGAGCCCTATCAGCACCGAAGAGGGCACCATGGTGATGAGCGCCATCCGCGACATCACCGACCGCAAGAAGGCCGACCAGAAGTTCAAGGATCTGCTGGAGTCGGCCCCGGATGCGATGGTCATCGTCAACGGCGACGGCACTATGGTGCTGGTCAACTCCCAGGCGGTGCAACTGTTTGGTTGGAGCCGGGAAGAACTGCTGGGCGAGAAGATCGAAATTCTGGTGCCCGCGCGTTTTCGCCACCGGCACCCGGGCAACCGCAACGGCTTCTTTGCGCAGCCGCGCGCCCGCTCGATGGGGGCCGGGCTGGAGCTGTTTGGGCAGCGCAAGGACGGTTCGGAGTTCCCGGTAGAGATCAGCCTGAGCCCGTTGGAAACGGAAGACGGGCTGTTTGTGTCCAGCGCCATCCGCGACGTGACCGAGCGCAAGCGCTTCGAGCAAACCTTGCACGATAAAAACCGCGAGCTGGAAAGTGCCGCGCTGGTCAAGGACCGGTTCTTTGCCAGCATGTCGCACGAGCTGCGCACGCCCCTGAATTCCATCATCGGCTTCACCGGCACCTTGCGCATGAAGCTGCCTGGCCCGCTCAACGAAGAGCAGGACAAGCAGCTGGGCATCGTCCAGACCAGCGCCCGCCACTTGTTGTCTTTGATCAACGATCTGCTTGATCTGTCCAAGCTGGGGGCTGGCAAGTTTGAACCCGCGCGGGAGCGGGTGGATTGCCAGAGCCTGCTGGAAGAAATAGCCGCGACCCTGCGGCCCGAGGCCGAGAAAAAAGGGCTGGAGTTCACGCTGCGGCTGGCACCGCAAAAACTGGCCCTGGACACCGACCGCCGGGCATTGAGCCAGATCGTTATCAACCTGCTTGGCAATGCCATTAAATTTACCGAGCATGGGCGGGTCTGCCTGCAACTGGAGCCCTGCCTGGGCGCGCACGGCCAGGCACTGCGTATCAGCGTGGAAGATACCGGCCCCGGGATTCCCGTGGCCGACCAGGGCCATTTGTTCGAGGCCTTTTCCAGGCTCGAAGCCGCCGACCGGCGCCGATATGAAGGCACCGGCCTGGGCCTGCATTTGAGCCGCAAGCTAGCCCAGGAGCTGGGCGGGGACATCGCAGTGCGCAGCATGGTCGGGCAAGGCAGTATTTTTACCCTTGAACTCCCCTTGGAGTAGCGTATGCCCACACGCATCCTGGTGATAGAAGACGATGAGTTCAGCCGTGAACTGGTGCGTTACCTGCTGGACCGGCAGGGCTATACCGTGCTCGAAGCGGCAGACGGTGGCGCGGGTGTTGCAATAGCTTTGCGCGAACACCCGGACCTGGTGCTCTGCGATTTGCAGATGCCGGTGCTCAATGGCTATGAAGTGGTGCAGCGCTTGCACAGCAACCCGCTGTGGCGTGTGGTGCCCGTGGTTGCTGTGACCGCCTTTTCCATGCCCGGCGACCGTGATATCGCGCTGGCTGCAGGATTCGACGACTATCTGACAAAACCCATCACTCCCGAGATTTTTGTAGAACAGATCGCGGCCTTCCTGCCGCCTGGGCTCCGGGCCCTAGGCCCATCAGGCACCTAACTCCTACGGAATGGTTCATGGCAAAAATACTGGTTGTGGATGATCTGGCTGAAAACCGCGAGCTGCTGGTGGCATTGATCCGCCATGGCGGCCACCAGCCGCTGGAAGCCGCCGACGGTGCCCAGGCTTTGGCGCTGGTGCGTGCATCGCGCCCGGATCTGGTGATTTCGGACATTTTGATGCCCACTATGGACGGCTACGAGTTTGTGCGCCAGCTGCGTGCCGACCCCCTGTGCGCCGCCACCGAGGTAATTTTTTACAGCGCGCATTACCACGAGCGTGAGGCGCGCAACCTGGCCAAGTCCTGCGGTGTGTTGCGGGTGCTGGTCAAACCCTGCGAGCCCGAAGAGATTTTGCTGGCGATTGCCCAGGCTTTGGCGCACATGCCCCCACCCCCGCCTTTGACGGTGCCGGACACGCTAGATTTTGACCGTGCCCACATGCGCTGGTCAGCGACAAGCTGTCTGAAAAGCTGGAGGACCTGCGCGGCACCAACCGGCGCCTGGCCGCTTTGACCGATCTGAATTTGCACCTAGCCTCGGAGCACGACCCGCTGGTGCTGCTCGACAAGGTGTGCCGGGGGGCGCGCGACCTGATGGGGGCCAAGTACGTGCTGCTGTGCGTGCAGGGCAAGGACCAGGCCGAGGCCGTGTTTTTTACCAGCGGCATTGATGCCGCACTGCTGAACGCGCTGCCGCGCCCCGGTATCGACGAGGGCCTGCTCGGCCAGGTGCGTGCCCAGCGCCGGGCCCGCCGCATCCGTTGTGCCGAAGGCGACCCCACCTCAGTGGGGCTGCCACCGGGCTATCCAGCGCTGTATGCCAGCTTGGTTGCGCCGGTGGTGTCCTTGTCTTACGCCTACGGCTGGATGTGCCTGGTGGATAAGTTGGGGGCGGTCGATTTCAGTGACGAAGACGAGCAGATCGTGACCATTCTGGCGGCGCAAGTCGGCCGGATCTTCGAGAACGGCAGCCTCTACATGGAGGCCCGGGTGCATGCCGAGCGACTGGAGGCGGAAGTGGTCGAGCGCAAGCGTGCGGCGGAAGCGCTGGTGGAGAGCAACCGCCGCTTCAACGACATGCTGGGCCACCTGGAACTGGTGTCGCAAATGCTGGACTGCGAGGGGCGCATCACCTACTGCAACGACTACCTGTTGCGGCTGACCGGCTGGCAGCGCGAAGAGGTTATGGGCCGCAATTTTTTCAGCATCTTTGTAACCCACGGACTGGAAGCCGCGCACAAGCGGTTTGCGGCTCTGTTGGGCAACCAGCCGGGCATGGCCCATTTTGAAAGCGAAATCCAGACCCGCCAGGGTGTGCTCCGGTTGATCCGTTGGAACCATACGCTGCTGCGCTCGGTGGCCGGCGAAGTGGTGGGCACCGCCAGCATTGGGGAAGACATTACCGACCAAAGGGCGGCCGAACGGCGGATCAAGCGGCTCAACCGCGTGTACGCCGTGCTCAGCGGCATCAACGCCCTGATTGTGCGTGTGCGCAACCATGACGAGCTGTTCCCGGACGCTTGCCGCATTGCTGTTGAACTGGGGCAGTTCAAGATGGCCTGGATCGGTGTAACCGACTGGGAGGCGCTACAGATTTTGCCCATCGCCTCGGCGGGGGTGGCGCCGGAGTTTCTGGCCTATATCAAAGACAGCTTCTCGTTGCAGGACGGTGCCAAGCACGCCAACTCCATGACCGTGCGGGCCATCAAGGGAAAGAAGCCTGTGGTGCTCAATGACATGAAGGACTTCTCCGGCAGCCAGTACCTGAAGGCGCACATGGACCAGGGGATTTGTGCCATGGCCGTATTGCCCCTGCTGGTCAACGGCACGGTGGTGGGTGTGCTTGCCCTGTACAGCGACGAGACCGGGTTTTTTGACGCTGAGGAGATGAAGCTGTTGACCGAGCTGGCGGGTGACATCGGCTTTGCGTTGGACCACATCGAAAAGGCCGACAAGCTCAACTACCTGGCCTATTACGACGAAATCACCGGCCTGCCCAACCGCACGCTGTTTCTGGAACACGTGAGCCAGCATGTGCGCATGTTCGACGGTGGCCGCAGCAGCCTAGCGCTGGCCTTGGTCGATATCGAGCGCTTCCGGGCCATCAATGACACCCTGGGCCGCGCGGTTGGCGACGATTTGCTCAAGCAGCTGGCGCAGCGCATACGCACCAGCAGTGTGGCACTGGAGGCTGCGGCGCGTGTGGGGGTCAATTGCTTTGGCGTGGTATTGCAGGGGCCGCGTGATGTGGGGCGCGTGGCACTGGAGCTGGAGCAACTGCTGCGCGAATGCTTCGCCCAGCCCTACCGGTTGCAGGGTGCGGACCTGCGCATCGCAGGCAAGGCGGGCGTGGTGCTGTACCCGCTGGACGGCGAAGATGCCGAAACCCTGCTGCGCAATGCCGAATCGGCCCTGAAACGGGCCAAAGAATCGGCCGAGAACCTGATGTTTTATGCGCCGGAAATGGACACCCGGGTGGCCGCCGCGCTGGAGCTGGAAAGTCGCCTGCGCACCGCTCTGGACCTAGAGCAGTTCGTGCTGCATTACCAGCCCAAGGTGGATCTGGTCACCGGCAAAGTCACCAGCGCCGAAGCCCTGATCCGCTGGAATGACCCGAAAAATGGTTTGGTGCCACCGGGGCATTTCATCCCCATTCTGGAAGAGACCGGCCTGATCTATGAAGTCGGCCTGTGGGCTTTGCGCAAGGCGATGGAGGACTACAAGGGCTGGCGCGCGGCGGGCCTGGAGCCGGTGCGGATTGCCGTCAACGTGTCGCCGCTGCAACTGCGCCACCGCCACTTCGTCGCCGCCGTGGAGGCGGTGATTGGCACCGACCCGCTGGTGGCGCAGGGCCTTGAGCTGGAGGTCACCGAGAGCCTGATCATGGAAGACGTGCAGCGCAGCAGCGCTACCTTGCTGGCCATCCGCGCTATGGGGCTGACGATTGCCATCGACGACTTTGGTACCGGCTACTCGTCGCTGGGCCAGTTGTCGCGCCTGCCGGTGGATACGCTGAAGATCGACCGCACCTTTGTGGTGGACATGGTCACCGGTCCGCAGGGGCTGTCCCTGGTGTCCACCATCATCAACCTGGCCCACGCTTTCAAACTCAAGGTGGTCGCCGAAGGCGTGGAAACCGAGGAGCAATCCCGCCTGCTGCGCTTGATGGGTTGCGATGAAATGCAGGGCTTTTTGTTCAGTCGACCGGTGCCTGCCGATGTGTTCAAGAAGAAGTTTCTGCTGCCTTCGTTGGCTGTGTGATACCGGCCTGGGTGGCTCACTGCCCACCCGCATACAGGTAGGCAGTGTGAACAGACTCCTGCTGCCCAAGTCCGTGCAAGTCAGCGGGTGAAATAGTTGTCTTGCTCCAGCACGGGCGCTGGGGGGCGGCGCAGGGACGCGGCCCGGTTATGGTGGCGCTGTAAAAATACGCACATGGCACAGGTGAGGGCGATGGTGCCGATCCAGATGGTGGCGTAGCGCAGCTCTGCGGGCAGTGCGTTCAGCTCTAAGCCCCCCATCGTGGTGCTGAGTGCCTGTAGAAAAACGCGGTGCATGACAAAGGTGGTTAAACCGAATTTTCCGATCAGAGCTATCGGCAAAACCAGCGGCTTGAAGCCTGAGCGTGCCAGCAGCCCTGCACACAGAAAAAGCCAGGCAAATTTGCCCACCGGTCCCAGTGTGCTGCGGAAAATGCTGGCGTAGTCGGAGGGCGGCGCAAAACTAGACGCATACACGCCAAGCTGAAGCAGCAAAAGTAGGGCGATGCAGACCAGCCACACCGTTTCGTTGCGGTGGCGCTGGATGCCAAGCCAGCAGCCAATGCAGCCGGTCAGTAAGAACGGCAGCACCGGAAACCCGCCCAGGCCTTCGCGCAAAAAGACGCGCACGGCCCAATTGCTGGCATAGGCCGAGGTGCCCAGTAACAGCGCGCAGACGCTGACAGCCAGGTGGGCCAGCAGCAATGCGGCCAAGGTTTGCCAAGGCCAGGTGCGGCACAGTTGGATCATGGTCGGTGCGCACAGCAAGACCAGCGCGGTGGGCAGCAACACGCCAGAGATGGACCAGGGCGATGCCAGCGTGATGAAGCCGATCCACCAGCTCCCATGGAAGATGGGCGAAATGTCGCCGTCCAGCGCCAGTTTGATAGCGGCAAATAGGATATTGGAGAGCAGCATTACCACCAAAATTACGCCGCTGCGATGGCGTAATCGGGGCGCATACATGGCGGGCGCATGCCGCACCGAGAAGATCCACCCAATGCCGTATCCCGAGAGCACCACATACACCACCGTGGCCCAACCGTTGGGCAACCACATATCGCTAAAAAACCAGTGCGATGGGCTGATGCCGACCAACGACAGGGCATGCGTGTTCGACATAAGTACGAACAGCAGGCCACGAAAAACATCCAGGGTTTTGGATCTTTTTAAAGTCATTGCTTTGTGTTGTCTGTTTGTATTTTTTGTTTTGACCGTGACCTCGGCTGGCACAGAAGACGCAGCTTTGGTCTGGCTGAGGAATATACAGGCAGAAAGATTGTCAATGGTGGCGGAGTCCGTACTTTGTCTTTCTGGACTTAGGCCTGCCCTGGCCGCAGATACAGCGTCTGCCGGGAGTACGCGGCGTGCGTGACAATGTGCCACCGCTGACTCTTTGCCACATCCCATGCACGCCACCACCGTCCAACTTGCCGCCGCTGTCCTGTTCGGGCTGGCGCTGCTGCACACCTTTGCCGCCAAGTGGTTTGAAACCCTGGCCCACCGGCATCCGCGCCATGCCGATTTGTTCCACATTCTGGGCGAGGTGGAGGTGGTGTTTGGCCTGTGGGCCTTGGTGCTGATTGTGGTGATGGCACTGCTGGGCAGCGGGGCCGAGGCGCTGGCCTATGCCGAGTCACGCCAATACACCGAGCCGCTGTTTGTGTTTGTGGTGATGGTGGTGGCCGCCTCGCGCCCGGTGCTGGCGCTGGTGCAGCAGCTGTTGACCGCTGTGGCCGGCGCGTTGCCGCTGCCCACGCCGCTGGCGATGGCCTGGCTGGGGCTGGCGCTGGTGCCGCTGCTGGGTTCGCTGATCACCGAACCGGCGGCCATGACCTTGGCGGCGCTGATTTTGGCCCCGCTGGTGTTCCGCCCTGGCCTGCCCGAGTGGCTGAAATACGCCGCCCTGGGCGTGCTGTTTGTAAATGTATCGGTGGGCGGCACGCTGACTTCGTACGCCGCGCCGCCGGTGCTGATGGTGGCCACGGTGTGGGGCTGGGACAGCGCTTTCATGGCCCGCACCTTTGGCTGGCGCGCCTGCATCGCGGTGCTGGTGAACGCCAGCGTGGTGGTGTTTTTGCTGCGTGCGCACCTGCGCACCACGGCTGCGGCCGAGCCGGTGGCAGCCCGGCCGGTGCCGCTGCTGGTGAGCCTGATCCACCTGGGGTTTTTGGCCGGGGTGGTGGTGTTTGCCCACCATCCGGTGGTGTTTATCGGTCTGTTTCTGTTTTTTATCGGCTACACCGAGGCCTATAAACTACACCAGAGCCCGCTGATTTTAAAAGAGGGCCTGCTAGTCGGCTTTTTTCTGGCCGGGCTGGTGGTGCTGGGCGGCATGCAGCAGTGGTGGCTGCAGCCTATCGTCTCCAGCCTGGCCCCCACGGCACTGTTTTTTGGCGCGCTGGGCCTGACGGCGGTGACCGACAACGCCGCGCTGACCTATCTGGGGTCCTTGATCGAGGGCATCAGCGACCCGGCCAAGTACATGCTGGTGGCTGGCGCTGTGGCCGGCGGCGGCTTAACGGTGATTGCCAACGCCCCCAACCCGGCCGGGGTGGCGCTGCTGCGCAAGGGTTTCAACGACGAGTCGATCGGTGCTTTGGGTTTGCTGGCCGGGGCGGCGCTGCCCACGGTGGTGGCCGGGATTTTGTTTTTGCTATAAATTAAGTAGCAAAATTCATCTGGCGGGCCTTGGCAGCGCGGTATAGATCGAATGGGGCGGATGGGTCTACAGGCGGGGTACGTTGGCGCGCGTAATGACCTCGGACCAGCGCCGGATTTCCGATGCCAGCAGGTCGCGCAATTGCTCAGGGGTACCCCCTGCGGGGCCTACGTTCAGGTCTGCCAACTGCTTGCGCAGGTCGGCATTGCCCAGCACCTTGTTGACCTCGCGATTCAGCAGTGCGAGCACGGTGGGGGGCGTGCGGGCCGGTGCAGCGAGCGCATTCCACGACGCAACATCAAACCCACGCACCCCGCTCTCTGCGATCGTAGGTACATCTGCGAGCAAAGATGCGCGGTTGGTACCCATGACCGCCAGCGGGCGAACCGCCTTGGAAGATATCTGGCCCATCATCGGCCCAAGAATCTCGACTACCGCATCCACTTGCCCTCCGCGTAAGGCGGTGAGCACAGCGGGTGAGCCGTTGAACGGCACGACCTGGAAGTCCACCCCGGCACTGGTCTTGAGCAGCTCGGCAGCCAGATGCTGCGTGCTGCCGATGTTGATCGTCGCGATATTCAATTTGCCTGGATTCGCTTTTGCGTAGGCGAGCATTTCCTGCATCGACTTGAAACGGCTGTTGGCAGCGATGAGCACGGCGAGGTCGAAAAAACCCAGCGTAATGACCGGTGCGAAATCTTTTTGCGCATCAAACGGCAAGGACTTGAACAGCCCCGAACTCACCGCTGTGCCGTTGCTCATGAGCAGGAGCGTATGCCCGTCGGGCTCAGACTTCGCCACGGCTTCACCGGCCACCACACCGCCCGCACCAGGCTTGTTGTCAATAATCACGCCTTGGTGCAGAGCTTCTCCCAGTTTGCTTGCGACAGCCCGCGCGGTGAGATCCGCAATGCCACCCGCTCCGAATGGAACGACGATACGAATAGGTTTGGATGGAAAAGTCTGTGCTTTCACCAATGTGGGAAGCAGCGCACCCAAGGTGCCCGTGGCCAGTAAATGTCGCCTGTTAATCATGTTGTATGTCTCCTAGTTTGTTATGCGTTAAGTTTCTACACTTCGGGCAACGATCACAATACTAAATATCTCGCTATCTGATATGGCTAAAAAGACATAAGTCGCTGGAGGCTTGACCATCCTGTGGTGGTGCAGTCGTTCCATCGCGGTTTTCTCCCTCTCTACATGCATAAAAGTAACTGTCTGGAGCATGCCCTTGCTATTTAAATTGCCTCGCCCTGTTGTGCGGGCGGCCACCGTGCTGGCGCTGTTGTGCACGCTGGTGGGGTGTTCTACCGTGCCGCTATCGGGCACCTCCCCGCCCAGCACAGTCGGCCCCGCGCGCTTGTCTATCGACGAGGCCAATGACGTGACGCTGTACGCCATCAGCCTGGTCGGCACGCCGTACCGCTTTGGCGGCAATACGCCTGCCTCGGGCTTTGATTGCAGCGGCCTGATTGGCCATGTCTACCAGGCCCGCGCCCGCATTGCCGCCCCGCGTACCGTGGCATCGCTGGTCAGCTGGGGCCAGGCCGTGCCCCTGGATGCCGTGCGCACCGGCGACCTGGTGGTGTTTGCCCCGCGCGGCGCGGCCACACATGCGGGCATCTACGTGGGCGAGGGCCGGTTTGTGCACGCGCCCTCCACGGGCGGCACGGTGCGGCTGGACCGGCTGGAATCGGTGTATTGGGCCAAGCAGCCCACGGTGTTTCGGCGGCCTTGAAAATGTCCGGGGTAACCCCACGCGGCATTTTGTAACCACCTGTTTCTACAATCGCCCCCATGCGAAAAATGACTACATGGGCTTGGGGATTGGCAGCCATATTGGCCGTGGGCGGCGGTGCCGGGTGGTGGTGGCAGCACCGGGCCGCAGAGCTGCCGGTGTACCGCACCGCCCACTTGGCACGCGGCCCGCTGCTGGCCACGGTGGCGGCCAGCGGGGCGGTGAACCCGGTGACCCAGGTGTCGGTGGGCACCCAGGTGTCGGGGCAGATCAAAGAGCTGTTTGCCGACTTCAACGACGAGGTCAAGGCTGGGCAGCTCATCGCCATGCTGGACCCCGAAACCTTCGAGTACCGCGTGCGCTCGGCCCAGGCCGATGTGGACGCGGCCCGCGCCGCCGTGCTGATGGCCCAGGCCAATGTGGCGGCCAGCCGGGCGGCCATCTCCAAGGCGCAGGTTGATCTGGCCGAGGCCCAGCGCGACTTCGAGCGCAAGCGTGATTTGGCGGATAAGCAGTTCATCGCCCAAAGCGAGGTAGACCGCACCCGCGCCCTGGTCAACACCAGCGGCGAACTGCTCAAGCTGGCGCAGGCCCAGCTCAGCGTGACCGAGGCGCAAACCAAGACCGTGCAGGCCAACGTGGCGCAGCGCGAGGCGGTGCTGGGCCAGGCCCGCATCGACCTGGGGCGCACCCGCATCACCTCGCCGGTGAACGGCATCGTCATCAAACGGGCCATCGAGCGCGGCCAGACGGTGGCGGCCAGTTTGCAGTCGCCCGAGCTGTTCGTCATCGCCCAAAACCTGCGCGACATGCAGGTCGATGCCAGCATCGACGAGAGCGACGTGGGCCGCATCCAGCTGGGGCAAAAAGCCAATTTCACGGTGGATGCCTTCCCCGGCCAGACCTTTGAGGGCGAGGTGCGCCAGGTGCGCAAAGCCGCGCTGAACGTGGCCAATGTGGTCACCTACGTGGCGGTGGTGCGCTTTGCCAATGCCGACGGCCGCCTGCTGCCGGGCATGACGGCCAATGTGCGGGTGGTCACCGACACCCGGCAAGAGGTGCTCAAAGTGCCCAATGCGGCTTTGCGCATGCGCATTACAGATGCTATAAATAATGTAGCTACTACCGCAGGTGCTACCTGCGCTAACGGCACTATTTCTATAAATCCGGTGCGCAAGGGTCGGGTCTACCTGCTGGACGCTGCGGGCAAACCCGTGCCCACCCCCGTGTGCCTGGGCATTACCGACGGCAGCAGCACCGAGTTGATCCATCCCGATGCGGCGTTGAAAGACGGCACGGCCGTCATCACCGGCAACCCAACCACCGGTGCACCCCGTGTCACTGCGCCCAAGGCGCCCTTTTAATGGCGCTGATCCAGTCGGTTGACCTGGGCAAAAGCTACGCCATGGGCGGTGACGTGGTGCATGCCCTGCGCGGCGTGTCGCTGGAGCTGGCCGAGGGCGACTTTGTGGCCATCATGGGCACCTCCGGCTCGGGTAAGTCCACGCTGATGAATATTTTGGGCTGCCTGGATACGCCCACCAGCGGCTCCTACACCCTGGCCGGATCCGCTGTGCAGGGCCTGGATGCCGATGCATTGGCCCATATCCGCAACCAGCGCATCGGCTTTGTGTTCCAACAGTTCAACCTGCTGCCCCGTGCCAGCGCGCTGGAAAACGTGGAGCTGCCGCTGGTCTACGCTGGCGTGCCCGCCGCCCAGCGCCGGGAGCGGGCCAGCGCCGCCTTGCAGCGCGTGGGCTTGGGCGAGCGCATGAACCACACGCCCGCCGAGCTGTCTGGCGGGCAGCAGCAGCGGGTGGCGATTGCGCGGGCCCTGGTGAACCAGCCGCAGCTGATCCTGGCCGATGAGCCCACCGGCGCGCTGGACAGCCAGACCTCGGATGAAATCATGCATTTGCTGGCCGAATTGAACGGGCAGGGCATCACCGTGGTGCTGGTCACGCACGAGGCGGATGTGGCGGCCTGGGCGCGGCGCAAGCTGGTGTTTAAGGATGGGCAGATCGTTGAGGATTCGGGGGGCAGTGCCCCCACCCCAACCCTCCCCCGGCGGGGGAGGGAGCCAGACAGGGGGCACGCGCGGATGAACGGGGTGGCGGCGCTGCGCAGTGCGTGGCGGGCGCTGGCCTCTAACGCGCTGCGCAGCCTGCTGACCATGCTGGGCATCATCATCGGCGTGGCAGCGGTCATCACGATGGTGGCAGTGGGGCGGGGTGCCACCGACCGGGTGCAAGAGCAGATGAAGGGTTTGGGCTCCAACATCATGCTGGTGCTGCCCGGTGGGGCCACGGCGGCGGGCGTGCGCCAGGGCGCGCAGACCCGCAGCCGCCTCACAGAAGAAGATGCCACCGCCATCCAGACCGAGGTGCCCGAGGTGCAGGTGGCCGCACCGTCCTCGCGCACCACCGCCCAGGTGGTGGCCAACAACGCCAACTGGAGCACCACCGTCTTTGGCACCAACAACGACTATCTAGAGGCCCGCGAATGGCCGCTGGCGGCGGGTAGGGTGTTTGAAGATGCCGAGCTGCAAGGCTCGGCCAAGGTGGCGCTGATCGGCCAGACCGTGGCGCAAGAGCTGTTTGGCGATGCCGATCCCATCGACCAATTTGTGCGGGTACGCACCGTGCCGGTGCAGATCGTCGGCGTGCTGGCCCGCAAAGGGCAAAACTCCATGGGGCAAGACCAGGACGACATTCTGGTGCTGCCGATTGCCACCTTCCGCAACCGGCTGCAAGGCGGCTCGCCGGGCAATGTGAAGCGGGTCTGGGCCATCAACGTCAAGGTGCGCGAGGGCCAAAGCATGCAGGTGGCAGAGGAAAACATCCGCGAGCTGCTGCGCCAGCGCTTCAAGGTGCAAGACAGCGCCGACGACACCTTCACCCTGCGCAACCTGAGTGAAATCTTGGAGGCGCAAGAGCAGTCCAGCCGCACCATGACCCTGCTGCTGGCCGCCGTGGCGGGTATCAGCCTGCTGATTGGCGGCATTGGCATCATGAACATCATGCTGGTGGGCGTGACCGAGCGCACCCGCGAGATCGGCCTGCGCATGGCGGTGGGCGCACGCGGGCGCGACATCCTGGTGCAGTTTCTGGTCGAAGCGGTTACTTTAAGCCTGCTGGGCGGGGCGGTGGGCGTGCTGCTGGGGGCCGCCGCCACCTGGGGCGTGGGCCAGTGGGCGGGCTGGCAGGTCAGCATGACCTGGGGAGCGGTGGCGCTGGCGGTGGGCTTCTCGGCAGCGGTGGGCGTGTTTTTTGGCTTTTACCCGGCGCGGCGGGCGGCGCGTTTGCAGCCGATTACCGCTTTGCGGCATGCCTGACGGGGCAACACCAGGGCTGGATATGATGTGGAAAAACTGTGAATGTGAGGGATCTATGCTGCGAATATTTGGGAGCGTGTTGGTGGTGGCTGGTGCGGTCGCGGGGTGTGGTGGTGGCAGTGATGGCGGCAGTTCCGACACCACCGCGTGCGCAACTTCCGCCGCCGATACCAGCACGGTGGCGGCCAAGGCCGCCGTGCTGGGCGCTGGCGATGGCCTGGCAGCACATGCCGAGTCCATGCGCCGTGGGCCGGGCACCGAGGTGTCGCCCATCCAGTTGCGCCCGGGCCAGCAGGTGCGCACCGCCAGTATCAGCCTGGGGGCCCTCTCGCTGGCCGCCAGCCGGGCCGCTGCCGCGCAAACCGACACCGTGGGCGTGCCGCGCCAGATCGGCCTGGCCCGCGATTTGATACAGACGGCCACCGTGGCGGGCACGCTGGCCGTGCTGGATTGGCAGACAAGCGTATCGGGCGGCCAAGTGGCCGCCATCAGCATCGACGCTGGCGACGCAGTCGGGCTGCGGTTGGGCGTGCTGGTGCGCAGCCTGCCCGCTACGGCCACGCTGCGGGTCTATACCCAGGGTAGTAGCACGGCCTACACGGTGGCCGCGCAAGAGGTGCTGGCCACGGTGCAGCGCAATCTGGCCGCAGGCGACAGCAGCGATGCCGCGCGCATGTTCTGGACCCCGATGGTTGAGGGCACCGAGGCCACGCTGGAGATCGAATTACCCGCCAATACCCCCACCGACGGCGTGCAAATCGCCGTGCCACGTCTGGCGCACATCTATGCCTCGCCCACATCCGGCAATGCGGGCAAAGCCACCACGGGGATCGGCGCTGCGGGCAGTTGCGAGGTGGATGTGTCGTGTACCAGCAGCCACACGGCCGAGAGCAATGCGGTGGCCAAGATCACCTTTGTAGAGACCGATGGCAACTCATACCTGTGTTCGGGTGCGCTGGTGGCCGATACCGCTGCCAGCGGCAGCCCGTATTTTTTGAGCGCCAACCACTGCATTTCCGCACAAACCGTGGCCTCGACCCTGGAGAGCCATTGGTTCTACCGCGCCAGTAGCTGCAATAGCGGCACTCTTAATACCGGCAGCCAAACCCTGTCCGGCGGGGCCACCCTGCTGTACGCCAGCTCGAACACCGACACCTCGTTCATGCGGCTGGCCACCATGCCGCCCACCGGGGCGGTGTATGCGGGCTGGTCGGTCACGGCGGGGGCGACGGCACCCACAGTGGGTGCGGCGGTGGTAGGTCTGCACCACCCGCAAGGCGATTTGCAGAAAATCAGCACCGGGACGGTTGCCGACTACCGCACATGCACGGCGCTGAACCCGCTGACCCGCAAATTTAGCTGTGATACCGCCACCGCCACGAACGGAACCTTTATCAACGTGAGCTACACCAGCGGCGTGACCGAGGAGGGCAGCAGCGGCTCCCCAGTGTTCCAGACCAGCGGCAGCAGCCACTATCTGATCGGCCAGCTGTATGGCGGCGGCTCCAGTTGCACGGCCCCGACGGAGACTAATTTTTACGGCCGTTTTGACACCGCCTACAACGCCAAACTGAGCACCTGGCTGAACCCGGTGGTCTCGGTGCCACTGTCGGTCAGCATGCTGGGCAATGGCTCCGGCACGGTCAGCTCGTCGCCCGCAGGCATCAGCTGCGGCAGCAGTTGCACGGCACCGTTTGCCACCAATGGCAGCGTCACGCTGACGGCCACGCCCGCCACGGGCTCCAGCTTCAGCGGCTGGGGCGGGGTGTGCAGCGGCACCAGTACCTGCACTTTGAGCATGGATGCGGCCAAGGCGGTAACCGCCAGCTTTACCGCGACCACCCCGGTAGTCACCACCACCTGCACCAAGGCAGCTGCCAAGTAATGGGTAAGGGTGCTATCTAAAAAATAGCTGCTTGCGCTTTCTCCATATGCGCTGGTGGCTATTTTTCTATAGATTGCAATAGCGGCATCAAGGGGCGCTGGGGTTCCAGCGATAGCTGCTGAATCTGCGCTGGCAAGGCCTGTTGCTGGGCCCGCATGTAGTCATACCGGTCCCATGAGACGGCGCTGCTGGCGGTGTCGTCGGCCATGATCCGGGGGCGCAAAAACACAATCAGATTGGTCTTTTTGCGGGTCCGGCTCAGGCTGCGGAACAAAGCCCCGAGCCAGGGGAGGTCAGCCGCACCGGGCACCTGCGAGGCATCGTCCGTGGCGCTGTCTTCGATCAGTCCGCCCAGCACAATAATTTTGCCGTCGTTGACCATCACCGACGATTCAATCGAGCGTTTGTTGGTGGTCGGCCCCAGGGTGCTGCTGGTGGAGGCCACCGAGGACGACTCCTGGTAGATCGCCATACGGATATTGCCGTTTTGGCCAATTTGCGGCTTGATGCGCAGGGTGATGCCCACGTCTTTGCGCTCTACCGTCTGAAACGGGCTGCTACTGCTACTGCTGGTGCTGGTGTACGAGCCGGTGATGAACGGCACGTTCTGGCCCACCACGATCTTGGCCTCTTCGTTGTCCAGCGTCACCACGTTGGCGGTAGACAAAATATTGGTTCCCGACATCGACTCCAAGGCGGTTGCCACCGTGCCCAGCGTGAGCGTGGTAGTGCTGCTGATGTCGAATATCTTGGCCCACTGGATGCCCAAATCGACACTTTTGCTGGCATCTACCTCCACCACCAGCGACTCCACATACAGCTGCGCCCGGCGGGTATCGAGCTGCTCAATGATCTGCCGCATCTCTTTGAAGCGGGGCTCGGGGGCGGTAATGATGAGCGCGTTGCTGGCCGGATCGGCCTGGATGCCGCCCCCGGTAGAGGGTTGCGCGGCGGCCACCACCGGGGTGGTTGACTGGGCCGATTCCTTACTGCTGGCGCTGCTGTCGCTGCTGCTCCGGGCGGCACTTGCCTGGCTGGAACTGCCGCTACTGGCACTGTTGTTGCCGGTGGTTTCGGTGGGGAATGCGGCCCGCAGAACCTGGGCCAGCCGGGTGGCATCCGTATTTTTGAGGTAGACCACCCGGACGTTGGCGTTCTCCCGGGGGCGGTCCAGCCGGGCCACCAGCGCGCGGATGAAGCCCAGTTGCACCGGATTCTGTGCCCGGACCAGCAGGCTATTGCTTTGGCTATCGGCCACGATGGAGGCCGTGCTGCCGGTGGCCGTGCTGGGGGCTGCTGTGGCCGCACCCGTGGCGGCATTGGCCGTGGCGGCGCTGGGCGCTGTGCTGGCGGACTCCGTGAGGCGGCGCACCGTCAATGCGATATCGGCCGCAACCGCGTGCTGCAAAGGCATGACTTCCACATCGGTCGCGCTGGGCGTATCCAGGGTGGTGATGATGGTGCGCAGCCGCCCCAGGTTGTTGGCGTAGTCTGTAATCACCAGCGAGTTGTTGCCGCTGTTGACGTTGATCACATTGTTCGGGCTGATCAAGGGCCGCAACACGGGCACGAGGTTGTTGGCGTTTTCATGGCTGAGCTTGAAGATCTCGGTCACGATCTGCTCGCCCCGCAGCTTGCCGGGATCGGCCCACAGCGTATCCGACTGGAGTTTGCCGTCTGCCTCTGGAATGACTTTGTACAGCCCGCCCGTGGCCACCACGGTGTAACCCTGGATGCGCAATGCGGCCAAGAAATGCTCCCAGGCCAGTGCGGGTGTGACCGGCGTTTCGGTGCTGAGCGACAGCGTGCCTTTGACGCGTGCGTCCACCACGATGTTGCGGTGCGTGATCACACCCAGGGTCCGCGCAACCCCCTCGATATCGGCGTTGTAAAAATCCAGCGTGATCTGATTGGATGCCGTGCGGGGGGCTGCATGGACGGGTGTGGGCAAGCCTAGGCTGCACACGACCGGCAGGACCCAAAAGGTCGGCGAGCGGAAAATAAATTTCATCTGAAGATCAGCGGGCGGGGCGGTGGACGGCCTTGAATTCTGCATGCCGCATATGGCGGGCAGGTATGGAATGTGCGTGGTTTTATGAAGATACGTGATTGCATCCAGCACTGCCCGGACTGCCATGCCGCACAGGGATAATCTCTAGAACTATATTTAAGGGAGAGCGCGTGGACACCATTTTGCTGATCAAGGCGGCCGTGATGGGCATCGTCGAGGGGCTGACCGAATTTTTACCGGTGTCCAGCACCGGGCATTTGATTTTGGCGGGGGCCTTGCTGGGGATGGACGACGCCAAGGCCAAGGTGTTCGACATCGCCATCCAGACCGGGGCCATCCTGGCGGTGGTCATGGTGTACTGGCAAAAAATCCGCGACACCGTGCTGGCCCTGCCCACCCAGCCAAACGCCCGCCGCCTGGTGCTGAACGTGCTGATCGGCTTCTTGCCCGCCGTGGTGCTGGGCCTGTTGTTTGGCAAAGCCATCAAGGCGCATTTGTTTACCCCGGTGGTGGTGGCCAGCACCTTCATCATTGGCGGCTTCATCATTTTGTGGGCAGAAAAGCGCGCACCCTCGGCCACCCGCGTGCACCGCGTGGACGACATGACGGCGCTGGATGCGCTCAAAGTCGGCCTGGTGCAGTGCTTTGCCATGATCCCCGGCACCAGCCGCAGCGGCTCCACCATCATCGGCGGCATGCTGATGGGCTTGTCGCGCACGGCGGCCACCGATTTTTCATTCTTTCTGGCCATCCCCACGCTGGTCGGGGCCGGGGCTTACAGTCTGTATAAAGAGCGCGCCTTGCTGTCGATGGCCGACGCGCCCATGTTCGCCGTGGGCCTGCTGTTTTCCTTCCTCAGTGCCTGGTTGTGCGTGCGCTGGCTGCTGCGCTACATCTCCACCCACAACTTTGTGCCTTTCGCCTGGTACCGCATCGCCTTCGGCATCGTGGTGCTGGCCACCGCCTGGAGCGGGCTGGTGGTGTGGGCCGACTAGCCATGCCCATCCACGCCGTTATTTTCGATGCCGATGGCACGCTGGTCGATAGCGAAGAGCCAGGCATGGACGTGCTGCACACGCTGGCGGCGGCCCACGGCGTGCAGTTCACCCGTGCCGAGGCGTACCAGCGGTTTCGCGGTGCGCGCATGGCCGACTGCATTGGCTGGATTACGGCCCAGCTGCCCGCGCAGGCACCGGGTTTTGAAGCCGCCCTGACGGCGCAGGTGCGCCAGCAGTCTGAGATCCGTTTCCGCCAGGGCCTGCAGCCGCTGCCGGGCGCGCTGGCCTTGCTGCAAAGCTTGCACATCCCGTTTTGCGTCGCCACCAACGGCCCGCGTGAAAAGGTCGAGCTGACCCTGGGCCTGACCGGCCTGCGTCCCTTGCTGGGCGAGCGTATTTTTTGCGCCTACGAGGTGGGCCATTTCAAACCCCACCCCGGCCTGTTTCTGCACGCCGCCCAGGCTCTGGGCGTGGCACCCGCCCACTGCGCGGTGGTCGAAGACAGCCTGCCCGGCGTGCTGGCGGGGTTGGCGGCGGGCATGCAGGTGTTCAGCCTGCACCCGCGCGAGGGCATGGCGGTGGACGTGGCGCAGCGGGTGACGTTTATCGATGGTTTGGCGGATCTGGGGCCTTTGCTGGCGCGGAGTTGAACGAACCATCCATCGTTTAGGGGATGCGGCAACCCCGGTATTGGATTGAAATTGGACTGCACCCGCTGTGGCGGTGTTGTGTCTTATTTAATCTCAACCAGGAGTTGCCATGAAAACCGCTTTGCTTTCAAGCTGCGTGCTGGGGGTGGGCTTGCTCACCGGGTGCGCGGAATTAGTGCCCAACATGCGAGACAGTACGGTGTCGAAGTTCGGCCCCGGTGGGCTGGTGACGCAGCCGATTGAGCAGGTGGATTTGATTTCACTGGTGACCAACGGTGCGTCCAAACAAGAGTCGGCTGCTACCGAGGCACTCAAAAAAGAGAATTTTCCCAACGAGTTTGAAGCCGCATTGGCCAAGATGCGAGGCTTACTCGACAGCACATCGGGCGTGCCGGTCAAAGACCTGAAGTACGAGCGCAACCGTATCCAGGACCGGCTGATCATAGTGTCTAACGACCTGTGCGAAGAGTACAAGACCGTACTCAAGCGCAAGCAATCCAATGCCAACTTTTTTTATGGGCTTACTTCGGTATTAGCCGGAGCGGCGGGCAGTGTGGCCGCCGGGGCCCGGGCTGCGGGCAACTGGGCTGCGGTATCTGGTGCGGCCAGCGGTGTGCGCGCCGAACATAACCAGGATTTTTACGCCGACATGGCCGCCCACGTGATCGCCAAGGGCATTGTCTTGAAGCGCCGGGTGATTGCCGATGCCATGCAGTGCGCCCGCAAGTACGACGAAAAAGACTATTCCGTGGAGCGTGCCATTGCCGACGCGGTGGTCTACCACGGCGCGTGCAGCCTAGTGGGCGGCCTGGAGAGCATGGACCATGTGATGTCTACTCTGAACGTCAATGTGGGTACCGACGCACTGGCGGCGAACCAGTTTTTCAATCCGTACATCAACCTCAGAAACAAGCAGCTTGTGGGGGATGGTTATGTGCCAGTTTCACCCGCTGGTCCTGCATCCGCACCGCAAAAACCGGTTTTGGCGGGGAGCAGTGAGGCCCAGGCAGGCTGCGTGCCCCCCAAAGCCACTTAAATCGCCATATTCCGCAGCGCCGCTTCGATCGCCGCCGCCGTGGCCAGAGGCTTCTCCATCGGAAACAGATGGCTGCCGTCCAGCATCATGGTGCGGCCTTTGGTGATTTTGGTGGTCAGGGCCATGCCGATCTGGCGCATCTCGGCGGAATGGGTACCGCCAATAAAAGCCACCGGGCATTGCAGCGGGCGGCGGTGCAGCAGGCGCTCCAGGTTGTCGGGGAAGTGGTTGTAGATGGCGGTCTCTACCGCCCGGTCGAAGCCCAGCACCCGTTGGCCGTCGGTGTTGTGCGTGCCAAAGGTGATGTAGTCCTGCAAAACCTGCGGCGCCCAGCGGGCAAAAGCTTTTTTACCCTGGAAGTGCGCCAGCGCAGCGGCGGCATCGGCCCAGTGCTGGCGGCGGCTGCGGCTGATCTTGCCGGGCGACACCACTTCCACCATCTTGGCCCGTTTGAAGGCCCCCAGCGTGGTGGCGCGCCAGCCGCCCACGATGGGCGAATCCAGCAGCAATACGCTCTGCGCCAGCTGCGGGTGGCGGGCGGCCACCATCAGGCTGAGGAATCCCCCCAGCGAATGGCCAACCAGCAACGCCGGTTTTCCGTGCCGCGCCACGGCCTCGGTGGCAAAGTCGGCCAGCTGCTGCACCAGGTGCGGCCAGTTGTTGGTCACCGGGTAGCGGGGGTCGTGGCCCAGTTTGTCGATCGCCTCCACCGTGTAGCCCCGCTCGCGCAGGCTCTCAAGCAGCACGCGGTAGGTGGTGGCGGGGAAACTGTTGGCGTGGGTGAAGATGATCAGCGGCATGCGGGCATTGTGGATGCCGGACTGGCCGAGGTCAGTCACCCAGGTTGCCTCAAATCAGTCTTTCTTGCGGCGTGGTGATCTTGCGCAGCGGCTTGCCTTTGGCGGACTGCACCATCAGCGGCACTTCGGTGTGTTCGCCGTTCCACATCGGATCTTCGATGCTGTCAAACACCTCGCGCAGCTTCTGGCCCCAGCTGCCGTGCAGCATCTTCATGTAGGGGTTGTTCTCGTCGATGCAGGCGATCTTGTCGGTCTGGAAGGTGTCTGCCTCGTAGACCACCAGGTCCAGCGGCAGGCCGACGGACAGGTTGGACTTCAGCGTGGAATCCATCGACACCAGCGCGCACTTGGCGGCCTCGTCCAGTGGGGTGGTGGGAGTGATCACGCGGTCCAGCACGGGCTTGCCGTACTTGGATTCGCCGACCTGGAAGTACGGGGTTTCGGGCGTGGCCTCAATAAAGTTGCCGGCCGAATAGACCTGGAACAAACGCATGCCCTCGCCCTTGATCTGGCCGCCGAAGACCATGGACACATTGAACTCCACCCCGGCCTGGCGCAAGGACGCTGCGTCGCGTTCGTACACATGGCGCACCGCAGCACCCAGCACGCGTGCTGCGTCGAACATGCTTTTGGCGTTCCAGATGGTGATGGGTTCGCTGTCCTCGTGCTCTTTGACTTGCTCGATCTGCAAGATCTCGCGGATCGACTGCGAGATGCTCAGGTTGCCCGCCGACAGCAGCACCATGAAGCGGTCTTGCGGCTTCTCATACACGATCATCTTGCGGAAGGTGCTGATCTGGTCCAGCCCGGCGTTGGTGCGGGAATCGGACAGGAAGACCAGCCCGGCATTGAGTTTGATGGCTACGCAGTAGGTCATTTTGGGCTTTCTGTGGGAGTTTTAAAACGAGGCGGTTTGCGGCACGCGGTACGGCAGGTTGTAATTTTTAGGCATCAACTTGCCATCAAGTTTGTCGGGTAAGTACATGCCGTATGGCTGTAGCAAAAGGCAGATTCTCTGTGGCGGCAAGTTCTTGTTTCAGTTCTAGTTCGATCAAGGGCTGGCATTCGGATGACTCGAAATAATTTTCATATTCGGCCCAGACTTCTAATATTTGGACATAGCCCATCACTGTAGCTTTGCGAATCTGGCGTAGTGCACCGTCGAGTTTGAAGATGCGGATACTTTCAGTAGCCCGTCGGTGGTGTGCGGCTGATAGGTTCGCCTTGGGACTCACAGAGCCATCTGGCGTGAATACAAAGAAGTCATCCGGGTCGTCAATGTCTGGCTTGATCAGGTCTGTGTGCTGGTAGGGTCCACACGTGTCTTTGTGGTCGCCGCAGGTGTTGGGGCGCTCGCATGAACCAAACAAGTTGCTCCAGTTGAACGTGCCTTGTTGATGCCTAGAGCGTTGCCGGAAGTGCTCTATGTGGTGATGGCCTACATCAATGGTGGCTTCGCAATAGGCGCATCGGTGGCCTTGCATGGCATTGAGTTTTTCCCATATTTCCCCGCGTTCCGCAGGGGTGGGGCTTTCCATTCCCCAGTGGTTAACCCCGTAGCGATAGCGACCCAGACACGCCGGTGGATTGGGGTCTCGTTGCAGCTTGTGCATTCAATCGGCTCCTTTAGGCAAAGGCAGTTTTTGCTTGAATGCTTGCAGACGGACCATGCGATCGCAATCGAGCATGGCGGGATGGCTTTTTCCGAAATGCTGATCCAGTTTTTCCCGCAGTTCTAGACCTTCTTCCAATGTGTGGAGGTTCTGCTGGATAAGGGCATGGTATGCCGCAAGTTGACGTGCTTCTGGTACATCGGGAACGGGATCAACCCCCATGATGGCGGCCAACACATCGGAGCTGGCAACGCCTCTGGTTTGCTGGGTGATGGACTTCACAACGGTTGTTTTTTTACTGGTGTCTTGGGCAATTTCTTGTTGCAGCAGACGGATGCAAGATGCATCGACACTGGTCAGTACTTGCGGGCTGTGTGTTGTTACTATGAACTGCACTTTGGGAAAAATTTCTTGCAGTTGGCCCAAGACGATCTGTTGCCATCGCGGGTGTAGGTGCATGTCTATTTCGTCGATGAGCACAATGCCGTAGGTCTGAAGGGCTGCGTTAACCCCTAAATGTGGATTTAGCTTGATGCAACGGTACGCAATGTCGCCCACCATGGCCAACATGCTGCGAATTCCATCACTCAACAAGTCAACTTCCATCGTGCCTTGTTGGTCGTGGTGCATGACCAGAGACTTTTCGTGGCTGATGCTGTATTCCAGCGTGTGCCAGCCAGTGGCTGTACGCAGAAAGCCGTCGATAGCCCTTTGAATCACCTGAATGCGTTGCTGTGCTGTTTGTAAGTCAGGCGAAATCGCCTGTTTTTCTAGTTGTTTGATTTGCTGTTCACGGTAGCTGGTAAACGCCCAGATAAACCATTCTTTGAAATGTTTGTATGAGGATGCTGGATCGAGGCAATTGAGGTAGGCAAACGTGCGCACATAGAAATCGGATTCTTGTGTGTCGTCTTTGCCTTTTAAATTTTCAGTAAGGCGCTTTTGCGCCCATAGCCGCCCCGTGCCGTAGTAGCCGAATACGGGAAGGTCGAGCGTAGGCTGTTGGGGATCACGAATTTGCTCTTGAACGGCTCCTGCCCACTGTTTCATAAAGCTAGTTTTGCCTTCATCCTTCGTTTTAGTCAGTTTGCCCTCGCTATCCCTGTAGCGCCCCCAAGTTGTTTCAGACCCGGAACCAAAGTCTCCGGTCACGTTAATACGAGAAGGTAACTGGCGTGCCATGTCTCCAGTAGCCAGCCGGAGTAAATGAACGTCGTCAATCGCAATTGAATTGCCGGGGTCGTTAAAAGCATTGCGTGCCAAATCGAAGCTGCTGACGAATGGCCACAGTCCGATGCGAATGGCATCCAGTAACGTCGATTTACCTTGGCCATTCTCAGCAACCAGAACGGTCATTTGAGGATGCAGCTTGACATCAAGTGCGGCGAAACAGCGAAAATTTTCTAAGCGCAATGAGCTGATTTGCATGGCATTTGTCGGTTTGGTGGCTTGATTTGCCTGGTGAATTTATGAGCTATTGCTGATTTCCAGGCAGTGCTTTTGTGTCGGTAAGTATCCCTTGTCAGAGGGACATTCCTTTTTTCTTCTTAAGCTGCGCCAGCCTCGCTTAGCTTCTTCAACCTATACAACGCCTCCAGCGCTTCACGCGGGCTCAGTGCATCGGGGTTGATGGCCTCCAGCGCCGTCTCCACAGCGCTGAGTGCTACCAATTCCGCAGCGGGCGGCGGCGCAAACAAATCCACCTGCGCCTGGCTGCCTAGCGCGTGGTCTTCCAGCGCGGCCAGGGTGTGGCGGGCGTGGTTCAGCACCGCTGCGGGCATCCCCGCCAGCCGGGCTACCTGGATGCCGTAGCTGCGGCTGGCGGGGCCGGGCTGTAGTTCGTGCAGGAAGACGATGTCGCGGCCCGCCTCGGCGGCGCTGACGTGCATGTTCACCGCCCCAAAGTGGCTGGCCGGGAACTCGGTCAGCTCGAAATAGTGGGTGGCAAACAAGCAGAAAGCCTGGGTCTTGTCGTGCAGATGCGCGGCAATTCCCGATGCCAGCGCCAAGCCGTCAAAGGTGGAGGTGCCCCGGCCAATCTCGTCCATCAGCACCAGACTGTGGGATGTGGCGCTGTGCAGAATTTGCGCGGCCTCTGTCATCTCCACCATGAAGGTGGATTGCGCGTTGGCCAGGTCGTCCGCTGCGCCGATGCGGGTGTGGATGGCATCAATCGGGCCCAGGCGGCAGGCGCTGGCGGGCACATAGCTGCCCATGCTGGCCAGCAGCACGATGGTGGCCACCTGGCGCATGTAGGTCGATTTGCCGCCCATGTTGGGCCCGGTGATGATCTGCATGCGCTGGCGGTGGCCCAGGGCGGTGTCGTTGGCGATGAAGCTGGCGCTGCTGGTCTCAGCCAGCCGGGCTTCCACCACCGGGTGGCGGCCCCCTTCGATGGCGATGCAAGGTTCTTTGACAAACACCGGGGCGCACCAGTTCAGCGTCAACGAGCGCTCGGCCAGGGTACACAGCACGTCCAGCGCGGCCAGCGCGTAGGCCAGTTGACTCAGGCGCGGCACAAAGGCCTGCAAGGCATCCAGCACCTGCTCGAACAGCCATTTCTCGCGGGCCAGGGCGCGTTCTTGGGCGCTCAGGGCTTTGTCTTCAAAGGCTTTGAGCTCGGGGGTGATGAAGCGCTCGGCGTTTTTAAGCGTCTGGCGGCGGCGGTAGTCGGCGGGCACTTTGTCGATCTGGCCCTGGGTGACTTCGATGTAGAAGCCGTGCACTTTGTTGAACTGCACCCGCAGGTTGGCAATGCCGGTGCGGGCTTTTTCGCGGGTTTCCAGGTCCAGCAAAAACGCATCGCAATTGGTCTGGATGTCGCGCAGCTCGTCCAGCTCGGCATCAAAACCCCGGTTGATCACGCCGCCGTCGCGCACCAAGGCGGCGGGCTCGTCCAGGATGGCGTGTTGCAGCAGGGCGGCGCAGCCAATGGGTGGGTGCAGGGCCGCAGAAATTTGGGCCAAAAGTGCCGATTGCGCAGGTACTGCCTGCACAAGTAGCTCTGCTTTTTGTAGCGTGTACTGCAAGGCCACCAGTTCACGCGGGCGCACCTGGCGCAGGGCGATGCGGGCGCTGATGCGCTCCACGTCGCCGCTGCCCTTGAGCTGCTCGCGCAGGCGCTGGCCGTGCCCAGCTTCGCGCAGGGTGGCGATGGCTTCGAGGCGCAATGTCGCCTCGCTGCGGTCGCGCTGGGGTTCCAGCAGCCAGCGCTTCAGCGCCCGGCTGCCCATGCTGGTGCTGCAGGTGTCGAGCAGCGAGAACAGTGTGGGTTTGTCCTCGCCGCGCAGGGTTTGCGTCAGCTCCAGGTTGCGCCGGGTGCTCAGGGGCAGGTGGATGCTGGCATCGCCCTTTTGCACCCGCAGGGTTTGCACGTGCGACAGGGCGCGGCCCTGGGTGTGCTCGGCAAAGGTCAATAAGGCGGCCGCCGCTGCGTGGGCCTGGGGCAGATCGTCCGCCTGCCAGGCGGCCAGGGTGGCGGCGTGCAGTTGCTCCAGCAGCTTGCGCTGGCCCAGGGCGGCATCGAACTGCCACGCCGGGCGGGCGGTGGTGGACAAGGCCACGCCGGATGCAGCGCGTTTCAGCGCCTGGATGCGTTGCTCCAGGCTGGTGCTGACATCCGCGCTGTGCAGCAGTTCGCTAGGGGCGATGCGGGTGACCCAGGCTTCCAGTTCGTCGCTGCTTGCTTCGGCCAGGTGGATTTCGGCGCGCGTCACGCTCAGCCAGGCCAGGCCGCAGGTGTTGCGCGGGCCTTGGTGGATGGCCAGCAGCACGGATTCGGTTTTGTCGGACAGCAGCTCGGCATCGGTCAGCGTGCCGGGGGTGACCACGCGCACCACCTTGCGCTCTACCGGACCCTTGCCGGTGACTTCGCCCACTTGCTCGCAAATCGCCACCGATTCGCCCAGCTTGAGCAGCTTGGCCAGATAGCCCTCCAACGCATGGAAGGGCACGCCGCACATGGGAATCGGCACGCCAGCGGTGTGGCCGCGCTTGGTCAGGGTGATGTCGAGCAGGGCGGTGGCGCGCTCGGCATCGCTAAAAAACAGCTCGTAGAAGTCGCCCATGCGGTAGAAGACCAGCGTATCGGGGTGCTCGGCCTTGATGGCGAGGTACTGCTGCATCATCGGCGTGTGTTGTGGTTTTTCTTCTTTATCCATATAAATCAAATGCTTACGATTTTTTATTATTGATGTTGGGGAGGCTTTGAGTCTAGCTGGCAGGCAAATACCGCTGGTTGGGCAGGTTTTCTGCACAAAACAGGCGAAATTCATTCGGTCCACCGGGGGGCTTTTGGGCCAGCCATTTGGTTTGAAACAGCAGGTGCTGCATGCCGGATAAGACCTGGCCGTCGGGGTCTTGGTCGATCACCAGGTCCATCGTGCCTTCGGTCAGCCAGGTGCGGTGTTCGTCGCTGAGTTCGTGCCCAATCCACACCACACTGCCTGCGCGGCCGTGGCGCAGCAAGGCGCGGTGGATGCCGATGGAGCCCGCGCCGCTGTGGTAGATACCCGCCACATCGCCTAGTCTGAGGGCGGCATCGACGGCCTGGTAGACCTGGTCGGGGTCGTCATGGCAGGGGATGGCGGGCGTGCTGCTGAGTTGCCCAAACGTGGCTTGCACCACGTCCATAAATCCGGCGGTGCGGTCGCGGTGGGCGCGGAAGTGCAGGTCGTTGGTCAGCACCAGCAGCCTTCCTGTTTTACCGGCTAGCCGCCCCATGAAATGCCCGGCTGTGCGGCCCGCGTGCAGGTTATCTATGCCCGCGTAGTGCAGACGGGGGGCGTTATTGCTTCCGCTCGGGTCGCTGATGTCGCTCATCAGCGTCACCACCGGCACGCCTTGCTGGCTGACGTATTGCACAGCGGCGCGCAGCTCGGGCGTGTCGTGCACCGCCAGCAGCAGGCCGTGGCGGGGGTGCGGGGGCTGGCGGATGAACTGCGCGGTGTTTGCGTCGTCGCCGGGGGCAAAGCTGTGGCGGTGCACCACGATGCGCCGGTCCAGCAGGGGCATGAAGCGCTGCAAGGCCAGTTCCATGCGCTGGAAGAAGGGGGTTTGGCTGCGTGCAAACACCACATCCAGCCGGGTCAGGCCCCGGTGGATGTCGGGCATCAGGCGCGGCACGGCGAGTTGCTGGGCCGCCCGGACCACCTTTTCGCGGGTGGCGGTGGAGACGCTGCCCCGGTCGTTCAGCACCCGGTTGACGGTGGCCGGGCTGACCTGGGCCAGCGCCGCAATGTCGATGAAGCGGGCGCTGGATTTTTTACGGGGGGCGGGTATGTCGGGCATGCCCGCACTGTAGAGGCAAGCGAGCGGTCTGGTTTTACGCTCTCCCCCCCCCGGGGGAGGGGCGGGGTGGGGGCTGGCAATTAAACCCGGCCCCCATCCCAACCTTCCCCCGGAGGGGGAAGGAGCCATGCAAATGCAATTAGGCGGCTTGCGCTTCTTTTTGGCGCTCGGCGGCTACGGCTTGGGTTAGGTAGGCCATGCTGGCGGCCAGTTGCTGCGCGATGTCGGCTTCCGTTGCGGCGGCGATTTCTTCGGCGAACGGCTCAAACGACACAAAACCGGTGTAGCCCGCGTTCAACAAGGTGTTGAGCTGGGTGGCGTTGCCCAGCCGGTCATTGGCGCCCACCAGCACGCGGTGGCTGTCGCGCATCTGGGAGGGAGCGAGGGCGGTGTCTTCCACGCCGGAGATGTGGATGAGGCCGGTGTGCTCGGGGTAGAACAGGCCTTCACCCGCCAGATGGTGGTGGAAGGTGTCGTGGACCAGCTTGAAGGTTTTGCTGCCGCCGATTTGCTCAATCGCGCGCACGGCCTGCGATTTGCGGCGCACGGCGCATTCCTCGAAGCCCAGCGGCTCCACCAAACCCACCAGACCGGCTTGGTCGAGCAGCGGCTTGAGCTGGGTCAGCGCGTCCACCAGATCGAGGTGGCGTTGGTCGGCGCTGCGGTGGTCGCGCAGGTCGTTGGTGGGGCAGAGCACCAGGGCTTCGGCACCGCAGGCTACGGCGTAAGCCACCATGTCTTGCGCCTCCGTCAGGCGCTTGGCGTCGAACTGCTCGAAGCGTTGCAGCGCGTTGATGGAGCGGATGGTCAGGCTCTGGGCTTTGGCTGCGGCACCGATGTCGGCGGCCTTGGCACCGTTGACCATTTCAGCCTCGGGCAAGTCGTTGCGGATCTCAATCGCACCCACGCCCAGGCGCTTGGCCATTGCGGCGAATGTGGCGAAGGGGATGCGGGGGGCGCTGATGCGGTTGATCGAAAAAGGGATGGCGGTGTGGGATGTCATGGTGGGGTGTGTCTCCGAGGTGGTGGGGATTTGCTGGGTGCCACTGTAGACAGGCCAGCGCCGGTTGGCAGCGCATTTTTTGACCATTTATGGTCAATTCCTAGGGTTTACCTTGAACCAAAATTCGATTTTTAATTTTTTTAGAAAAATATTTTCGTCCATCGAAAATCCCCGTATAGTGCGATTTTCTTTTTCCAATTTGTCTGTAAACCCTATGAAAAACGTTGCTGTTTTCGGTGCTGGCCGCATTGGCCGTATCCACTCTTCCAACATCGCCGCACTGACCGGTGTCAAGCTGCACAGCGTGTGCGACCCGGTGCCCGCTGCGGCCGATGAGCTGGCGCAAAAGTACGGTGCGAATGTGTCCACCATCGAAGCCGTGCTGGCCGACAAGAGCATTGACGCCGTGGCCATTTGCTCGTCCACGTCTACCCACAGCGACCTCATCACCCGGGCCGCTGCCGCAGGCAAGCATATTTTTTGCGAAAAGCCGGTTGATCTGTCGGTGCCCCGCGCCATTGCCTGCGCCGAAGCCGTCAAGGCCGCCGGTGTGGCCTGCATGATTGGTTTCCAGCGCCGTTTCGACCCTACTTTTAACGACGCGCACCGCCGCCTGGCCGCCGGTGATATCGGCAAGCCCGAAATGTTGATCATCACCAGCCGCGACCCCGGCGCGCCCCCGGCCGACTACATCAAGGCCTCTGGCGGCATCTTCCGCGACATGCTGATCCATGATCTGGACGTGTTCCGCTGGATCTTGTGCGCCGACGGCGACGAAGCGGTGTGGCTCAGCGCCACCGGCTCGGTGCTGACCGACCCGGCCATTGCCGCCCTGGGCGACGTGGACAGCACCGCCGTCAGCATCCGCACCCAGTCCGGTCGCCTGTGCCAGATCAACACCAGCCGCCGCGCCGCCTATGGCTACGACCAGCGCTTCGAAGTGCTGGGCTCGGCCGGTCTGCTGCAATGCGGCAACCACACGCCAACCGAAGTCGTGCAGTGGGATGCCACGGGCATCCGTGCCGACAAGCCAGAAGCCTTCTTCCTGCAACGCTACGCGGCAGCCTACAAGCTGGAAATGGCGCATTTCTTTGAATGCCTGCAAACTGGCGCGCCTTTCAAAACCACCATCGCTGATGGCGTGGCGGCCCAGAAGCTGGCCGATGCGGCCGCTGAAAGCTGCCTGAGCGGCCAACCCGTTCTGTTTTAAGCCATGGCTGCACCATTGCGGATAGGCATTGCCGGTCTGGGCCGGCTGGGCCAACGGCACGCGGAGGCCCTGGCTTTTCGCACCCGCCATTGCACGCTGTTGGCGGCCTGCAGCCCGGTCGCCAGCGAGCGGGCTTTTGCCGCCGAGCAACTGGGGGTGGGGCGGTTGTATGAAGACTTTGATGCTTTCATCGCCGACCCGGACATCGATGCGGTGGTGCTGGTCACGCCCACGTCTTTGCACGCCAACCAGGCCATCGCGGCCTTGCAGGCTGGCAAGCATGTGTTTATAGAAAAGCCACTGGCGCTGAACCTGGACGACTGCGAACGCGTGCTGGCCGTGGCCGAGCAACACCCGGCGCAGGTGGCGATGGTGGGCTTTGTGCGGCGCTTTGACCCGAGCTATGTGAGCGCCCAGACCAGTGTGGCGGCGGGCGAGATCGGCAAGCCGTTTCTGGTGCGCAGCCAAACCTGCGACCAGAACGACCCCGAGGGTTTCTTTGTGCGGTTTGCGCCCACCTCGGGCGGTATCTTCATGGACTGCAGCGTGCACGACATCGACCTGGCGCGCTGGATGCTGGGTCGCCCCAAGGCGCTGCGGGCGTTTGCCACCGGCACCAACGCGCTGCACCCGGCATTGGCCGAGTTTGGCGATGTAGACAACGGACTGGCGGTGGTCGAATTTGAAGGCGGCGCCAAAGCCGTGCTGTACGCCTCGCGCACTATGGCGCATGGGCACGAAACCAGCACCGAAATCATCGGCACCGCAGGCAAGCTGCTGGTGGGCGAGCATGCCGCCCGTGACCGTGTGGTGCGCAGCGACAGCCTGGGCGTGCGGCATGCGGTGCTGGGCGATTTTTACGAGCGTTTTGAAGCTGCCTTTGCGGCCGAGATGGCGGCTTTTGTGGCCGCCTGCCGGGGCGTGCAGCCTTTGAGCCTGACCCTGTCCGACGCGCTGGAAGCCACCCGCATCGGGCTGGCCATCACCCGGTCCCTGCACAGCGGGTTGCCAGAGCCGGTGTGATCGCTGGCAGGGCAGGGCGTTTGAAACATAAGCTTACAAACCTGCAAACGCGGGTATGCTTTTGTTTTTTTCTACCTGCCCTTATCTGCCATGCCCCAGGACGCTCCAAGCCTTTTTGTTGACAAGCCGGTCACCACCATCCTGGTGGTAGACGACACCCCGGACAACTTGTCCTTGATGAGCGCGTTGCTCAAGGACCACTACAAAGTCAAGGTGGCGAACAACGGCGAAAAAGGCTTGCGGATTGCCAACTCAGACGCGCCGCCCGATCTGATCTTGCTCGACATCATGATGCCCGACATGGATGGCTACGAGGTCTGCCGCCGCCTGAAGGCCGAGCCGGCTACCCGCGATATTCCGGTGATTTTTCTCACCGCCAAGTCCGAGGTGGAAGACGAAACCAAGGGCCTGGCGCTGGGTGCGGCCGACTACATTACCAAGCCCATCAGCCCGTCCATCGTGCTGGCGCGGGTGAAAGCGCATGTGGCGCTCAAGGCCTTTGCCGACTTCTTGCGTGACCAGAGCGGCTATATGGAGCGCGAGGTGGCCCAGCGCACGCAAGCCGCCTTGGCCGCCCTAAAACATCAAGGTTAAAACGGCGCGTCTTCGCTCTTGGGGGCGACCGGCGCTACGGATTCAACGGGCTCAGTGGCATCCGGCGTATCCACCGCTGCGGCTTGGCGCAGGGTGGCCTTTTCGCCAGCGCTGGCAAACTTGCTGTACTTGCCCAATACCGACACCAGCTGTCCGTACACGCGGGGGTTACCGGCCATGCATTCCTTTTGTTCCAAAAAGTCGGCTTCACCGGTGAAGTTGCCCACCAGGCCACCGGCTTCGGTGATCAGCAGCGAGCCTGCGGCCACATCCCAAGGGTTCAGGCCGGACTCGAAGAATCCATCGGTAAAACCGGCAGCCACATAGGCCATGTCGAGGGCCGCTGCGCCAGGGCGGCGGATGCCGGCCAGCTTGGGCATCAGGTCGCCCATCATGCCCATGTAGTTTTTGAAGTTGTCACCGGGGCGGAACGGGAAGCCGGTGGAGATCAGGCATTCGTTCAAACGTACGCGCTTTGAAACACGGATGCGGCGCTCGTTCATGTACGCGCCACGGCCCTTGGTGGCGGTAAACAAATCGTTGCGGGTGGGGTCGAAGACGACGGCTTGTTCGATCTTGCCCTGCACGGCCAGCGCGATGCTGACGCAGTAGAACGGAAAGCCGTGGATGAAATTGGTGGTGCCGTCGAGCGGATCGATGATCCACACAAACTCGGAATCTTTGGCGCCAAACTCTGTACCCGATTCTTCCGCCAAGATGCCGTGGCCGGGGTAGGCCGTGGTCAGCGTCTCGATGATGATTTTCTCAGCCGCGTGATCGACTTCGGTGACGAAATCGTTGATCTGCTTCTGGTTGATACGCACCGCTTCGACATCCAGTGCCGCACGGTTAATGATATTGCCAGCGGCACGGGCGGCCTTGACGGCCACGTTGAGCATCGGATGTAAGTTTGGGAGCGCCATAGATTGTGAGTAAGAGCAAATGAAGAGCAGCCAGACGATGCGGGCAGCGACAATCGACGGATTTTACCCGCCTGCCCTGCTGCCCATGAAAACCCGTTTTATTCTGATCCAACCTAGCCACGCTGGCAATGTGGGTGCTACTGCCCGCGCCATGAAAGTCATGGGTTTTGACGACCTGGTGTTGGTCGATCCGCGCTGGCCGAATGTGCTGCGCCGGCTGGAAACCATCCAGCGCGCCAGCGGTGCTCTGGACGTGCTGGACAACGCCCGCATCGTCGCCACCCTGGACGAAGCACTCGACGGCGTAGACCACCTGTGCGCCACGGCGATGACCCCGCGCGACTTCGGCCCGCCCACCACCACACCGCGCCCGCATTTCGAGTCACTCTTAAAAAGAGAGCTGCCTGCGCAGGTGGAATATGCGCTAGAGGCCGATTTGGCATTAAAAAGACCCGAGGGCATTGCGTTCTTGTTTGGCTGCGAGCGCTTTGGCATGGCCAACGAAGATGTGTACCGCTGCCACGTGGCGCTGAGCATTCCGACCAACCCGAACTTCGGCTCGCTGAACCTGGCTGCCGCCGTGCAGCTCATCGCCTACGAGTGGCGCATGGCCCTGGGCGGCTACGGCGTAGAGGCCGCTACCACCGCCCCGGTGCTGGCCGATGCACAGCAGATGGGCGGCATGCTGGGCCACTGGGAGCAGGCCCTGACCGAGGCCGGATTTTTAGACCCCGCCGCACCCAAAAAACTGATGCCGCGCCTGAACCAGCTGTTCAACCGCGCCCAACTGGCACAAGAAGAAATCCAGCTGCTGCGCGGCATCGCCAGAACCATTACCCAGTTGGCGGACAAAACGAAACCTGCACCAACCGAATAGACTGCAACCATGTTTTCACGCCTGCGCTCCGACATCCGCTGCATCCTCGACCGCGACCCCGCTGCCCGCAGCACCTGGGAGGTATTGACCTGCTACCC
This sequence comes from Rhodoferax sp. LB1P47, assembly GCF_056521445.1. Taxonomy (NCBI): domain Bacteria; kingdom Pseudomonadati; phylum Pseudomonadota; class Betaproteobacteria; order Burkholderiales; family Comamonadaceae; genus Rhodoferax; species Rhodoferax sp. LB1P47. The sequence goes on along the minus strand of NZ_JBWMAU010000001.1, from coordinate 173,991 downwards.
CGGCCTGCACGCGGTGGTGCTGCACCGCCTGGCCCACTGGTGCTGGCACCACGGCCTCAAGTGGTTGGGGCGCTTTATTTCCCACTGCGCACGCTGGTTTACCGGCATTGAAATCCACCCCGGCGCCAAGCTGGGCGAGCGGGTTTTCTTCGACCACGCGATGGGTGTGGTGGTGGGCGAAACCGCTGAAATCGGCGACGGCTGCACCATCTACCAGGGCGTTACGCTGGGCGGCACCTCTCTGTACAAGGGCACCAAGCGCCACCCCACGCTGGGCCGCGACGTGGTGGTCAGCGCCGGGGCCAAGGTGCTGGGCGGCTTTACCGTGGGCGACGGGGCCAAGATCGGCTCCAACGCGGTGGTCATCAAACCCGTGCCCGCCGGGGCCACGGCGGTGGGCATTCCGGCCCGCATCATCCTGCCCAAAGACGGTCCAAAGGATGGTGCGATGGGCGATGCCGCGATGGCCACCCCGAGCTTCTCGGCCTATGGCATCACCCCCGAAGGCGACCCTCTGGGCGAAGCCATGCGCGGCCTGATCGACAACGCCTCTAGCCAGGAGCACCAGATTGCCCTGCTGTGGCAGGCCATCGAGAAGCTGTCGGCCACCCACCAAACCCCACCCGATTGCGTGCCCTGCGATGCAGCCCGCACCGAGTGTTTTGAGGCTGAGAAATTTACGCAGTTGGTGGGCAAGTAGGGGCTGTAGCGATAGACCTGTAGCCACGCCATACACATACACCGACTGCCTGTAACCCGGTGTGGTGGAGGATGGCCCCCGCAACTCCACAGCCGAAATGGGCAGTCGCTGCGGGATCTTCCATCACATGCAGCTATTTTTCTAATAGCAAATTAGTTGCTCATTACCCGCGCCGACCCCGACACACGGATCGATTCGCCTGGCGTGTTCGATAACTCGGCCCGCAGCAGCGAGCGCATGCCCATGTCTTCCCCTTGCACGATGTCGATCGCGCCGCCGTGCGGCCAGCCGATGTCGCGCAAATAGCCCGCCAGCGCGGCCGTGGCAGCGCCTGTGGCCGGGTCTTCCAGCACGCCGCCAGAGGCAAAGGCGTTGCGGGTGTGCAGGCGCTGTACGGCTTCAGCAAACACCCACACGATGGTCGTCAAGCCCGCAGCCTGCATCAGCGTGCGGCCCGCCGCCAGGTCGTAGTGCATGGCGGCCAGTGCGGCGCGGGTGGTCAGTGCCAGCACCAAATGGTCGGCCCCGCCGTGGGCCAGGGCGGGCGGGATGCGCGGGTCGAGGTCGGCGTGCGCGTAGCCGAACAAGGCCAGCGCGGCATCCACCAGCGCGCTGGGCGCAGGCTGGCTGCGGGTGGGTGGCGATTGCAGTGCTGCGGCCACGGTAGGCCCATCGCGGCGGCCTTCGACGGTGATCTGGGCGTGGTTCAGCGCCAAGGCAAACACGCCGTCGCCCTGTTGCAAGGCCAGCGCCGCGCCCAGCGCAATCGTGGCGTGGCCGCAAAACGGCACTTCGGTTTCGGGTGAAAAGTAGCGCACACGGAAACCGTTTGCTATTGGCGTGGCAAACACGGTTTCTGAAAAGCCCACCTCGGCGGCGATGCGCTGCATGTCGGCATCGGGCGGGAATGCGGCAGAAATCACGACACCCGCCGGGTTGCCGCCGGTGTTGCCGTCGGAGAAGGCGGCGATTTTTTGGATGTGCATTTAGCCTGCTACCCGCAGCGCCGACTTGGGCCGAAACGCTTTGCACACTGCCTCATCCGTCTCCAGATACGGCCCGCCGATCAAATCTATGCAATACGGCACCGCCGCGAAGATGCCGGGCTTACCCAGGGCGGGCAGGCCTTCCAGCGTCTCTGCTATCGCTTTGGGCTGGCCGGGCAGGTTGATGATGAGGCTGCGGTCGCGGATGACGGCGGTTTGGCGCGACAGGATGGCGGTGGGCACAAACTGCAGGCTGATCTGGCGCATTTGCTCGCCGAAGCCGGGCATCTCTTTGTGGGCGATGGCCAGCGTGGCCTCGGGAGTCACGTCGCGCAGGGCGGGGCCGGTGCCACCGGTGGTCAGGACCAGGCTACAGCCTGCATCGACCAGTTCGACCAGGGTGGCGCTGATGACCGCTTGCTCGTCGGGGATTAGGCGGGGGACGAAGGTGATGGGGTTCTTCAAGGCCCGCGCCAACCAGTCTTGCAGGGCGGGCAGGCCTTTGTCTTCGTAGACCCCGCTGCTGGCGCGGTCGCTGACGGAGACGATGCCGATTTTGACGGAGTCGAATGCGCTCATTCTTCGTCGGATTCCACTGCGCCGTCGTTCAGGGGGCCATCGGTGACCGCCAGGTGCTCGCGCACCAGTTGGAAGATGTCGCGGTAGGCGCGGCCGTGGCGGGGCAGGGCACCGGGCTTTTCGGGCACCAGGTCTTTGCGGGCCTGGCGGACCAGGGCGCGCAGTTGCTGGGAGTCGGTTTGCGGGAAGGCTGCGATCCACTCGCCCACAGCGGCGTCTTCGGCGATCAGCCGGTCGCGCCAGGTCTCGGCCTTGTGCAGGGCCAGGTTTTCTTGCGCCGAGCCGAATTGCTGCACTTTGAGCGCCGCGCGGATTTCTTCGAGCTTTTCGGGTTCTTGCTTGCGCATGAGTTTGCCGATGAACTGCATCTGGCGGCGCTTGCCTTCAAAGTTGGTGATGCGCTTGGATTCGACCACTGCGTCATGCAGCTTTTCGCCCAGTTGCAGCTTGGTAAACAGGTCTTGGCGCAGGGTCAGTAGGCTTTCGCCTAGGGCTTGCAGCTCGTCGCTTTCTTTTTTCAGGTCGGTGCGGCTGGAGGCATCGGTGCCCTTGAGTTCGGCTTTAAGCTGGATGTCCAGTTCGCTACCTTCGGCAACGAATTTGCCCTGGACGTAGTAGCCTTTAGTGAGTTTGCGTGACATGGTTTTTAGAGTTGTGCGCGCGGTGCGCGGGGTATCCGATGGGGGTGCAGCAGAGGGGGCTGCGTGGCAAGTATCATAGCCGCCAACATGAAAAAACCTGATTCCACCGTCACCAGCGCCCACCGTGGCCCCGACAGCGGCTTTGCCTATAGCCGCCCTTTCTTTGAAGAACTGGTCGATAGCGCCTTGGCGCATGCCAAAAAACTCGGTGCCACCAACGCCGGAGCCGAGGCTTCCGAGGGCTGCGGCCTGAGCGTCTCAGTCCGCAAGGGCGCGCTGGAAACAGTGGAACGCAACCGCGACAAATCTCTCGGCATCACCGTCTACCTGGGCAAGCGCCGGGGCAACGCCAGCACCTCCGACTTCTCCAAAGCCGCCATCCAGCAAACGGTGAAAGCGGCTTATGACATTGCCCGCTTCACCGCCGAAGACCCGTTTGCCGGCTTGCCCGATGCCAAGAATATTGCCAAGCGCCATGACGATCTGGACCTGTTCCACCCCTGGGCCATCACCAGCGAAGAGGCTGCACAGATCGCGATGGAGTGCGAGGCCGCAGCCCTGCAAACCAGCAAGAAGATCACCAACAGCGAAGGCGCGGGCGTGTCGGCGCAGCAGTCGCATTTCTTCAGCGCCCACACCAACGGCTTTCGCGGCGGTTATGCCAGTTCGCGGCATTCCTTGTCTGTCGCGCCGATTGCCGGCAAGGGCAGCGGCATGCAGCGCGATTCCTGGTACAGCTCGATGCGCAGCGCCGAAGATTTGGCCTCGCCCGAGGCCGTGGGCCGCTATGCCGCCCAGCGCGCCCTGAGCCGCCTGAAGTCGCGCAAGATCCCCACCACAGAGTGCCCGGTGCTGTTCGAGTCGCCGCTGGCGGCCGGGCTGCTGGGCGGCTTTGTGCAGGCCGTGAGCGGCGGTGCGCTGTACCGCAAGAGCACGTTTTTGCTGGACTCGATGGGCCAGCAAATCTTCCCTAAGCACATCAACCTGCTGGAAGACCCGTTTGTGAAGCGCGGCAAAGGCAGCTCGCCGTTTGACGACGAAGGCGTGCGCGTCAAGGCCCGCACCGTGGTGGATGCAGGCCGTGTCGAGGGCTACTTCCTCAGCAGCTATTCGGCCCGCAAGCTGGGCATGCAAACCACTGGCAACGCAGGCGGCTCGCACAACCTGGTGCTGTCTTCCACTCGCACCCGTCCCGGCGATGATCTGGATGCCATGCTGAAGAAGCTGGGCACCGGCCTGTTCGTCATCGAGCTGATGGGCCAGGGCGTGAACTACGTGACCGGCGACTACTCGCGCGGCGCGAGTGGCTTCTGGGTGGAAAACGGCGAAATCGCCTTCCCGGTAGAAGAAATCACCATCGCCGGGAACCTGAAAACCATGTTCAAGGGCATCCAGGCGATTGGCGCAGATACCTACAACTACGGGGCTAAAACCGTGGGCTCGATTCTTATTAACAAGATGAAGGTGGCGGGGAGCTGATTTGAGACTTTTAGTGCTCTAGCGCTTATGCTACCTGCGCCACTAGCTATCGAAAGAATAGCTGGTGGCGTTTTGCTTTGGTGCTTATTTACCGCGTCGTTTCGCCAGCTCAGCCTGCGTTTCCTGCCACAACTCCATCCCCACATTGGTGGCTACCAGGGCGTTGACCTTGGTGAGTTTGTCGCGCATGCGGGCGGACTCGGCGGGGGCGAGTTCGTTGATTTGCATGCCCTTGGTTTTCAGGTCGGCCAGGGCTTTGGCGGCTTCGGCGCGGGTGTCTTTGCGCTCGAAGTCGCGGCTGGCTATGGCAGCATCTAACAGCACTTTTTGCTCGTCTTTGCTCAAGCCGTCCCACCATTTTTTGCTGGCCAACACGATCCAGGGGCTGTAGACGTGGTTGGTCACGCTGAGGTACTTTTGTACTTCATAGAACTTGCTGGAGACGATGGTGTTGAACGGGTTTTCCTGGCCGTCCACTGCCTTGGTTTCCAGCGCGCTAAAGAGTTCGCTGAAGGGCAGCGGAATGGCGTTGGCACCCAGCGACTTGAAGCTGCTGAGGAAGACCTCGTTTTGCATCACGCGCAGTTTTACGCCGTCCATGTCTTCCAGCTTGGTGATGGGGCGCTTGTTGTTGGTCAGGTTGCGGAAGCCGTTTTCCCAGTAGACCAGGCCGACCAGGCCTTTTTCTTGTAGCTTGGCCATGACTTTTTGGCCGATGGGGCCGTCCAGTACCGCGTCGGCTTCGGCCGTGTTGTTGAACAGGAAGGGCGTGTCCCACAGGGCCATTTCTTTGGTGATACCGACCAGGGTGGCGGTGGAGCCAACCATCATTTCCTGTGCGCCGCCAATCAGGGCTTGCTGCATTTGGGTGTCGGGGCCGAGGGCGGCGGCACCGATGGCGCGCAGCTTCATTTTGCCGCCCGAGGCTTTTTCTACCGCTTCGGCAAACACTTTGGACGCACGGCCCTGGTTGCTTTGCTCGTTCAGGCCGTAGCCAAAGCGGATGATGCGCGGCTTGATGTCTTGTGCCAGTGCGCTGGTGGCGGCACCGAGGGTGATGGCCGCCAAGGCGGCGAGCGCGGTGCGGCGAAATAGTTTTTGCATGGTTAGCTCCGGTGGGTAAAAAGGGGAAGGTTTAGCGCATCCACGCGACAGGCGCGGTGACGAGCTGGGGAAAGGCCACAAACAGCAGCAGGATCAGCGTGTAGGTGATGAGGAAGGGGCTAACGCCCTTGATGACGGTGTGCATTGGCACCCGGCCCACGCCGGCCACCACGTTCAGCACGGTGCCCACCGGCGGGGTGATCAGGCCGATGGAGCCGTTGAGCACAAACATCAGGCCAAAGTACACCGGGTCGATACCGGCCTTGGCGGCGATGGGCAACATCACCGGGGCGAAGATCAGGATGGTGGGTGTCAGGTCCAACGCGGTGCCCACCACCACCAGCACTAGCATCATCACCAGCATCAGCAGGCGCGGGTTGTCCACCAGCGGGCCCAGCCAGCCAGTGAGCACCGAAGGCAGGTCGGCCAGGGTGATCATGTAGCTGGCCACCTGGGCTCCGGCGCACAGGAACATCACGATGGCGGTGGTTTTAGCGGCCCGCACCAGCACGCCGTGCAGGTCGCTAAAGTTCATTTCGCGGTGCACCACAAAGGCCACAAACATGGCGTAGAAGGCCGCCACCACGGCGGCTTCGGTGGGGGTGAAGACCCCGCTTTTCATGCCACCAATGATGATGATCGGCATCAGCAGCGCCCAGAAGGCCCGTGCGGTCACCAGCAAGCGCTGGCGCACAGGCAGCGGCGCATCGGCTTGCACGGTGAACTTGCGCAACTGCATCTTCCAGGCGATGACCAGGCCCAGGCCCATCATCAGGCCGGGGGCAATCCCGGCAATGAACAGCGAGGAGATGGAGGTGTTGGTGGTCACGCCGTAGATCACAAACGCCATCGACGGCGGGATGATGGGGCCGATGACACCGCCCGCCGCAATCAGCCCGGCCGACGGGCCGACGGGGTAGCCGTGCTTGCGCATCATGGGCAGCAAAATAGTGGACATGGCGGCGGCATCGGCTAGCGCCGAGCCCGACATGGCCGATAGCATGATGGCCGTGCCGATGGTCACATAGCCCAGCCCGCCGCGCACATGGCCAAACCAGGCCTGCGCCATGTCGATGATGCGGCGGCTGATACCGCCCGAGTTCATCAGTTCACCGGCCAGGATGAAAAACGGCACCGCCAGCAGCGGGAAGCTGTCTACCCCGGCCACCAGGTTTTGCGCCAGCAACTGGGTGTCCCAGAAGTCCAGCACATAGGCCATGCCCGCGCCGGTGAGCACCAGCGCCAACCCCATGTTCATGCCAATTCCCATCAGCACCAGCATGCCGAGTGAGAAAACGATAAATGCTTGACCTTCAACGGACATCGCTTGTCACTCCAGTTCTGCGCCGGGACCGAGGTCCAGCGCTTGGTTACGGATAAGTTCGCGCAGGGCCATCAGGCCAATTGCCACGGAACACAGCAAGGCGGGCAGCGGCAGCAGGGCCGTGGAATAACCCAGCACCACCGATTGGCTGCCTAGGCCTACCTGCACCTGTTGGTACGCGCCCCAGGCCAGCAGGCTGCAGCCCAAAATCACCAGCAGCCGCACCAGCACCGCGACAGCGGCCAGCAGTTGTGGCTTATCGCGCAGCGCCACCAGCAGGCTGTTGAAGGCCATGTGCTCGCCGGTGGGGTAGGCGGCGGTGGCACCGATAAACACCATCCATACAAACAGCAGGCGCGACAGCTCTTCGCTGGCGGCCACGCCGCTGCCAAAGCCGTAGCGCAGCACCACGTTGACAAACACCGAGACGGCCATCACCGCCAGGCACAGGGCCATAGCGTTGTTGGCCAGGCGCTGCGGCCAGGGGGTCGGGGTATCAGAAGGATGCATCGGGGGTCTCCTGCGTCCAGCGGACGGCGTGGGGGGTGAGGGTGGTCAGGGTCTGGGTGGCATCCACCGTCAGCACGCCGGGCTCGTTTGCGGGGCTCTCTAGCGTGGCGAACTGGCTATCGACCAGATGCGCCTGGAAGTAATGGCCGCCAGCGCGTTGCGCCACCCGGGTGCGGGCGGCATCCATACTGAGGGCCAGGTGCACAAAGCGCAGACCGGGCAGGGCGGCGCGTAGCTGGTCGCGGTAGGCGGCTTTGAGGGCCGAGCAGGTCAGCACCGCACCAGCGGGGTGGCGTTGCAGCTCGGCCCCCAGCAGCGCCAGCCAGCCCACCCGGTCGGCATCCACCAGCGGGATGCCGGTGCGCATTTTTTCGACGTTGGCGGCGGGGTGGAAGTCGTCCCCCTCGATAAGCGGCCAGCCCAGTGCCTGGGCTGCCGCCTGCCCCAAGCTCGATTTGCCGCACCCGGCGACTCCCATGATGACCAGTGAAACCATGTTGGACAGCGCAATCCCAAAAGGGTTGAGAAATGCAGGCCATGCGTAAACGCGGGGCCTGCGGAATGTCTTGGCTTGCAGATTGCAAATTTGGACAGCGCTATCCTAAAGGCGAAGTGCCCCCAGGTTAACTAGGGTTTTCACCAGCCAGAAGGCCTATTTGGGGGGCGTGGCGGGGGCGAAAAAACCGGGGATGGGCGTGGTTAGAATCGCGTCCACATTCCATGGACACGCCCCTCTCTACCCCTCTGCGCCGCCGCGCCACGGGCCGCGCCACCCTGGCCGATGTGGCGGCTGCCGCCGGTGTCAGCGCCATTACGGCATCGCGTGCGCTGCGCGGTGCGCGGGCGGTGGATCCGCTGCTGGTGGACCGCGTGCAGGTGGCGGCGCAGCAGTTGGGCTATGTGCCCGACCCCGCCGCCCGCGCCCTGGCTTCGGCCCGCAGCACGCATGTGGCGGTGCTGATTCCCTTGCTGTCCAACGCCCTGTTTGTCGAGCTGCTGGAGGCCGTGCAGCACACCCTGGCACCGGCAGGTTTTCAGACCCTGATGGGCGTGACGCATTACCAGCCCGCCGAAGAAGATGCCCTCTTGCGCAGCTACCTGGCGCACCGCCCGGCGGGCCTGTTGGTCACCGGCCTGGACCGCAGCGATGCGGCCCGCCAGATGATTGCGGCCAGCGGCGTGCCCTGCGTGCATTTGATGGAAACCCCTTCCACCCCCGGCGTGTACGGCGTGGGCCTGTCGCAGTTCGACGCGGCCCGCAGCATTACCGAACACCTGCTGCAGCGGGGCCGCCGCCGGATTGCGTATGTGGCAGGCCAGCTGGACCCACGCGTGATGCAGCGCGCCGAGGGCTACAGGGCGGCTTTGCGTGCGGCCGGGTGCTACGACCCGCAACTGGAGGTGCTGGACCCCGCGCCCACCTCGATGGCGCTGGGCGGGCGCTTGCTGGCCGACCTGTTGGTCCGCCACCCGGATGTGGATGCGGTGTTTTTCTGCAACGATGATCTGGCCCAGGGCGGCTTGCTGGCGGCGCTGCGTTTGCAGGTGGCCGTGCCGCAGCAGATTGCCGTGGTGGGGTTCAATGATTTGGCGGGCAGCGACCAGATGCTGCCACCGCTGACCACCGTGCGCACCCCGCGTGCCGAAATTGGTATCCAGGCCGCCAGAATGCTGCTGGCCCTGATGCGTGGCGAAGCGGTGCCGCAGAGCAGCATCGACCTGGGGTTTGCGCTGGTGGTGCGCGGTAGCAGCTGAGTACAGTCCATAGAACTGGGTAAGTCCTGTGGGTTTTAGGTTTTAAGGCCTTTTTTCAGGCATCTAATCGCCCCCTGACGCAGGTTCTATCTGCGCAAGCCGCTATGCTTATTTTTATAAAAAACATAGCACGGAAGGCCCCTGCCCAGGGCCCCCACTTTATTTGAGCGGGTCGTCTGCGGGGCGCGGGCCGGGCATCAGCAGGCGGCGGCGTGGGTCGGGTGAGCCGGGCGGCTGGGGCTCCACCATCTGCGGGCGGGGCATGGGGCGGGCTTGCTCTGTGCGCTGGCGGTCTGGTGGTTGGGGTTGCTGTTGTTGTTGTTGTTGTTGTTGTTGGCGATTTTGCTGGTCGCGCATCTGCTGCTGCATTTGCTGCTGCTGTTGCTCCATTTGCCGTTGCATCTGCTCGCGGTTGTACTGCTGGCGTTCGCGGTCGATTTGCTGTTGGCGCTGTATCTGCGCCCGCTGCTCCAGCTCTGACTGGTTGCGCGGGGCGCGGTTCCAGTCGGGCTGCTGTGGGCGGTTGAAGAGGTCGTTAGGGCGCTGGCCGGGTGCGGGCCAGTGGTCTGGTGGTGGGCGGCGGTGGTCTTGCCCGAAGCGGTGGGGGCTTTCTACCGGGAACGGCACCAGGATGGGGTAGGGCACATAGCGCGGCTGCGGGTAGGCCGGGCTGGGCTCCGTGCTCCAGTAGCTGGCGGGCGGCGTGTCTTCGGCCCGGTCACGGGCGTAGCTCCACAGGTCGAAGGCATCGCGTTGCAGGTTAGGGCGCACCACTTCCTGGCCGAGCAGCCGGTCAAAAAAACGGGCTTGCTGCGGGCTGTCCAGAGTGCGCGTGGCTCCGTTTTCGCCATACACCACGGCACTGCCGCTGCGCACGGTGATGCGGGTGGTGCCGAAACGGGCATCGACATCCAGCCGGTATTCGCCGGGCTGGGTGGTGGTGAAGGCCAGGTTGGGGGTGTTGACCTCTAGCGTTTCGCCGGGGTAGAGCTGGCGTACGCGCAGCGCCAAGCTGCCCTGGGTGAGCGAGAGCCGGGTGGTGGTGTCGTCTTGTTCGCTGATTTCCAGCGTGGCGGGGCCGTTGATGCGCAAGGTAGTGGAGCCGCTGTGCAGCTCGGCCCGTGCGCCGGGCGCGGTTTGCAGCCGGTCGCCTTGGGTCAGCGGGCGGTTGAATTCGGCGGGGCTCCAGCTGCCACTGTTTGCCGGGGCAAAGTGGACCATGCCTTCCATCAGGTTCAGGCGTGCCACCCGGCCCGGTGTATAGGCTTGCGCCAGGGCGTGGTGGGTGGCCAGGCTAATCAGCAACGCGCCCAGCAGCTGGGCGGTTTTGGAGGCAAAAGTGGAGGGCATGGCGTGGGCAGGAGTGGGGGCCCACATACAACGCGGCAGCCGTCCGCTTGGTTGGCCTGGGGCGTTTATGCTGCCAGTGCGGCTTTCACGGCGGCAGATACCTGGCCCATTTCGGCCTTGCCCGCCAGTTGCGCCTTGGCGGCACCCATCAGCTTGCCCATGTCGCCGCCTGCCAGGGGGCGGCCCAGCTCGGCCACCATAGCGTCGGCCAGGGTGCGTACTTCGGCGGCTACCTGCTCGGCATCCAGGCGCTGGGGCAGGTAGGCGGAGAGCACGGTCAGCTCGGCTTTTTCGATGTCGGCCAGGTCGGTGCGTTCGGCTTTGGTGAAGGCATCAATCGAGTCTTTGCGTTGCTTGATGAGCTTGTCCACGATGGCGACCACAGCGGCATCGTCCAGCACCACGCGTTCGTCCACTTCTTTTTGCTTGAGGGCCGCCAGCAGCAGGCGCACGGTGCCCAGGCGGACACTGTCTTTGGCGCGCATGGCGGTTTTCATGTCTTCGGTGATTTGTTCTTTGAGTGACATCTTGGTGCTCCTGGAGTTTGGGGTTCTGGAATAGAAAAAGCCCGCCCTGGCGTCCCTGGGCGGGCTTGTCAAACTGTTGCCAGTTTGAAAAAGCTTAGTACAGCTTTTTAGGCAGCTGCATGGAACGCACGCGCTTGTAGTGGCGCTTGACAGCGGCCGACTTCTTGCGCTTGCGCTCGGTGGTGGGCTTTTCATAGAACTCGCGTGCACGCAAGTCGGTCAGCAGGCCGAGCTTTTCAATGGTGCGCTTGAAACGGCGCAGTGCGACGTCAAAGGGTTCGTTTTCTTTTACACGGATGGTTGTCATGACAAAAAAGGTTTCCGATTTAGGTGCAGGTCTTGTCGAAAGGAAGATCAGGCCGTTGGACGAAGAATCTGCGGTGTTCCCCTGCTATTAAATTGATCAGGCAGCAGGGGTTTGCCAGCAAAGCCTTGGATTATAGCCTGTAACCCGCCGGCTTAGCCCGCTGCTGCGCCCGGACGGGGCGGGGAAATCCGGTATCAGCGCTGCTGGTTGCGCCAGCGGTCCAGGTGCCGGGCCAGGCGGGCAAAGGCCATGTCGGTGACGATGGCCAGCCCGCCCACCAAGATGGCGCCTTGCAGCACGTAGGCGGTGTTGAAGCCGCTCAGGCCCACGATGATGGGCGAGCCCAGCGTTTTGGCCCCCACGGTGGAGGCAATTGCAGCCGTGCCCAGGTTGACAATGACCGAGGTGCGCACCCCCGTTACGATCACCGGCAGGGCCAACGCAAGCTCTACTTTCAATAGCACCCCACGCTTATCCATCCCAAGTCCCAGGGCGATTTCACGTACCGATGCAGGTACGGCCTCGATGCCCGCAATGGTGGCCCGCACCACCGGTAGCAGGCCGTACAAGGCCAGTGCAATCAACGCCGGTTCGGTGCCAAAACCGATCAGTGGCGCGGCAATCGCCAGTACGGCCACTGGCGGAATGGTTTGCCCTATGGCCACCACGGTTTCCACCACCGGCTGAAATTCACGTCCCGCAGGCCGGGTCACAGCGACCCCCGCTGCCACGCCCACCACCACCGAGGCCAGGCTGGACCAGAACACGATGTTCAGGTGCGCCAGCACCAGCGCCACAAAGCTGTCCTGGGTGTAGACCGGCCGCTCCAGCGCCGGAAACAGCGCCGCGAACAAGGGGCGCAGATGCGGCATGCCCCATGTCAATAATGCTAGCAATAGAGCCGCCAAGAGTAAGCGGTCGTGCAGTATTTTGTACGTCATGCCGCGCGCTGCCAGAGGTCGGCGAAATGCAGCACACCCAGCGGCTGGCCGAGTGCGTCCACCACGGGCAGGCGGTCGCAGGCGCGGGCGACCAGGGTGGACAGCGCTTCGCGCAGGCTGGTGTGGGCGGGCAGGGCGACACCCGGCGCAGTTTCACCGCGCCGGGTATGGGATGCGACCGTGGCCAGGCCCAGCAGCTTGATGCCGATGTCGCTGCGGCCCACAAAGTCGGTCACAAAGTCGTTGGCAGGGTGCGTCAGCAGTGCGGTGGGGGGCCCGGCTTGCACGATCTGGCCGTTGTGCAGCAGCACGATGCGGGTGGCCAGGCGCAGCGCTTCGTCGATGTCGTGGGTTACCAGCACGATGGTTTTGCCCGAGCTGGCGTGGATGCGTAGCATTTCTTTTTGCAGCGTGCTGCGCGTCACCGGGTCGAGCGCACCAAACGGCTCGTCCATCAGCAGCACCTCGGGGTCCACCGCCAGCGCCCGTGCCACGCCCACCCGCTGCTGTTGCCCGCCCGACAGCTGGTGCGGGTAGCGCTGCCGATAGGTGTTGGGGGCCAGGTCCAGTAGCTCCAGCAGCGCGGTCACCCGGTCGCGGATGCGGGCGGCGGACCAGCCTAGCAGCGAGGGCACGGTGGCGATGTTTTTCTCCACCGTCCAGTGCGGAAACAGGCCGATGGACTGGATTGCGTAGCCCATGCGGCGGCGGATGTCCTCGGGCTGGAAGCTGCGGATTTCTTCACCCTGGAACAGGATGCGACCTGCATCGTGTTCGACCAGGCGGTTGATCATCTTCAAGGTGGTGGATTTGCCCGATCCCGAGCCGCCGATGAGCACGGTGAATTCGCCCTTGGGGATCTTCAGCGACAGGTCTTGGACCGCCGCCACCCCGCCAAACGATTTGTGTACATGCTGGAATTCGATCATGGCGTGGTTCGCAGAAAAACGGACAAGGATTGGAACAGCGCATCGACCAGCACCGCCAGCGCCACCACCGGCAGTACGCCCAGCAGCACCAGGTCCAATGCACTGCTCAGCAGGCCCTGGAACATGATGGCACCAAAGCCGCCCGCCCCGATCAGCGCTGCCACTACGGTCAGGCCCACTGCCTGCACGGCGGTGGTGCGGATGCCCGCCACCAGCAAGGGCAGGGCCAGCGGCACCTCGACGCGCCAGAAGATTTGGCGCGGCGTGAGCCCCATGCCGCTGGCGGCTTCCACCACTGCGCTGGGCACCTGGTGCAGCCCGGTGATGGTGCTGTGCACGATAGGCAGCAGCGAATACAGCGTCAGCGCCAGTACCGCCGGGGCCAGGCCGATACCGCTGATACCCGACTGCGGCCACCACGTAGCCAGCGCCGCCAGCGGTGCCATCAGCAGGCCAAACAAAGCGATGGACGGCACGGTCTGGACCCCATTCAGCAGCGCCAACAACGGTGCCGACAGGCGCGGCCGCCGGTACGCTGCCACACCCAGCGGCACGCCGATGAGCAGCGTGGGCAGCAGCGTGGCCAGCACAATCTGCACATGCCTGCGCCAGGCGGACTGGAATACTTCTTGCCGGTTGGCGTATTCCTTCAGCAGCGACAGTGCATCCAGATGCCCTTGCGCCAGCAGGTACAGCACCGGCGCGGCCACGGCGATCCCGGCCAGCGTGCGGGCCACGGCATTCAGTTGCAAGCGCTGCCAGGCATCGGCCGCCGCCAATGCGCACAGCAGCACCAGCACCCAAAAGCCAGCGCCAAAAGAGGTGCGCACCAGCGGGGATTCGGCGCTGTCCATCGTGGACTGGGCCTGCGCGCCCGCTAGCCACAGCCAGCCCGCCAGACTGGCGGCCGCCGCCAGCAGCACCAGCCCCTGGGTGCGCCGCGTGGGCGGTAAAAACACGCCGGTGGCCAGCACGGCGGCGGGCAGCAGCACCCACCAGCGCGGCCCCACCAGCACCTCGGCCAGCGGTATGCCGACACCCGTGAGCAGCCGGTTTGGTGCCTGCGTCACAAACGCCAGGCCCCAGGCTGCGCACAGGCCCAGCAGCGCCAAGGCGCACAGCACCCGGTTGTGCACCCGCATGGGTTTACTTGACGAAGCCTTTGGACTTCAGATACGCCGCTGCCACGGTCTGGGCATCCTGCCCTTCCAGGGCAATTTTGGCGTTCAGGCTTTGCAGGGTGGGGCCGTCCAGGCTCTTGAACACCGGTGCCAATACGTCTTTGATCTTGGGATGCCGGGCCAGCACCTCGGCGCGCACCACCGGGGCGGGCGCGTAGATGGGTTGCGCGCTTTTGGTGTCGGCCAGCACCAGCAGGCCCAGGGCCGATACCGGGCCGTCAGTGCCATAGGCCATCGCGGCGTTGACGCCCGAGGTTTGCTCGGCTGCTGCCTTGATGGTGACGGTGGTGTCGCCGCCCGCCAGGGTCAGCAACTGGTCTTGGGTGAGCTTGAAGCCGTAGGCGGTTTGGAAGGCGGGCAGGGCATCCGGGCGCTCGATGAACTCAGCCGACGCAGCCAGCTTGAACTTGCCGCCGGTGCCCAGCCATTTGCCCAGGTCGTCCAGCGATTTCAGCTGGTGCTTGCTGGCCACATCCTTGCGGATGGCGATGGCCCAGGTGTTGTTGGCGGGCGAGGGCTCCAGCCAGACCAGCTTGTTTTTCTCGGCATCCAGCGATTTGACCTTCTCGAAACCGGCCTTGGCATCTTTCCAGGCTGGATTTTTTTCGTCGGAGAAGAAGAACGCGCCGTTGCCGGTGTATTCGGGGTAAATATCCACCTCGCCCGCCACCAGCGCGCCGCGCACGATTTTGGTGGAGCCGAGTTGCAGCTTGTTTTCGGTCTTGATGCCGTTGGCCTCTAACACCAGTCGGATCACGTTGCCCAGCAGCGCGCCTTCGGTGTCGATCTTGGACGACACCCGCACCGCCGTTTGGGCATGCAGTGCCCCCGATAGGCTGGCCACGGCCAGAGCGGTTACCAAGACGCGGCGAGAAAAAATGGCAGTCATGGGCGTTCCTTGAAAGTAAATTTTGGGAAAAAAACCAGGACTTGCATAAGTCCTAAAAGCTTTAGTGTGGGCGTGTGCCACGTTGGCGCACACACGGCGCATCATGCGCGATACAGCACGGGTGTGCCAAAACAGGGGCTACCACCGCCTCCAGCTGCGCCCGCAACCAGCGGCGCCGGGTGCACAGAAATTGCCACATCCCCATCTGGAATACGGCCACGGCGGTGATGGCGTTGGAGTCGGTGGCGGGGCTAGCGTAGCCGGAAATGGGTGCTATATAAATAGTAGCTGGTAGCGCACGTGCAATATGCGTTAGCGGCCTATTTTTTATGAATTTCAGCTTGAGAGTCGCACCAGCCCCAGCGCCGTGTAATTAAAGACTTCGTTCATTGCGCTCTTGCAGATTAAAGAACGCTTGAATTTAAGCTAGGAATCCGTTTTTTGCGGATTCCCAGCGTTGTTTTGGCTATTGCCGAACCCCTTAGGTACTGAGCCGTAACATCAGAGTCAGCGGGTGCAGCGCAGAGCTCTGAAATCCATAGTGCGCATAGAACGCCCTGGCCGGTTCGTTCAGCGCGTGGACCAGCAGCGCCCGCACGCCTGCATTCTGCGCTACCGCCAGCGCACGGTTCACGGCGTCTTGCAGCAGCGCCGCACCCAGCTTCAAACCCTGGGCCCGCTGGTCCACTGCCAGCCGGGCCAGGACCATCACGGGCACCGGGTCGGGCATGTTGCGCCGCACCGCGCTGGTGGCATCTTGGTGCGCCACCGCACCGGCGGCAAGAGCGTAGTAGCCGAAAACATGGCCAGCAGGGTCGGCCACTACAAAGGTGCGGCTGGCACCGCTGAGGTGGTTGGTCAGCGCTCGGCGCCTGAGCCATTCGTCCAATGAAGATTCGCCGCAGGCGAACTGGCTGAGCTGGTGGGCTCCCGCCAGCGGCTGCGGGGCCGACAACTGCAAGCTCATGCGGATTTACGATCCCAAGGAGGCTGCACCGCCATCAGCCGCGCCAGGCCGGGATTGGCGCTGGCAGGCGCATCGAGCAAGGCTGTGAAGGCCTGGAAACGGTCCGTGTCCATACCGAAAAACACCTGGTCCAGTACCACGGCCTGGGCACGTTCACAGGCTGCTTCCAGCATGAAGTCTGAGCGGTTCTTGCCCAACAAAACCGCCGCTTGGTCGATCAGGTCGCGCTGGGCGGGCAGGGCGCGTAAGTTGATGGGAGCATCACGCATGGAAACCTCTGGGTGTGTGGACAATAGGTATACGATTTTAGGCGGCGTGTAGCTGTTGTCAATACGTACTGGTTGGGTTCATAAATGCACCATCGCAAGTCAGAGGGGCACATCAGCGCAACTATCTGCAACATGCCACAACACATCGACCAGCACTGGATACTCACCCCAATCCAATACGGAGATTAAAAATTAACCTCAATAAGAATTAATATTTTTCTCTTCATATTGTTCGCCGTATTTGACCACTTTTCCACTACGAAGTGTTACAGAGTAGGTTCTGGGCCATTCTGAAATGGCATGTTTCATTTTTTTATAAATTAAATATTCTTCGCTTTTATCCCCATCTGCACTTACTGATACCAGAGAGCCAAGAATTTGAATAACTTGTTGCTTATTCATGCCGAGAGCTATTTTCTCAAAATTAGAGGCGGTTCCGTAAATTATCGCTTGACAACCGGTTAAGAAAATTAACGCGGAAATTGTTATTTTTTAACAAACATTAAAATTCTTAAAAATAATATAGCTACAAGAAGTGGGTGAATTTTTAATAATTTGGTATTATCGGTCGACTGGATTTTATTAGCTCTAACCGTTCATCTTCGTCTGCGGCAGCACCTACTCCGCTATCGTAGATTTGGACCATTACGGCAATTACCCGCTCCGGGGGTGTCTTTGATGAGGACTCCACTGATGTCGATGCAATAGTGCCTCCGAGATCCTGAACTGCTTTCATCCATGCCCTTCCGCTTTCTATGTGTTGCGGCGTGATACATACGTCATGTTCGTCGCCTCCAGCTTTGCCGGTGCATGGGCGGTACTTATAGGTGTAAGAAATTGAGCCCTCAAGCGGATTCTTTGTACTGCTCCATACCGCAACATCTTGATCCTGTAATTCGATTCTTGGCCGTATAAGTGCTGGGTTGCCTCCAAATTTAGCTCCGAGGGCTTCGAGTACATCACTTCGTAATGGTCGTCCAAACTCGCTGAAACGAGTGAATGAGGAGACCTTCCAAAAAACCCCGTTAGGTGTGAAATGAATTGAAATAGCTTCGAATTTTTCGTCTGAAGTAATGCCTAGCGATCGTATGGTGTACTTATTGGATAATTCTGAGCAGTTGATGCTTTCAAACGGTTTTGTGGATTTCTGTGTCAGGTTTTTTAATGCAGTGGCGATGTTGTCACAAGGAGCGCCAACAGTAATTCCACGCAGTTCTAAAACTTTAGGATTAGATAAATCTGCGCACGCGTTGGTGAGTACAAGAAGTAACGTGAAGCTAATAAAAATACGATTAACCATTTTTGTCTAAAAATTAATTATAGTTGGCATTCTAAATGCGTTGATTTTCCGAAAAAATTTCAACATTAACGACCTTCTCACTTTGTGCCCAGTCAGCTTTACCCCACCGCCAACGCCCCCCCACAAGCAAACCCACTCGCCCAGGCCCACTGGAAGTTATACCCCCCCAGCCACCCGGTCACATCGACCACCTCGCCGATAAAAAACAACCCCGGCTGCTTCGACTCCATGGTCTGGGACGACAAATCCCGCGTGTCCACACCCCCGGCTGTGACCTCGGCCTTTTTGTAGCCTTCCGACCCGTTGGGGGTCAGCTCCCAGCGCGCGAGTTTTTCGGCCAGTTGGGCCAGGGCTTTGTCGGTGGCATCGCCAATGGGTTTTTGCCAGGCGGGGTCTTGGCCGGCCCAAGCATCGGCCAAACGCGATGGCACGAGTTGGGCTAGTTCATTGGCGATCAGCTTGCGCGAGGTGGCTTTGGCGCGGGCCAGGGCGGGGGGCAGATCGACGTTGGGGGCCAGGTTCAGACGGAGGGGCGTGCCCTCGCGCCAGTAGCTGGATATTTGCAGTACGGCCGGACCGCTCAGGCCCCGGTGGGTGAAGAGCAGGTCTTCCAGAAAGGCGGTTTTGGCTTTTTTGGCCCCCACCTCGATCTGCACCGGCAGCGCCAGGCCCGACAGGTGGGCATACGGGGCCCAGGCTTCAGTGTCGAAAGTGAGCGGGACCAAGGCCGGGCGGGGGGTGACCATGCGCAGGCCGAACTGCTGGGCGATGCGGAATCCAAAGTCGGTGGCGCCGATCTTGGGGATGGACAGGCCGCCGGTGGCGACCACGATCTGGGGCGCCGTAATTTGACCGTGGCTGCTATCAATGGTATAGCTACCTGCGCTGTTGCTATCTGCGCTAGCGGCCGAAAAGGCTATATTTTTGACCGTGCACGGCTGCCAGCGCGTGACGTTGCCCGCCGTGCATTCGGCCAGCAGCATGGTGATCAAATCTTCGGCGCTGCGGTCGCAGAAGAGCTGGCCCTTGTGCTTTTCGTGGAACGGGATGCCGTGGCGGGCCATCAGTTCGGTGAAGTCTTTGGGCGTGTAGCGGCTCAGGGCGCTGCGGCAGAAGTGGGGGTTGTCGCTGAGGAAGTTGGCGGGGGTCACGTCCTTGTTGGTGAAGTTGGCGCGGCCACCGCCGGAGATGCGGATTTTCTCGGCCACTTTTTCGCTGTGGTCTAGAAGCAGCACCTTCAAACCGCGTTGCCCGGCAATCCCGGCGCAGAACAAACCGGCGGCGCCTGCGCCGATGACGACGACATCAAACTTGTGCATCAAATCGGCCTCTGGCGCTTATGGAATGTGCGGGGGTAGCTATTAAATTCATTGTGTGGCTCCTAGCGCTTTGGCGCGGGCTTGGGTGTCTGCCAGGGCTTGGGTATCCGGTGCAACCTGCGTGGGCCAGCCTTGCAGGTGGGTTTGCACGATGCTGGCCAGGGCGGTGATCCAGTCAGGCTCGCCGTTCAGGCAGGGGATGTAGTGGAACTCTTTGCCGCCCGCGTTCAGGAAGGCGGCTTTGCCTTCCATGGCAATCTCTTCCAGGGTCTCCAGACAGTCGCTGGTGAAGCCCGGGCAGACGACATCCACGCGTTTGACTCCGGCTTTGGCCATGGCGATCAGGCTGGGCTCGGTGTAGGGCTCCAGCCATTTGGCGCGGCCCAGGCGGGATTGGAAGGTGAGCTTGTACTGCTCTTTGGTCAGGTCGAGTGCGTTGGCCAGCAGGCGGGCGGTTTTCTGGCATTCGCAGTGGTAGGGGTCGCCCAGCTGCAGGGTGCGCGCGGGCACGCCGTGGAAGCTCATCACCAGCTGGTCGGGGCGGCCGTGCTGCTGCCAGTGGCTGCGGATGCGGCGGGCCAGGGCGGCGATGTAGCCGGGATCGTCATGGTAGCGGTTGACGAAGCGCAGCTCGGGGATGTTGCGGGTGTGGGCGGCCCAGTCGTACACCGCGTCGAACACGCTGGCGGTGCTGGTGGCCGAATACTGCGGGTAGGCGGGCACGATCAGCACGCGGGTCACGCCGCTGGCCTTGAACTTGTCCAGCTGCTCGGCGATGGACGGGCTGCCGTAGCGCATGGCGTAGTCCACCTGCACCTGGTGGCCGCGCTCGCCCAGCCAGCCGCGCAGCATGGTGGCCTGCAGTGCCGTGCCGGTGCGCAGCGGCGAGCCCTGCGGAGTCCAGATGCTGGCGTATTTGGCGGCCGATTGCTTGGGCCGGGTGCGCAAAATGATGCCGTGCAGGATCACGTTCCAGATGACTTTGGGGATTTCGATGACCCGGTGGTCGCTGAGGAACTGCGCCAGGTAGCGCCGCACCGCTATGGGCGTGGCCGCGTCGGGCGTGCCCAGATTGCAGTACAGCACGCCGGTGCGGGCGGTCTGGGCGTGGTTGAAAGGGGGCTCTGGGCGGAAGGGGGAGGCAAATAGTGGCATGGCGGGTATTCTCATGCACCTATGCTGAACACTTCCCACATCCAAGCCATATCCCTCGACCTGGACGACACCCTGTGGCCCGTGTGGCCCGCCATCGAGCGGGCCGAGGCCACGCTGTTGCAGTGGCTGGGCGACCACGCCCCGGCCACGGCAGCGCGCTATCCCACCAGCTTGGCGCTGCGGGCGGTGCGCGAACAGTTGGAGCGGGAGCGGCCCGATCTGCTGCACGACCTGAGCACGCTGCGCCGCGAATCCATCCGCCTGGCGCTGGGCCACGCGGGCGACGACCCGGCGCTGGCCGAAGACGCCTTCGAAGTGTTTTTTGCCGCCCGCCAGCGCGTGGACTTCTACCCCGACGCGCTACCCGCGCTGGCCCGGCTGGCGGCGCGTTATCCGCTGGTGGCGTTGAGTAACGGCAATGCCGACGTACACCGGGTGGGCATTGGCGCGCATTTCACCGCCGCCGTGAGCGCCCGTGCATTCGGCGTGGCCAAGCCCGACCCGCGCATCTTCCACGCCGCCGCCCAGGCCGCCGGGGTGTCCCCCGAGGCCGTGCTGCACGTGGGCGACGACCCGCTGATGGACGTGGTGGGTGCCGTCAGCGCAGGCATGCAGTCGGTGTGGGTGAACCGCGCGGGCCACGCCTGGAACCACCCCATCCAGCCGCATCTGCATGTGGTGGAGCTGGTGGCGCTGTGCGAAATTTTAGGAGCCTAATAGGCATCTGGCGCATATTCTGCTTGCGCTGTAAGCTATCAAATAGATAGTATTTGCGTGTGCATGGATGCGGCGCATGCTCCTACACGCAGGGCATGGCTTGGCCGACGTACAAGCCGCACGCCCCGCCGGAAGATGGATGCACCTGCCGAGCCGCTGAGGGCGGATCGGATTCCATTCCATTTTCTGAAGGAGCATTTGTATGGCAAACGAAAAATACCGAGACCCTGGCCTGCTGGGGGATACACCCTTGATGGCCGGTATGGTGCTGGGCGGCGAGGCGGTTCCCATGGCCCCGATGATCGCAGGGGTGCCCGATGTGGGCGATGTCCGCAATGTCAATGATGTCGTCGATGGCGAGTTGCCTATGGACAACGACGATGTCATTGCCACCTTGAACACCCTGGTCGAAACCTGTTATGACGGTGAATATGGCTTCAAGGCCTGCACCGAACGCACCAGCGCCCAGAACCTGAAAAGCGTGTTTGAAGAGCGGATGCGGGATTGCGCCAGCTCTGCCGCCGAACTGGCCAGCGCGGTGGTGCGTCTGGGCGGTACGCCCGAGGACAGTGGCACCCTCAGCGGCACGGTACACCGTGGCTGGGTCGCCGTGCGCGACATGCTGACTAACGACGGTGACAACGACAGGGCGGTGCTGGAGGAGTGCGAACGCGGCGAGGATATTGCGCTGGGCCGCTACCGCAAGGCGCTCAAAGAGGCGCTGCCGTTTGACATCCGCGCGATGGTGGAGCGCCAGATGCAGGGCGTGCAAAAGAACCACGACATGATTAAGGTACTGCGTGACGGCTACACGCCGCAGCGCTGATACCGCTGCGCACCGCGCCCTCTAGCGTGGCGGGATACGGCCCGTCCACATAGTCGCCGCAGGCGGCCAGCCCGGGTGCGATGTACTGGGCGGGGCGCTGCAAGCCGGGCGTGCAGGCAAAGGTGGCGCGCTTTTCCACCACGGTCTGTACGGCTTGCAGATCTGCCAAACCCAGTTGCACGCGCCCTTGCTGGAGGGCGGCATCCTCCAGCGCCTGCCGGTCGCCCTGGCTGGCGCTGGCCACAAATGCCAGTAGACCGGGCGGGCCGCCGAGCTGGCCCCGGTCGAACACAAACTGCGCCGGGCCACCCCTTAGTGACAACATGGGCTGGGGTAGCCGGGTGGTGCTGGTGGCGTACACCGTGGCAATGGACTCGAATTGCAGGGCCTGCGCCTGCTGTAGCCACGCATCCGCCGCCACGCCGCTGCCAGCCACCAGCCGGGCTGCCTCCCACGGCGGGCAGGCCAGCAGCACGCGGTCGAAAAGTTGGCCGTCTACACACCATTGCCCGCCCTGGGGCTGGAGGGTTTGCACCCGGTGGCCCAGCGTGACGGTGGCCCCGTGCTGTTCTAACCAGCGCACGGCGGGGGTGGGGAAGAGGCTGCCCAGATCGACTTGGGGCAGCAGCAGGTTCGAGCCGCCCGGGGCTCCAAATAAAGAATCCTGGATCACGCGTAAAAACACCTGCCCGCTGGACTGCGCGGCGAGCGTGTTCAGCGCGGCCACGCACAGCGGGTCGATCAGCGCGTCTACCACCCGTGGCGTGAGCGTGGCGCACAGGTCGGCCACCGATAGCTGGGGGCTGCACTGAAAGCGCGCCAGTTGCCAGCCGAGTGCCGTGCGCAGCAACGCGGCCTTGTCGCGCCAGCCCCAGCCCTTGGCTTGCAGGATGCCGATGAACGCATCGAAAGGCGCGGGCAGGGCGGGCAAACGCAGACCGTGGCCGTCGGGGAACAGCAGGGTCAGCGGCAGGCGCAGCAGGGTTTTTTTATTATCTACGCCCACCACACGCATCAGCTTAAGTGTCTCGGTGTAGGCCCCGATAAGGATGTGCTGTCCGTTGTCAAATTGTGGGTCAGATAAGGCTCTAGCCCTACCGCCTACTGCACGGGATGCTTCAAAAACTGTAGCGTGGTGCCCGGCCTGGGTGGCGGTGACGGCGGCGGCCAGTCCGGCCCAGCCTGCGCCGATGATGGCTACTTTCACCGCATGCCGGACATCCGGCCCCCACCCCAACCCTCCCCCGCAAGGGGAGGGGGCAATGCGGGGTCCGGTCTTACTCCCTCCCTCTTTGGGGGAGGGCTGGGGTGGGGGTGGGCGGTCATCAGCGATGCGTGCATACGTTAGCCCGGCAAGACAGTGGGGAGTCTCATAACTTGTTCAGTGCCTGGACTTTCCATGCCAGCCACAGCTTGCGCAGCGGGGTCAGGCTGACGCGCTGGTGCAGCACCTGGAAGTTGTCGGCTTCAATCTCGCGCAGCAGGGTGCGGTAGATGCTGGCCATCATCAGCCCCGGCTTCTGGGCGCGGCGGTCGGCGGCGGGCAGCATCGCAAAGGCTTCTTCGTACAAGGCGTGGGCGCGGGCGGCCTGGAAGCGCATCAGGGCGGTGAATCTGTCGGAATAAGTGCGCTTCAAGACTTCGTGGGCCTTCACGTCGAACTGCTGCAGCTCATTCACCGGCAGGTAGATGCGGCCCATCAGCGCGTCTTCGCCCACGTCGCGGATGATGTTGGTGAGCTGGAACGCCAGGCCCAGGGTGTGGGCGTAGGCGGTGGTGGCGGGGTCGGTCTGGCCAAAGATGCGGGCCGATACCTCGCCCACCACGCCCGCCACCAGGTGGCAGTAGCGCTGTAGGCCGGGGAAGTCGAGGTAGCGGGTTTGCTCCAGGTCCATGTTGCAGCCTTCGATGATGGCTTGCAGGTGGCGCTGCTCGATCTGGTAGTCGGCGGCCAGCGGCATCAGGGCCTTCATCACCGGGTGGCTGGGTTTGCCTGCAAACGCGTTGGCGACTTCGCCTTGCCACCAGGCCAGCTTGGTGCGGGCGACACCGGCATCGGCGGTTTCGTCCACCACATCGTCCACCTCGCGGCAGAAGGCGTAGAAGGCGGTGATAGCGGCCCGGCGCGGCTTGGGCAGGAACAGAAAGGCGTAGTAGAAGCTGCTGCCAGAAGACGCGGCTTTGTTTTGGACGTATTGCTCAGGGGTCATGGGCTAATTGTCACATCCATAAGGCGCGCCACAGCATCAGGGGATAGTCGGCTTTGACTATGGTGGGGCGGGTGTGGCGGGTGGCAAAGCCCAGGGCTTCGATCTTCTCCAGAATGCGCAGTCCGCCTTGCACCACCAGGCGCAGTTCCCATCCGGCGCGGCCCGGCACGCGGTGTACCAAGGGGGCACCGCGCTGCATCAGTGCGCGTGTCCAGCGGACGTTTTCTTCCATCAGCTTGGTCAGCGGGCGGCTTTGGGGGATTTGGTTGAGTGCCCGCGCGTCTACATCGTAATAACGGCTGCGGTCTTGCGGCAGGTAGAAGCGGCCCCGGGATACATCCTGGCCCAGGTCTTGCCAAAAATTGACCAATTGCAAGGCGTTGCAGATGGCATCGCTTTGTTGCAGCGCTTGCGCATTTTTCACACCATACACGTGCAGCAGCAGCCGACCTATGGGCGCGGCAGAGCGCTGGCAGTAGTCCAGCAACTCGGCGCGGCTGGCGTAGCCGGTCTGGTCACGGGTTTTGACCACGTCTTGGCAGAAGGCGCTGAGCAGGTCTGCCAACAGCGGCTGGGGCAGCTTCCACCGGGCGATGGCGACCTGCAAGGGGCCAAACACTCTGGGCCAGCGGGTCGATGTGGGTTGGCCTGCGGCGGCAGCGGCCAGGTCGGCGCGAAAGACGGCCAAGTCGCTGAGACGCTGCGCCGCAGAGGCCTTGCCTTCGTCGGCAATGTCGTCCGCCGTGCGTGCAAACCAGTAGATAGCAGCGATGGGCGCGCGCAGATGGGCCGGGCACAAGATGGACGCCACTGGAAAATTTTCATAGTGGCTCACGGTTTGTGGGGTAGCATTTTGTTTCAAGGTAGGTTGTGCTTTCACGCCGGGATTGTCGCTTGACAAGCCCTAGGTGTTCTTCTAGATTACTAACCCGCCAGTCAGTAATAATGGTTTACGCCATTGTCCACAGTTATAAGACAGGACTTACGCAAGACCCTGTGTCGCCTTGTAGGTGCACAGGGGGACTTGCGTAAGTCCGGATTTTTTAGGTCTGCTATGCCACATTATTTTTCTTTGCCGCCCAGCGTGCGCCCCATGTTCCGTGCCAGCATGTGCTGGATCGGGGTGGTGGCGGTGCTGGCGGGGTGTTCCAAACCTGAGCCTGCGCCTGAGCCTATTCGCGCTGTGAAGGTGCTGACGGTGGCGCCGAGCAGCATGCAGGCAACGCTGGAATTTGCCGGTGAAGTGCGGGCGCAGACCGAGTCGGCACTGGGTTTCCGGGTTGCGGGCAAGATCATCCAGCGCCAGGCCGAGCTAGGCCAGCGCGTGAAGGTGGGCCAGGTGCTGGCGCAGCTGGACCCGCAAGATTACAAACTGGCTACCGATGCCGCGCGCGCCCAATTGGCCGCTGCGGCCACCAACCGCGATCTCGCCAGCGCCGATTACAAGCGCTACAAAGAGCTAAAAGAGCAGAACTTCATCAGCGGTGCCCAGTTGGAGCAGCGCGACAGTGCCTTCAAGGCGGCCCAGGCCCAGGTGCAGCTGGCGCAGGCGCAATTGTCGTCCCAAGGCAACCAGGCGGCGTATACCCGGCTGGTGTCGGATGTGGCTGGTGTGGTCACGGCTATCGCCGCCGAGCCCGGCCAGGTGGTGGCGGCCGGTACGCCGGTGGTGCGCGTGGCCCGAGACGGTGCGCGCGATGTGGTTTTTGTGGTGCCCGAAGACCGGGTGGCGGGCATCCCGCTGGGGTCGGCCGTGGAAGTGCGGGTATGGGCCAGCAAGATCACGCTGGCGGGCAAGGTCCGCGAGGTGGCGGCCAGTGCCGACCCGGTGACGCGGACTTTCCAGGTGAAGGTGGCGATTGATGCCGATACCGCTCCCGGCCTGGGGTCTACGGTGAGTGTGTTGCCGCAGGCGCTGAGCCTGGCGGGCATACCCGCCATCAAGCTGCCGACCAGTGCGCTCAAGCGGGAGGCGAATGGCAGTACCGCCGTGTGGCTGCTGGACCCCGCCAGCATGACGGTCAAGTCCCAGCCGGTGGTGGTGGCCACGGCGGATGGCAACCTGACCGTGATTGCCAGCGGTTTGCAGCCCGGCATGCAGGTGGTGGCCGCCGGTGTGCATGTGCTGGCCGAGGGACAAAAGGTCTCTATTTACCAGTCTAAAACGACTCCAGCGCAGGCAGCATCTGCGCAAGTAGCTATTGAAAAAGTAGCAAGTCCCGTGGCTGCACCCGCATCTGCTGCACAGTGAGTTTCAGATGACGCAACCCCACACCCCTGACCAGCCCAAGCCGGGCTTCAATCTTTCCAAATGGGCGCTGGAGCATCCCGCGCTAACCCGCTATTTGCTGGTGGTGCTAATGGTGATGGGCTTTGCCGCCTACTTCCAGTTGGGCCAGGACGAAGATCCGCCGTTTACCTTTCGGGTGATGGTGGTTAAGACCTTCTGGCCCGGGGCGACTGCCCAGCAGGTGGCCGAGCAGGTCACCGATAAGCTGGAGCGCGCGCTGCAAGAGGTGCCGTATGCCGACAAGATCCGCAGCTATTCCAAGCCCGGCGAGTCGCAAATCATCTTCCAGGTGAAAGATTCCAGTAAAGGCAGCGATGTGGCCAACCTCTGGTACATCACGCGCAAAAAGATTGGCGACATGGCCCACACCCTGCCGTCGGGCGTGCAGGGGCCGTTTTTTAATGACGACTTTGGCGATGTATACGGCGTGATCTACGCGCTGGAGTCCGACGGTTTCAGCAACGCCGAGCTCAAGGTGTTTGCCGACGAGGTGCGCCAAAAGCTGCTGCGCGTGCCCGATGTGGGCAAGGTCGAGCTGTTTGGCGTGCAGGCCGAAAAAGTCTATGTTGAGGTTTCGCAAAAGCGCCTGGCCCAGCTCGGGCTGGATATGGGCCAGGTGCTGGCGCAGTTGGGCCAACAAAACGCGGTGGAGAGCGCCGGTGCGGTGCAAACCCCGCTGGACGTGGTGCAGGTGCGGGTGGCCGGGCAGTTCCAGACGGTGGAGCAGCTCCAGGCCATGCCCATCCGGGGTGCGGGCAGCACGACCGCCGGTGCGGGCCAGTTGCGGCTGGGCGATATCGCCGAGATCACGCGCGGCTACGTCGATCCGCCGAGCGTGAAGGTACGCTTCCAGGGCAAGGAAGTGATTGCGCTGGGGGTGTCGATGGCCAAGGGCGGCGACATCATCCGCTTGGGCACGGCGATGGATGCGATGGCCGCCCAGATCGGCAAGAGCCTGCCCGCCGGCATCAAGCTGGTGCAGGTGCAGGACCAGCCCAAAACCGTGAGCACTTCGGTAAACGAGTTCATCAGCGTGCTGATTGAGGCGGTGGTCATCGTGTTGGCGGTGAGCTTTATCAGCCTGGGCCTGCACAAGCGACCGGGCAAAAATCCGCTCTGGCGCCGCTACACGCTGGACATGCGGCCCGGCTTGGTGGTGGGCATCACCATCCCGCTGGTGCTGGGCGTGACCTTTCTGGGCATGTGGTACTGGGGCATTGGCCTGCACAAGATTTCGCTGGGCTCGCTGATCATCGCCCTGGGCCTGCTGGTGGACGATGCCATCATCGCGGTGGAAATGATGGTGCGCAAAATGGAAGAGGGCTACGACAAGGTGCGTGCTGCCACGTTTGCCTACGAGATCACCGCCATGCCCATGCTGACCGGCACGCTGATCACGGCAGCGGGCTTTTTGCCTATCGGCCTGGCCAAGTCCACCACCGGCGAATACACCTTTGCGATTTTTGCCGTAACGGTGCTGGCCTTGCTGCTGAGCTGGATCGTGTCGGTCTACTTTGTGCCCTACTTGGGGGTGCTCTTGCTGAAGAAACCGCCGCATGCCCAAGTGCTGGCCGATGGCGCACCCGGCGATGCACCGGTGCACGGACACGACAGCTTTGATTCGCCGTTCTACCAGCGGTTTCGCCGCCTGGTGGGCTGGTGCGTGCTGCACCGTTGGATCACCATCGCCCTGACGTTGCTGATTTTTGCCCTGGGCATTTTCGGCATGGGCCGGGTGCAGCAGCAGTTTTTCCCGGACTCCAGCCGCCCGGAGATTCTGGTGGACCTGTGGTTCCCCGAGGGCACCTCCTTTGCGGCCAACGATGCTTCCGCCAAGCTGGTCGAGGCGCGGCTGCTGCAGGAGCCGGGTGTCAGTTCGGTGGTGGCCTGGGTCGGGTCGGGTGTGCCACGGTTCTTCTTGCCGCTGGACCAGGTGTTTCCCCAGACCAACGTATCGCAGCTCATCGTGATGACCAAGGATCTGAAGGCGCGGGATGTGCTGCGCAACAAGTTGCCCACGTTGCTGGCCACCGAGTTTCCCGACGTGCGTGCGCGGGCCAAGCTCTTGTCTACCGGCCCGCCAGTACCGTATCCGGTGCAGTTCCGTGTGATTGGCACCGAGCCCAGCGTGTTGCGACTGCGTGCCGACGAGGTCAAGGCCGTGATGCGTAAAAGCGCCAACACCCGGGGGGTGAACGACAACTGGAACGAGTCGATCAAGGTGGTGCGCCTGGAAGTGGACCAGGCCAAGGCACGCGCCTTGGGGGTCACCAGCCAGTCGATTGCCCAGGCAGCCAAAGTAATTCTGACCGGTGCCACCGTGGGCCAGTTCCGCGAGAACGACAAGCTCATCGACATCGTGCTGCGCCAGCCGCTGGACGAGCGCAGCGCCATCACTGACATCGGCAATGCGTATTTGCCCACGGCTTCCGGGCAGTCGATTCCGCTGCTGCAAATCGCCAAACCGGTGTTTGACTGGGAACCCGGCGTGATGTGGCGTGAAAACCGCGACTACGGCATCACGGTGCAGGCCGACATCACCGAAGGCTTGCAGGGAGCTACCGTGACGGATGAACTACTGCCCGCTTTGAAAGCGCTGGAGGCGCAGTGGGCCAGCAAGGGCATGGGGGCTTACCGGATAGAGGTGGCTGGTGCGGTGGAAGAGAGTAGCAAAGGCTCGGCCTCCATTGCGGCGGGCATCCCCATCATGCTGTTCATTACCTTTACCTTGCTGATGCTGCAACTGCAAAGTTTCAGCCGGGCTATGCTGGTTTTCCTGACCGGGCCATTGGGTATTGCCGGGGTGGCCGGCGCGTTGATCTTGCTGGGTCGCCCGTTTGGCTTTGTAGCGCTGCTGGGTGTGATTGCGCTGATGGGCATGATCCAGCGCAATTCGGTCATCCTGATCGACCAAATCGAGCAAGAGCGCGCCCGAGGCATGCCCACCTGGGACGCGATTGTGGAGTCGGCCGTGGGGCGTTTGCGCCCGATTGTGCTGACCGCCGCTGCCGCCGTACTGGCCATGATTCCGCTGTCGCGCTCGGTGTTTTGGGGTCCTATGGCGGTGGCCATCATGGGCGGCCTGATCGTGGCCACGGTGCTGACCCTGCTGGCTTTGCCCGCTATGTATGCAGCCTGGTTCCGGGTCCAGCGCGACTCCCGGTGAGGTCCAGGTTTACCGGTATAAAAACCGGTCTGCAAGCACGCTAAAATAGCAGGCTGACCGATTTCATACAAATGGTCTTGGCGTTGTTCAAGATCGTTTGTTAGTTCTGTATTTGCGCGGGTGGCGAAATTGGTAGACGCACCAGGTTTAGGTCCTGACGTCCGCAAGGATGTGGGGGTTCGAGTCCCCCCCCGCGCACCACACTTTTTTATACGAGACCGAGACCAAGATGGCTGTTACTGTTGAAACCCTTGAAAAGCTGGAACGCAAAATCACGCTGTCCCTGCCCGTGGAAGTGATCCAGAACGAAGTGGCTACCCGTCTCAAGAAGATGGCCCGCACCGTCAAGATGGACGGCTTCCGTCCAGGCAAGGTGCCCATGAATGTGGTGGCACAGCGCTACGGTTATTCGGTCCACTACGAAGTGATGAACGACAAAGTGGGCGAGGCTTTTGCCGTTGCCGCCAACGAAGCCAAGCTGCGCGTTGCTGGTCAGCCCCGTATCAGCGAAAACGAGACTTCACCCGAAGGTCAAATGGCTTTTGATGCGATTTTCGAAGTCTTCCCGGATGTGAAAATTGGCGACCTGAGCACCGCTGAAGTCGAAAAAATCACCACCGCTGTGGACGATGGCGCGATCGACAAGACCGTCGAAATCCTGCGCAAGCAACGCCGTACCTTTGCCCAGCGCGCGCTCGAAGCTGCTGCCGAAGACAGTGACCGCGTTACGGTGGACTTTGAAGGCAAGATCGACGGCGAAACTTTTGAAGGCGGCAAAGCCGAAGCCTTCCAGTTCCTGGTGGGCGAAGGCCAGATGCTGAAGGAATTTGAAGATGCCGTGCGTGGCATGAAGTCCGGCGAAAGCCGCACTTTCCCGTTGGCATTTCCGGCCGACTACCACGGCAAAGACGTGGCCGGCAAGCAAGCCGACTTCATGGTCACCGTGAAGAAAATTGAAGCAGCCCACCTGCCCGCCGTAGACGAAGCTCTGGCCAAGTCGCTCGGCATTACCGATGCAACGGTCGAAGGTCTGCGCGCCGACATCCGCAAAAACCTGGAGCGCGAAGTCAAGTTCCGCGTGCTGGCCCGTAACAAGCAAGCCGCAATGGATGCTTTGGTTGCCAAGTCGGAACTCGATTTGCCCAACTACAGCGTGCAGGGTGAGTTGAACCGTCTGGTCGCGGGTGCGCGTGCTGATTTGAAGCAGCGCGGCATCAAGGATGCGGACAAAGCCCCCATTCCTGATGACATCTTCCGTCCCCAGGCCGAGCGCCGCGTGCGCCTGGGTCTGGTGGTTGCCGAATTGGTGCGTAGCAATGCGTTGCAAGCCACCGCCGAGCAAATCAAGGCCCACATTGAAGAGTTGGCTGCCAGCTACGAGAAGCCTGCTGACGTAGTGCGTTGGTACTACAGCGACAACCAGCGTCTGGCCGAAGTCGAAGCCATCGTTATTGAAACCAATGTCACCGACTTCATTTTGGGCAAGGCCCAAGTGGTTGAAAAGGCGGTTGTGTTTGATGAGCTGATGGGCCAGAACTAATCTGCTGCAAGATGTAACGCATAAGGGCTTGTGTTTTTGGCGCAAGCCCTTATTTGCTTTTAATCGCTCTCCCATAAAGTAGGAATCACCATGTTCATCCGTAATAGTGCGCAAGAAGTTCAGGGCCTCGGCATGGTGCCGATGGTGATTGAACAGTCCGGTCGTGGCGAGCGTTCGTACGATATTTACTCGCGTTTGCTGAAAGAGCGCGTCATCTTTTTAGTCGGGCCGGTGAATGACCAGACCGCCAATTTGGTGGTGGCCCAGTTGCTGTTTTTGGAAAGCGAAAATCCTGACAAGGATATTTCGTTCTACATCAACTCCCCTGGCGGATCGGTCACGGCCGGCATGGCGATCTACGACACCATGCAATTCATCAAACCCGATGTGTCCACCCTGTGCATCGGCATGGCCGCCAGCATGGGTGCTTTCTTGCTGGCTGCGGGCACCAAGGGCAAGCGTTTCACCCTGCCCAATTCCCGCGTCATGATCCACCAGCCTTCTGGTGGTGCGCAAGGGCAGGCTAGCGATATCGAGATCCACGCCCGTGATATCTTGAAGACCCGTGACCAGTTGAACAAGATCTTGGCTGAGCGTTGCGGTCAGCCCATTGAGAAAATCGAGCGCGACACCGAACGCGACTACTTCATGTTTGCCGACGAAGCCAAGACCTATGGCCTGGTAGACGAAGTGATCAGCAAGCGCCCCTAAGCCCTAGTTAGGGTGGGGC
Source organism: Rhodoferax sp. LB1P47 (assembly GCF_056521445.1). Lineage (NCBI taxonomy): Bacteria > Pseudomonadati > Pseudomonadota > Betaproteobacteria > Burkholderiales > Comamonadaceae > Rhodoferax > Rhodoferax sp. LB1P47. Next base: position 142,300 of record NZ_JBWMAU010000001.1, on the reverse strand, counting down.
AGCAGCCCATAACGGCGTTTTCTGCAACAGAAAGCGCCGTTTTTATTTGGTTATCATTCAGTAACGACTGAAAAGGCATTCCTCCCATGGCCGAGAAAAAAGGCTCCTCCAGCGAAAAAACCCTGTACTGCTCCTTCTGCGGCAAAAGCCAGCATGAAGTGAAGAAGCTGATTGCAGGGCCGTCGGTTTTCATTTGCGATGAATGTATCGACCTGTGTAACGACATCATCCGTGATGAACTGCCCGCAGGCACCGAAGCCCGCGATGCAGGTGCCGCGTTGCCCACACCGGTAGACATCAAGAACAACCTAGACAACTACGTGATTGGCCAGGAAGTGGCTAAACGTACTTTGGCGGTTGCGGTATACAACCACTACAAGCGTCTGCGCCACAAGGAAACCGCCAAGAAGGACGATATTGAGCTAACCAAAAGCAATATTCTTCTGATTGGCCCTACCGGTTCTGGCAAAACCCTGCTGGCACAAACGCTGGCCCGCATGTTGGACGTGCCGTTTGTGATGGCCGATGCCACCACCCTGACCGAAGCTGGTTACGTGGGTGAGGATGTGGAAAACATCGTCGCCAAGTTGCTGCAAAGTTGTAACTACGAAGTAGAACGGGCCCAGCGCGGTATCGTCTACATCGACGAGATCGATAAAATCTCGCGCAAATCGGACAACCCCTCCATCACCCGCGACGTGTCGGGCGAGGGCGTGCAGCAAGCTTTACTCAAGCTGATCGAAGGCACAATGGCCAGCGTGCCGCCACAGGGCGGGCGCAAGCACCCCAACCAGGACTTCTTGCAGGTCGATACGACCAACATCCTGTTCATCCTGGGCGGTGCGTTCTCAGGGCTGGAAAAGGTCATTGGCAACCGGACTGAATCGTCGGGTATTGGTTTCGGCGCAGCTGTTAAAAGCAAAGCCCAGCGCAGCCTGACCGAAGTCTTCCGTGATGTCGAGCCCGAAGATCTGATCAAGTTTGGCCTGATCCCCGAGCTGGTCGGTCGTATGCCGGTCGTAGCAACCCTGGCCGAACTCAGCGAAGACGCGTTGGTGCAGATCCTGACCGAGCCTAAAAACGCGTTGGTCAAACAGTACAGCAAGCTGTTGGCAATGGAAGGTGTGGACCTGGAAATCCGTCCGTCGGCTCTCAAAGCCATCGCCAAGAAGGCGCTGGCCCGCAAGACGGGCGCGCGCGGCCTGCGTTCAATTTTGGAGCTGTCATTGATCGACACCATGTTTGATCTGCCCACCAACCACAACGTAGATAAAGTGGTGGTCGATGAATCGACGATTGACGAAAACAAACCACCTCTGTTGGTGTACCGCGAAGCCGCTAAAAAGGCCTGACAGGAGTTCACCGGCTGGCGCACTGAAATAAAGGCGCCAGCCGGTTGAAAATTACCGCTCGAAGTCCATATTCAACAGGTTACTCAAAGGATCTTCATGTCCGGACACACTCCCCTACCTGCCGAACCCCTCGACCTGCCCTTATTGCCGCTGCGCGACGTGGTGGTCTTTCCCCATATGGTGATCCCCTTGTTTGTGGGGCGTCCGAAGAGCATCAAGGCCTTGGAAGCCGCGATGGAATCCGACCGCCGCATCATGCTGGTGGCCCAAAAAGCCGCCGCCAAGGACGAGCCTTCCGTGTCCGACATGTTCGATGTCGGTTGCATTTCCACCATTTTGCAAATGCTGAAGCTGCCGGATGGCACGGTCAAGGTGCTGGTTGAAGGCCAGCAACGGGCCCGCGTCAACCACATCGAAGATGGTGAGTCGCATTTCACGGCCAATACCACGCCCGTGGTTGCTGCGGTGTCTGTGCAGAAGACCACGGAAATAGAGGCCCTGCGCCGCGCCGTAATGCAACAGTTTGACCAGTACGTCAAACTCAATAAAAAGATTCCGCCAGAGATTTTGACTTCGATCTCCAGCATCGATGATCCCGGTCGTCTGGCCGACACTATTGCCGCCCACTTGCCACTCAAGCTGGACAGTAAGCAGGTGGTACTGGATTTGTCGGACGTGCGCGAGCGCCTGGAAAACCTCTACGGCCAGCTGGAACGTGAAGTGGACATCCTGAATGTTGACAAAAAAATCCGTGGCCGCGTCAAGCGCCAGATGGAGAAAAACCAGCGCGATTTCTACCTGAACGAGCAGGTCAAAGCCATCCAGAAAGAACTGGGCGAAGGCGAAGAGGGCGCGGACATCGACGAGATCGAGAAAAAGATCAAGCTCGCCAAGATGTCCAAGGAGGCTTTGAAAAAGGCCGAGAGCGAGCTCAAAAAGCTCAAGCTCATGTCGCCCATGTCGGCCGAAGCCACCGTGGTACGGAACTACATCGACGTGCTCACCGGCTTGCCGTGGAGCAAAAAGACCAAGATCAAGCATGACCTGCGCAATGCCGAAGGCGTGCTCAACGAAGACCATTTCGGGCTCGATAAGGTCAAGGACCGCATCCTGGAATATCTGGCGGTGCAGCAGCGCGTGGACAAGGTCAAAGCGCCTATCCTGTGCTTGGTCGGGCCTCCTGGTGTGGGTAAAACCTCGCTGGGCCAGTCGATTGCCAAGGCTACCGGGCGCAAATATGTGCGTATGGCCTTGGGCGGCATGCGCGACGAAGCCGAGATTCGCGGCCACCGCCGTACCTACATTGGCGCACTTCCGGGCAAAGTGCTGCAAAGCCTGAGCAAGATTGGCACGCGTAATCCGCTGTTTTTGCTGGACGAAATTGACAAACTCGGCATGGATTTCCGTGGCGATCCGTCGAGTGCGCTGCTGGAGGTGCTAGACCCCGAGCAAAACCACACATTCGGTGACCACTACGTGGAAGTGGACTTCGATTTGAGCGACGTGATGTTTGTCGCCACTTCTAACTCCATGAACATTCCTTCGGCCCTGCTGGACCGTATGGAAGTGATCCGCCTGTCGGGCTACACCGAAGACGAAAAGACCAACATCGCCGTCAAATACCTGCTGCCCAAGCAGTTGAAAAACAACGGTCTGGCCGAGTCTGAACTGCTGGTCAGTTTTGAGGCCGTGCGCGACATCGTGCGCTACTACACCCGTGAGGCGGGCGTGCGCTCGCTAGAGCGTGAACTGTCCAAGATATGCCGCAAGGTGGTCAAGGGCTTGTTGCTCAAGGAGATGGTGCCGCAGGTCAAAGTCACAGCCGACAACCTCAATGACTATCTGGGCGTGCAAAAGTATAGCTATGGCCGTGCCGAGCAGCAAAACCAGATCGGCCAGGTCGTGGGCTTGGCGTGGACCGAAGTGGGGGGCGATTTGCTCACCATCGAAGCCGCCATCATGCCCGGCAAGGGCGTGATCACGCGCACCGGTTCGCTGGGCGATGTGATGAAAGAGTCGGTTGAAGCGGCCCGCACCGTGGTCCGCAGCCGTTCCAAACGCCTGGGTATCAAGGACGAGGTGTTCGAGAAAAAGGACATCCACATCCACGTGCCCGACGGCGCAACGCCTAAAGACGGCCCGAGTGCGGGTGCCGCCATGACCACCGCCTTTGTGTCTGCTTTGACCGGTATCCCAGTGCGTGGCGACGTGGCCATGACGGGTGAAATCACCTTGCGCGGCGAAGTCACTGCCATTGGTGGTTTGAAAGAAAAGCTGTTGGCGGCTTTGCGCGGCGGCATCAAGACGGTGTTGATCCCCGAAGAAAACGCCAAAGACCTGCAAGACATTCCCGAGAACGTCAAAAACGGCCTGGAAATCATCCCTGTGAAATGGATCGACCAGGTGCTGGAAGTGGCTCTGGAGCGCATGCCCCAGCCGCTGCCTGACGAAGAGCCGGTGGCCGTGGCCCCAGCGCTGGAAGCGGTTGTTGTTGTACCGACGGTCTCGGTCAAGCACTAGCGGAAAACCGTCCTGAACGTAAGGCCGATGGGGCATTTGCTCCATCGGCCTTTTCCGTTTTAGACCCGGATGTGTAAATTCAGAGATAATCGGGGTTTACCCACGCCACGTGGGTGCAATTTGCTATTGTTTGAATAGCCACAACCCTTCCGGATTTGATGAGCGATACCCCCCTGGATTCTTTCTCGCAGCTGCAGCTTGCAGAACCCCTGTCACGTGCTGTGGCCGACATGGGCTACACCGCCATGACACCGATCCAGGCGCAAGCCATTCCGGTGGTGTTGCAAGGCCGTGATGTGATGGGCGCTGCCCAGACCGGCACTGGCAAAACAGCAGCCTTCTCGCTGCCATTGCTGCAACGCATGCTCAAGCATGAAAATGCCTCTACCTCGCCCGCCCGCCATCCGGTGCGTGCGCTGGTGTTGCTACCAACGCGTGAGTTGGCCGACCAGGTGGCCCAGGCCGTCAAATCGTATGCCAAGCACACCAACCTGCGCAGTGCCGTGGTGTTTGGCGGCATGGACATGAAGCCGCAAACGCTGGAGCTGAAAAAAGGCGTGGAGATTCTGGTTGCTACGCCAGGCCGTCTGCTCGACCACATCGAAGCTAAAAATGCGGTGCTGAACCAGGTCGAATACGTGGTGTTGGACGAGGCCGACCGCATGCTCGACATCGGCTTCCTGCCCGACTTGCAACGCATCCTGAGCTACTTGCCCAAGCAGCGCACTACCTTGCTGTTCTCGGCCACGTTCTCGCCCGAAATCAAGCGCCTGGCCAGCAGTTACCTGCAAGACCCGGTCACCATCGAAGTGGCCCGCTCTAATGCCACTGCTTCCACCGTGGAGCAACATTTCTACAGCGTCAATGCCGACGACAAACGCCGTGCCTTGCACCAGGTGCTCAAGTCGCGAGGCATCAAGCAAGCCTTTGTGTTTGTGAACAGCAAACTGGGGTGCGCCCGATTGGCACGCTCGCTGGAAAATGAAGGTCTTAAAACCACCGCTTTGCATGGTGATAAAAGCCAGGACGAGCGCCTGAAAGCTTTGGAGTCGTTCAAAAAAGGCGAAGTGGATCTGCTCATCTGTACCGATGTAGCTGCGCGTGGCCTGGACATCAAGGATGTGCCCGCCGTGTTCAACTTCGACGTGCCTTTCAATGCCGAAGACTATGTGCACCGCATTGGCCGTACCGGCCGTGCGGGTGCCTCCGGCATTGCGGTGAGCTTTGTGGCTGGCAGCGATGCCCGTTTGGTGGCCGATATCGAGAAACTGGTCAAGAGCAAGATCGAACTCGAAGCGATGGAGTTCGAGGAAGACACCCCCAAGATCCGCGAACAAGGCCGTATCAATGACGGTCGCCGCGCCTGGGGCGGTGATGATCCACGCGATGTGATCGACGCGCCGCCACGTCCCCAGCACCACGTGCGCGCCCAGCATCGCCACAGCGCACCGCGCGATGCCTTCTTCGATAAGCCCTACGAGGCGACTGCGGCCACCGATGCACCCAGCTGGGAAGCGGCAGCCAAACACGCCACTGTGCGCGGCATCTCGGCCAATATCAAGCCCAAGCGCAAAGTCGCGGCCTTGTTCAAGGCCATCAGCGTCGCTGCTGCCGAGGTTTAGCTTCCGGGGCGCTGCGCTTGCTCGCAGCGTACCTGGATGAGTTCGTTGGCAGCGGGGTTTGCCCCAATCTTCAGTGCACTCAGCGAACCGCCCCACACGCAACCGGTGTCCAGCGACAGCACGTCGCTGCGACCCAGCCAGCCCAGCGTAGACCAGTGGCCAAAAGCCACAGTCAAATGGGCGGTCTGTCTACCGGGCACGTCAAACCACGGCAGGTAACCTGCGGGGTTGCTGCCAGCGCCTTCTTTGCTGTCGAACTCCATCACGCCATCTGTCGAACAAAAACGCAGCCGTGTTAGTGCGTTCACGATCACCCGCAGCCGGTCTGCGCCGTGCAGGTCATCGCTCCACTGCGTCGGGGCATTGCCGTACATCTGGCCTAAAAATGCGGCGAGGTTCGGGCCACGCAGAACTGCCTCCACTTCGCCTGCCAGCGCCATAGTCTGTGCCGCGCTCCAACTGGGCAGCACGCCGGCATGCACCATCAGGATGTCCTGCCCCTCTAGCGTCTCACGCATGGCCATGCGCTGGTACCGCACCCAGTCGAGCAGCGCCGCACGGTCTGGGGCTTCCAGGATGCCTTGCAGCGTGTCCAGTCGGTGCGTGGGGCGTATGCCGTGGGCGGCGGCCAGCAAATGCAGGTCGTGGTTGCCCAGCAGGCAGCGGGCTGCGTCTCCATAGCCCATCAGGCGGCGCAGCACCTGCACCGAGGAGGGCCCCCGGTTCACCAGATCGCCCAGTAAAAAAATAGTGTCGCGGCTGGGCGAGAAGTCCAGCCGGTCCAAAAGCCGTTGCAGCGGGCTGTCGCAGCCCTGCAAATCACCAATCATGTAAAGTGCCATGTGTTCATTTTCTGTGAAGATCCATGGATTTATTGCTGATTTTGCTGTTGACTTTGCTCAATGGCGTGTTTTCGATGTCAGAGCTGGCGCTGGCATCCAGCCGCAAGGCGCGGTTGACGGCCATGGCCGAGTCGGGCGACAAGGGGGCCAAGGCGGCCTTGGTGCTGTTGGAGAATCCCACCCAGTTTTTGTCGTCGGTGCAGGTTGGCATCACCTCGATTGGCATGGTGAATGGTATTTTGGGTGAGGCCGCCTTCAGCGATGGCGTGTCGGCCTGGGTGCAGGGCTTTGGCGTTGCCACCGGGGCCGCCGATGTGACGGCTACGGTGGTGGTGGTGACGGTGATCACCTTCATCACCATCGTGTTTGGTGAGCTGGTGCCCAAGCGCATCGGCCAGCTGTACCCCGAACTGGTGGCGCGTCATGTGTCGCGTCCCATGACCTATGTGGCCTCTGGGGCTAAACCTTTTGTGCGCTTGCTGTCGGTCAGTACCCATGCGGTGCTCAAGCTGCTGCGCATTGACAACGCGGCGGGCCGGGCTGTTACCGAAGAAGAAATTGTGGCCAGCCTGGAGGAGGGCGTAGACGCGGGCGTGATCGAAGAAAACGAACACCAGATGGTGCAAAACGTGTTCCGGCTGGACGAGCGGCCCTTGACTTCGTTGATGGTGCCGCGCACCGACATGGAATGGCTGGATGCCTCGCACACCGTGGCGCAGTGTCTGCAAAAGGCCAGCAGCAGCGCCAACAAAGGCTCGCATTCTTGGTACCCCGTGTGCCGGGGCTCGCTGGACGATGTGGTCGGCGTGATATGTGTCGGCCGCCTGCTGGAGCTGGGGGTCGATCGACCCGGTCCGATTGAACCGCACGTGTTGCCCGCTGCGTTTTTGCCTGAAACCCTGAGCGGCATGGAGCTGCTGGAGCAGTTCCGCGCCAAGTCGGGCCGGATGGTGTTTGTGGTGGACGAATACGGCGTGGTGCAGGGTTTGATGACCCCGCGTGACCTGCTGGAGGCCATTACCGGCGAGCTCCAGCCCGGTGCGCAGGCGGATGCCTGGGCGACCCCGCGCGAAGACGGTTCCTGGCTGCTGGATGGGCTGATGCCGGTGAGTGAGCTCAAATCCCGGCTGGACATCAAAGACCTGCCGGAAGAAGACCGGGGCCGTTACAACACCGTGGCGGGGCTGCTGCTGTCGGTGGCGGGCCGCATGCTGGCGACGGCCGAGCGCATCGAGTGCGCGGGTTGGGTCTTTGAGGTGGTGGACCTTGACGGCAAGCGCATCGACAAGGTGCTGGCCAGCGTCTTGGCGGTAGCCGATTAGCCTTTGGCCTGCCGCAGCCGGGTGAGCTGCTCGTCTTCCATCTGGCGGCGTTTTTGCTGCTGCTTGGATAGTTCTTCGGTGCGCAGGGCCTCCACTTCTTCGGCTGTCAGCGCCTTGTCGAAGGTGAGGTCCATGCCGCCTGCCGCAGTCTGCGGCTCACCGCGTACGCTTTTGAGTTTTAAGTTCAGGCGCAATTCGTTGGCCGAGTCGGCGTTGCGCAGGGCTTCTTCGTAGGAAATTTTGCCTGCGTTGTAGAGGTCGAACAGCGCCCAGTCGAAGGTGCGCATGCCCAGCTCGCGGGATTTTTCCATCAGCGCCTTGAGTTCCGTGAACTGGCCTTTGAAAATGCGGTCGGCCACCAGCGGGGTACTCAGCAAAATCTCCACGGCGGCGCAGCGGCCCTTGCCATCTTCGGTGCGTACCAGCCGCTGCGAGACGATGGCGCGCAGATTTGCCGACATATCCATCAGCAATTGGTTGCGCCGCTCATCGGGAAAGAAGTTGATGATGCGGTCCAGTGCCTGGTTGGCGCTGTTGGCGTGCAGCGTGGCCAGGCACAGATGGCCGGTTTCGGCGAAGGCAATGGCGTGCTCCATCGTCTGGGTGTCGCGGATTTCGCCAATCAAAATGACATCTGGAGCCTGGCGCAGGGTGTTCTTCAGGGCGTGGTGCCATGAGAGGGTGTCCACCCCCACCTCGCGGTGGCTGACCAGCGACATCTTTGAGGTGTGTACGTACTCCACCGGGTCTTCCACGGTGATGATGTGGCCGCCCGAGCTGCTGTTGCGGTGGTCGATCATGGCTGCCAGCGAGGTCGATTTGCCCGAGCCCGTGCCGCCCACCACCAGCACCAGCCCGCGCTTGTGCATGATGACTTCCTTCAGCACCTCGGGCAGGGCCAGGGTGGCAAAGCTGGGGATCTCGGCGGCGATGGTGCGGATCACCATGCTGACGGCCTGTTGCTGCACAAACACATTCACCCGAAACCGCGCCACGCCGGGCAGGGCGATGGCGAAGTTGCACTCCATTTCCTTGGCGAACTCGGCGTTTTGCCGCTCGTTCATCATCGCCTGGGCCAGCATGCGGGTCACGTCAGCACTGAGCTTTTGGCCGGCCAGGGGTTTCATCTCGCCATGCGCCTTCATGCTGGGCGCGAAATCGCTGGCGATAAACAGGTCCGATCCACCCGCCTGGTGCATCGCCGCCAGCAGCTTGTGCATGTAACTGCGGGCTTGGTCTTCGGTGAGTGCGGACATGGCGGACCTTGGTTTGCTACATTTTATATAGCTAATAACGCAGGTGAAATATGCGCTAGAGGCCTATTTCTTATAAATTCAGGCGACGACGACGGCGGCGCCTTCACCGCGTGCGCCGATCATGCCAATCTCGAACACCGTCTCGCCCAGGCCGCGCAGGGTGGCTGCGGCGGCGGCGGCGTTGGCCGCGTCCACCACCACCACCATGCCGATGCCGTTGTTGAAAGTGCGGTTCATCTCAAAGTCGTCGATACCGGCCGTCTTTTGCAGCCAGGCGAACAGCTCGGTTTGGGGCCAGCTGCCCTTGACCAGGTGCGCCGCCGTGCCTTCGGGCAGCACGCGGGGAATGTTCTCCAGCAAGCCGCCGCCGGTGATGTGCGCCAGCGCCTTGATTGGGTGCTCGGCCAGCGCGGCCAGCACGTTCTTCACGTACAGGCGGGTGGGCTCCATCAGGGCTTGCTTGAAGGGCTGGCCGTCCAGCGTGGCCGGGGCCGCGTCACCGGCGCGCTCGATGCACTTGCGCACCAGGCTGAAGCCGTTGGAATGCACGCCGCTGCTGGCCAGGCCCAGCACTACGTCGCCGGGCTGGATGTCGCGGCCCGTCAAAATTTTGGATTTTTCGACCGCACCCACGGCAAAACCGGCCAGGTCGTATTCGCCTGCCGGGTACATGCCGGGCATTTCTGCGGTTTCGCCGCCAATCAGCGCGCAGCCAGACAATTCGCAGCCCTTGGCAATGCCGCCCACCACCGCCGCTGCGGTGTCCACGTCCAGCTTGCCGCAGGCAAAGTAGTCTAGAAAGAACAGCGGCTCCGCGCCTTGCACCAGCACGTCGTTGACGCTCATGGCCACCAGGTCGATGCCCACGGTGTCGTGCATATTCCACTCAAACGCCAGGCGCAGCTTGGTGCCCACGCCGTCGGTGCCGCTGACCAGCACCGGCTCCTTGTAGCGCTTGGGCACTTCAAACAGCGCGCCAAAGCCGCCAATACCGGCCAGCACGCCTTCGCGCATGGTCTTTTTTGCCAGGGGTTTGATGCGCTCGACCAGCGCGTCGCCAGCGTCGATATCGACCCCTGCATCTTTGTAGGAGAGGGGGGCGGTGTGGTCGGCTTGGAAAGTGGTCATGGTCAGTGCGTTCACACGGGGTGAATCAAGAGGTGAAGGGCTTTAAGAATGCCCAGATATCGGGGCCGACGGGATTTGCCCGCATAGCCCTCTACAATTTGCACGGATTTTAAGGGCAGGCGCAGGTCCGCCCTGTATGCTGGTTTCACGCGGGAACCCACACTGGTATCCCGTCCGCATCCTGCCACCCATTCGATTTCGACACCACATCCTCCACCTGATGCAATTCACCTCTACCCAACGGCGCGCTCTGGCCTGGTTCTCGATTGCTGCCGTGGCCGTGCTGGCTCTGTGGCTGCTCGGGCCGGTGCTGACACCGTTTGCCGTGGCGGCCGTGCTGGCCTATGTGCTCACCCCGTTGGTAGACCGGCTGGACAACCTGTGCCGGGGCCGCGTGCCGCGCGTGCTGGCGGTGGTGGTGGTGGAGCTGCTGTTCATCGTGGTGGTGTTGGCCATCGCCTTGTTGATCGTGCCCATTCTGGTCAAAGAAGCGCCCTTGATGCGCGAGCAGTTGCCCTTGCTGCTCGACGGCCTGGCGACTTGGCTCAAGCCCTTGCTGTCCCAGCTGGGGGTCAAGGTGGCCCTCGATCCGGTCAGCATCAAAGCCTTCGTGTTCAAGTACCTCAACGCCAATGTGGAAGACGCGCTGGGTTCGCTGGTGTCGTCCGTGCGGCTGGGCGGCAGCGTGGCCATGGCGGTGCTGGGCAACCTGGTGCTGATTCCGGTGGCATTGTTTTACCTGCTGATGGACTGGGATCGTTTCATTGCCCAATTGGTGTTCCTGGTGCCCACCCGTGCGCGCCCCGGTTTCGATAGCTTTGTGGACGAGGCCGACGACGTGCTGGGCCAGTACCTGCGCGGCCAGTTGCTGGTGATGCTGATCATGGCGGCGTTCTACGCTATCGGCCTGTCGCTGTTTGGGCTGGACCTCGGGCTCCCCATCGGCCTGTTCACCGGTTTAGCCATGTTTGTGCCGTACCTGGGCTTTGGCGTGGGCCTGGTGCTGGCGGCCCTGGCAGGGCTGCTGCAATTTGCCTCCATCAAGGCGGTGGTGATGGTGGCCGTGGTGTATGGCGTGGGGCAGTTTGTGGAAAGCCTGTTTCTGACACCTCGGCTGGTGGGCGAGCGCATTGGTCTGCACCCGCTGGCGGTGATTTTTGCCCTGCTGGCGTTTGGCCAGGTGTTTGGTTTTGTGGGCGTTTTGGTGGCTCTGCCCGCCAGTGCGGTGCTGCTGGTGGCGATGCGCCGCATCCGCGACAGCTACCTGGCCAGCCGGCTCTACCAAGGCTAAGCATGCAGCAACTGGTATTGGACATCGGCCTGGGCACCAGCCCCTCGCTTGCCAACTTTTTTGGCGGCCCCAACGCCGCCGCTTTGCAGCACGTGCAGCAGGCCGTGGTGCATAACGGCCGGCCACTGCAAACCTATTTGTGGGGCGGCCCCGCCACCGGAAAAACCCATATGCTGCGCGCCGTGCGCGAGGCCTACCGGGTGCAGGCCGCCCGCGTGGGCTGGATGGACCCCAGCGTTTACGAGCCGCCCGAATTCGACGACACCTGGGCGGCGGTGCTGCTGGACGATGTGCATTTGTACAACCCGGCGCAGCAACACATGGCCTTCAAATGGTTTGTCAATGCACAAACCTGTAGCTGCTGGGTGCTGGGCGCGGGTGATGTGCCCCCGGCTGATTTGCAGCTGCGTGAAGACCTGCGCACCCGCCTGGGCGGCGGCAACGTATTTGCCTTGCAACTGCTCAGCGAGGCCGAGCTGCGCACCGTGCTGGGCCAGGAGGCCCTGGCCCGTGGCGTGACCCTGAGCGCCGAGGTGGTGGACTACCTGCTGCGCCGCTTCAGCCGCGACCTGGGTAGCCTGATGCAACTGCTAGAGCACCTTGACCGCTACGCCCTGCAAACCCAGCGCGCCATCACCATCCCGTTGGTTAAATCCATGTTGGAGACCATTTGAAAGTGACACCTTTGAAGCTCGCCCTGTTTGACCTGGACCACACTCTGCTGCCCCTGGATTCCGACTACGCCTGGGGCGATTTCACCGCCACCATCGGCTGGACCGACCCGGAGGTCTTCAAGCAACGCAACGACTATTTCTACGCCCACTACAAGGCCGGTACGCTCGATATTGTGGAATACGTGTTGTTTGCCACCGAGGCCGCGCGCAAGCAGGGTGCTGCAAAATCCATAGCTGCTCACGTAGACTTCATGCGCACGGTGATCCTCCCGGCCATACAGCCCGTGGCCCGCGATTTGCTCAAACAGCACCAGGATGCGGGCGACCAGGTGGTCATCGTCACCGCCACCAACGCCTTCGTCACCCGCCCCATCGCCGATGCCCTGGGCGTTGCCGAGCTGATAGCGGTGGACCTGGAACACGGTGCCGACGGCTGGATGACGGGCCGTATCCAAGGTGTGCCGTCTTTTCGTGAAGGCAAGATCACCCGCGTCGAAGCCTGGCTGGCCCACCGCGGCCTGGCCTGGCAAGACGTAGACGCCACCTTCTACTCCGACTCCATCAACGACCTGGCCCTGCTGGAAAAAGTGCAGCACCCGGTTGCCACCAACCCCGATGCGCCTCTGCGCGCCATCGCCACCCAGCGCGGCTGGCGCATACTGGACCTGTTTACAAAGCACCCATGATCAAGACATTCATCGACAAAATACTCGGCAAAAAGCCAGCCGCCGCCAAAAAGCCTAAGTTTGGCAAACGCGTCGAAATCCCCGTATCCGAGCACGGCATCAACCCCAATTTAGTGGACGAGCGCGCCCTCAATGTGGTCAGCACCCTGCAACAGGCCGGGTTTGAGGCCTACATCGTCGGCGGTGCGGTGCGCGACCTGCTGGTCGGCCTGCGCCCCAAAGACTTCGACGTGGCCACCAACGCCACCCCCGAGCAGGTCAAGGGTTTGTTCCGCCGCGCCTTCATCATCGGGCGGCGCTTTCGCATCGTCCACGTGGTCTATGGCCGGGGCCGCGAGAACGAGGTCATTGAAGTCTCTACATTCCGCGCCTACATGGACAACACCGCCGCCGAGCAGGTCGCGGGCAACGAGCGCACCAGCAAAAGCGAGCTGGCCAACATGAAGCACGCGGTCGATGCCAGTGGCCGCGTCCTGCGCGACAACGTCTGGGGCCCGCAAGAGGAAGACGCGGTCCGCCGCGACTTCACCATCAACGCCATGTACTACGACCCCAAGAGCCAAGTCGTGGTTGATTACCACGGCGGCCTGAAAGACAGCAAAAACCACGTCATCCGCATGATTGGCGACCCTGCCACGCGCTACCGTGAAGACCCGGTGCGCATCATTCGCGCCGTGCGTTTTTCCGCCAAGCTGGGCCCGCTGGGCTTTGCGCTAGAGCCCAAAACTGCCGCCCCGCTGGTGCATTCGCAAAAGCTGCTGGCCGACGTGCCGCAAAGCCGCCTGTTCGACGAAATGCTCAAGCTGCTGCAAACTGGCCACGCTGTCGCCACCATCGCCCAGCTGCGCAAGCTCGGCATGGCCACCGGCATCTACCCGCTGCTGGACGTGGTGGTGGAGCGTGCCGATCAGCCTTTTGTGCTGGCCGCCCTGCAAGACACTGACCGCCGTGTCGGTGAGGGCAAACCCGTGGCGCCCAGCTTTTTGCTGGCCTGCGTGCTGTGGGCCGATGTGCGCGAAGGCTGGGCTGCCCGTTCAGGCCACCAGCCCTCGTTTGCCGCGCTGCAAGACGCGGTCGAAGACGTGTTCAACGCCCGCATCGGCGATGTATCGGGCCGGGGCAAGCTGGCCGGGGACATGCGCGAAACCTGGCTCATGCAGCCCCGCTTCGAGAAGCGCGTGGGCAGCGGCCCCTACGGCATGATCGACCAGCCGCGCTTCCGCGCCGCCTTCGACTTCATGCGCCTGCGCGCCGATGTCGGTGAAGTCGAGCAAGCAATAGCCGACTGGTGGCAAGAATTCACCACTGGCAGCGACGACCAGCGCGAAGACCTGCTGGCCCAGGCCCGCGAAGAGCAAAACCGCCGCCAAAAGCCGGTGCGCGTACCCCGTGTGGTGCCCGTTGCAAGCGCCACGAACGCCGCACAGCCCGATGCCGCACCTGAGGTCGATCCCGATGCTGCACCCAAAAAACGCCGCCGTCGCCGCAAGCCCAACGCCGGTGGGGCCGCTACGCCAGGTTCCGATGTCTGAGTTGCAGGTTACCGTCTACATCGCCCTGGGTGCCAATCTGGGTGATGCCGCCAGCACCGTGCGCAAGGCGATGGACAGCATCCACGCCATGCCGCGCACCCAGGTGGTGCAGCGTTCGTCGCTGTACCTCACCACCCCGGTGGATTCGGACGGGCCAGATTATGTGAACGCGGTAGTAGAGGTTTTGACCGGTTTGTGCCCGCCCGATCTGCTGGAGCAGCTACAAAATCTGGAGCAATCCGCTGGCCGTAAGCGCCCCCACCGCAACGCGCCCCGCACGCTGGATTTGGATATTTTGTTATTTGGCAGCGGCCAGATCACCAGCCCGGCGCTAGTGGTGCCGCATCCGCGCATGGGGCAGCGGGCCTTTGTGCTGCGGCCCTTGGCCGAGATCGCACCAGCCTTGGTCAGCCCAAAGCAACTGCGTGCGGTGCGCGACCAGGTGGTCGAAAAGTTATAAGCCAAATGGGCTACCGGCGCATATGTTACCTGCGCTGGTAGCTATATAAATAATAGCGTTTGGTTTAGTACGCTTTTTTGTCGTTCAAAACGACCAACACGGTTTTCACGATGATCCACAGGTCGAACCCCAGCGACCAGTTGCGCAGGTACTCCAGGTCGTACTCGATGCGCTTTTCCATCTTGTCGATGGTTTCCGTTTCTCCCCGGTAGCCACTCACCTGTGCCCAGCCGGTAATGCCCGGCTTTACCTTGTGCCGCACCATGTAGCCCTTAACCAGCTTGCGGTAGGTTTCGTTGTGCGCCACAGCGTGTGGGCGCGGTCCCACAATGCTCATGCGGCCTTGCAATACGTTGACGAATTGGGGGAGCTCGTCGAGCGACGTTTTGCGCAAAATATTTCCCAACGGGGTGATGCGCGTGTCGTTCTTGGTGGCTTGTTTGACCACGGCACCATTGTCTTCGGTGGTCATGGAGCGAAATTTGTAGACCAAAATTTCCTTGCCATCGAGTCCGTAGCGGCGCTGTTTAAAGATGATGGGCCCGGGGGAGGTGAGTTTGACCGCCACCGCCAACACCAGAAAAACCGGGGAACCCAGCAGCAGTATCAACAGCGAAATGCATATATCCGAGATGCGCTTGATGATGCCGCTGATGCCGTTAAAAGGTGTTTCGCACACGGCCATCACGGGCATCGGACCCACATTTGTCAGGCGCCCCTGGATCAGGTCGGTCATGAAGATGTCGGGTACAAAGTAGATCGATGCGGTGGTGTCTTTCAGGTCGTCCAGCACACTCAAGATGCGTGGCTGCGAAGCCATCGGTAGCGCCAGGTAAATGGCCTCTACATCGTGGTCCTTCATATAGCCGGCCAAATCCGCCATTCGTCCCAGGAGGGGGACTTTGCCGAGTTCTCCCAATCGCTCGGAATTGCGGTCATCAAAGAAACCGAGTACGTGGGTATTGAGGTACGGGTTCGATTCAAATTCGCGCAGCAAGCGCAAGCCCACTTCATTCACACCTGTAATCACCACACGCCGCTGTTGCCCGCTCTTGGCAATCGCTTTGGGCATGGCCCAGCGGAGAAAGAAGTGGCAAGTAATTTGGATAAAAGGTGTGCCGATCGCCCAGGCAATCAGTACCGGACGGGTGAAGGCCCGCATGTAGCCTGTAGCCACCCCAAAACTTCCCAGAATCACCAGAAAAACCAGCCAGTTGGTCAGCAACTTGCGCACCATGCGGCGCGGTACTTCGTGGAAACCCACGTTGCCAGGGAAGGATAGTGAAAACGCAATCACTCCCAGGATGATGTACCGGGCCGAAAGAGGGTGCGCAAACCATGCCAAGCAGCCTACCAATGTAACTATCGTTACGGCCGGATCTAAAAAGGCCTCGATGGCGCTAATGAGCGTGAAGCTGGGGCGAAGAAAGTTTTTTTGTTTGTCAATAGCATTAATCATGAGCGAATGGAAAAACAGAAGCCGCATTGTTGACTAAGTGCACAAATGTAGCCTTATCGAAGCACCTGTGGATGCTCAAAAATGCATTTGATGTGTCGATATTTTTTACACTGTAATTTTGTTACATATTTTGTTGCTAGGCTGGAAAAAATATGTTGCGATGCAACATATTGTTTTCAATGGATGTTTATATTGGTATTAAGGGTTTACCATGTATTCGGCATGAATGTTGCTCGCAGCTAGATGTGTCGTTTTATGGTGGGAGTTTTTATGAACCAATTGATCAATATCCTGGCGACTCTGGCGATATCCTTAGCTTTGGCTACAGGAGCGCACGCCGTAGAAGTCAAATCGGGTGCGCCTTCGGAGTCGAGTGCTCAGGCAGTTATGGTGGGTGCCAAAGACTTGGCGGGTATGGATGCCTTGATCCAGTCATTGCAGAACGGAGCGCGGGTAAAACTTGGTTTGTCCACACAAGCCCGTAGCCGGAGCGATGATTTTTCGTTTAATTCGCCAGCGTCTTCCGATGGCGGTGCCGAGATATTTGATGAGGCCACCGGGGTGGACGGGCGCATGTTGGTTGCCGGGTTCATCTTGATGATGGTGATTGCTTTGCGTCGCATTCGCCGGTAAATCATTCTGTGGGGTCGCCCTGGCGGGTGCCGGGGTTTTTTTCATATTTGACCCGTTACGCTCCCCTTGCTTCTGCCCCCGGGCAGGTAAGGCGACCCGCGTAAATTCGGTCAGCACCATTGCCTGCTCTGTTACGGGATACCTCGCGCTATTGGCAATCTAACCGTGGGGCCATCTCTACATACAAAGTCAGTTTGCGTGGTGTGCAATCAAAGATAAGCGCAATCGCTTGGCTCCGTAAATTGTTGATTCATATGAAGTTTCAGACTTATGTACAGCGAGATGGGCTTTACGTTGGGTTCGTTTATGACGGTGGCTTGGGTATGCCGCCGTGCAAACCTTCGCGGGTGGATGGTTGGTTTCGGCGCTTGCAGTTGGTGTCTGTCGGGGCCTATAGCCTAGGCCACGGCGGCAATGATGCGCAGAAAAACATCGGCATCCTCTGGATGCTCCTGATCGCGACCGGTTATGCGTGGTCTGCCGATGCCGCGCCACCCAACTGGATCATCGTGTGTCGCTATGCCGCGATTGCGGTGGATGCCATTGTGTGGGCCTGGATTTTCACTATTCCCGCCAGCGCGTTTGTGGCAGCAGTTGCTTACTGGGTCAGTCTGCAAATTTCTGAAGCGGGCGCTACGTTAGCTCTGGTCGTTACTGGCTTATTTCCTGCGCTGCTTCGATTTGGTATTCAAAGTAGCGCTGAAAGCTGAAGGCCAGGCTGGCAATCAGCGTGCCAGAACCTAGCAACAGCGCGCAGACCAATGCGCCCACTGTGAGCCAGTTGGTTTGGCCGGGTAGGGCATCTGCGGCTGTGCCGGGGTTAAATTGTGCGTTCCATTTTTCCGGGGCCATCAGGCCGTAGACGATGGCCGTCAGCGCGCTGGCGGCCAAACTGAAGCCCAGCAGCGGAATCAGCACCCAGCTCCAGTGGTCGTCTACCCCGGCCACTTGCACCCGCTGTATGCCATACAGCCCCAGTGCTGTAGGAATCCAATACAGCCAGCCCCACAGGTCGCCCAGGCTGTGCAGGTAAAACCGGTGTAGCCCGATGGGGCCCCCTAAAAATGCCAACCAGGCGGCCAAAGTTTTATTTTTCATAGGTCCCGATTATTCAGGCGAATGGCTGTCTGCCGCGCCCAGGGCCTTTTCCATCATCACCACGTCTAGCCAGCGGCCAAATTTCCAGCCGCAGGCGCGCAACACACCGACGTGGGTAAAACCGAGCGATTGGTGTACGCCGATCGAGCCCGCATTGGCCGAATCACCAATCACGGCGATCAATTTGCGAATGCCTGCCCGTTCGGCCTGTGCTGCCAACTCGGCCAACAAAACCCGTCCCCAGCCTTTGCCGTTGCTGTCGGGGGCCAGATACACCGAGTCTTCGGCAGAAAAGCGGTAGGCCGGGCGTGGTTTGAACCAGTTGCAGTAGGCAAAGCCCAGCAACTGTCCTGCGTCTACCAGCACTAAATAAGGCAAGCCTTTGGCTAATACGTCGGCGCGGCGAGCGGCCATGTCCTCTGCGCTGGGTGGTGTGGTCTCAAACGTACCAGTACCCCACAGAACGTGGTGGCTGTAAATGGCGGTGATGGCTGCGATATCTTCGTCTTGCGCTGGGCGGATGGTCGGCATGGGTAGAGTGGTTAGGACTTACGCTGCGCCCTCTGTGTCGCCTTTTGGGCGCACGGGGGGACTTGCGTAAGTCCAGGTGGTAATTGATCGCGGTATAATGGAAGGCTTTTCAGCGTGTCACTGGCTAGGTGGTCAGTTGCGTGTCTCAACGCTGAAATAAAACGCCAGGTGCTTACTTGGCACTTATGGCAATAGGTTGAATTATTTCAGCCACCCCGAAGGATAAATCATGGTCGTCATTCGACTCGCCCGTGGCGGTGCAAAAGCACGCCCGTTTTTCAATATCGTTGTGGCCGATAAGCGTAACCGCCGTGACGGTCGTTTCATTGAGCGCGTCGGTTTTTACAACCCCAGCGCTACGGTGAATGAAGAAAGCATCCGTATTGTCCAAGACCGCCTGACTTACTGGCGCAGCGTTGGTGCCCAGGCTTCCCCCACAGTGGAACGTCTGATTGCACAAGCCGCCAAAGCAGCCGCTCCTACTGCCTAAATGAAAATGGCAGGCAAGTTTTTGCCTGCTCTGCACCACCATGATGCCCTCTCTAAAATCCGCAGATTTACCGGCGGATGCCATTGAAGTAGGGCGCATTGGTGATGCCTGGGGAGTCAAAGGCTGGTTCAAGGTCGTCTCCCACAGCGCCGCACCCGAGGCGCTTTTTTCTTCCAAACGTTGGTATTTGCAGCCCACCGAGCGGGGTGCCAAGCCCTTCGACGGCACCCGGCTGTTGCACGTGCTGGAAGCAAAAGAACATTCAGGTGGTGTCGTAGCCCAATCCCAAGAGGTTGTAGGGCGCGACGCTGCCGAAGCATTGCGCGGCTCACGCATTTTCGTGGCCCGCACCAGTTTCCCCACTGTTTCCACTGATGAGTACTACTGGGTTGATTTGATTGGTCTGGACGTAGTCAACCGCGAAGGCGTTGCGCTGGGGCAGGTGAAAGAGCTGCTGTCTACCGGCGCACAAACCGTGCTCGTGATCGCCTACCAAGAAGCGGACGAAGCCGGTGTTATCCAAGCCTTGGAGCGCATGGTGCCGTTTGTTGCTGTGTATGTGGACAAAGTTGATTTGCCTACGCGCTTAATCACCGTGGACTGGCAGCCCGACTACTAAGTCGGTAGGCACTGCGCATGCGGTTCGATGTCATTAGTCTTTTCCCAGAGTTGTTTGCCCCGTTTTTGACCAGCGGCGTGACGCGCCGTGCGTTTGAATCTGGCTTGGTCGAGTTGCACCTCTGGAACCCCCGTGATTTTGCCGATGGCAATTACCGCCGCGTGGACGACCGGCCTTTTGGCGGCGGCCCGGGCATGGTGATGCTGGCTGAGCCCCTGGCGCGCTGCCTGGCTGCCATCCAGGCAGCCCGTGCCGATGTGGCTCCCGTCATTTTGTTTTCTCCGCTAGGTACGGCACTCACGCATGCCACGGTGGAAGCTTGGTCGGCCAGTGCCGGTGCGGTGCTGGTGTGTGGCCGCTACGAAGGCCTCGACCAGCGTTTCATTGACCGTTTTGTGACCCACCAGATCAGCTTGGGGGACTTTGTGCTGTCGGGCGGCGAAATTGCCGCGCTGGCATTGCTGGATGCTGTGGCGCGTTTGCAGCCCGGTGTGTTGAATGACGCGGGTAGCCACCAGTTTGATAGTTTCAACCCTGCACTCGACGGCTTGCTGGACTGCCCGCACTACACCCGTCCCGAAGTCTGGGATGGCCACACCGTTCCAGCAGCCTTGTTGTCGGGCCACCATGTGCAGATTGAACGCTGGCGGCGTGACCAGCGCCTGCAACTGACAGCACAGCGCCGCCCCGATCTGCTGCAAGCCGCCCGCGCCGCAGGCCGCCTGGACCGCGTGGATGAGCGCTTCTTAAAGAGCCTGCCCCCCGTCTGAGCAGGCCGTATAGCCCTAAATGCTATACTTGAAGGCTTTTCGATCCTATACCCGGCCGCTTTCCATTCTGGTAAAGCTATTGCTAATTTTGGCGCGGGCATGATCACTAGAGGAAAACCATGAACTTAATCGAAATTCTTGAGCAAGAAGAAATTGCCCGCTTGGCCAAAGTGATCCCTTCGTTCGCCCCTGGCGACACGGTGATCGTCAGTGTCAATGTGGTTGAAGGTGCACGTAAGCGTGTGCAGGCCTATGAAGGTGTCGTGATTGCCAAGCGCAACCGTGGCCTCAACAGCGGCTTTATCGTGCGCAAGATCTCCAGCGGCGAAGGCGTGGAGCGTACGTTCCAAACCTACAGCCCGTTGATCGCTGGCATCGAAGTCAAGCGCCGTGGTGATGTGCGTCGCGCCAAGCTGTACTACCTGCGTGACCGCAGCGGCAAGTCGGCTCGTATCAAGGAAAAGTTGCCTAACCGCGCCAAGGTTGCAGCCGCTAAGGCAGCCGCAGCCGCAGCAGTGTAATCAGCACTGTTCCTTGAAAAAGCCGCCACATGCGTCAAGCTGTGGCGGCTTTTTTCATGCGTCTTTGAAATTCTGCGATGTCCCAACTGCCCGCTATGTCTTTGTCGAAGTTGCCTCATTTCGATCCGCGCAAGATTCCGGTGCTGGGCTCGGATACGCATTTGCCTGCGGTCGATGCGACGCAACTCTCGCCCGGTGCCTTGCGTCAGCGCTTTCAGAACCCGCCAGTGTGGCAACCCGAGGTGCGTGCCGAGCCGCGCTTCACCGACCGCGCGCCCCGCGAGGCCGCCGTGCTGATCGCCATCGTGCTGCATAACCAGCCCACCGTTTTGCTAACCCAACGCACCGCGCACATGTCGTCCCACGCCGGGCAGATCGCCTTTCCCGGCGGCAAAGTGGATGCCAGTGATGCCGATGCCAGCGCCGCCGCCCTGCGCGAAGCCTGGGAGGAGGTGGGTTTGGCACGCGATGACGTGCAGGTCATCGGCCAGCTCCCCGCGTACCTGACCGGCACCGCCTTCATCGTCACGCCCGTGGTGGCCCTGGTGCAGCCCGGTTTTACGCTAGTGCACCAGCCCGAAGAGGTGGCCGATGCGTTCGAGGTACCGCTGGCTTTTTTGATGGATCCGGCGCACCACCGCCGCCACGCGTTCGACTGGGATGGCGTGCAGCGCGAGTGGTTCTCCATGCCCTACACCGACGCGCAGGGCGAGCGCTTTATCTGGGGGGCCACAGCGGGCATGCTGCGCAATTTTTACCGATTCTTGTCGGCCTGAAAACTTGTAACCGCAGGCCGTTATCATCCTGCCATGAGCTTTTTCGCCATCATGTTTGCGCTCTTGCTGGAGCAGGTGCGCCCCGTAGCCCGAGACAACCCCGTCCACGGCCTGTTGCGCGCCTGGGTGCGTGCCTCTAGCCGCAATTTTGATGCAGGCAAACCGCAACACGGCTGGATTGCGTGGGCGCTGGCCGTCGTCTTGCCAAGCTTGGCCGCGCTGGGTTTGCACTGGTTGCTGGTGTGGGCCATTGGCTGGCCGGTGGCGGTGCTGTGGAACGTGGCCGTGCTCTACCTGACGCTGGGTTTTCGCCAGTTCAGCCACCATTTCACCGAAATCCGCGATGCGCTGGAAAGTGGCGACGAGCCGCTGGCGCGTGAGCTGTTGGCGCAGTGGCAGCAAGTGGATGCCAGCGAACTGCCGCGCAGCGAAATCGTTCGCCATGTGATCGAATATTCGGTGCTGGCCGCGCACCGCCATGTGTTCGGCGTGCTGGCCTGGTACTCGGTGCTGGCCGCGCTGGGTTTAGGACCTGCGGGTGCGGTGTTCTACCGGCTCAGCGAATTCGTCTCGCGCTACTGGAAGCACAAAGCCCGCGACCAGCACCAGCCCGCCAGCGCTTCGCTGCAAAAAGCCGCCGCCAACGCCTGGACCGCCATCGACTGGCTGCCCGCCCGGGCTACTGCCCTGGGTTTTGCGGTGGTGGGTAGTTTTGAAGATGCCATCGACAGCTGGCGCAACTATGCCCAGCGCTTTCCCAACGACAACGATGGCGTGGTGCTGGCCGCCACCTCGGGCGCGCTGAACGTGCGCTTGGGTGGCGAGGCCCTGAAGACCACCGAGGCCCAGGCCAGCCAACATGCGGCCCCTCTGGAGCTGGGCATCGACACCGAGTCCACCCCGGGCCGCGACCCCGAGCTAGCCCATTTGCGCAGCGTGGTGGGGCTGGTGTGGCGTGCAGTGGTGCTGTGGATGGGCATGCTGGCCTTGCTAACCCTGGCGAATCTGTTGGGCTAATTTTTAAAGAAAATACGGCTCTAGCGCATATATTATCTGCGCTAGTAGCTATGAAAGTAATAGCATTTTGACTTCTTCCCCTTTTTGGAGTCCGGTGGTCGCCGGGCTGGTGCCGTATGTCCCTGGCGAGCAACCCAAGGTCGCCAACCTGACCAAGCTCAACACCAACGAGAACCCGTACCCGCCATCCCCCAAGGTGGTGGCCGCCATCCAGGCTGTAGCCCAGCAGGGCTTGCAGCTCTACCCCGACCCGGAATCTGTCGCCTTGCGCACCGAGGTCGCCCGGCAGTACGGGCTGCAAATGGACCAGGTGTTCGTCGGCAACAGCTCCGACGAAGTGCTGGCCCACGCCTTCTTCGCCCTATTTCAGCACGCCGCGCCGCTGGTCATGCCGGACGTGACCTATAGCTTCTACCAGGTGTATTGCGGGCTATACGGCATCCCGATGCACGTTGTTCCCTTGGCAGAAGGCTTGCGCGTTGACGTAGATGCGTTGACGGCGCCGGAGCTGGCGGGCGTGGTGATTGCCAACCCGAATGCGCCCACCGGCATCGGCTTGCCGTTGGCGCAGATCGAACGCCTGCTGCAAATGCACCCGCAGCATGCAGTGCTGGTGGACGAGGCCTATGTGGATTTTGGTGGCGCATCCGCCGTCGGCCTGATAGCCCGCTACCCGAATCTGCTGGTCACGCAAACCCTGTCCAAATCGCGCTCGCTGGCCGGTTTGCGGGTGGGTTTGGCCTGTGGTCAACGGCCGTTGATCGAGGCGCTGGAGCGGGTAAAAAACAGCTTCAATTCTTATCCGCTAGGCCGCTTGGCCCAGGCCGGTGCACTGGCCGCGTTGGAAGACCAAGCCTACTTTGCCCAGACCTGCGCGGCCGTGGTGCACAGCCGCGATGGGTTGGCGCTGCAATTGGAAGACATGGGTTTTGAGGTGCTGCCATCGCAGGCCAACTTCGTGTTTGCCCGCCATCCGCAGTTTGATGCGGCAGAGCTGGCGGAGCAATTGCGTGCGCGGGCCGTGCTGGTGCGTCACTTCAAGCAGCCCCGCATCCACCAGTACCTGCGCATCAGCGTGGGCACGCCTGCGCAGTGCGACACGCTGCTGGAGGCCCTAGCCGCGATCCTCGGTTAAAACTTCGGCGCGTCCAGTTCGGCGAACAGGTCTTTATAAATTTTATAGCGCCTGTCGCTGATACTGCCTACGGTGGAGTCACTTTTGACCGCTGCCATCACGCCGCAGCCCGGCTCGTGCAAATGCGTGCAGTTGTAGAACTTGCAGCGTTCCACAAAGGGTTTGATGTCAGGCATCAGGCCCGACAAATGCCGGGCGTCAATGTGGTGCAGGCCAAATTCCTGGAAACCGGGAGAGTCGATCAGCGCCGTTTTGGCCTCTTTGTCCACCCAGTACCAGGTGGTGCTGGTGGTGGTGTGCTTGCCGGTGTTCAGCGCCTGCGAAATCTCGCGCGTGGCGGCCAGCGCGCCGGGCACCAGATGGTTGGTTAGCGTACTTTTGCCCGCGCCCGATGGGCCGAGTACCAGTGTGGTCTTGCCTGCCAACTCAGCCTTCAGTGCATCCAGGCTGTCGCTGGAGCCTTTAAGCGACAGCGGCAGCATGCGGTAGCCCATGTCGCGGTAGGCGGCCAGCCAGCCCCAGGCGCGCTCAAACGGTACGGTTAAATCTTGTTTGTTCAGCACGATCAGCGGCGTGATGCGCTCGGCCTCGGCGGCGATCAAGGCGCGGGACAGCTGGGTTTCCGAGAACTCGGGTTCGGCAGCGATCAGGATCAGCACCTGGTCTAAGTT
This sequence comes from Rhodoferax sp. LB1P47, assembly GCF_056521445.1. Taxonomy (NCBI): domain Bacteria; kingdom Pseudomonadati; phylum Pseudomonadota; class Betaproteobacteria; order Burkholderiales; family Comamonadaceae; genus Rhodoferax; species Rhodoferax sp. LB1P47. Next base: position 117,895 of record NZ_JBWMAU010000001.1, on the reverse strand, counting down.
GGCGGCAAATGATTTGGTGCGGATTTCGTCCTGGCGGTAGAACAGGTTGCGGCGCGGCTGTAGCTTCTCGATCGTGCCGTCTTCACCCTGGCCCTCGGCGGCGGGCAGCCACTGCACGGTATCACCGACTACCGCCGTGCTTTTTTTGCCCCGGGGGTGGCAGATCAGGCGGGTGCCGTCGGGGCGCTCCACCATGCAGTGGCGGCCATAGGTGGCAACCACCAGGCCGGGGAGGAGCTGCACTTGGTGGTGAGGGCGGGTGCTCAAACCGCAACCTTCGCGACCAGCAGGGCGTTGATCTGGGTTGCGCAGTCAAAGTCGGTGACCGACAAACCGCCCACGTCGTGCGTGTTGAAGCGCACCACGCAGCGGTTATAGCTGACCTGCAAATCCGGGTGGTGGTCTTGCGCGTGGGCCACAAATGCGGCGGCGTTGACGAAGGCGATAGTCTCGAAGTAGTTGGCAAAGCGGAAAGTCTTGGTGATGGTCACCGAGGCACCGTCACCGTCCAACTGCCAGCCGTCAACATGGGCTAATTTTGCTACTATTTGTGTAGCTGTTAGCGCACGTCTTGTCTGCGTTGACCAGTTTTTTGGCTTGAAATCTGAGCTCATGCGGCTACTCCTTGTGCCATGCGGGCCAGCCGCTCGGAAGCGGGTGGGTGCGAGTAGTAGAACTTCACGAACACCGGATCGGGCGTGAGGGTGGATGCGTTGTCCTCGTACATCTTCAGCAGGGCGCTTGACAAGTCCTGGCCGCTGGTCTGCTGCACTGCGTAAGCATCGGCCTGGAACTCGTGCTTGCGCGACACCTGGGCCGACAGCGGCGCAATGAAGAAGGTGGCCACCGGCGTCACCAGCATGAACAGCAGCAGCGCCAGCGCGTCGTTGGGTTCGCCCGACATATTGGGGATCACGCTCAGGCCGGTGTAGAACCACACCTGGGTAGACAGCCAGCCCAGCAGTGCAAAGCCCAGCAGGCTGAAGGCAAATAGGGTCACGATACGTTGAATGATGTGCTTGTGCTTGAAGTGGCCGAGTTCGTGGGCCAGCACGGCATCCACCTCGGCGGGGGCCAACTTGCTCAGCAAGGTGTCGTAAAACACCACGCGCTTGGCCGCCCCGAATCCGGTGAAGTAGGCGTTGGCGTGCGCACTGCGCTTACTGCCGTCCATCACAAACAAGCCCTTGGCCGCAAAGCCGCAGCGCTGCATCAGGGCGGTGACGCGGGCCTTCAATGTTTCATCCTCCAGCGGCTGGAACTTGTTGAACAGCGGGGCGATGAAGCTGGGGTAGACCATCAGCAGCAGCAGGTTGATGCCCATCCAGGCACTCCAGGCCCACAGCCACCAGCGCGGCCCGGCCGTGCCCATGAGCCACAAAATCAGTGCCGCGATGGGCAGGCCGATCACGGCACCCACCACGCTGGACTTGAGCATGTCGCCCAGCCAGAGTTTGAACGTGGTTTTATTGAAGCCAAAGCGCTCCTCGATCACAAAGGTCTGGTACAGCGCCACGGGCATGTCGATCAAGCTGCTGACGAGCACAAAACCGACCAGCAGCGCCAGCTGTTGCAGCATGCCGCCGCCCAGCCAGGCCAGCAGGCTTTGGTTCAGCAGATTCAGGCCCCCCAGGAGCGTCCAGCCCATCAGCACCGCCGTGCCCAGCGATAGCTCCAGCAGGCCGAAACGGGCCTTGGTGATGGTGTAGTCGGCGGCCTTTTGGTGGGCTGCCAGGGTGATGTTGCCAGCGAAGGCGGCGGGCACGGCATGGCGGTGCTGGGCCACATGGCGTATCTGGCGCGAGGCCAGCCACATCTTGAGCACGATGCCTATTAATAACAGGGTGGCAAAGCCCAAGCTCAGGGCGATCGAGGGAGAAAAAGGAGCGGAATCTTGCATGGCCGGGAGTGTAGGCCATCGGTGACAATGCGCTTTATGGCTGAAATTAACACCCACTCCCCTGTATTGCTGGCTAAATCGGACCAAAACCTGATCTGGCTGGACTGTGAAATGACTGGCCTGGACCCGGAGGCCGAGCGCCTGATCGAAATCGCCGTGGTCGTCACCGGCCCCAATTTGGAGCCTCGCATCGAAGGCCCGGTGCTGGTTATCCACCAATCTGATGCTCTGCTGGACAAAATGGATGCCTGGAACAAAGGCACGCATGGCCGCAGCGGCCTGATCGACAAGGTCAAAGCCTCTACCCTGACCGAGCCTGAGGCCGAGGCACAGATCATCGCCTTTCTCGCCCAGTACATCCCCAAAGGCACTTCGCCGATGTGTGGCAACAGCATTGGCCAGGACCGGCGTTTTCTGGCCAAGTACATGCCCCGGCTGGAGGCCTTTTGCCACTACCGCAACTTGGACGTGAGCACCCTGAAAGAGCTGGCCAAGCGTTGGCGGCCCGAGGTGGCGGCGGCTTTCAAAAAGCAGCAAGCCCACACGGCGTTGGCCGATGTGCATGAATCTATTGAAGAACTTGTGCACTACCGCACACACTTTTTGAAGATGGCAGCAGACTAATTAGGTAAAAACCCGAATTCGGGATATAATTCGAGGCTGCACTGGGAATGATAGAAATGTTCCAGGGCACTTTGCACATCTCCCTTCACACATCTGGCGCACAAAGTTGCGCCAACTAGTACCACCCTAATCGGTACTGGCTCCGTTTGATGGTTGATGTTTTTTAACCATTAACGGGGCGCGCTGCAGCCTTTGCGGTGTCCTCGTGTGAGTAATTAAATGAACGACTCTTTTGATGTCGCGGGTGATTTTTCGCCTGCCGCCGACCTTTCCTCCACCAACGACACCTTCGTGACCGAGACTTTGCTGTCTGTCGAAGGCGCTGACGTGGCTGTTGCCGCTGAAGCCGATGCGGCTCCCGCACTGCCTAACGGCTTTGTGACCCTGGGCCTGGCCCCTGAGCTGGTGCAAGCCGTGGCCGATCTGGGCTACACCCAGCCTACTGCTGTGCAAATGCAAACCATCCCTATGGCCATGCAAGGTGAGTCCGCTCGCTTTGTTGACCTGATGGTGTCCAGCCAAACCGGTAGCGGCAAAACCGCTGCCTTCCTGCTGCCCGTGCTGCACACCTTGCTGCGCCAGCAAGCCGAAGCCGAAGCCGCTGAAAAAGCCGAGTACGAAGCCGCTGTGGCCGAAGCCGAAGCCAATGGCGAACCCGCTCCTAAGCGCGCCAAGCGTAAAGACCCCACCAATGCCCGCAACTTCAAGGCCGCCACCCCTGGTGCCCTGATCTTGTGCCCCACCCGTGAGTTGGCCCAGCAAGTAGCCCACGATGCGATTGGCCTGGTGGCCCATTGCCGTGGTCTGCGCGTAGCCAACGTGGTCGGCGGTATGCCTTACCAGTTGCAAATTGCCAAGTTGCAAAACGCCAACCTGGTGGTTGCGACCCCAGGCCGTTTGCTCGACTTGCAGCGTTCGCAGCAAATCAAGCTGGACCAGGTGCAGTTCCTGGTGGTGGACGAAGCCGACCGTATGCTCGATCTGGGCTTCTCGGACGACCTTGCCGATGTCAACCAAATGACCATTGGCCGCAAGCAAACCATGATGTTCAGCGCCACCTTTGCGCCGCGCATCCAGCAACTGGCCCAGCGCGTGATGCGCGAACCCCAGCGCGTGACCATCGACAGCCCGCAAGAAAAACACCAGAACATCAAGCAAATCTTGTTCTGGGCCGACAACGCCCAGCACAAGCGCAAGCTGCTCGACCACTGGCTGCGTGACACCTCGATTGCCCAGGCGATCGTGTTTGCCAGCACCCAAATCGAGTGCGATGGCTTGGCCGCCGACCTGCAACAAGAAGGCTTCAGCGCCGTCGCATTGCACGGTGCCCTGAGCCAGGGTCTGCGTAACCGCCGCCTGATGGCCCTGCGCCAAGGCCAGGTGCAAATCCTGGTAGCAACCGATGTGGCAGCCCGCGGTATTGACGTGCCAAGCATTAGCCACGTGTTCAACTTTGGCTTGCCAATGAAGGCCGAAGACTACACCCACCGTATTGGCCGTACCGGCCGTGCCGGTCGCGACGGTATCGCCGTGACCTTCGCTGAAATGCGCGATCGTCGCAAGATTTTCGACATCGAAAGCTACAGCCACCAGCAGTTCAAGTCGGAAGTGATTCCTGGTATGGAGCCACAACAGCGCCAGCCTGATTCGCGTCCCCCACGCAGTGGTGGCGGTGGCGGTGGTTTCGGTGGTGGCAGCCGTGATGGCGCTCCCCGTGGCCGCAGCTTCGGCCCATCGCCACGCGGCAATGACCGTGGTGGCTTCGGTGGCGGCGGCAATGGTGGTGGTTTCGGCGGCGACCGTGGTGGTCAGCGCGACGGTGGCGGCTTCGGCGGTAGCCGTGATGGCGGTGCGAATGGTGGCGGCTACGGCGGCGCCAGCGGCTTCAACGACCGCAACAGCCGTCCCCCAGCCCGTACCGGTGGTGGCTTCCAAGGCAACCGTGACAACGGCGGCGGCTTTGGTGGCGACCGTGGTGCTCCACGTGGCGACTTTGCCCCCCGTGCTGACTTCGCCCCGCGTGGTGATTTCGCTCCCCGTGCCGACTTTGCCCCCCGTGGCGACCGTGCCGAGCGTGGTGACTTCAATGCACCCCGTCCCGCCTTCTCCAAGCCTGCTTTCAGCAAGCCCGGTGTAGGTGCTGGCAACGGCGGCAAGGTGTTTGTGCCCCGCGACACCAAGAAGCGTCTGGCCCCCAAGCCCGCACGTTGATTCGTAAGGTTTTGACCTTCTAAAAAAACCAGGCCCCTGCGGCCTGGTTTTTTTTTGCCCAAAGTGCACAGGCGTTCTATTTGCAAGCGGCTCCCCCCGCACAATAGCTGCATGGAGCTTATCAACGTGTCCCCCATCTCATCCCCCGCCGACTACACCCAATTGTTCGCGTTAGCCCCTGTTTCCCTGTGGCTAGAGGACTTCAGTGCACTGAAAAACCTGTTCGATCGCTGGCGTGCCGAGGGCGTTAGCGATCTGCGCGCCCATATGGCCGTGCACCCCGAATGTTTGGCCGAATGCGCCGCATCCTTGCAGGTGTTGGAGGTCAACCAGCGCACGCTGGAACTATTTGGGGCCAGCAGCCAAGCGCATTTGCTGGCCAATCTGTCGCAGGTGTTTCGTGGCGACATGCTGGACCACCTGGCGCAGCAGATGATTCCGATGTGGGACGGGTTGATGGGCTTTGCGGTGCAAACCGTGAATTACACGCTGGACGGTCGCCGGCTGGATGTCAAAGTGCAGGCCCGCGTGCTGCAAGGCCACGAAGACCGATGGGACCGCGTGATGATCTCCCTGCAAGACATCACTCCAGAATTGCAAAGCTCCACCTTGCTGGCCGCCAGCGAACAGCATGCGCGCAACCTGTTCGACTACTCCCCGGTGTCCCTGTGGGTGGAAGACTTCAGCGCGGTGAAGCGGCTGATCGACGAAGTGCGCATGCGCGGCATCGAAGATTTCCGCACCTTCATCAACGTGCACCCCGAATTTGTGTCGCGCTGCATGCAGGAAATCCGTGTCATCGACGTGAACCAGCAAACCCTGACCATGTTTGGTGCCCAGAACAAGGCCGAGCTGTTGGCCCGACTGGGCGATGTGTTCCAGGGCGAAATGCGCGACTCTTTTGCCGAGCAGCTGATCGAGCTGTGGCAGGGCAAGACCACGCTGATGCGCGAGGTGGTCAATTACCGTTTGAGCGGCGATTTGGTCAACATCCACATGCAGTTTGCCGTACTGCCCGGCTACCTGGCCAACTGGGACCTGGTGCTGGTGTCGCTGGTGGACATCACCGCGCGCAAAAAGGCCGAAGCCTACCTCGAATACCTGGGCAAGCACGATTCGCTGACGCAGTTGCGCAACCGCGCCTTCTACATGGACGAGCTGAACCGCCTGTCGCGCAAAGGCCCGTGGCCACTGAGCGTGCTGGTGATGGACCTGAACGGCCTTAAACAGGTCAACGACGAGCACGGCCATGTGGCGGGTGATGCGCTGCTGCGGCGCGCGGGTGAGGTGTTCAGCAAGGTGGCGGCTCCCCAGGCCTGCGCGGCCCGTACCGGCGGTGACGAATTCGCCATGCTGCTGCCCGGCACCGACGAGCGCGGGGCGCAGGCCACCATCGACCGCATCCACTCGATTCTGGAGCTGAACAACCAGTTCTACACCGGCCACAAACTCAGCATCGCCATCGGCATGGCCACCTGTACCGCCAGCGACCAGCTGGAAGCCACGCTAATCCGGGCCGACCGCGCCATGTATGTCGAAAAAACCCGCTACTACCAAGAGCAGCAGATCGAGCGGCGGGTGCCCGACCACTAAAGCACGATGGCCCACACACTGGTTGATGCGATACAGGCGTTTGCGCCAACGCTGCCATTCACGGTGGCGTTCAGCGGCGGTGCCGATTCCACCGCCTTGCTGCTGGCCTGTGCCGAGCGCTGGCCGGGCCAGGTGCAGGCCGTGCATATCCACCACGGCCTACAGGCGGCGGCAGACGATTTTGTGCGGCATTGCGAAGCCTTTTGTGCGGGCTTGCAGGTGCCATTGCAGGTGGTGCGCGTCCATGCCCAGCCCGCGCCCGGCGAGAGCCCGGAGGATGCGGCCCGCAAGGCACGTTACAAGGCTTTTAAGGCTCTAGCGCATATTCCATCTGCGCAAGTAGCTATCAAAACGATAGTATTGGCCCAGCACGCCGATGACCAGGTGGAGACCCTGTTGCTGGCCCTGAGCCGGGGCGCGGGCCTGCCGGGGTTAGCCTGTATGCCGTCACGTTGGATGCGCGACGGCATCCACTACCACCGCCCGCTGCTGGGCGTGCGGGCCGACCACATCCGCGACTGGCTGGCGCAACGCGGCGTGGCCTACGTGACCGACCCGACGAATGCCGACCAGCGCTTCACCCGTAACCGCATCCGGGCCCAGCTGCTGCCGGTGCTGGAGGCCGCGTTTCCAGCGTTTCGCGACACCTTTACCCGCAGCGCCGCCCATGCCGCCCAGGCGCAAACCGTGCTGGCGGAAGTGGCCGTGCAAGACCTGGCCGCCGTGGGCGATCCGCCTGTGATGGCTGCCTTGCAAACCCTGTCATTAGCCCGCCAAGCCAATGTGTTGCGCCACTGGCTCACCGGCACCCACCGCACTACACCCAGCACCGCGCAACTGCACGAGCTGCAACGCCAAATCGCCGCCTGCACCACGCGCGGGCACACAATCCATATCAAGGTCGGTGCGGGCTTTGCGGTACGGCGGGGCCTGTGGCTGGATTGGTACAATCCCAAGGCTTTGGGTACCGTTTCTGCGGCGCTTCCAAAGCCCTTGTAATTCATGCCTTTGGGCATCCACTTCTAGCGTCTTCTACATTCCATGGCATTGATCGTTCACAAATACGGCGGCACGTCGATGGGCTCCACCGAGCGCATCCGCCTTGTCGCCAAGCGCGTCGCCAAATGGGCGCGCGCGGGCCACCAGATGGTGGTGGTCCCCAGCGCCATGAGCGGCGAAACCAACCGCCTGCTGGGCTTGGCCAAAGAGCTGGCACCCGCCAAAACCACCGACGCCTACCAGCGCGAACTCGACATGCTGGCCTCCACCGGCGAGCAAGTCTCGGTCGCCCTGCTGGCCATTGCGCTGCAAGGCGAGGGCATGGAGTCGGTCAGCTACGCGGGTTGGCAAGTGCCTATTTTGACCAACAGCGCCCACACCAAGGCCCGGATTGAATCCATCGACGACCACAAAGTGCGCGTCGATCTGGCGGCCGGCAAGGTCGTCATCGTCACCGGTTTCCAGGGCGTGGACGAGGCGGGCAACATCACCACGCTGGGCCGTGGCGGTAGCGACACCTCGGCCGTGGCCGTAGCCGCTGCCATGAAGGCTGCCGAATGCCTGATCTACACCGACGTGGACGGCATCTACACCACCGACCCGCGCGTCGTGCCCGAAGCGCGCCGCCTGCACACCGTGGGCTTTGAAGAAATGCTGGAGATGGCCTCTATGGGCTCCAAAGTGCTGCAAATTCGCTCGGTCGAATTTGCGGGCAAATACAAGGTGCCGCTGCGCGTCTTGTCCAGCTTTACGCCCTGGGATATTGACATCGAGATTGAAGCCAAATCTGGCACCCTGATTACTTTTGAAGAAGACGAAAATATGGAACAAGCCATTGTCTCGGGCATCGCATTCAACCGCGACGAAGCCAAGGTCTCCGTGCTGGGCGTGCCCGACACCCCCGGTATCGCCTACCAAATCTTGGGTGCCGTGGCCGATGCCAACATCGAAGTCGATGTGATCATCCAAAACGTCAGCAAAGACGGCAAAACCGACTTCAGCTTCACCGTGCACCGCAACGACTTCGCCAAGACGGTCGATCTGCTGAAAGAGCAAGTGCTGCCCACGCTGGGTGCGTCTGAGATCATCGGCGACGCCAAGATCTGCAAGGTCAGCATCGTCGGCATCGGCATGCGCAGCCATGTGGGCGTGGCCTGCAAGATGTTCCGCTGTCTGTCGGAAGAGGGCATCAACATCCAGATGATCTCCACCAGCGAAATCAAGACCTCGGTGGTAATCGACGAGAAGTACATGGAACTGGCTGTGCGCGCGTTGCACAAAGCTTTTGAACTTGACCAGCCCGTGGCCTAAAAAACCACCCAAAGTCGTGCGATAATATTGGTCTTGGAGACGTGACCGAGTGGCCGAAGGTGCTCCCCTGCTAAGGGAGTATGGGACTTAAAATTCCATCGAGGGTTCGAATCCCTCCGTCTCCTCCAAGAACCAAATAAACAAGCGCCTTTCGGGGCGCTTTTTTATTGTTCCTACCATTGTTTCTACCAATGGCGGAAGCGGTTAATAAGTCACTCAATTCACAAAGTGTTGACTTTGAATTAACCAGTTAGGCGCGCATATGCCAACTTCAAACGGGCCGGTCTTATTCGCCAAGACGGTGCATCCAGCTACTGGCTGTGCTGGTCATTCTGGAGTTGGCGTCATCAATATGTTTTCATGCGCATCGACCACTTCCGGCTGCAACAGCAGGGCCACATCACCGTGGCGCTAGGTATCGTTGCACCGGAGAAGTTTCCCGTGTACCTGTTCGGCCACACCAAGGCTTTCGGCCATGGAAAGGCCTATGCCATCACGTGGTGTGTGCTGGTGGCGGTTGAGTTGTTGATGCTGCTGCAATGGCGCTGCGTACCGCCATGAACCGGGCTTTGTCCCTCGCTTGAAAGCACCTATGAACCGGACTTTTTTTTGCCGTTGGGCTATGGCTTTGTTGCTGGTCCTGGTTGGGCAAACGGTTCACGCCGAAGGCACGTTGTTCAAGGTGCCTACCCGGCCAGATGTGAAAACCACACTATTTTGGGAGCCTGTGCAGGGCGCAAAAGCCACCGTCTTCTTGTTTCCAGGCGGTGGTGGTGGCTTTGGCAAGGTTGAAAACGGCAATGCGACCGGCAACAACTTTCTGGTGCGCACGGTTTCCTACTGGATGGCCAACGGGTTCAACGTGGCGATTTTTGGCCGACCCAGTGATTCGGAAGACCTAGACTTCGGCGATCGGGTTAGCGACACGCACATGTCCGATGTGCGCGCCGTGCTGGACTTCTTGAAGACCCAGAGCGCCGCGCCGGTTTGGATTGTTGGTACTAGCAGGGGCACGATCTCTGCCACGGCGACCGCCATTTCCGCGCAGAGTGGCATTGCCGGGTTGGTGCTGACTTCCAGCATAGTCAACTTCAAGAAGCCAGGCGCGGTGCCTAAGCAGGATTTGGCCGCGATCAAGGTTCCGGTGCTGGTGTTTCACCACAGCAAGGATGCTTGCATCCACTGCCGACCAGACGAGGTGCCTGCGATCATCAAAGGACTCAGTAACGTTCCAATCAAGAAATTGATCTTTGTTGATGGCGGGGCGAACCCCACTGGAGACGTGTGCGCTGCGCAGCACTGGCATGGGTATATTGGCATGGAGAAGGAGGCAGTGGATTCAATCTCCAGCTGGATCAAAAATCCTGTGAACTGATTTAGCGCTATGGCACACCATCAAACAGGTTGCCCGCTCAAGGCAGCCTGAAGAACCAAATATTGGTCGTGCCACAAAGTCGTTTTGGGTGCGGTGTGTATAACGCGATGGGTTTAACTCACCTGAAGAAATAAACTTTAAGCCGATTGTGGTTGCGGATTTGCCATGCTTGCAGTGCTTCGCTGGATTTCAAAATACGGCAACAGCGCCCGCGCGGCTTCAATGCGCAGGTGCATTTCCAGGGCCGGGTCACCCATCACATCCAGCAAAAAGCGTTTTGGGTCCTGGCTACTTTCCGCACGTACTTCGCCGGTTTTTTGCGCGGTGCGGGTGCTGCCAGCCCTTTCGGTTGTGGGCGGTGCGGGGTGCGGTGTAGCGGGTTTGGCGGCAGTGTTGAGCCGGTCCAAAGCCATTTGAAAGTCAGCGGGCTTGGTGCTTTTCAGGCGCGATAGCACTTCGGCTTGGGCATCTGGGCTAGGGCATACGTCGAGCCAGGGTTCCTCGGAGAACACTGCGGCCAGATCAGGTGCGATGAAGGCCGACCATTGGCCTGTAACTTCTCTGAGAGCTGGCACCACCTTGGCGTGTTGGATAGGCTCTTGGGGCAATGCACCCAAGGACGGCTTCATATCGATACGTTTGGGCGCAATATGGCCCAGATACCGCAGGCGCAGCGACTCCAGAAAACTGCTGGCTTGCGCTGCGGGCACGGGCTCCGACAGAGAGAACCAAAGCTGAAAACCATCGATGCCCGATACGGCAATGGCCGGAGCGGGTAACTCCAGATCGACCTGCACCCCTTGCCACAGCGCCGACAGCGCATTCCAGTCGGCGGGCCGGGCAAGTTCCAAGACCATCGCGCGTACACCGCCGTCGGGGTTGATCAAGCCGGATTCTTCAGAATTAGCATCGTCGCCCTTTGCGTTGCTTGAGAGGTATAGGCGACGCAATTCGGCTTGTAATCTGTTCATGGCGAGAAATGGACAATGGATTGCCGCAAAGCGCCGACTCTACTTGAATTGCCCGCCGCGCTGACCCCGCCGATTTGGTTCCACTTTTCGAAATACCCCACTGGCACACCCCTACCCCTAAATCGGCGACAGTCTGGGCATGAACGTTGTTGTTTGGTTAAAAAAGGATTTGCGCAGTTGCGACCATGCGCCGCTGGCGACGGCTGCAGGCTTGCCCGGCGCGGCTTTGGCGGTGTATGTGGTCGAGCCCGAATGGCTAGCCAGCGCCGAGTGCGATGCCCAGCATGTAGCGTTCACTTTGGCCTGCCTGGCCGAGCTGCGTTTGGCGCTTGCGGCGCGCGGCCTGCCGCTGCTGGTACGGGTGGGGTCGGTGCTGTCGGTGTTCACTGAACTCCAACAAAGCTATGGCTTCCAGCACCTGCTGAGCCACGAAGAAACCGGCTCCGGCTGGACCTATGCGCGGGATCTGGCGGTAGCCGACTGGTGCCGCGCGCACGGCGTGCAGTGGCGGGAATTTGCCCACACCGGCGTGATCCGCCGCCTGCGTTCGCGCAACGGCTGGGCGGCGCGCTGGCAGCAGCGCATGGCGACACCGCAGGTGGTGATGCCTGCGGGCTGGGCCGGTGCGCGGGCAGCCATGCCGGATTTGCCTACGCTGGCCCAGTTGGGCTGTGCGCCCCACAACCGCCAAATACAAGCCGCAGGCGAGGGCGCGGCGCACGCCACCTTGCACAGCTTTTTACATTTGCGCGGCGGCGACTACCGGCAGTCGCTGTCCAGCCCCTTGACGGCCGAAGACGGCTGTAGCCGCCTTAGCCCCCACTTGGCGTTTGGCACGCTGTCGGTGCGGCAGGTTCACCAGGCCACCGAGGCACGCATTGCGCAGATCAAAGGCGCGGGCGACCCCGACGTTCGCCACTGGGTGGCGGCTTTGCGCGGCTTCTCGGGGCGGCTGCACTGGCACTGCCATTTCATGCAAAAACTGGAAGACGCGCCGCGCATCGAGTTCCAAAACTTCGCCCGCGTCTGCGATGGCCTGCGCGAGAACGACTTCAATGCAGCCCGTTTCGATGCCTGGTGCGCGGGCCAAACCGGCTACCCCATGGTCGATGCCTGCATGCGCAGCCTGCGCGCCACCGGCTGGTTGAACTTTCGGATGCGCGCCATGCTGGTGTCGTTTGCTTCCTACCACCTGTGGCTGCACTGGCGGGCCACGGGGCTGTTTTTGGCGCGGCAGTTTCTGGACTTCGAGCCCGGCATCCACTGGAGCCAGATGCAGATGCAAAGCGGCACCACCGGCATCAACACCCTGCGCATCTACTCGCCCACCAAACAGGCGCAAGACCACGACCCGGCAGGCGTATTCATCCGCCGCTGGGTGCCCGAGCTGGCCAATGTGCCCTTGTCTCTGCTGGCCACGCCGTGGCGCATGGGCGCGGCGCAGCAGCGCGCGGTGGGCTGTGTCATCGGCCAGGACTACCCCGCGCCCATCGTGGACGATGCGGTGGCGGTCAAGGCGGCCAAAGAGCGGCTGTATGGCCTGCGCGGCACGGCTGCATCACGCACCGAAGCGGATGCGATCCAGCACCAGCACGGCTCGCGCAAGGCCGGGTTGCCGCGCACCGGCATGGCCCGCAGCAAGCCTGCACGTGTGCTGCCGCCCTCGCCGCAGAGGGACTTGTTTGCGGATTAATTGCTATTATTAATATAGCTATAGCCGCAGGTATCCATTGCGCTAAAGGCCATTTTGGCTAAAATTTTAAGTCGTCACCACGGCCCCAGCGCTGCATCGCCCTGGGCACGGTAGGGGGCAAACTGGTCCCGCAAAAAGTCCACCAGCGCCCGGGTTTTGGCGGGCAGGTTGGGCTGGGCCTGGAACACCAGAAAGATGTCGGCGGCGGGCGGGCTCCAGCCGGGCAGCACGGCTTGCAACTGGCCCGCACGCAGCAGAGCCGCCGCCTCCCACTGCGAGCGCACCACAATGCCGTGCCCGTCCAGCGCCCAGGCCAGCGCCGAGGCCCCGTCGTTGGTCGACAGCGGGCCGCGCACTTTTACGCTCTCGCTGCGCGTGCCGTTGGACAAATGCCAGGTGCCAAAAATCTCGTTACCTTCGCGGATGAACAGGCAGGCGTGCTGGGCCAGCTCACGCGGCGTGGCGGGGGTGCCCGCGCGTTGCAAATAGGCCGGGGCGGCGCACAGCAGGCGGCGGTTGTGGGCCAGCAGCCGGGCCGTCAGGCGCGCATCGGGCAGCTCGCCAAAGCGCACCAGCAGGTCCAGGCCCTGCTCCACCAGGTGCAGCGGCTGGGCTGTCAGGTGCAGTTGTACCTCCACCTCGGGGAAGCTGCGGGCGAATTGCGACAGCGCAGGCACCAGGTGCTGGCGGCCAAAGCCCAGGGTGGCCCCCATGCGCACGGTGCCCTGCGGCGTGGCGCGGCTGCCGCTCACATTGCGCTCCAGGGCCCTCAGCGCTTCCAGCACCCGCGTGCCCTCCAGCAGATAGGTTTCGCCCTCGGGCGTGAGACTGGTGCGCCGCGTGGTGCGGTTTAGCAGGCGCACGCCCAGGCGCCGCTCCAGCGCTGCCAACCGCTTGCTGACAGCGGGCGGCGTGATGCCCAGCTGCTGCGCCGCCGCCGCCAGGCTGGGCTGCTGGGTCAGCAGCACAAAAAACGCCAGATCGGAAAATCCATCCATGGTGATTGTTAACTTTTAAGACTGTAAGAAGTAAATTTGCACATATTGTGTTTTACAGGTTCATGCGTAGCATAGCCCCAAGTTCCACACGACTGAAGACCACACCATGCAGCCACTGTTCCAAGGCTTTACCCAGCACGCCGTGCCCACCGACACCGGTATCCACATCCACACTCTGGTGGGCGGCAACGGCCCGCCGCTGTTGCTGCTGCACGGCCACCCGCAGACCCATGCCATCTGGCACAAGGTGGTGCCGGTGCTGGCGGCGCAGTTCAGCCTGGTGCTGTGCGATTTGCGTGGCTATGGAGATTCGTCCAAGCCGGTGGGCGATGCCGACCACGGCAACTACAGCAAGCGCGTGATGGCGCAGGACATGCTGCGGGTGATGCAGTCGCTGGGCCATGCTCGGTTCGATGTGCTGGCGCACGACCGGGGCGCACGCGTGGCGCACCGCCTGGCCGCCGACCACCCGCAAGCCGTGCAGCGCCTGGCGCTGCTGGACATTGCGCCCACCCTGGCCATGTACGCGCAAACCACCGAGGCCTTTGCCCGGGCCTACTGGCACTGGTTCTTTTTGATCCAGCCCGCGCCGCTGCCCGAGCGCCTGATCCAGGCCGACCCCGTCGCCTATATCCGCGATGTGATGGGCAGCCGCAGCGCGGGGCTGGCCCCGTTTGACCCGCGTGCGCTGGCCGCCTACACCCGCGCCCTGGCCCTGCCGGGCGCGGCCCACGGCCTGTGCGAAGACTACCGCGCCGCCGCCAGCATCGACCTGGAACACGACCGCGCCGATGTGGCCGCCGGGCTGCGTCTGCCCATGCCGCTGCTGGCGCTGTGGGGCGCGCAGGGCGTGGTGCACCGCTGCTTCCAGCCGCTGGCCGAATGGCAGCGCGTGGCCGATGACGTGCGCGGCGAGCCGCTGCCCTGTGGCCACTACATCGCCGAAGAAGCGCCCGAGGCCCTGCTGGCCAAGGTGCTGCCGTTCTTGGCCGGAGCCACGCTATGACGGCCCGCACCCTGTACCAAAAACTCGTCGCCAGCCACACCGTGGCGGTGCTGGACGCGCAAAACGTGCTGCTGTTTTGCGACCTGCACCTGATGAACGAATACACCAGCCCGCAGGCCTTTGCCGGTTTGCAAGAGCAAGGCCGTGGCGTGCCCATGCCGGGGCAAAACGTGGCGGTGGTCAGCCATGTGATTCCCACCACGCCGACGTCTTGGCGGGTGATTGCCGATGCCGCCCCAGCCCTGCAAGCCAGCAACTTGCAGCGCAATTGCGTGCGCTACGGCATTCCGCTGTTCGACACCAACGACGCGCTGCAAGGCATCGAGCATGTAATTGCCCCCGAACACGGCATGGTGCGGCCCGGCATGGTGATTTTGTGTGGCGACAGCCACACCACCACCTACGGCGCGCTGGGGGCGCTGGGCTTTGGCATTGGCACCTCCGAGGTGGAGCACGTGCTGGCCACCCAAACCCTGGTGTACCGGTTGGCGCAAGACATGCGCATCCGCATCGACGGCCAGTTGCCACCGGGCACCACGGCCAAGGATTTGATTCTGATGGTGATTGGCCAGATCGGTGCCCAGGGCGCGCGCGGCTTTGTGGTCGAGTTTTGCGGCAGCGCCATCGCCGCCTTGTCGGTCGAGGCGCGCTTCACCCTGTGCAATATGGCGGTGGAGGCGGGCGCACGCGGCGCTTTGATTGCGCCCGATGCCACGGCTATCGCCTACGTGCTGGCCCGCGCCCCGGATATCCAGGGCGCAGTGCAAGAGGCGGCTTTGGCCCACTGGGCCACGCTGCACAGCGACCCCGGCGCGGTGTTTGCCGTGGAGCACTGTTTCGATGCCCGCAGCGTGGCCCCGCACGTCACCTGGGGTACCAGCCCTGACCAGGTGGTGGCGATCGACGGCTGCGTGCCCCGGCCCGAGGCCCAGCCCGAAGGCCCGGTGCGCCGCAGCACCGAGCAGGCCCTGCGCTACACCGGGCTGGTGGCGGGCGCGGCCATTGCGGGTACGCCGGTGCAGCACGTGTTCATTGGCTCCTGCACCAACGCCCGCATCGAGGACCTGCGCGCCGTGGCCGCCGTGGTGCGCGGGCGGCATGTGGCTGCGGGCGTGCGGGCCATGGTGGTGCCGGGCTCGGGTGCGGTCAAACAGCAGGCCGAGCGCGAAGGCATTGCCCAGTTGCTGCTGGACGCGGGCTTCGAGTGGCGGCAACCCGGCTGCTCGATGTGCCTGGCGATGAACGGCGACCTGCTGGCACCCGGCGTGCGCTGCGCGTCCACCACCAACCGCAACTTCGAGGGCCGCCAGGGGCGCGGCGCCATCACCCATTTGATGGGCCCGGCCATGGCCGCCGCCGCCGCCGTCACCGGCTGCATCACCGATGTCCGCACCCTGGAGCTGCACCATGCTTGAGTCCAATCTGATCGAAGGCCGCATGGCCGCCATCCGCACCGAAAACCTCGACACCGACCAGATCATGCCCAAGCAGTTTCTGCACGGCATCGACAAATCCGGCCTGGCCCAGGGCCTGCTGTACGACCTGCGCTTTGACGGCCAGGGCCAGCCGCGCCCCGACTGCGTGCTGAACCAGCCCGCCTACGCCTCCACCCGGGTGCTGGTGGCCGGGGCCAATTTCGGCTGCGGCTCCAGCCGCGAGCACGCCGTGTGGGGGCTGCAGCAGTACGGCATCCAGGCGGTGGTTGCGCCCAGCTTTGGCGAAATTTTTTACTCCAACGCCATGAACAACCGCCTGCTGCTGGCCATGCTGCCGCAGGCGCAAATCGACGCGTTGGCGCGGGATGCCGACCAGCACGGCACGGTGCAGATCGACGTGCAGGCCATGCGGGTGCGCAGCGCCAGCGTGGACGCTGCCTTCACCCTGAGTGACCGGCACCGCCAGATGTTTCTGGAAGGGCTGGATGTGATCGGCCTGTCGCTCACCTACCAGCCGCAGATCCAGGCCTTTGCCGCGCAGCACTGGCAGCAGCACCCGTGGCTGCGCGATGTGGCCGCAGGCACGCGCCAGCGCTTGGGATAAATTTATATAAAAAGTGGCTCTGGCGCTTATTTGATAAGCGAGAATAGCTATAAAAAATATAGCTAATTCGGCGGTGACCTAGTCCCGTTACCATGCTTGGCGCGGCTGCCAGGGGGTGGCTTTGCCATAAAGGAACATGGGAATGGGCAAGTTAGAAGGCGCACGCCTGCGCTGGGTGACTTTTCTGGTCACCGGCGCGATGTTCATGGAGGTGCTGGACGGCAACATCATCGCCACCGCCATGCCCGACATGGCCAGATCGTTCGGGGTGCAGGCTGTGCAGCTCAACGTAGCGATGAGCGCCTACCTGCTGGCGCTGGGCGTATTCATTCCCGTGAGCGGCTGGATCGCCAACCGGCTCGGCCCGCGCAATGTGTTTGCCTGCGCCATCGCCGGTTTCACGCTCACCTCGGTGGCCTGCGGGCTGGTAACGGACCTGCACACCTTCATCGCCCTGCGGGTGCTGCAAGGGGCCAGCGGCGCGCTGATGGTGCCCGTGGGGCGCTTGCTGGTGTTGCGCCACACGCCCCAGGCAGGGCGCATGGCGGCCATGTCCAACCTGGTCTGGCCCGCGCTGGTGGCCCCGGTGCTTGCGCCGCCGCTGGGCGGCTTTATCGTCAGCCACGCCAGTTGGCACTGGATATTTTTCCTCAACGTGCCGTTGGGGTTGGTGGCCTTTGGACTGGCGCTGTGGCTGATCCCGAAGATGGAGCCCGAGGCCCGCAAACCCTTTGACTGGACCGGCTTTGTGTTGTGCGGCGGTGGCATGTTTGCTCTGCTGGGCGGGCTGGAGCAGCTGAGCAATGCGGTCGATGCCGCCAACCTGTTGGCGTGTGTGGGCGGCGCGCTGATGCTGGCCGCTGCCGTGCGGCATTTCCACCGCGCGGCCAGCCCGATGCTGGACCTGGCGCCGATGCGCATCCCCACCTTTCGGGCGGCGATGGTCGGCGGCTCCCTCTCGCGCATGGGCATTAGCAGCCTGCCGTTTTTGCTGCCGCTGATGTTCCCGCTCGGCCTGGGGCTGGATGCCTTGCATTCGGGCCTGTGGCTGCTGGTGATGTTTGCAGGCAACCTGGCCATGAAGACCGTGACCACGCCGATACTGCGGCGCTTTGGCTACCGCCCGGTGATGCTGTGGAACGGCCTGCTGGCCGCGCTGTGTCTGGCGGCCTGGGCGCTGGTGGGCCCCGCCACGCCCGCCGTCGTGCTGGTGCCCATGCTGTTCATCAGCGGCATGACGCGCTCGATGCAGTTCACCAGCCTGGGCACCATCGCCTTTGCCGACGTGCCCGAGCGGCAGATGGGCGATGCCAATGGCCTGTTCAACGTGATCTCGCAGGTCAGCATGGCGGCGGGTATCACCTTGGGCGCTATGGCGATCCGTTTGGGCGAGGGGCTGGTGGGCCACGTGGATGTGGTGGCGGTGGAATACAAAGTGGCTTTTGTGGTGGCAGCTATGGTGGCGTTGGCGGGGCTGCTGGACACGCTGCGCCTGCCTCGGGGGGCGGGGGACCATTTCGTGGCCCGCAATTAAGGCTATCTCTCCAGTGGACGATTGAGCTGCGGCGCAAACCTTCAGCAACGCATCCGGAATTGCTGGTCGCGCGATTGCTTACGTTCGTTGGCAATCCAGTCCATATATTGTGCGTTCCCGCCGGAGCGCGCCAGTTGGTCCAGGTAGCGGATGCGCGCATCCAGAGCAGCGCACTGGGATGGCTGGCTCGGCGTGTTGGACTCCACGCGTGTGGCTTGCACGGGTGGGGATGCCAAAGCTGCACTTCTGGCGCGTTGGCCCTGGGCCAGTTGCACTTGCTGGTCAAACGGCACCCCCGAGGGCACGGATTCCATGCGCTCGACCAGGGCACTGCGTTGACTGCAATGCTCCAGTGCCCAGAACTGCCCGCCGCCATAGCTTTGGCACAGGTACAGCGTCGTCGTCCCCGAAGCGCCGCCCTGCGCGCTGATGGCGGGCGACGTGTCCACAGACCGACCACCCGCGCAGGGGGTACTGCTGTAGGTGTTGCCACAGCGGTAGACCTGGGCGTGCAGGTTGTTGGACAGAGCTAGGAGGGCGAGGGTGGCGAAGATGCGCATGGACCTCCGTGGTACTTGCGGTGTGCGCATCATGACGCTGTCGGTACGCATACCGTTCGCCTAATGAGCTAAGCGAAAAGTGCCCCTGCCGCCCATTCCATAAGCGAGAGCAGCTATCTATTGAATAGCAATCCCCGCCAGCAGCCGCGCCTACTTCACCAGCGGCCGCACAGTCGTAAACCCACCATCCACCGCAATCACCTGCCCGGTAATCCGCGCTGCGCCGTCGCTTAGCAACCACGTCATCGCGTCGGCAACCTGCGCAGCGGTTTGCACCCCACCCAAGGGGTATTGCTTGCCCGCGCCTTCGCGCATCGCGTCCATGCGCAGCATGCCGGCGGTCATGGGGGTGTCGGTCATGCCGGGGGCGACCACGTTGACGCGCAGGCCCAGCGGGGCGTAGGTGGCTGCTGCACTGCGGGCCAGGGCTTCGATGCCGCCTTTGGCTGCCGCTATCGCCTCGTGGTTGGCCACGCCGATGCGCGACACCACGCTGGAGGCGAGTACGGCCGCGCCTTGCAGCTTGGCCACGCGCAGGGCTTCCACCCAGGCTTGCAGCATGAAGAAGGCGCTGTCCAGGTTGATGCGCATGACTTCGCGGTATTGGGCCGCCGTGCTGCGGTGCAGGGGCGCAATCAGCGTGCTGCCGACGCAGTGGGCCAGCAGGGTGGGCGGGCCGCCGAGCTGGGCGATGCAGGCGGAGATGGCCTCGGCAGCGCCTTCGGGCGTGGTGGTGTCGGCGGCGATATGGGCATCTGCGGCCACTTCGGCCAGACTGGTGGCATCGCGGCCTACTGCGGCTACGCGGTGGCCTGCCAGGCGCAACTGGGAGACGACTTCACGGCCTATGCCACCGCGTGCGCCGGTCACCAGGGCGATCTGGGGGGATGTGGTTGTCATGGTGAGTGCTTTCTGGAGTGGTATCAAACAAAGGGCCTGCCGACAGGCTGGCCAGTCCGGGCAAGTCGTGCAACTGGCTGACACCGCGCGTGGTGCGCGTCCACCATTGCGAGAACGAGGTGCAGGGGCGGGCGACTTCGGCAAACAAATAGGGGGCGGGCTGGACCTGGGCCAGGGCGCTGAGGTCGAGGTGCGGGTCGGCCACGGTGCGCACCGAACGCGCACCGCGCAGGGCCTGTTGCAGCGTGGCCGTGTCGGCGTGCCACTGCGCAGCGGTCATCTTTGCCATGCGGGCTCCCACAAAGCCCCAGCGCTTATCGCTCCAGGGCCAGATGCTATGAAAATCAGAGTGGTAGATGCCGATGCACAGCGTTTCGGCGGGCAGGTCCGGCGGCAGGCGTAGCGCCCAGGGGTGGACCAGCCACACGTCGCGGCCAGCGACCCGCGCGGCATCGGGGGCGGTGGCGTGTGGCGGGATGGAGGACACAGCGGGCTCGTCCACGCCTTCGGTTTCAGACGGTTCTGCCAACGCATGCGGGTTGCGGGCGATGGCATCCAGCGCGGCGTAGCTGGTGTCGATCACGCTGCCGGGGCTGTGCCAGTCGGGCGGGGCGTACTGGGCGACGTTTTCGGCATTGAATAGATAGGGTTTGCTGCTGCCGGTGCCCGCCACCCATTGCCAGCTCAGGTGGTTGCTGGCCAGGTCGCCGTCGAGCAGGTGGGCCAGCATCCAGTCGGCCCCGGCCCGCCAATGCACTTTGCGGATGTGCACCACGTAGCTAGCCAGCCACATGCGGGCGTGGTTGTGTAAGTAGCCGGTGGCGTAGAGCTTGCGCACGGCGGTGTCGATGGCGGGGATGCCGGTGCGGGCCTGGCGGATGTCTGCGGGCATCTCGGGCGCGTAGGCAGCCTTGGGCAGCAGCCCTTCGTGCAGCGACTGCAAGATGCCATTGCCTAGGTGCTGCCAGACATGGCGAAAGTATTCGCGCCAGCCCAGCTCGAAGACGAACTTGTGCCCCACGTCCAGCCGGTGCTGCGCCGCCACGCCCGCCAATACTTCGGGCAAGGTGACAAAGCCGTGGGTAATGTAGGGCGACAGGCCGGTGACCGCCCCTTCGATGGCATTGCGGCTGCGGGCGTAGTCGGCGGGGCGGACTGCTTTGATGCGGGCCTGTGCCGCTGCCAGGGTAGGTTCGAAACTCATGTGCTGGCTCCTACGGCACCGCTGCGGATGGCGGCGGCGCGCTCGGCCACGGCCTGCTTTTGTGCGTCGCTCAGGCGGGCTAAATTGCGGACCTGCAAGGACATGCGCGGGTTGGCGGTGAGCATCTTTTCGTGCCGCGCCAGAAAGTCCCAGTACAGCGTGGTGAAGGGGCAGGCGCGCTCGCCTTCGCGCAGGGCCGGGTCGTAGCGGCAACTGGCGCAGTGCTGCTTGCTGCCCATGCGCTCGATGTATTTGCCGGTGGCGATGTAGGGCTTGCTGGCCATCAGGCCACCGTCGGCGTACATGGCCATGCCGAGGGTGTTGGGCAGCTCCACCCATTCCACGGCATCTACGTAGACCGACAAGTACCAGGCGTGCACCTGCTGCGGCTGCACGCCCAGCAGCAGGGCGAACAGGCCGGTCACCATGAGGCGCTGGATGTGGTGGCTGTAGCCGTGGGCCAGGGTTTGCCCGATGGCATCGCGCAGGCAGGCCATGTCGGTCTGGCCGGTCCAGTACCAGGCGGGCAGGGGCTCTTGGGCGTTGAGGGCGTTGCGGTCGGCGTAGGCGGGCATCTGCGTCCAGTAGATGCCGCGCACGTATTCTCGCCAGCCCAGAATCTGGCGGATGAAGCCTTCTACGCAGGCCAGCGGCGCGGCACCGGCGTGGTAGGCGGCCTCGGCAGCGGCCACCACCTCGCGCGGGTTCAGCAGTTTGAGGTTCAGCGCCGCTGCCAGGTGCGAGTGGTACAGCCAGGCCTCGCCCGGCCACAGGGCATCTTGGTAGCGGCCAAACAGCGGCAGACGCTCTGCGATGAACGCATCCAGCGATTGCAGCGCCTGCGCGCGGGTGACGGGCCAGGCAAAGCTGTGCAGCGTGCCGGGGTGGCTGGCGAAGCGGGTGTTGACCAGGTCGATCACCTCTTGCGTGGTGGTATCGGGTGCGAAGGTGGTGCGGGCGGGCACCGAGCCGGGGCCGGTTTTGCCAAAGGCTTCGCGGTTCTCGGCATCGAAGTTCCACTGGCCGCCGGTGGGCTGGTCGCCCTCCATCAGCACGCCGTGGCGGCGGCGCATTTCGCGGTAGAAATACTCCATGCGCAGCGATTTGCGGCCCTGGGCGTGGTCGGCAAACTGGCGCACGGTGGCAAAAAAGTGGCGGTCTTCGCGCACGTCCAGCGGCACACCGCCCTGTTGGGCTACGGCCTGGATGGATTTATACACACGGAAATCACCTGCACCGCTTATGACTAGGGCGTGAGTAGCTAGATTTTTAATAGCAAAATGCAGTTCGCTTGCCAAGCTGCCTCGGTTGCCGGGCTGGTCCAAGCGGGTGTAGTGCAGGGGGTAGCCCGCGTCCCGCAGGCCTTTGGCAAAGTGGCGCATGGCGGCCAGAAACAGGGCGATGCGCTGTTTGCTGGACCAGATGTGGGTGGACTCCTCGGCCACCTCGGCCATCCACACGGCATCTTGGGCGGGGTCAAACCCGTCGAAGGCGCTTGATTGCATGTCGAGCTGGTCGCCCAGCACGATGACCAGGTTTCTAAGCATTCTTGTTCTTTCTACAGGCATCCGAGCAGTACTTCACCTCGGCCCAGTTTTTGGCCCAGCTTTTGCGCCAGGCCATGGCCCTGCCACAGGCCACGCAGGGCTTGCTGGGCAGGGACTGCTTGTTGCCTTTGAAACCTGTGAGAGGCATCAGGCCTTCTTGGCCCAGGCGCTGCACCAGCCCTTGGCTGCTACCTGTTTGCCTGCAAACAGCGGGCAGCCACCGGCGGCATCGGCCGGTTTGCCCTGGTACAGCGCGCAGTTGCTGCACAGCTGGGCGGCGGCGTGTTTGGGGTACTTTTTGGCATCTACCTTGGTGGTGTCGGCGGCGTAGCCGAGGGCGGCGGCCTGGGGGTCTTTTTCATCGACCTTGGCCTGGGCGCGTGCGCCGGTGCTGAGGGTGGCAAGGGTTGTACCGGTGGCCGCGATGGCCATGAGAAAAACGCGTCGTGGGTGGGTCATTTGGGTATCTCCTGCCGATGTTCCCGGGCGGGAATAGCGGCGGACTGCCTCCGTCAAAAGTAACGGTGGCTGGAGCATACGCAAGCCTTCCAAACACTGCTTTGATCAAAATCAATACGCAGTGGTTTAGTCTGATACTACCTAGTCACACTTTTCAGTCGCCTTGCGAACTGCGGTGCGCCCAGCCGGTGGTGTGCCGCTCGATATAGCTGAACAGCTCGTACATCACCATCGCCATCGCGCCCACCACCATCAGCCCGGCAAAGGCCAGGCCCATCTGCATGCTGGAGCCGGCCGAGATCAGCAGGTAGCCAATGCCTTCGTTGGCAGCGGTCATTTCCGACACCGTGGTGCCCACAAAGGCCAGGGTGATGGCCACCTTGAGCGAACCGAAAAAGTAGGGCATGGAGCGCGGCAGGCCGACCTTGGTGAGCACGTCCCAGCGCTTGGCGCCCAGCACGCGCAGCACGTCTTCCAGCTCGGGCTCCAGCGTGGCCAGGCCGGTGGCGATGTTGACCATGATGGGAAAGAAGCTGATCAAAAACGCCGTCAGGATGGCCGGGCCGGTGCCGATGCCAAACCACACCACCAGAATCGGCACAAACGCCGCCTTGGGCAGGGCGTTGAAGGCCGTCATCAGCGGGTAGATGGCGGCATAGGCCAGGCGCGAACTGCCCACCACAAAACCCAGCAGTACGCCCACCACAATCGCCAGCCCAAAGCCCGCCATCGTCACCCAGTAGGTGCGCCAGGCGTGGAGGGCAATCGGGCCTTTGAATTCGAGCAGTTGCGTCCAGATGCGCCAGGGGCTGGGGAAGATGAATTCCGACACGTTGAATGCGGTGCAAATGCCCTGCCACAGCAGCAGAATCGCCACCAGCAGCACCCAGGGGGACCAGCGTTGCAGGGTTTTGGGGTTCATGGCGTGGCCTTTCGGAAGTTGCCGATGTGGCCGCGCAGGGCGTGCACGATGTCGCTGAATTCTGGGGTGTAGGTCAGCTCCAGGTCGCGCGGGCGGGGCAGGGTGATGTGCTGTTTGTGCATGAAGCGGCCCGGGCTCTTGCCCATCACGTAGACCGTGTCGGCCAAGAACACCGACTCGCGCAGGTCGTGCGTGACCAGAATCACATTGAAGCGCTGCTCGGTCCACAGGTCGCGCAGGATGCACCATAGCTCTTCGCGGGTAAAGGCATCCAGCGCGCCAAAGGGCTCGTCGAGCAGCAGCATCTTGGGCTCGTGGATGAGGGCGCGGCAGATGCTGGCGCGCTGCTGCATGCCGCCCGACAGCTGCCAGGGGAATTTGTCTTCATAGCCGCCCAGCCCCACTTTTTGCAGCAACTGGCGGGCGCGTTCCACGTACTCTTTGCGCCTAGTTTTGAACTGGCTACGGTAGGGTTCGACGATCTCCAGCGGCAGCAGCACGTTGTCTACCGTGGTGCGCCAAGGCAGTAGCGACGGGGCCTGGAAGGCCATGCCGGATATCTTCAGCGGCCCGGTCACCGGCTGGCCGTCGATGCGGATGCTGCCTTTGGACGGCATCTTCAGACCGGTGGCCAGCTTCATGAAGGTGGACTTGCCGCAGCCCGACGGGCCGACGATGGCGATGAATTCGCCCTGTTGCACCTGCAGGTCGATGGCCTCGACCGCAAACTGGTTTTGCGCCAGCAGTGTGTCGTTGTAGGCCAGCCAGACATCACGGAAATCTACAAAAGGAGCTGTGTTCACAAATTTATAAGAAATAGGCCGCTAGCGCATATACCACCTGCGCTAGTAGCTATGAAATTAATAGTAATTACTTTTTGGCGGGTAGTACGTTCAACTCGGCTGCCGAGGGCAAAAAGCTGCCGTTCCACACCGCGTCCGCATTCACCCGGGTTTTGGTGGCAAACGCGTCGGACACCTGCGAGGCCATCAGCGACAGGCGCGGTGGCGTGGTCTGGCCAAAGCCTTCGGCGCGGGCGTTAGGGGTGTTGATGGCGGTGTCGATGGCCATGTGCAGGCGGCGCAATTCCAGGGCGCTGTTGATGATGCCGTCGCGGGCTTTGACGTCTTCAATGGCGGCGGCGGGCTTGGCGATCACGTCTTTCATGCCCTTGGCCACCGCTTGCAAGAAGGCTTTGACGGCGGCCGGGTTCTCCTTGATCAGCTTGGGCGAGGCGATGATGGCGTTGCCGTACAGCTTTACGCCGAACTGCGGGTAGGGCAGGACCAGCACGTCTTCGGCCTTGGTGCCCCGGGCTTCCAGGTTCAGCAGCGAGGTAAAGGTGAAGCCGGTGATGGCATCCACATCGCCACGCACCAGCATGGTTTCGCGCAGTGGCGGGTCCATGCTGGTCCACTGCACGCCGGTGATGCCGTTGGCCTTGGCGAAGATCGGGAAGGCGCGGCGGCCTGCGTCGAACACCGGGGCGCCAATCTTTTTGCCGCTCAGGTCGGCCGGGGTTTTGATGCCGGATTTCTTTAAAACCATCACCGAGGCGGGGGTGTCGGCATACACCATCATTACCGCCACCGGTTTGTTGGGCGCGTCGGGGTTGTTGGCGTGGAATTCCATCAAGGCGGCCAAATCGGCAAAACCCATGTCGTACACACCGGATGCCACGCGGGTGACCGCGCCGCCCGAGCCGTTGCCTGCGTCGATGCTCACGTCCAGCTTGGCATCCTTGAAATAGCCTTTGGCGGCGGGCGTGAGGAACAGCGCGGCCGGGCCTTCAAAGCGCCAGTCGAGCTGGAACTTGATGGGCGTGTTTTGGGCGAAGGCCGGAGCGGCCAGTAGCAGGGCGGCGCTGGCGAGGGCGGTGTGCAGGAAGGCGCGTTTTGTCATGGAGTCTCCAAAGGGGTGTCCAGACGGTACAGCAATAAAGATGCCACCCAAACAAAAAAGCGCACTGTAAAAGTGCGCTTTTTGCGGGGCTGGGTTGGCTTACTTGTGCAAGGTGGCGGCGTTGGCCACGGCCAATGCCGTCATGTTGACCACCCGGCGCACGGTGGCCGATGGTGTCAGGATGTGCGCCGAGGCCGCCGCACCCAGCAGGATGGGGCCGACCGTCACGCCGTTGCCTCCGGTGACCTTGAGCACGTTGAACAAGATGTTGGCTGCGTCCAGGTTGGGGCAGACCAGCAGGTTGGCTTCACCGTGCAAATTCGTCTCGGCATCCAGCAGGGCGGCTTCGCGCATGGGCTGCGACAGGGCGGCATCGCCTTGTAGTTCGCCGTCGGATTCGATGTCGGGGGCCATCGCCTTGAACAGTTCGTGGGCGGCGCGCATTTTGCGGGCCGAGGGGCGGTCCGACGAGCCGTAGTTGGAGTGCGACAAAAACGCCACCTTGGGCGGCAGGCCGAAGCGGGCGACCTCCTCGGCGGCCATCACGGCGATGCTGGCCAGCTGCTCGGCAGTCGGGTCTTCGTTCACAAATGCATCGGTGATGAACAAGGTGTGCTTTTCTAGCATCAGCGCGTTCAGGGCGGCAAAGCCCGTGGCGCCTTTTTTCAGGCCGATGATGTCGCTGATGTGCTGCAAATGCACCTCGTAGCGGCCCAGCAGACCGCACAGCATGGCATCGGCATCGCCCAGACGCACCATCAGCGCGGCGATGGTGGTGTTGGAGCGGCGCACCGCCGCCTTGGCCACGTCTTGCGACACGCCACGGCGCCCCATCAGGCGGTGGTAGGTTTCCCAGTACTGGCGGAAGCGGGCATCGTCCTCGGGGTTCACCACTTCCACATCCACGCCGACGCGGATGCGCAGGCCGGCTTTGAGGATGCGGGCTTCGATGACGGCGGGGCGGCCGATCAAAATCGGGTGGGCCAGGTTTTCGTCCACCGCGAGTTGGGCGGCGCGCAGCACGCGTTCGTCTTCCCCTTCGGCATAGGCCACGCGCTTGGCGTTGGCGGGCACGGCCTTGGCGGCGCTGAACACCGGGCGCATGAACATGCCGGTTTGGTAGACGAAGCGCATCAGGCTTTGGCGGTACGCCTCGTAGTCCTGGATCGGGCGGGTGGCCACGCCGGATTCTTCGGCGGCCTTGGCCACGGCGGGGGCGATGCGCAGAATCAGGCGCGAGTCGAACGGCGTGGGGATCAGGTATTCGCTGCCAAACACCAGCTCTTTGCCGGAGTAGGCGGCGGCCACTTCTTCGCT
This sequence comes from Rhodoferax sp. LB1P47, assembly GCF_056521445.1. Lineage (NCBI taxonomy): Bacteria > Pseudomonadati > Pseudomonadota > Betaproteobacteria > Burkholderiales > Comamonadaceae > Rhodoferax > Rhodoferax sp. LB1P47. The sequence goes on along the minus strand of NZ_JBWMAU010000001.1, from coordinate 90,829 downwards.
GATGTCGGCCTTGGCCAGATCGGCAATCTGGCGCACGCAGGCCAGCTTCATGGCTTCGGTGATCTTGGTCGCGCCGCAGTCGAGTGCGCCCCGGAAGATGTACGGGAAACACAGTACGTTGTTGACCTGGTTCGGGTAGTCCGAGCGGCCGGTGGCGATGATGCAGTCGGGCCGCACGGCCTTGGCCAGCTCGGGGCGGATTTCGGGCTCGGGGTTGGCCAGCGCCAAGATGATGGGCCTGGTGGCCATTGTTTTGACCATCTCGGCCGTCAATACACCGGCGGCAGAGCAACCCAAAAATACGTCGGCGTTGTTGACCGCGTCGGCCAGCGTGCGGGCCGAGGTGTCTTGGGCGTAGCGCTCTTTGGATGCATCAAAACCACCGGGGCGGCCCTGGTAGATGATGCCCTTGGAGTCGCAGGCGAAGATGTTTTTGCGCTGCACGCCCAGGCCGACCATCACGTCCAGGCAGGCAATGGCTGCGGCACCCGCACCCGACACGGCCACCTTCACGTCTTCGATCTTCTTGCCCACCAGCTCCAGGCCGTTAAGCAGGGCGGCCGACGAGATGATGGCCGTGCCGTGCTGGTCGTCGTGGAACACCGGGATGTTCATGCGCTCGCGCAGCTTTTGCTCGATGTAGAAGCACTCGGGGGCTTTAATGTCTTCCAGGTTCACACCGCCCAGGGTGGGTTCCATCGCGGCAATGATGTCCACCAGTTTGTCGGGGTCGTTTTCGGCCAGTTCGATGTCAAACACGTCGATACCGGCGAACTTTTTGAACAAACAGCCCTTGCCCTCCATCACCGGCTTGGAGGCCAGCGGGCCGATATTGCCCAGGCCCAGCACCGCCGTGCCGTTGGTGATCACGCCGACCAGGTTGCCGCGCGAGGTGTATTCGGATGCCAGGGACGGGTCGCGCTGGATGTCCAGGCAAGGGTAGGCGACACCGGGGGAGTAGGCCAGCGACAGGTCGCGCTGGTTAGACAGCGGCTTGGTCGCGTTGACCGATATTTTTCCCTTGCTGGGGGTGCAGTGGTATTCGCGGGCTGCGTCGCGCAGCGCCATTTCTGCGGGGGAAATGTCTTGGGCCATGTTGCTCGTCGTCCTCGTTGGTGTTTTTGACCATGTAAGCCTAACGCAAGCAATAGCGGGTAGTCGCGGTGGAGACTACCTATCTCGATGCAAAAGGCGTATGGGGTTATGCCAATAGATCGGCCAGCGTGCGGGCTATCACCTTGGTGGCGCGGCGCAGGTCTTCCAGGCTCAGGCGCTCGTCGGTGCGCTTGGCGTGGGATTCGAGTACGGTGCGCGGCCCTGCGCCATAGATCACGCCGGGGATGCCCGCAGCGGCGTACAGCCGCACGTCGGTGTAGAGCGGCGTGCCCATCGCCGGAATGGGTTCGCCAAACACCGCCAGGCCGTGCTTCTGGATGGCATCTACCAGCGGCTGGTTGCCGGGCAGGGGCTGCATGGAGTGCGCCAGTAGCAGGCGCTTGATGTCTACCGTGATGCCGGGCTGGCGGGCGGCGGCATCGGCTATCACCTGGCGGATGTTGGCTTCGACCTCCACCGGGTTTTCCTCGGGAATCATGCGGCGGTCTAGCTTGAAGCTGACCTTGCCGGGCACCACATTGGTGTTGCTGCCGCCTTGGATAGTGCCCACGTTCAGGTAGGGGTGGGTGATGCCTTCCACGCTAGACGTGACCTGCTGGTAGAGCGTGTTTTGCGCGTACAGGGCGTTCAAAATTTGCACCGCGCCTTGCAGCGCGTCTACGCCGCTCTCGGGAATCGCGGCATGGGCGGCTTTGCCGTGCACGGTGACTTCCATTTGCAGGCAGCCGTTGTGCGCGGTAACCACCTGGTAAGAGAAGCCTGCGGCGATCATCAGGTCGGGCTTGACGATGTTGTTTTTGAGCAGCCAGCCGGGGCCGAGTTCGCCGCCGAATTCTTCGTCGTAGGTGAAGTGCAACTCGACCGCGCCTTGGAGCGGCAGGCCCAGGGATTCGAGCGCCCGCACGGCGAAGGTGAAGCTGGCGAAGTCGCCCTTGCTGACCGCCGTGGCGCGGCCAAAAATGTGGCCGTCGGCAATCTCACCGCCGTAGGGCGCGTGGGTCCAGCCGTCGCCGGGGGGGACCACGTCGCCGTGGGCGTTGAGGGCGATGGTTTTGCCAAGGCCACCAGTACCGTATTGGCGGCGCACCACCAGGTTGGTGATGGATACCATGCCTGCGGCGGCCACTTCGGTGGCGGGCACGGGGTGTTTTTCGACCACCAAACCCATTGCTTCCAGCAGCGTGGCCGTGCGGTCGGCGTGGGGAGCGTTGTTGCCGGGCGGGGTGTCGGTGGGGACGCGAACGAGCGCTTGCAAAAAGGCGACTTCTTCGTCGAAATGCTGGTCAATCCAGGCATCGAGCGGGGCGTAATCTGTCATGGCAGTTATCAAACTTCGAGGTTATTCAAAAGGTGGGAGAAGGCATCCACGGCCAGTTGCATGTCGTCTGCGGTGCTGCTCTCCAGCGGGTTGTGGCTGATGCCGGCGTTTTGGCCGCGCACAAACAGCATGGCCTGGGGCATCACTTCGTGCAGCTTCATGGCATCGTGGCCCGCGCCGCTGGGCATGCGGTGCAGGGGCACGCCCAGGGCCTCGACGGCGGCTTCCCAGCGCTGCTGCCACACGGGCGCGCTGGGGGCGGCGGCGGCGCGCATCGTCTCTTTCAGCGTGTAGCGCAGGCCCCGGCGGTCGCAGATGGCATGCAGGGCGGCCAGTACATCGTGGGCCAGGGCATCGCGCTGCGCATTGTGGGGGGCGCGCAGGTCCAGGCTGAAGTTGCACTGGCCGGGCACTACGTTGATGGAGCCGTTGGGCACATGCAGTATGCCCACCGTGCCCACCGAGTCGCCATCTTGCCCGGCACGTTGCTCTACAACCAACACCAGCTCGGCCACGGCGGTGGCGGCGTCAAAGCGCTGGTGCATCGGCGTGGTGCCCGCGTGGCAGGCGACGCCCAGCACCGTGCCGGTATAGCGCACGCTGCCGTTGATGGAGGTGACGATGCCCAAAGGAATATCCAGCCCGTTGAGCACCGGGCCCTGCTCGATGTGGACTTCGACAAAGCCCAGGTAGTCTTCGGGCGTGCGTTGCAAAGCGGGGATGTCGTTGACTTGCAAACCAGCGTGCGCCATGGCGGTGCGCATGCTGATGCCATCCACATCGGTCTGGTCCAGCCAGTCGGGGTTGAAGTGGCCGATCAATGCGCCGGAGCCGAGGAAGGTGGCGTTAAAGCGCTGGCCTTCTTCTTCGGCAAAGCCCACCACTTCCAAGTGAAAGGGCAGACGTTTGCCTTGGCTTGACAGGGCGTGCACGCAGGCCATAGGCACAAAAATGCCCAGGCGGCCATCGTATTTGCCGCCGTTGCGCACGGTGTCATAGTGGCTGCCGGTGAGCAGGGTTTTGGCATCGGGCGTGGCTGCCAGATAGCGGCCCACCACGTTGCCCACAGCGTCGATCTGCACCGTGTCAAAGCCGCAGTCGCGCATGTTTTGGGCGATCTGGGCGGCGCAGGCGCGGTGCGCGTCGGTCAGGTAGGTGACGGTGAGCTGGCCCAGCTCTGCATAGCCGGGGTCGGTGTGGAGGCTTAAGTCTTCTTGCCAGTCCCACACCGTGTTGCCCTGCGCGGGGTGGGTGTCAAACGCATCGTTGAGGCGGATTTCGACGATGCGGTGGATGTTGCGCAGCGCTTCAAGGTGCTCAAAATCGGGCGGATTGTGCAGGCGACGCACAAACGTGTTGATGATTTCCTGCTTGCGCAGCCCGGTGCCGCGTGGCCCGCGTACCGCCAGGATGAACGGAAAACCGAACTTCTGGCCGTAGTCGGCATTGAGTTGCCCTAGCTGGGCCAGCTCTTGCGGCGTGCAGCGCGTCAGGCCGGCCTGGTTTTGCTCATGGCTGGATTCAGTGGTAAGCGGTTCTGCGGTTTTGCCTGCCAGCTCTGGGTGGGCGCGGATCAGGTCCCGCTGGGCCTGCACACCCGCTTCTGCCAGCACCTGCACCATGGCGTATTTGAAGCCAGCCAGCGAGGCAAAGGGCCGCACGGCCAGGGCTTTTTCTGCGATCCAGGGGGAGTGTTCGTACAGGCCGGGTAGCTGCTGCAGTACCTCGTGCTGGGGAGCGGTGTTGAGGAAAGCGAGCGTCAGGGGCATGGTGTAACCAGGGGTCAGGGCTTGTAGGGGTGGACTTTTTGCCAGTGTTCGGCGATGTCGATGCGGCGGCAAATCCACACGCGGTCATGGCTTTGCACGTAGTCTAAAAACTTTTGCAGCGCGCCAAACCGGCCGGGTCGGCCCAGCACCCGGCAGTGCATGCCGATGCTCATCATTTTGGGGCGGTCTTCACCTTGCGGGTCGCCCTCGGCGTAGAGCACGTCGAAGCTGTCTTTCAGGTACTGCAAGAAGTGGTCGCCGGTGTTGAAGCCCTGCACCTGCACGCAGCGCATGTCGTTGGTGTCCAGTGCGTAGGGGATCACCAGCCGTGGCTCCACCGTGCCGTTGCTCTTGGTGGTGGGCATCCAGAACGGCAGGTCGTCGCCGTAGTAGTCGCTGTCGTAGCTGAAGCCGCCCTGGTCGGCCAGCAGGCGGCGGGTGTTGGGGCTGTCGCGGCCGGTGTACCAGCCCTGGGGCCAAAGGCCCCCGGTCATGGTGCGGATGATTTCGGCACCCACCGCCATGTGCAGGCGTTCGGTGGCTTCGGGCAGGTTTTGGTAGTGGATCCAGCGCCAGCCGTGGCAGGCGATTTCATGGCCCAGATCGACAAACGCTTGGGTGAGTTCCGGGTGGCGCTGCAAGGCCATAGACACACCAAAGACGGTCAACGGCAGGCCGCGTTTTTCAAACTCGCGCAGGATGCGCCACGAGCCCGCCCGCGAGCCATATTCGTACATCGACTCGATGGTCATGTGCCGGTCGGGGAAGGGCTGGGCGGTGATCAGCTCGGACAAAAAAGTTTCCGAGGCCGCGTCGCCGTGCAGCACATTGTTTTCGCCGCCTTCTTCGTAGTTGAGTACGAACTGCACCGCGATCTTGGCCTGGTGGGGCCATTGGGCGTGGGGCACGTTGCGGCCGTAGCCGACAAGGTCACGGGGATAGTGTGCAGATGTTTCGGTCATGCCACGCCTTTAAGCACAAGTCAGGCCAGTGCGTCAGGCCAGGGCCATCGCGATGTCGTTGCTGGGGATTTTGCGGTCGAAGGTGAGGTTGGCTTCGACTTTGTGCAGATGCTGGTCCATCAGGCTGACTACCAGGGCTTCGTCTTTGGCAGCCAGGGCTTGTATGAGCGCGTCGTGGTCTTCGCTGGCGTGCTCGGTGGGGTTGTCGGTCTGGTACATCAGGGTGATGAGCGAGCAGCGCGAAAGCAGCTCCACCATCATTTGCACCAGCACATCGTTGTCTAGCAGCTCGGCCATGCGGATGTGGAAATTGCCCAGCACTTCGGTGCGGTTGGCCAGGTCTTTGTCTTTGAGTGCGGCTTTTTCAATCGCCAGCTGGTCTTTCAAGGCCTTGATTTTGCTTGGGGTGATGTCGCGCACCAAGGCCCGCACCAGTTCGGCCTCTAGCATGCGGCGCACGGCAAACACCTGGCGGGCTTCGGCCACCGAGGGCGCGGCCACAAAAGCCCCGCGTGCGGGCTCCAGGCGGATCAGGCGGTTTTGCGAGAGCTGGAACAGGGCCTGCCGCACCAAGGTGCGCGAGACCCCAAAATGGTCGGCCAGTTTTTGTTCTGCCAGCTTAGTGCCCGGATGGAGTCGGTGCTCAACAATCGCCTTCGTCAGCGCCTCAACGATGGTATTGGTGTTGGTGGTGGATTCCATGTCACCATAATAGCGCAGAATTTTTACTGTATACAAGTTTGTTTTATTTCAATGTATTTGATTACATGAGGACACATATGGGATTGAGCACACACGTTTTGGACACTATGCACGGCAGCCCGGCGGCTGGTATGGCCGTAGCGCTTTACACAACGCAGGGCGACAACAGCACCCTGCTCAAGCGCTTTGTCACCAACGCAGACGGCCGCAGCGACGGCCTTTTGCTGGACGCCGCGAGTCTGCAAGTCGGTACCTACCGACTGACGTTTGACGTGGCGGAGTACTTTGCCGCCCGGGGCGTGGCCTTGCCCGAGCCGAACTTTTTGAACCGCGTCAGCCTGGACTTTGGTATTGCCAACCCCCAGCAGCACTACCACGTGCCGCTGCTCGTCAGCCCCTGGAGCTATTCCACCTACCGGGGTAGTTGAGCCGTGTTTGTCATCCCCATGACTTGGGGCCTGGACAAAATCTCTCCTTTTGGCGGGAGCTGTTATGGTTTTTAAATTTATAAAAAATAGGCCTCTAGCGTATATTCTGATTGCGGGAGTAGCTACTCTTTTTGTAGCAAATGCATGCGCGGCAGAAGGCCACCCGGCATACCCCGACAAGCCGGTCAAGATCGTGGTGCCGTTTGCCCCCGGTGCGGGCACGGATGCGATGGGCCGCTTGATGGCGCTCAAGCTGGGCGAGGTGCTGGGCGGCAATTTTGTGGTGGAGAACCGCAGCGGTGCCTCGGGTGCCATTGGCACCCAGGCGGTGGCCGCTGCCGCTGCCGACGGCTACACCTTGCTGCTGGTGGCGTCGCCCTTCACCACCGTAGCCGCCGCCATGCCCAGCGCCCACTACGACCCTCTGCGCGACTTTGTGCCGGTGGGCATGATTGCCAGCGGCCCCCTGGTGTGGGCTACCAGTAGCCAGGTGCCGGTGCACGATATGAAAGAGCTAGTGCGTTTGGCCCGGCAAAAACCCGGCGTGCTGAACTACGGCTCGGCCGGTGCGGGCGGGGTCAACCACCTGGTGTTAGAGCTGCTAAAAGCGCGCACCGGTACCTTCATTACCCACATTCCCTACCGTGGCGTGGCCCCGGCCACGATGGACATGCTGGCCGGCCATGTGCAGCTGGTCACCGGCACCATTCCGGCGCTGCTGCCTTTCATCAAAGACGGCCGGGTGCGCCCGCTGGCCGTGACCAGCGCCAAGCGTTCCAGCGCCTTGCCGGATGTGCCGAGCATGGCCGAGGCGGGTTTTCCGGGTATTGACGTGGTGAACTACTTTGCCCTGATGGCCCCGGCGGGCACGCCTGCGGCCATCGTCGGGCAGCTCAATGCCGCCATCAACCAAGTGGTGGTTTTGCCCGAGGTGGTGGCCCGCTTCAAGGCCGATGCGGTAGAGGCCGCGCCCGGATCGCCCGCGCTGCTGGGGCATTTCATCGAAGCCGATTACCGCGCCTGGCGCAACGTGGTCAAAACCCAAAATCTCAAGCTGGAATAACCGCCGGGGGCTATAGCTGCCCTTCGGTCAGCGTATCCAGCTGAAACTGGCCGCTTTTGTCCCACAGCCAGGTGTCGGTATAGACCACCCGGCCCATGCGGGACGGCGGTGGGAACGGCGCGGCGGCGCGCACCGTGCGCTCGATCTCGGTGATGACCTCCGGGGCATGCCGGGGGGCCCGCAGCCAGTCCAGCCGGGTGACCCGGCCCTGGCGGTCCAGGTGTACATCCAGCACCCCCACCGCGTACAAATTAGGTTGCAGCTTGCCCTGGTAAATGCGGCTGGCGTTGTGCGCGTACACATGGCGGGCGGCATCGCGGCGGTAGTCGCGCGGCGTGGCTGCGGTGGATATTTTGGGCGGGGCCACCGGTTCGGAGGCCGGTGCCGATGGCTTGTGGGGTTCTGATGTAGCCGGCTGCACCGGCTGCGCAGACGGGCTGGGTGCGGATGCGGGGGGCGAGCTGCAACCGGCCAGCAGGGTGGCTGCGGCAGTAGAGAAGCCTGCCAGCGTCCAGCGCAAATTCAGAAGATGTTGTTTCATCGTGCCTATCGGTTTCGTTTTTCAGCCATGCATACTGCGCGGGTGAACCATCTAGACGATCTACTCCACCGGCTACCGTCCGCCCCCGCCATGCTGGTCCGGGTGCAGTCTACCCAAGGCTCGGTGCCGCGCGGGCCGGGCACCTGGATGGCCGTGTGGGCCCGGCACATCGTCGGCACCATCGGCGGCGGCCACCTCGAATTCCAGGCCATCGCAGAGGCCCGAACACGCTTGGCCGGTGCGCAGGGGCCCGATGTGCTGCGCTATCCGCTAGGCCCCCGTTTGGGGCAGTGCTGCGGCGGCGTGGTGCAGCTGCGGTTGGAACGGGTGGCAGCTGCCGATATAGCGCGCTTGCGTGCCGAGCTCACGCCCGTGCATCCGCCCGTGGCCCTGTTTGGTGGCGGCCATGTGGGCCATGCGCTGGTGCAGGTGCTGGTGCGCCTGCCGTTTGCCCTGGCCTGGATCGACAGCCGCGACGGAATTTTCCCTGCCGATCTGCCCGCTGCGGTGCGCTGCGAACATTCCGATCCGGTGCAGCAGGCGGTACGCGGCCTGGCCCCCGGTAGCCAGGTGCTGGTAATGAGCTTTAGCCACGCCGAAGACCTGGACATCGTGGCTGCCTGCCTGCAACGCCAGCGCGTGCACGCGGACCTGCCTTTTATCGGCTTGATCGGCAGCCAGACCAAATGGGCCAGTTTTCAAAAGCGGCTGGCAGCGCGCGGCTTCAGTGCGGCCGAGCTGGCCCACGTCACCTGCCCGATTGGCGTGCCCGGTATCCCCGGCAAAGAGCCGGAAGTCATCGCCATTGCGGTCGCGGCACAGTTGTTGCAAAGGGTAACTGCCTAGAATCAACCGGTCGCAGCGGTGCAAAGCCAACTCCCCGGGGCTTGTGTGCGTGACTTTTTAGTGCCCACAGCGCCCGCAGTGGTGGGCATCGCAATACTGTCAAGGGTGAGTGACACATGGAAAGCTATTACCTCGACTGGGCCAACCTGCTGCTGCGCTGGGTCCACGTCATTACCGCCATCGCCTGGATCGGCTCGTCGTTTTACTTCGTCTTTTTAGACAGCAGCCTGACCCCGCCGGTGGATGACGACCTCAAGAAACAAGGCGTCAGTGGCGAGCTGTGGGCCGTGCACGGCGGCGGCTTCTACCACCCGGTCAAGTTCGCCGGTGCGCCGCCCCAGTTGCCCAAGCATCTGCACTGGTTCTATTGGGAGAGCTATTCCACTTGGTTGACCGGCTTTTCGCTGTTCACCGTCACCTACCTGTGGAACGCCAGCACCTACCTGGTCGATAAGTCGCTGATGCAGTGGTCCGGTGGCGCGGCAGTGAGCGTGGCGCTGGCGTTTTTGGTGGTGTTCTGGATGGCCTACGACTGCATTTGCCAGATTTTTGGCAAGCGCAAAGGCGGCGAGGCCATCGTTGGCGCGCTGGTGGCGGTGCTGGTGTGCGCCGCCTCCTGGCTGGCTTGCCACTGGTTTGCCGGGCGGGCGGCCTTTTTGCTGGTGGGCGCGATGATCGCCACTACCATGAGCGCCAACGTGTTCTTCTGGATCATCCCCGGCCAGCGCACCGTGGTGGCCGACATCCAGGCGGGCCGACCCATCGACCCCATCCACGGTCTGCGCGGCAAGCAGCGCAGCGTACACAACACCTATTTCACGCTGCCGGTGCTGTTCTCTATGCTCAGCAACCACTACAGCTTTACCTACACCCATCCGCAGAACTGGCTGGTGCTGGTGCTGATGATGCTGGCGGGTGCAGCCATACGGCAGTTCTTTGTGCTGCGCCACGGCTATTTGCTGGGCCGCAACCGGCATCCCATCGGCTACGCGCTGGTGGGGCTGGCGGTGATTGCGGCGGTCATCGTTTGGATGAAACCCGTGGTTGCTATAAATAATATAGCTACTAGCGCAGGTGAAATAAGCACTAGACCGGTTATTTCTTATGAAAAAGTACAGGCGGTGATTGCCCAGCGTTGCACCATGTGCCACGGTGCGCAGGTGCAGATGAAGAACGTACGGCTGGATTCACCCGCCGCACTCCAGCAGCACGCGCAGGCGGTCTACCAGCAGGCGGTGGTCACCAAAATCATGCCCATGAACAACGCCACCGCCATCACCGATGCCGAACGGGCGCTGATTGGCCAGTGGTTTGAGGGTGGGGCAAAGCTGGATTAGCTGGCCGGGGTGAAGTGCAGGTGCATCAACTGCCAGTCGTCTACCCCTTTGCGCCACAGCTCGCTAAAAAACACGCTGCTGTGCGGGGTGTCGTCAATCAAGGTCTGGCTTTGGCCCGACACCACGGCAAAGTCACCGTGGTTTTGCAATGACAGGCTGGCATCTTGTTTGTAGGCCGTGTCGGGAAACCACAGGTCGGCTTGCACCGCACGCGAGATGCCGTGTAGTTGCTCCCACTTGGACTGGATACCGCTGGCATGCACCACGCAAAACGAGTCGGCCTGTACGCTGGCCATAAAGTCGGTGTCTCCGGCGAAAAATGCGGCATACCAGTCTTCGCGGGTGTTGAGTAAGTTGAGGTTGTCCATAGCTTCTTTTTAGTGGTGTCAGACGGGCAGAAAGGGGCTGAACTTGATAGTTACGCAAGTTTGCGAATCGTCCGATTATCCCGTGCGCCGCAAGGGCTTTGGCCATGCGTGCCGGTTATGTACTTGAAACGCTGCTTAGGGGCTTTGCACCCTGTCCGTGCAACCGGGCTGCCTGCCCTGCTACTATTCTTGGATGTTAATGAAACCACCCGACGCTATGAATTCTGTTGCGCTGGCCGATGCCCGCGACGGTGAGGGCACGCCCGTCTCTGTCAAGATCCGTGAACGCTTGCAGGCTGCCCGCAAACGCTTTAACGCCAACGACAACATTGCCGAGTTCATCCAGCCCGGCGAGCTGGAGCTGCTGCTCGACGAAGTGACCGACAAAATGCAGGGCGTGCTCAGCAGCATGGTGATCGACACCGACCGCGACCACAACACCAACAATACCGCCCGCCGCGTGGCCAAGATGTACCTCAAAGAGGTGTTCCAGGGGCGCTACGTCACGGCCCCTAATATCACCGAATTCCCCAACGCCGAGCACCTGAACGAGCTGATGATCGTCGGCCCCATCACCGTGCGCAGCGCCTGTTCGCACCACCTGTGCCCGGTGATCGGCAAGATCTGGATCGGCGTGCTGCCCAACGAGCACACCAACGTGATTGGCCTGTCCAAGTACGCGCGCCTAGCCGAATGGATCATGGGCCGCCCGCAAATCCAGGAAGAAGCCGTGGTGCAACTGGCCGACCTGATCCAGGAAAAAACCCAGCCCGACGGCCTGGCCATCGTCATGGAAGCCAGCCACTACTGCATGGGCTGGCGCGGCGTGAAAGACATGGACAGCAAGATGATCAACTCGGTGATGCGCGGTGCCTTCTTGAAAGACCCGAACCTGCGCCGCGAATTTTTGGCCCTCATTCCTAGAAAAGGCTAACCCCATGCTTGTACGTTTGCTCTACGCCAGCCGCGCCCTCGACACCAGTGCCGGTGCCATCGAAGCCATCCTGGCCCAGTCGCGCCAATACAACCCTGCCTGCGGCATCACTGGCATCTTGTGCTACGGCGGCGGCATCTTTTTGCAGGCCATCGAAGGTGGGCGCATGCCCGTCAACGAACTGTACGGCCACATCCAGCGCGATGCGCGGCACAAAGACGTGGCGCTGCTGCACTTTGAAGAAATCTCCGAGCGCCGGTTTGGTGGCTGGACGATGGGCCAGGTCAACATCCTCAAGCTCAACCAGTCGATCTTGCTTAAATACGCCGAAAAGCCCGAGCTGAACCCGTATGCGGTGTCTGGCAAGGTCTCGCTGGCCCTGCTCGAAGAGCTGATGGCTACGGCCTCTATCGTCGGTCGCGTGTAAGTACGTTCTCATCCTTCCGCGCGCTCCTTCCAACCCGCAAGCCCGCAGCGACTTGCGGGTTTTGTTTTTTGTAGGTTTGCTGTTGCTATGGACTCCGAACTCCTGGGCTGCGATTTCTCCAGTAGTCCCAACGCCCGTAAGCACATCGTGCTCGCCTGGGGGCGGATGGCCGAGGGGCGCGTGGTTTTGCAGCGCCTGGAGCGGCTATCGTCCCTGGCTGCATTTGCCGCCGCGCTGGCCCCGCCACGGGCCTGGGTGGGCGCGTTCGATCTGCCCTTTGGCCTGCCGCGCGAACTGGTCGCATCCTTGGGCTGGCCGCTGGAGTGGGCGGCCTGCATCCGCCACTTTGCCAGCCTGGAGCGGGCGCAGATCCGCAGTTTGTTTGCGGCTTTTTGCGATGCCCGTCCGGTGGGGTTCAAGTTTGCCCACCGTGCCTGCGATGCACTGGCCGGCTCCAGCCCGTCCATGAAATGGGTGAACCCGCCGGTGGCCTACATGCTGCATGCCGGTGTGCCCTTGCTGCTCGATGCCGGGGTGGATTTTCCGGGTTTGCACGCCGGTGATGCACAGCGTGTGGCGCTGGAGGCCTACCCCGGCCTGCTGGCGCGCGAGGTGCTGGACGGCTGGGCACCGGGTGTCAAGGGCATCGGGCGGCGCAGCTATAAAAGCGACGACAAGGCCAAACAAACGCCCGAGCGGCTGGCTGCACGCACCGCTCTGGTCCAGGCGCTGGAGGCAGGGCAGGGCCCGCACGGGCCGCTGCGGCTAGGGCTGCGCTTGCAATTGACACCGCCCCAGCGCGCCCTGCTGGTAGCCGATGCCAGCGGCGATGCCCTGGATGCCGTGCTATGCCTGCTGCAAGCCGCGTGGGCCGGGCAGCAGCATGCTGCAGGCTTGCCGTGTTATGGCCTGCCGCGCCATAGCGATCCGCTGGAAGGCTGGATCATCACGGTGTAAACAGGAGGCTGCGCTCCTGTGCCACTAGGTGCCACCTGATGTGTAAGCCTCTAGGCTACTGAGCGCTGTATAGTTGTTCGCGAACACTTCCTGCATATCTCAGTGTTTCATCTGTTGCGTACAAATTATGTATTTTGCTTTGTGCCAGTATGTATCCTCCCTGCTAGCTGCCAGCCAGACTGCTAGCGTGCGCGATGCTGGCTTTTTGAGGGGCTTGGCTTGAAGCGCCCCGACAACTGGCTCCACCACCTGGGCGGTGCAGCGCTGGTGTTGGCGCTGTCATTGGGCACGACATTCTGGCTTTGGCAGTTTGAAACGCGCAATGCGGAACTGGACCTGAAGATGCATATGGATGCCAATGTGCAGGTATTTGCCAGCCGAGTTGAGCAGCGCATGCGGGTCCAGGAGCAGGTGCTGCGGGGCGTGCAAGGCCTGTTTGCGGCCGGTGCTCCGGTGGGGCGCGAGGCTTTTGCCCGTTATGTCGAAGCTTTGCAGCTGGGGGCCGAAGTGGCGGGGCTGGAGGGCGTGGGCTGGGCCCCCTGGGTGCCAGCAGCGGAGCAACCGGCACATGTGGCAGACATGCAAGAACAAGGCTATTCCAGCTACGCCATTCTTCCGGCGGGTACGCGGCCCTTTTATGCCCCACTGGTGCAGCTGGAGCCCGCGCTGGAGCCTGGTCTGCGTCTTTATGGCCAAGACTTGTTGGCCGATGCGGAGCGTCGTGCCGCGATGGAGCGCGCCCGTGATACCGGTGCGGCCACCATCACCGGCAAGCTATCCCGTTTGCTGGAAACCGGCAGCGGTGCACGGCTGGGGTTTGTGATGTTTTTACCGGTCTACCATCCGGGCTTCCCCTCGGACACCGTATCCGAACGGCGGGCCCATCTGCTGGGTTGGGTGGTGGCACCATGCCGTATGGATGTGTGGATGGCGAGTCTGCCGGGCTTGCACACCAGCGACGTGGGGGTGCGTATTTTTGATGGCATAGAACTCGGTCAGCAGTCCTTGCTGTTTGATAGCAGTCCTATTGCCAACCTGGTCCAGGCAACCAGGGTTGGTACGCTGGAATATCTGAAAGTGGCTGGACGCACCTGGACGCTGGCGATGGTGGAGTCGGTCGATTCTGCGGCATTTGCTGTCCACAACAAGGCGCAAATGATTGCCCGCAATGGGGTGTTCTTGAGTGTGGTGCTGGCGCTGCTGGCCTGGGTGCTGTTGAGCGACCGGGCGCGGACCACCATCATTGCCACCCAGATGACCGCTGAGTTGCGTGAAACCAAAGAGCACTTTGAACTGATTTTTGACAGCAGCCCGGATGGGATGGTGGTCACCCAGCAAGTCGATGGGCTGGTGGTAGACATCAACAAAGGTTTTACGCTCCTGACCGGTTATGAGCGTAGCGATGTGGTCAGCCGCTCGATCGGCGTTTTGCCGATCTGGAAGTCCGCTGACGACCGGCGGCGTTACCGTAATGCGCTGGCCGAACACAAGTTTTGTAAAAATCTGGAGGTGGCCTTGGTGAGCAAGAACGGCCAGACCATCATTGGCATTTTGTCGGCACAACCGGCAAGCTTCAAAGGCGTGGCTTGTTTTGTCGGGGTGGTGCGCGACATCACGGGCCGTAAAGCTATCGAAGACCGCATGGCGCATATGGCGCAACATGACACGTTGACCGGTTTACCTAACCGCGCGCTGTTTGACGACCGGCTGCAGCACGCCATCGTACAAACCCACCGCCAGCGGGGGCGCTTGGCTTTGTTGTATGTAGATCTGGACCACTTCAAGCCCGTGAACGACACCCTGGGGCATGCGGTAGGCGATGTTCTGCTCAAGGCGGTGGCGCAGCGCATGTTCGAGTGCGTTCGCGCCTCCGATACGGTGGCCCGCATTGGTGGCGATGAATTTGTGGTGCTGTTACCCACCGTGCACGATGCGGCAGATGCGCTGGCCGTCGCCGAGAAAATCCGTTTTGCGTTGAACCAAAGCTTTGAAGTGGTGCCTGGCAAGATGGTGAATATCTCCTCCAGCACCGGCGTGGCCATTTTTCCCGACCATGGCCGGGATGAAATAGAGCTGTCTAAAAATGCCGATATGGCGATGTACCGCTCTAAGCAGCAGGGACGTAACCAGGTACAGCTATTTGCCCCCTTAGCTCAGGTAGCGCCGGTAGACGCTGGCGCTGCTATTTAATTGCGCAGTTCGGGCGGGGAAATGACGGTTTCGTCCAGCTTGCGGGCTAGCTCTGCCACGGCCAAGGCAGCCGGGCAGCCGGGCGTGTTGACCATCAGCAATTGGCGACGCATCACGGCTTCACGGACCGCCGGGTCCGCCGGGATGTCGCCGACATGGATAAGCCGAATCGAACGCCCTGTGCCATTGGTCACAAAGCGGTCCAGCACCTGCTGCAACTGGGTGGTGATGGCGCGGCCATCGCCAGGGCGGGCGGTCTGGTTGATCACCATGCGCACATGCTGGCGCTTTTGCTGCATAGCTAGCACCTTGATGGCGGCATAGGCATCGGTCAGCGAGGTGGGCTCGGGCGTGGCCACCACCAGTACCTCGGAGGCCAGTGACACCGAGAACAGCACCACATCGGAAATGCCCGCACCAGTGTCCAGCAGCAGTACATCGAAGCGCGGAATCAGGGTGCGCACCACCTGCAAAAATTCATCCCGCACTTCGGGGGTCAGGCGGGAGTATTCGACCATGCCCGAGCCGGCCAGCAGCACCGAGAAGCCGCCAGGGGCCTTGACGATGGCCTCGTCCAGCGTGGCTTTGCCGGTAAACACGTCGTGCAGGGTGATCTTGGGGTGCAGGTTCAGCACCACGTCCAGGTTGGCCAGGCCCAAGTCGGCATCCAGCACCAGCACGCGGTGGCCACGCTTGGCCAGGGCAGCGGCCAAATTGGCCGAAACAAAGGTTTTACCAACACCGCCTTTGCCGCTGGTGATGGCAATCACCTTGGCACCGGGGCCGCTAAGGGGGGAGGGGGAATTCAGAATGTTGCTTATCACGGCTTACCTTTGTCCGGTGCTGCCATTGGCGGCACCAGACGACATATCAATCCAAGCCGGTTCTGCGGCAGACAAATGACCAAACAACAAATTTTTCTCTTCTGCGCTGACATGGCTTTCGGGTTGCGGCTCCAGACACAGGCGGTTGCGCCCGGAGGTCTTGGCCAAATACAGTTGTTGGTCGGCTCGGTCGGTCCAGAGCTCGGTGGTGGAGCGAATCCACTGCAATGCAAATGCACCCCCGATGCTGATGGTGACCTGGAGTTCAACCCCGGGGGCAATCGGGATCCGGGTGTTTTCAATGCTACGGCGGATGCGCTCGGCCACTGCGTGGCCAAAAGACGGTTGGCAAGACGGCAGCACCACCACAAATTCTTCGCCGCCGTAGCGGGCTAGCGTGTCCATAGGGCGCACGCAGGCTTGCAGCGCCTTGGCTACTACGCGCAGTACCTGGTCGCCTGCGGGGTGGCCGTGGGTGTCGTTGACGTGTTTAAAAAAGTCGATGTCGATCATCAGCAGCAACGCGGCTTCGCCGGAACGGGCTACGCGGTCTACCTCGGCCTCTAGTACGGTGTTGAAGTGGCGGCGGTTGGACAGGCCGGTGAGTGGGTCTTTGAGCGACAAGTCGCACAGACCGTCGATCATGTCTTGCAAATAGGCGGCGGGGTTAGGCGTGTCTACCAGCGGCGCACCTTGTTGCAGAAGCGCACAGGCCGACTCCAGGCGCATATTGCGCAGGTCAATGGTGGGGTGGTTTTCCGATGAAGACACGGGCTTGTGTGGCAAAAGTTACAGAAAGTTTAACAGTAGCTTAGTCGAAAAAAGCGCCGCTTTTGCGGGGTGAAAGCCGGTTAAATCGCAAAGTCGTCCAGCCGGTGTTGCAGAGCCAGCAGCGCGTCGTGGTCGGTGCGGTGCAGGCGCACGCCATCGGGCGGCAGTTCACCCGCGCGGCGCAGCACGTTTTCGACCGGCAGCTTCATCCCGCTGAGGTGCAGGGTGATGTGCTTCTGGGCCAGGGCCTGGCGCAGTTTGCCAAAGGTTTCCACGCCGGTGGCATCGATGCGGTTGATCGGCTGGGCAAACAGGCAGACCTGGCGCACGCCGGGGTGCAGCGCCAGGTGCTCCATCACCGCCCGCTCCAGGCTGCTGGCCGAGGCAAAGTCCAGCTCGGCATCCATACGCAGGGCAAACAGGTGCGGGGCCAGCGGCGGCAGGTTCCACAGGTGCCGGTCACGCAGGCTGCCGTCGGGGTGCAGGCCGATTTCAATAATGCGCGGGTGCAGTCGGTGGTACAAAAAGTGCGACAAGGCCATCAGCAAACCGGCCAGCACACCCCAGTACAACCGGGGCGCGGTAGCCAGCGTCAGTACCAGGGTGGTGGCGCAGGTCACGGCCTCCACCGGGGCGGCGCGCCAGATGCGGCGCAGCTCGGCCGGTTGCACCAGGCTGGCCACAGCCGCTACCACCACCGCTGCCAGCACCGCCTGCGGCACGTGGAACAGCGCCGGGGTCAGCCACAGCAGCACCATTAGCACCAGCAGCACCGAGAAAATCGTTGCCCAGCCGGTCTTGGCCCCGGCGTACAGGTTGATGGCCGAGCGCGAGAACGACGAGCTGGTGGGAAACGCCCCGCACAGCCCCGAGGCCACCTTGGCCATGCCCTGGCCGATCAGGTCCTGGTTTTCGTTCCAGCGCGTGCCACCGCGCTGGTTGTCCACCTTGGCGCTGGACGCGGTTTCCAGAAAGCTGATCAGCGTGAGCACCAGCACCGGCATGGCCAGGTCGCCCAGTTGCGCCAGCGTGATCAGGCCCGGCAGGTGCAGCGCGGGCAGGCCCGCAGGCAAGGCCCCCACCACCGCACCGCCACCCGCTGCAAAGCCCAGCCCGGCGCTGACCAACGCGCTGGCCACCACCAGCACCATCAGTACCGGAAACTTGGGAAACCAGCGTTTGCCCAGCACCAGCACGGCCAGCGCCCCCAGGCCGAACGCGGTGGCCTGCCAGTCGATCTGCGGCTGGTGCAGCAGGTTGGCCAGCGGCCCTTGGAGGCCGATCAGCGCGGGCAGCTGCGACAGCAGAATCAGAATCGCCGCCGCTTGGGTAAAGCCGGTCAGCACCGGTGCGCTGACCAGATTCAGCAGCCAGCCAAAGCGCCCCAACCCCAGCACGATTTGCAGCGCCCCCGATAGCAAGGCCAGCCATACCGCCAGCGTGACCCACTGCGCGCTGCCGGGCTCTGCAATGCCTAAAAAGGCGCTGCCCACCAACAGGGCGCTTAAAGCCGTGGGCCCTACCGACAGGCGGGTGGACGAACTCCATAGCACCGCGACCAGCGCAGGCAGTAGCGAGGCGTAGATGCCGGTCACCAGCGGCATGCCCGCCAGCGCGGCGTAGGCCACGCCCTGGGGAATCACCATCATGCCTACCGTCAGCCCGGCCCACAGCTCACCCACCAGGGTGCTGCGGCTGGGGCGTGGCCAGGCTAGGAAGGGAAACCAGCGCTGAAAATAAGCTAAATTTATACGTGTTTTAGGCATCTAGCGCTTATTCCATATGCGGGGGTAGCTATAAAAATAGGAGTTGCTTTACGCTGACCCGCAGACGCTGCATTCCGGGTCGCGGGGGATGCGGATCTCGTTCCAGGCCATGCTGCGCGCATCCAGCATTTGCAGCCGCCCGGCCAGTGAGGTGCCTGCGCCGCTGAGCAGCTTGATGGCCTCTGCCGCCTGCATGGCCCCGATGATGCCCACCAGCGGGGCCAGCACGCCCATCACGGCGCAGCGGGTTTCCTCAAAGTCGGCGCTGGGCGGAAACACGCAGGCGTAGCAGGGTGAAGCTGGGTTACGCGCGTCAAACATGCTGATCTGACCGTCCATGCGGATGGCCGCGCCCGACACCAGCGGCTTGCGGTGGCGCACGCAGGCTGCGTTCACTGCATGGCGGGTGGCGAAGTTGTCGCAGCAGTCCAGCACCACATCGGCCTGGGCCACCAGGGTGTCCAACAGCGCGGCATCGGCCCGGGCGTGGACGGCGGTGATGTGTATTTCGGGGTTGATGGCCTGCATGGCGGCGCGGGCGGATGCCACCTTGGGCTGGCCCACGCGCTCCAGGCTGTGGGCAATTTGCCGTTGCAGGTTGGTCAGGTCTACCGTGTCGTGGTCTACCAGGGTGATGTGGCCGATGCCGGCGGTGGCCAGGTACAGCGCGACCGGCGAGCCCAGCCCGCCCGCGCCGATGACCAGCGCGTGGGCCGCCAGTAACTTGTCTTGGCCCTCAATCCCGATGTCGTCGAGCAGGATGTGGCGAGAGTAACGCAGCAGTTGGTCGTCGTTCATCTTGGCATTGTCGCAATGAAAAACCCCGCAGAGCGGGGTTTTGGGGAGGGAGTAGCGGGCTACTTACTGTTCTTTTTTCTCTTCTTTGCGCTCGACCAAGGTCTTACTCACGGTGACGGGCTTGCCCTTGAGTTGGTTCAGCGCCTGGATCAGCTGGAAGTCTTTGTCGCTGCCAAATTCAGGCGGTGGCTTGCGCTCAGTCACCGGCTTGAGGGCTTCGGCTTCCAGTAATTTACGGGCTTCTTCGCGGGCTTTTTCGCGGGCTTCGTCCTTCTTTTCTTCGCCCTGGCCGCTGTTCAGGTGCTTTTCCAGGTCGGCTTCGCGCATGCGCAGGGCGGCAAACGGGCTGCCTTCTAGCGTGTCATCGACCATCACGTCGGGCACGATGCCCTTGGCCTGGATGGATTTGCCGCTGGGCGTGTAGTAGCGGGCGGTGGTGATCTTCAGGCCGGTATCTGGGCCAAGGGGGCGCACGGTTTGCACTGAGCCCTTGCCAAAGGTTTGGCTGCCCATGATGGTGCCGCGCTTGTAGTCTTGCAGCGCGCCCGCCACGATCTCGCTGGCCGAGGCCGAGCCTTCGTTGACCAGCACGACCAGCGGCACGGTTTTCAGGGCCACGGGCAATTTGGCCAGAGCATCGGCCCCCCGGCGCTGGTAGAACTCAGGCGCGGCCTTGTAGGTGAACTTGCTGTCGGCCAACTGGCCGTTGGTGGACACCACGGTCACGTTTTCGGGCAGGAAAGCTGCCGACACTGCCACGGCCGCGTCCAGCAGGCCACCGGGGTCGTTGCGCAGGTCGAGCACCAGGCCTTTGAGCTTGGGTTCTTGCTTGTAGATGTCGGTGATCTTGGCGGCAAAGTCATCCACCGTGCGGTCTTGGAACTGGCTCAGGCGGATCCAGGCGTAGCCGGGCTCCACCACCTTGCCGCGTACCGACTGGGTGCGGATTTCTTCGCGCGTAATGCTCACCGGAAAGCTGCGGTTTTCGTCCTTGCGGAAGATCGTCAGGTTGACCTTGGTGTTGGGCTCGCCGCGCATCTTTTTCACAGCCTCGTTCAAGGCCAGGCCTTTGACGGCGGTGTCGTCGATCTTGGTGATCAGGTCGTTGGGCTTGAGGCCGGCCCGGAAGGCGGGCGAGCCTTCGATGGGCGACACCACCTTCACCAGGCCGTCTTCTTGGGTGATTTCGATGCCCACGCCGACAAAGCGGCCGGTGGTGCCTTCGCGGAATTCCTTGAACGACTTTTTATCGAAATACTGGGA
The DNA here is from genome assembly GCF_056521445.1 of Rhodoferax sp. LB1P47. Taxonomy (NCBI): domain Bacteria; kingdom Pseudomonadati; phylum Pseudomonadota; class Betaproteobacteria; order Burkholderiales; family Comamonadaceae; genus Rhodoferax; species Rhodoferax sp. LB1P47. Next base: position 70,449 of record NZ_JBWMAU010000001.1, on the reverse strand, counting down.
ATGCGGGTCCAGGCTGGCGACCATGCCCGCAATCGCGTCGCTGATGAGCTTTTTCTCGTCTACCGGCTCTACATAGTCGGTTTTGACCATGCCGAAGACTGCGGCAAGCTGTTGCAGCTCTTCGAGTGGCAGGGGCGCCATTGCGCCACGGGCAACGGTTTGTAGGGAAACCGTGGTGAGGGCTCCGGCAATGGCACCGGCGGCAATCCAACCGGTAATTTTGAGTTTCTGGCCCATAAGCATCTTTCAAGTCGCTATGAATGTACACGTTGGTATCCACCCGCGTGGATACGTTCCGTGTAAACCTTTAAGAAGCCTATTTCTTTTGGCCTTGGGCGGCCACGGCTGCGGCTGCCGCTGCGGCGGCAACGGCGTCGCCCAGGTAGTAGTGGCGGATGGGTTGCAGGTTTTCGTCCAGCTCGTACACCAGCGGAATACCGTTGGGGATGTTCAGGCCCACGATGTCGTCGTCGGAGATGTTGTCCAGGTACTTGATGAGCGCGCGGATCGAGTTGCCGTGGGCGGCCAGCACCACGCGTTTACCGGCCTTGATGGCGGGGGCCATCGCTTCATTCCAAAACGGCAGCACGCGCTCCACGGTGTCTTTCAGGCATTCGGTCAGCGGAATTTGGTCGGCAGACTGCTTGGCGTAACGCGGGTCACTGCGCTCGCAACGCACGTCGGTAGCCTCTAGCGCCGGTGGCGGCGTGTCGTAGCTGCGGCGCCAGACCAGCACCTGGTCGTCGCCGTATTGCTTGGCAGTCTCCGCCTTGTTCAGGCCTTGCAACGCGCCGTAGTGGCGCTCGTTCAGGCGCCAGCTGTGTACCACCGGCAGGTAGGTGCGGTCCATTTGGTCCAGGCAGTGCCACAGGGTGTGGGTGGCGCGTTTGAGCACGCTGGTGTAGGCCACGTCGAACTCGTAACCATCGGCCTTCAGCAGGCGGCCTGCATTTTTTGCTTGTTCAATACCGGTGTCCGTCAGGGGCACATCGGTCCAGCCGGTGAAGCGGTTTTCAAGGTTCCAGGTGGATTCGCCGTGGCGGATCAGAACAAGTTTGTACATAGGGCGGCGTGTCTCTGTGAATGAAAAGGGGGCAAAAATACAGGCCCCAACAAGGGCGGGCACGCCATTCTAAAATCGCCGGTTCGGGGTAGTCCCGCAAAACCACAAATAAAGGTGCAAAGTGAAGTTTTTACTAGACAACTGGATGTTGATTGCGATAGCGCTGGCGGCGGGTGGCGGCTTGCTGTGGCCGGTGATCTCCAGCAGTGCCGGCGCGGGTGCCCTGACGGCCAATGGCGCGGTGATGCGCATCAACCGCGAAAAAGCCGTGGTGCTGGACGTGCGCGAGGCCGATGAATTTGCCAGCGGCCACATTGCTGCCGCCAAGAACCTGCCGGTGGGCCAGTTGGAAGACAAGCTGGCCGCCACGGTGAAGAATAAGTCGCTGCCCCTGATTTTGGTGTGCGCCACCGGTGCGCGGGCCAACCGGGCCTTGGCCACGGCCAAAAAGCTAGGTTACGAACAGGCCGAAGTCCTCAGCGGCGGCCTGAAGGCCTGGAGCGAAGCCAACCTGCCGCTAGAAAAATCATAAGGAGCACCGCCATGCAAGCCGTCAAGATGTACACCACCGCCGTATGCCCTTACTGCATCCGTGCCAAGCAAATTCTGAAAAGCAAGGGTGTTGAGCAGATCGACGAGATCCGCGTGGACCAGCTGCCCGAGGCCCGCGCAGCCATGATGGAGCTGACCGGCCGCCGCAGCGTGCCGCAAATCTTCATCGGCGACACCCATGTGGGTGGCTGTGATGACCTGGTGGCGCTGGACGGGCAGGGCGGGTTAATGCCCTTGTTGAATGCCGCTTAAAACGCCTTTTTAATCGGCAATAATCCGGTTGCTTTTTCCGCCCGCCGCTGCTTTTCGGCGGGCTTTGTTTTGATGTCTACCGAAAGAATTCCATGTCCGAGCAACAAGATCCCGTATTCCAAATCCAACGCGTCTACCTGAAAGAGGCTTCGCTGGAGCAGCCCAATTCCCCGGGCATTTTGTTGGACCCGGCCCAGCCCACGGTGGAAATCCAGCTGGGCGTGGAAGCCAATCCGGTGGCGGACGGTGTTTTTGAAGTGGCCGTAACCGCTACCGTGCAGACCAAGATTGGCGACAAAACCGTGTTTTTGGTGGAAGCCAAGCAAGCCGGTATTTTTGAAATTCGCAACATGTCGCAAGAGCAGATGGGCCCGATCATCGGCATCGCCTGCCCGCAAATCGTCTACCCCTACCTGCGCAGCAATGTGGCCGACATGGTCCAGCGCGCCGGTTTCCCCCAAGTGCATCTGGCCGAAATCAACTTCCAGGCGATGTACGAGCAGCAGCAAGCCAATGCCGCCGCTGCCGCCGCCGAAGCGCCCACCGCCACGCTGCAATAAGCTGTGAAGATCGCCGTTCTGGGTGCGGGTGCCTGGGGTACGGCGCTGGCCATCAGCGCCAGCCTTCACCCGCAAGCCACCCACAGCGTCACGCTGTGGGCGCGCAACACGGCGCAGGCCGCTGCCATGCAAGCCCAGCGCTGCAACCAGCGCTACCTGCCCGGCATTGCCTTCCCCGATACCTTGGCCATCAGCGCCCAGCCCGATGTGGCTGCGCTGGCGGCCACGCACGACCTGGTCATTTTGGGCACGCCCATGTCCGCCCTGCGCAGCATGTTGCAGGCGATTGCGGGCTGTACCGCGCCGGTGGCCTGGCTGTGCAAGGGCTTTGAAGCCCCCAATTTAATGCCTTTTGGGCTGCTGGCGCATGAGGTATATGCGCAGGCAGCTATAGAAAATATAGCGAGCACATCCACCGGTTACGGCGTGCTCAGTGGCCCCAGTTTTGCCCAGGAAGTGGCCCGTGGCCAGCCCACGGCCTTGGTGGCGGCCAGCAGCCGTGCCGAGGTGCGCGATGCGCTGGTGGCGGCCTTCCACAGCCCGGCCTTGCGGGTGTATGCCAGCGACGATGTGGTGGGCGTGGAAGTGGGCGGCGCGGTGAAGAACGTGCTGGCCATTGCCACCGGCCTGTGCGACGGCCTGGGCCTGGGGCTAAACGCCCGGGCGGCGCTGGTAACCCGTGGCTTGGCCGAGATGACACGCCTGGGGCTGGCTCTGGGGGCCAAGGCCGAGACGTTTATGGGCCTGTCGGGCCTGGGCGATCTGGTGCTGACCTGCACCGGCGATTTGAGCCGCAACCGGCAGGTGGGTTTGCTGCTGGCCCAAGGCCAGACTTTGGACCAGGCGGTGGCCTCGTTGGGCCATGTGGCCGAGGGCGTGTACAGCGCCCGTACCGTGGCGCAGCGCGCACACAGCCTGGGCGTGGACATGCCCATCACCCACAGCGTGGTGGCTTTGCTGGACGGCCGCATCCGCCCGGCTGACGCGGTGGCGTCTCTGATGGGGCGGGCCGCTGTGCCCGAGCTGGCGTAGGGTTGTGTGTCTGCTGTGTAAGGGAACTTCTTACACGGCCCGGTAAAAATCTGACCTGCGGTATGGGTGCCCCCCGACTTAATTTTTGATTGGGGGGTATTCACAATCCATTTCAACGGATCGGGAAGAAGCAGATTGCGGCACACGCAAGGCAGCCTGAACCGGTTGAACCCAAAGGACACACCATGAACACCGAACAGATCATTGCCGAAATCCGCGAGGCCAATCTGACGTACCTCATGCTGGCGCAAAGCCTGATCCGCCAGGACAAGGCCGAGGCGTTGTTCCGCCTGGGTATCAACGAAGAAGCCGCCGACATTCTGGGTGCCCTGTCGGCCGCACAAATTCTGAAACTGGCCTCGGGCAACATGCTGCTGTGCCACTTCCGCGTCGAAGACAGCCTGGTCTGGAGCCTGCTGACCAACCACGACATCAAGAAGGTCGGCAACCCCGCTACCAACACCTTGCACGCCAACATCCTGATGGCTGGCCGCGTGGCCGAAGTTCTGTAAGGAGCCCCGCATGACCTCTACTGCTGTTGCTACCAAAGTGGCCAAGGCCCCCAAAGCTCCGAAAAGCGTGTTGCAAGACTCGCAGCAAATCGAACGCGCCGCCGCCCTGATCCGCATGGGCGCCCGCATGCAGGTGCTGGAATCGGAAACCGACCTGTCCTACGAGCGCCTGCTGCGCCTGTACAAAGAGGTGTCGGGCAAGTCGCCCAGCAAGGGCCAACTGCCGTTCTCGACCGACTGGTTTTTGTCTTGGCAAGAAAACATCCACTCGTCGCTGTTTCTGAACATCTACGAATACCTGTCCAAGAGCATGGACCTGGACTCCATCGACATCCTGACCAAGGCCTACCGCCTGTACAACGAGCAAATCGTGGCCGCCGAGGTGGACCCGCTGCTGTCGTTTACCCGGGCCTGGCGGCTGGTCAAGTTTGTCGATGCCAACATGCTCAACATGACCCAGTGCAGCAGCTGCGGTGGAAAATTTGTCACCGAACTGTACGAAAACCCCCGCCAATACGTCTGCGGTCTGTGCAGCCCACCGGCCCGCGCCGGCAAGTGCAAGGGCGAGCGCACCCTGATGTTGCATTAAACGTGCGAATCGGACGCTGAATTGCCCAAGTATTTGCAATTGGCGTGCAACGGACGTTAACCCATCGCTAAAAATCATTGAAAGTGACTTGAGTCACTCAGATGTCGGCATCTATCGCCTTACCATAGCGCTTTGAATTCGGAAGTTTTCGATCCCATCGGAACGCACCCGAACTGGAATTAATTCTGGTTTTCAGGCATTGGATAGGTAGCACGATGTTTCGACATGGGAATTACGGGCGCTTTAGCCCAGGCAACCTGGGTGCCTTGCCCACAGACCCGGCGCTGGCGGCGCTGGCCGGCCTGCGGGTGCTGGTGGTGGACGACAACGCCCTGAACCGCGAAGTTGCCAGTGAATTTTTGCAGGCGGTGCGCATGCAGGTGGTGCTGGCGGCCAATGGTCTGCAAGCGCTGGACTGCCTGGCGCAGGGCGACTTCGACATGGTGCTGATGGACCTGCAAATGCCGGTGATGGATGGGCTGGCGGCCAGCCGCGAGATCCGCAAACAGGCGCGCTGGGCCTGCCTGCCGCTGATTGCTCTGAGCGCGCACGACGCGCAGGTGGGTCAGTTGGCCACCGTGGCAGCGGGCATGGATGCCTATCTGGGCAAGCCGATTGACGAGGCCGCCCTGTACCAAACCCTGCTGCAATTTGTGCCCCCGGCCACCGAAACCCCTTTGCCCGACATGCTGCCGGGGCTGGATTTGCGGCTGGCGGTGGCGCGCTTGGGCGGTCGGCCGGCCAGTTTGCAGCGCGTGCTGCGTGGTTTTGTGCGCGACTTCGCCCACCTGTCGGCCCAGTGGCTGCCGCCTGTGGGCCCGCCGCCGCGCCAGACACTGGGCCGACAGGCCCATATCCTCAAATCCACCGCCCGCTACCTCGGGGCCGACCCCCTGGCCAGCCGCGATGGCCTGACCGGCATTGCCAACCGCCGTTCGTTCGATGAATCGCTCAAGCTGGTCTGCCAACTGACGGCCCGGCGCAAGGAGTCGCTGGGGTTGGCGATGATGGATGTGGATTTCTTCAAGCAGTTCAACGACCGGTACGGCCACCCGGTGGCCGCCACGACCCGGCCCTGCTGCTGGAGCAGGCCGATACCATGCTCTACCAGGCCAAACGCCAGGGCCGCAACCGCGTGGAGTCGAGTGTGTTTGACTCCAGCAGCCGGTTTAGCCCACTGACGTAGGCAGGCTGCGCAGGCTGGCCACGGTGGCTAGGCAGGCCTGGGCCACTTCCACACCTTTGTGCACGAAGTGGTCGCCAAAGAACTGCTGGTGCTCGGCGTGGCTGTGGAAGTGGTGCGGGGTCAGCACGGCAGAGAACACCGGCACGCCGGTATCCAGCTGTACCGTCATCAGTCCCTGGACGACGGCATTGGCGACGAATTCATGGCGGTAAATGCCGCCGTCTACCACCAGCGCGCAGGCCACGATGGCATCAAACTGGCCAGACTGGGCCAGCTTCTTGGCGTGCAGCGGAATCTCGAAGGCACCGGGCAGCTCCAGCACGGTGATGGCATCGCGGGCGACACCCTGGCGCGCCATTTCGGCCAAAAAGCCGTCACGGGCCTGGTTGACGATGTCGGCATGCCAGGTGGCCTGGACGAAGGCGATACGGAGGGGGGCGGTAGCGGTAGTGGTCATAAAAGGTGTTGGCAAAAAATCTTTCCAACCCAGGACGCACGCGCACAGACACAAGCCGCCAGAGACGGGTTTGCAGATGGCGCGTTCTCTTGCATCCGGACTTTAAGGGTTGCTTAAAACCCTAACCGTCGGCTTCGGAATCGCACCGAAATCTGCTGACCCTGCGGCTATTGCCAACCGCAGGCGCTCGCGGGCTTGTGCATGGCTGCCATCACCGCCGGTGGGGAATTCCACCCCGCCCTGAGAACGCTGTTCTGCGCCAAAGTGGCGCAGAGGCCCAGAGTGTAAGGGCAAGCAGAAACCCTGTTTTTATAAGGAAAATGTGGCTCTAGTGCATATGGTGTATGCGCTGTAAGCTATCAAAATAGTAGTATTTGGACTTGCGCTGCAACCTTGTGCGTCCAGAGCGCGACACCGGGGTGAACTGCGCCAGTTATGGGTATTCCTGTGTCAATAGCGCGACGGCACCGGGGCGCAGCTGACGCGGTTGCGCCCGGCATTTTTGGACAGGTACAGCCCGGCATCGGCGCGGGCCAGCAGGCGGTCCAGCGTGTCGTCGGCCAGCAGGATGCTGATGCCGAAGCTGGCGGTCACGGCGACCGTATCGCCGTGAGGGGTGGCCAGGCGCAGGGCCGCAATGGCGCTGCGCAGGCGCTCGGCCAGGGCCAAGGCGTGTTCGTTGTCGGTATCGGGCATCAGGATGCCGAACTCTTCGCCGCCCAGGCGCCCCACCAGGTCTTGCTGGCGGACCAGTGCCCGGCAAGTACGGGTCAGTACGCGCAGCACTGCGTCGCCCATGGCGTGGCCGTGGCGGTCGTTGATCTGCTTGAAATGGTCTACGTCCAGCATCACCATCGACAGCGGGCGGCCATGGCGGCGGGCGCGGGCCAGCTCGGTTTCGGCGTAGCCCATGAAGTGGCTGCGGCTGGCCATGCCGGTCAGGCTGTCGGTGGTGGCGATCTGGCGCAGCGCGTTTTCCATCGCCTTGCGCTCGGTGATGTCGATGATGGTGGACAGGGCGCAGGATTGGCCGTCGTAGATGATGGGCACCATCGAAATCAGCACCCAAATTTCACGTTCCGGGGCCACCAGCAGGCACATCTCGTAGTCGCGCAGCACACCTTCGCGGCGGTACTGTTCCATCATCTGGTCGCGGTCGGTGGGGCTGCGGTACATGCTGCGCGGCTCGCGGCCCAGCAGGTCGGGGGCGGGCATACCGGCTAGTTCTGCGGCCCGCGCGTTGGCGTAGACGAAGACGTTGTCGGCTATCCGCGTGACCGTCATGGGCAGGGGCGCATTTTGCAGAATCGCCAGCGTCCGGCCTTCGCTTTCGCGCAGCTCGCGGGTGCGGTCGGCCACGCGTTGCTCCAGGGTGTCGGCCAGGCGGCGCAGCTCGGCTACCAGGCGGGCGTTGTCGATGGCGTTGACCACGTTGCCCGACAGCAGCTCCAGAAACAATAGCCGCTCGGGCGAAAACGCCCCGCTGACGGCCTGGTTCTCCAGGTACAGCGCGCCCAGCACCCGGCCCTGGCGCACCAGCGGCATGCACAGCACCGAGCGGGTGGTGCGGTCCCGAAAGTAGGGCAGCCGCTGCCATGCCGGGTCGTGTGCCGCGTCGTGTACCAGTACCGGGCTGGCGGTGTTCAGCACGCTGCGCAGCATCTCGCGGGGCAGGCGCGCGGCGGCGTCTTCCAGTGGCAGGCCTTCCATGACCTGGATGGTGGCTGCGGTATGCAGCCCGCTGTCGGCCTGCACCACCCACTGGCCGCCGTCACGCAGCACGATGCTGGCCCGGCTGGCCCCGGCGCTTTCACGCAACACGTGAACCAGCCGGGTCAGCAGGGCGTCGAGGGTGGTCTCGCCGGTCACGGCTTGCACACTTTTCATCAGGGTGGAGACATCCAGCGCGCTACCGGGTACGGCCACCACGGTTTCCACATCGGCATGCAGCGCAGCCAGGGGCAGGCGCGGCACGGCGGCTGGAGTGGTGGCGATGTCGCCGTCCAGGCGGTCTACCAGCGCCCGGCCACCCCAGCGTAAAAACAGGGCCCGGGCTTCGGCGCGTTCGGCGGCAGCGCTGGCGGCGTACGGTGGGCCTGCCAGTACCAGCGCCTGGCTGCGGTAGCGGTGTACCAGGCCCTGCACCAGCAGGTTGTCGATGGCCTGCGCGGCCTGTTGCGCTGCGTCCAATTCGGCCAGCATGGGGGCAGCACCTGCCGTATGTGGCAGCACGCCAGCCAACAGCATGCGGGCGCGCAGCAGGTGCTGCAAGGGCCGCACATCGGCGCAGGTTTGGGCCCACAGCGCCAGCCGGTCGAGTGCGCTGGTGCAGCGGGTGTGCAGATCCGCGTCGGCGGTGGCCCCCACGGTCTGGCTGCGGTCCAGTGCGGCGATGGCGGTAAAAAATAGGCAGAACGGCACCATCACCATGCCGCGCCCGGCCGGGAACAGCAACTGGGCCGCATCGCCGGCCAGCAGTGCCGCGTCGAACTGCCCCGCCAGCGTGTGCAGCATGCAGCGCCAGGCTTGCAGGAACAGGGTGCCGGTCTGGTCGGCGCGGGCGGTGTAGGTCTGCTCCAGTTGCCGGGCGGAGAACGCTGCGGTTTCCATGGGCACGTCGGCAAACCGGGGCTGGCGCAGCGCGTGGATGGCGGCGCGCAGCGCACCCTGGTAGTCCTGTGCTACCGGCTGGCGGATGCGCCGCAGCGTGGTGGCGTGCAGGGCCAGCAGGGCATCCAGTTCGGCCAGTGGGGTGCCGGTGAAAAACGCGTGGTAGTCGTGTACGTACAGGGCCAGCCCGGCGTGGCGCAGGTTGCCGGTTTCCAGGCCCAGCTGGTGCACTTCGTGCAGTGCGGGCAGGCCACTGGCGATGCCTTCGGTCCAGTGGCGCAAAAAAGCGTTGAATGAAAAGCCGGCATGCGCATGCACGTGGCGCCAGCCGTGGCGCTCTATCAGTGCCATCGACATGCGGCCCAGCCGGGTGCCAAAGCGGTAGTCGCGCAAAAATTCGGCCACCATCAGCCCCATCACCGAATAGGCCGATAGTGCCGCCGGGGCATGGCCGTGGGCCACCATCAGCCGCACCTGCATCACCGTCAGCAGCGGCAGCAAGGCCGGGCGGGCGATATAGGCGGCGGCTGTCATTTTGGCGATTACGCTGAGCTGTTGCAGGTACAGCGGGTCGGTCATGGCGGGCTGGTCGGCCAGGGTGGCGATGCCCAGCGTGTCGATTTCTGCGCGGGCGGCGGCGACCAGTTGCATGGCGGCGGCGGGTGTGGCGGCCAGCGGCGGCGCAGTGCCCAGCAGGCGCAGCACGGCCAGCCCCAGTTCCAGGGTTTCGTCCAGCCGCCCAGAGGCGTAGAAGGATTCGATGCGCACGTCCAGCAGGCGGGCGCGGGCGGTCGGGTCGGCCACCTGGGGCAGCGCGGTGTCGATCAAGGCATCCATCGCCGCCGCGTCGCCTTTCAGCGCGGCCATGCGGGCGGCGTGTACTTGCAGGTCCAGTGCCAGCGCAGGGTCGTCTTGCCAATGCCGGGGGCCCCGCAGGGCGATGGCCTGGGCCGCGTAGTCAGCGGCCAGGTCGAAGGAGGCCGCAGCGCAGGCCCACTGGCTGGCCTGGGCATTGAAGTCGGCCAGCTGGCGGCGCTCGGCGGCATCGTCCACCAGGGCCTGGCCCTGGTTCAGGTGGTTGACGACGGCAAAGTCGGGCGCTTGCCCGGGTGTGCCATCGCGCAGCAGGCGGCCGATGCGCAGGTGCAGGGCCGGGCGCTGCGCGGGCGTGGCCAGCAGGTAGGCGGCTTCTTGCACGCGGTCGTGTACAAAAGCCAGTTCCACCCGCAGGCCTTGGCTTTCATGCGCTTCCAGCACCGCCATCCACTGGTAGCGCGCGTCTTGTGGCACCAGTAGCCCGGCGGCCAGGGCCGGGGCCAGGGCTTGCTGCACAGCGTGGTCAGAGCGCTGGCAGGCGGTGCCCAGTGTGTCCAGTGTGAAGCGGCTGCCCAGGCAGGCGGCGGTGGTCAGCAGGCTGCCGGTGTCGGGCGGCAGGCGGCGCAATTGCTCCAGCATCAGCGCGACTACGTTGTCGGCAATGTGTTCGCCACGGATGCGTTGTTCGGACCAACACCAGCGCGGCTGGCTGCGGTCTAGCCAGATGCGTTGGCGGCGGTGCAGGTCTTCCAGAAAGCGCCCCAGAAAGAACGGGTTACCGCCGGTTTTGTCCAGGCACAGCTGCGCCAGTTCTTGCACCTGGGGCAGTGGCTGCCGCAGGGTGTCGGCCAGCAACTGGGCCACGTCGTCTAGCCGCAGTGCGTCCACGGTGAGTGCCAGGCTGCGCCCGCCGTTGTCGGCCAGTGCGGCCAGGTCCTGGTGCAGGGGGTGGTCGGGTGGCACTTCGTCGGCGCGGTAGGCGCCAATCAGCAGCAGGTGCTGCAAACCTTCGTCCAGCGCCAGCTCCCGCAGCAGGCGGCGCGAGACGCGGTCGGCCCATTGCAGGTCGTCGATGAACACCACCAGCGGTGCATCGGCGCGGGCCAGTGCCGCAAAACACAGCTGCATGCTGCGCAGAAAGCGGTTTTCGGTTTCGGTAGGGCCGAGCACCGCTACCGGTGGCAGCGCATCGCCGAGCAGCACGCCCAGTTCGGGCAGGGCGCTGTGGGCGACGGCGGCATTCGGGCCGAGCAGGCTGCGCAGTGCGTCGCGCCACACGGCCTGTTCGCCGGGCGGCAGCGCCAGCACCTGGCGGGCGCGTTGCTCCAACGCTTGCACAAAAGCCGCGCAGGGGGTGTGCTGGCCAAACTGGTTGAATTTGCCGTTAACCATCTCACCGATAAAACCCCGCTGGCCGAGCAGGCTGCGCTGCACCTCGTTGACCAGCGCGGTTTTGCCAATGCCCGACACCCCGGCGATGGTGACCGTTTGGGCCGGGCCGACAGCCGCCGTCTCGAACACCTCCAGCATGCGGCGGACCCCGTCGGCGCGGCCATACAGGCGGCCGGAAACCTGGAAGCGTTCGGATAAATCGCCTTGCGCCAGCACCAGCGCGTCCAGCGCCTGCGGGTCGTGCAGGTGCTGCAAGATGTGTTGCAGATCGCGCCGCAGCACGTGGTGGTTCTGGTAGCGGGCCTCGGGTTCTTTGGCCAGCAGACGTGCCACCACGGAAGACAGCACCCGGGGCGCGTCCGGGCGCAGGCTGTGGACCGCTGGCGGGGTCAGCGCCAGGTGGGCGTGCACGGCCTGCACCGGGTCGCGGGTGCGGCCAAACGGCGGGCTGCCGGTGAGCAGTTCAAACAGCGTGGCACCCAAGGCATAGAAGTCGGCGCGGTAGTCCAGGTCGCGGTGCATGCGGCCGGTTTGCTCGGGGGCCATGGTGGCCAGGCTGCCTTCCAGGTCGCGCAGGCTGGTGGCCTGGGGGCGCTCGACCGACATGTCGGCGGCAATCCCGAAGTCAATCAGCTTGACGCTGCCGCTGGCCAGGTGGGTGATGATGTTGCCGGGTGCAATGTCCTTGTGCAGGATGTTGTGGCCGTGGATGGCCTCCAGGCCATCGACCACGGCGATGGCGATGTGCAAGGCATCGGCCAGCGGTAGCGGCCCGTGTTGCAGCAGGCTGCGCAGCGACACCGCGCCGTCGTCCGGCATGGCCAGAAACAGCACGCCACCGTGGCTGTCCAGCGTCTCGGCGCTGACCACATGGCCATGGCGCACCCGGCGCGACAGTTCGTACTCGCGCCGAAACCGGGCCACATCGCCCGGCCCCAACTGTGCCCGCAGCAAAAATTTGACAACCATCGGCACCCCGGCCTTCAGGCAGCGCACCACCACCGAACGCCGTCCCTGGTACACCTGCTCCAGCACGGTGTACGCACCGAAGCTGCTGCCCGGCACCGCAAAAATCGGCACCGGACCGGTGTCGTCTTGCCCACTGGCGGTGGTGGCATCGAAGACCGAGAGGGATGGCAAGCGCAACGCAGTCATGGGTAGGCATGATAGTGGCTTGTCTTGACAGGTGGTGTGTGCGGGTATTTTTTAAATGAAATAGGCCGCTAGCGCATGTTCTATATGCGCTAGCAGCTATCAAAAGTACAGTTTTTGGGACTTGCGCAGCGCCCCCTGTGCCGCCCGTTGGGCGAACCGGGAGGCTTGCGTAAGTCCTGGGTTATTGGGCGCTTACCGTAAGGCAACGCTCCAGCCACTCCGCGTGGTACGCCATCAACCCATCCAGCCTGTAAGCAGGCGCAGCCAGCAGGTGCTGGGACGCTGTGGATTGGCTCCAGCGGCCCAGCATCCAGGCACCACGGGCTGTGCCTTCCATGGCGTCGATGCTGGCGTAGCAGGTGTGGCCGGGCAGCAGGGCTTGCAGCAGGCCCAGATACAGGCGGTTGTGCGCCAGCGGGCCTTCTACGACGACCGTGGATTCGGTGGCACCGGGGCGCAGTTGCAGCACCAGCCAGGCGGTGACCTGGGCGCAGTAGATGGCGGCTAGGGCTGAGCGTTCGGCGGGGGTGAGGGTTTGCAGGGCGATGGGTTGGCCTGCGCGCAGTACCTCACCGGTGCGGTGCATAAACGGGCCACCTTGTGGGGCGAAGCTGGGCAGAGCGCTGGTGTGGCTGCGCAGCAGAGATTCGGCATCTTCCAGCGTGCCCAGGTCGGCGGGGGCGCCGTCCAGCAGGGCGGAAAATTCTCGGCCGCCCATGAAGCGGGCAGTGGGCGTGGCCTGGCCACGCACGTTGACGTTGCACAGCATGTCGCGCTGCGCATCCAATGTGGCGGTGGGCGCGTCGGGTGCCATCAGCACGGTCCAGGTGCCGGACGACACCACGGTCAGCTCGGCCGTGCTGGACAGGTAGCGGGCCAGGCAGGCGTTGCTGTCGTGCACGCCCACATGGATTTCGCAGCTAGGCGGCAGGCCCAGTGCCTCGGCCAGGGCAGGGCGCACGCAGCCCAAGACCTGCCAGGCCGGGGCCAGAGGGGCGAACTTGTCGGCCCAGCCCTGGGCTTTGGCCAGGGGCGAAAAATCTTGGCTGTCTGGCGACCAGAGCTGGGTGTGGCAGCCCAAAGACGATACCTCGCTGGCCGCCACGCCGCTGAGCCACCAGGCCCAGTACTGCGGGTAGGGCAGCAGGGTCTGGGTGCGCGCCCATGCTGCTGGGTGCGTGTGTTGCAACCAGTAGAGCTGGCGGGCAGCGTTCAGGCCTACCGGCAGATCGGGCGCATAGGTGGTCTCAAAACCATCGCGCTGGTGCTGGTAGGCGTGGTGCAGGGCGCTGGTCTGGTCTGCATAGGTGTCGCATTCGTAGTCCAGCGGCGGCCAGGCCACATCGTCAGCGGTGATGCCGACAAAGGCTGCGCCGTGGGTGCTGGTGACCACGCGGGCGCAGCGCGGCGTGAGGCTAGATGCCGCCAGCGTGGTGCAGATCCAGTCGGTCAGCCCAGCGATGTCGAGTGCGCTGTAGTCCAGCGGGGCGTGTGCTTGGGCGGTTACGGGTGCGTTCTTGCGGCCATGCTGCTCCAGCACATGACCAAAGTCGTCTACCAGCAGCAGTTTGGCGTGGCTTTTGCCTATGTCGATGACGAGGGTGAGGTCCAGCATTTCAATCCAGGTGAAACATGCAGGGCAACGGTTCCGCCACTGGCGAACCGTCGGCATTGGCCCGCATCAGGTCGGCCATGTAGGCCCACCAGCGCTGCATTACCGGGTGCTGGGGCAGGTTGTGCATGCTGTGGCCGATGGGGCGGCGCAGCACGGCGAACAGCACATGGTGTTCTTCGTCGAGGTAGATGCTGTAGTCGCTGACACCAGCCGACTTCAGTAATTGCACCAGCTCGGGCCAAATCTCGTCGTGGCGCTTTTTATATTTGGCCACACAGCCGGGGTGCAGGAACATGCGGAAGGCGATTTTTTCCATCTCAGGCCTTTGCAGCTGCCAGCCGCCCACGCAGCTTGAACTTGGGCAGCACCATGGACACGATGAGCAGGCAGCCAACGACCATCGACATCACGATGCCGGTCACGTTGGCCATGCCCATCGCAAAGGTGAACAAGCCCAGCAGCAAGACCGCCAGCATGGTGCCCACGATGCTGCCGCGCCCGCCCTCAATCGCCACGCCCCCCAGGATCACCATGGTGATGGCGTCCAGCTCCCAGCCCATCGCGATGTTGGGGCGGGTGCTGCCGATGCGCCCTGTCAACAAAATGGCGGCCAGCGCGGCCATCAGCCCGGCAAACACAAACAGCGCCAGCCGGTACCGGTCGGCCTGGATGCCCGAGAAGCGCGCCGCCACCGGGTTCGCGCCAATGGCGTACAGCCTGCGGCCCAGCACGGTGCGGTGCAGCGTAATACCCACCGCCACGGCGGCCACCAGCAGGATGGCAAATTCAATCGGCAGGGTGAGCCAGCGCACGCCGATCACCTCGCCCACGTAGCTATTGCCCAGGGTGGAAAACACCTCCGGGTAGCCGGAGATAGATTTGTCGCCCAGCGCCACCATGGCCAGGCCCCGGTACAGCGACAGGGTGCCAATGGTGACCACGATGGACGGCAGCTTGTAGTGCGTGACCAGCACGCCGTTGACCGCACCGGCCACGCCGCCGGTGGCAAACGCCGCCAGCACCATGCCCAGCGGCCCAGCCCCGGCCTGCATGGCGTAGCCCATGGCCAGCGAACTCAGCGCCAGGATGGCGGCAATCGACAAATCAATTTCGCCAGTGATGATCAGCAAGGCCAAGGCCAGTGCCAGAATGCCTTTTTCGCTGAAGTTGAAGGTGCTGTCGGCCAGCGCGTCCACCGACATAAAGCCCGGCTGCGCCCAGCCAAAGCCCGCCAGCAGCAGCACCAGCAGGGCCAGCAATACCCGTTCCCATGTGTTCCAGGCCTTCATGCCGTGGCTCCTTTGAAAATGTGAAGACTTACGCCGCGCCCACTGTGCTGCCCGCCGGGCGCACAGTGGGTGCTGCGTAAGTCGTTGTGGAAGTTTCCAGAATCTGGCGGCCCGCACGGCGTTCAGAACGGGCATTCACCGCCACCGAAATCAAGATCACCGCTCCGGCAATCGCCTGCTGCCAGAACGGCGACACCTGGATCACCGGCAGCGCCCCGTTGACCACGCCGATGAACAGCACGCCTAAGCCCGCACCCAGTACCGAGCCCACGCCGCCGCCAATGCTCACCCCGCCAATCACGCAGGCGGCCACCACGGTCAGCTCGAAACCCGCCGCCAACTCGGTGTAGGCGATGGAATAGCGCCCCACCCATAGCAGCCCGGCCAGCCCGGCCAGCATGCCCGACAGGGTGTAGACCATCATCAGCCGCTTGCGGGCCGAGATGCCCACGTAGGCGGCAGCATGTGGGTTGCCGCCCAGGGCGTAGATTTCGCGGCCCTCGCGGCGCAGGTTGAGAAACACGGCGGTCAGCGCCAGCACCACCAGGGCAAACCACACCAGCGCGGGCAAGCCCAGCCAGGTTTCGCGCGGCAGGCCCTTGATGGCGGCATGGATGTCCTGGTCGGACACCCACGCGCCTTTGCTGGCCACAAAAATCGCGCCCCGGTAGGCCGACATCGTGCCCAGCGTGACCACGATGGGCGGCAGGTCAAAGCGGGTGATGAGCCAGCCGTTCACCGCGCCCAGCAACGCCCCCACGGCCAGCGCCACCAGCAGCAGCACCGGCACCGATGCTTCGGGCCAGGCTTTGCCCAGCAGTGCGCAGACCATGCCGGTGAGCGCCAGATTCGAGGCTACCGACAGGTCAATGCCACGCGTCAACAGCACCAGCATCTGGCCCATCACCAATATGGCCAGGATGGCCGAGTCGTTGGCAATATCCAGGCCGTTGCGCCAGGTTAAAAACACCGGGGCGCGTGCGCCCACGGCCAGCGCGATGGCGGCGATGATGGCCAGCAGCAGCCACTCGCGGCGGATGGAAGAGAGGTTTTTCATGGGGATGTTTATCTTGTTCTAGGAAGCATGGGCCAGGCCTGAAGCCGCCGCCACGATGGTCTCGGCCTGGGCCTCTGCGCGGGTAAATTCAGCCACCTGCAAACCCCGGCGCATGACGATGGTGCGGTGCGCCAGGTGCATCACCTCGGGCAGCTCGCTGGACACCAGAATCACCGCCAGGCCTTGCTCCACCATCTCGGCAATCAACTGGTACACGGCCTGTTTGGCCCCCACGTCAATGCCCTTGGTGGGCTCGTCCAGAATCACGATGCGCGGCTCCAGCCCCAGCCATTTGGCGATCACCACCTTTTGTTGGTTGCCGCCCGACAGGCCGGACAGCAAGGTGTCGGGCGATTCGGTCTTGATGCGCAGACGCTCGATCATGCGCTGGCACAGCGCCGACTCGCGCAGCTTCGACAGCCAAATGCCACGTGAAAACCGGCCCAGACCCGCCAGGCTGATGTTGTGCTCCACCGAAAAGTTGAGGATACCGCCCTGGCGCTGGCGCTCTTCGGGCACGTAGGCAATGCCCGCCGCAATGGCATCGCCCGGGCTGCGGACCTGGAGCGCTTGGCCGTTGACCACCAGGCTGCCCGTGGCGGCCGGGTTCAGGCCCATGATGGCCAGCATCGCCTCGCTGCGCCCCGACCCCACCAGGCCGTAAAAGCCCAGAATCTCGCCCCGGCGGAGCGCGAACGACAACTGGCTGAATTCGGTGGGATGCGACAGGTCTTTGACCGCCAGCACCACCTCGCCGGGTGTGGAGGCGATATGCGGGTAAATCTGGTCGATGGCGCGCCCGGCCATCAGCTTGACCAGCGCTTGCTCGGTGGCATCGGCAATCGCGCCGCTGCCCACGGCGGTGCCATCGCGCAGCACCAGGTAGCGGTCGGCTACGGCAAAAATCTCGTCGAATTTGTGGGTGATGAAGATCACGCCCACGCCTTGGTCGCGCAACTTGCGCACGATGCCGTAGAAGTCGCGGATTTCAGCCTGCGACAGGGCGGCGGTGGGTTCGTCCAGAATCACCACGGCGGCCTTTTGCGACAAGGCGCGGGCAATTTCTACCAGATGCCGCTCGGCCAGGCTCAGGTCTTTGACCAGGGTGGTAGCAAAGAACCGCGCACCGATCTGCTCCAGTACGGCCTGGGCCTGCGTGTGCATCGCCGACCAATGGATGAAGGGGCCGCGCATGAGGTGGCGGCCCACGTAGATGTTCTCGGCCACGCTGAGTTCTTCAAACATCACCGTTTCCTGGTGCACCGCCAGGATGCCCGCCGCTTGGGATGCCTGGGCGTTGGCAAAGGTATGGGCCACGCCGCGCAGCGAGATCGTGCCCTCGTCCACCGGGATCACCCCTGTCAACATTTTGACCAGGGTGGATTTGCCCGCCCCGTTCTCGCCTACCAGCGCCAGCACTTCCCCGGCTCGCAGCTCCAGGTCCACCCCGCGCAGCGCATAGGTAGCGCCGTAGCGCTTGTGGACACCGCGCAGGCTCAGCAACGCATCAGTCATATCAAACCCAAATCGCATTAAAAAAGGGGCACCTACCCTGACAGAGATGCCCCTGAAAACTAACTTGCCCTTGCAGACCCCCACCCCAACCCTCCCCCGGAAGGGGAGGGGGTAAGTCAGGGCCCCGCATGGCTCCCTCCCCCCACGGGGGAGGGTTGGGGTGGGGGCGGGCCGCCACCCGCAGCCTGCGTTTAGAAAAACTTCGCGAATTTCTCGACGTTGGTGGCATCGTAAGTAAACGGTTCCGACATCGCCGCTTCACCATTCGCATCCAGCGTCACTGTGCCCACGCGGCCCAGCGACACCTTGTCGCCTGCCTTGCCGGTGACCTTGCCCGAGATGAACTGGCTGGCGGCCATGATGGACGAATAGCCCAGGTCGATGGGGTTCCAGATGGCGAAGGACTTGACCGCGCCGCTCTTCACGTGGCCGGCCATTTCAGACGGTAAACCCAGGCCGGTCACGAAGATGGCACCGACCTTTTTTTCGTCCTGCACCGCCTTGGCGGCAGCGGCCACACCCACGGTGGTGGGGGCGATGATGGCCTTCAGGTTGGGGTAGCTTTTGAACAGGCCTTGGGCTTCGCGGTAGCTTTTGTCGGTCTGGTCGTCACCGTAGACCACGCTGACCAGCTTCAGGCCCTTGTAGGCGGGCTGGGCCAGCACTTTTTTGGCTTCTTCGATCCAGATATTCTGGTTGGTGGCCTGGGCGGTGGCCGACAGCACCGCTATTTCACCCGTAGCGCCAATCGCGTCTGCCGTCATCTTCACCAGTTTCTCGCCGATCAGCGGGTTGCTGGAGGGGTTGAGGTGCATCATGCGGCCGTCTTTGCGCACGCCCGAGTCGAACGAGATGACTTTGATGCCACGGTCCATGGCGCGCTTGAGCACGGGGGCCAGCGCGTCGGGGTCGTTGGCAGAGATGACGATGGCCGCCACTTTTTGGGCGATCAGCGCGTTGACGATTTCGATCTGGCCTTCGGCCGTGGCCTTGGCCGGGCCGGTATAGATGATCTCCACATTCTTGAGTTCTTTGGCCGCCTCTTGCGCGCCTTGGTTGGCGGCGTCAAAGAAGCCGTTGCCCAGACTCTTCACCACCAGGGCGATTTTGTCTGCCGCAAAGGCCGGGCTGGCCAAGGCTGCGCCGAGGGCCACGGTGAGCAGGGTTTTGAGGTGTTTTTGCATGCTTGTCTCCTGGATGTCGTTGTTGGTATCAAAGGTGGCCTTGAAGGCCGGAGTCGCTACCGGTGGCACGGATGCCGCCAGTGTCGATGGAGTGCGCTTTGCCTGTGCAAATGCTGCTTAGACGATGCCGCTGCTGGGGCCGCTGGCGGGGCGAATCGCCGCCATGTCGGCGCGGTAGCCCGACGCACGGTAGGTGGCCACAGGGTCCACCGCACCGCCCGCTTCCATGCGGATTTTTTGCAGCAGCGGGGTCACGTCGGTGTGGAAGGCGGCCTTCAGGGTCTGCGCGGCCATCAGCACATCGTTGCTGTCCTGGTAGGCGGTCAGGGCCACGCGGTCCACCAGCAGCGCCTGGGCGTAGCAGCGTTGCACGGTCACGGCGCTGGTCATCAGGCTCTCGATCGGGTCGGTCACGTTGTGCGACTGGTCGAGCATGTAGGCGGGGTCGAAGCCGGGGGCTTTGCTTTGCGCCGCGTCCACCAGTTCGTTGAACACCAGGAACAGCTGGAAGGGGTTAATTGAGCCGCTGTCCAGATCGTCGTCGCCGTATTTGCTGTCGTTGAAGTGGAAACCGGCCAGCTTTTGCGCATGCACCAGGCGGGCCACGATCATCTCGATATTGGTGTTGGGCGCGTGGTGGCCCAGGTCCACCAGGCAGCGGGCTTTGTCGCCCAGGGTCTGTGCGGCCAGCAGGCTGGAGCCCCAGTCTTGAATGACGGTGGCGTAGAAGGCGGGCTCGAACATCTTGTGCTCTAAAAACATCTGCCAGCCATCGGGCAGCGCGGCGTAAATCTGGCGGTTGCTGTCCAGGTAGCGGTCGAACTGGCGGCGGAAGTGGCTTTGGCCGGGGAAGTTGGCACCGTCGCCAATCCACACCGTCAGCGCCTTGCTGCCGATCTGCTTACCGATTTCGATGCACTCGATGTTGTGCGCCACGGCCTGGGCGCGCACGCCTGCGTCGGCATGGGTCAGGCTGCCGAACTTGTACGACAGCGGCTGGTTCTTTTGGTCCGAGAAGGTGTTGGAGTTGACCGCGTCAAACCCCAGGCCAAAGGACGCGGCGTGCTGGCGCAGTTCTGTGTAGTCGTTGCATTTGTCCCAGGGGAAGTGCGGCGACACGGTGGGCGTGCAGCGCACCAGCTGGTGGATCACGCCGCAGTCTTGCAGCTTGTCGAACACATGGCGCGGCTCGCCTGTGCCAGGGAAGCGGGCGAAGCGTGTGCCGCCCGTGCCTACGCCCCAGCTGGGCACGGCCACGGCGAACTTCGCCACCTCGGCTTTCAGGGTGTCTATGTCTACGCCCCGGCGGGCCAGTTGCTCGCCCAGGTTTTCATAGTCTAAATGCACTCTAGCGCTTGATGAGTCTGCGTGGGAAGCTATTAATTCAGGAGTAATTTTGGTTGTGGTCATGCTTGTCTCTTTATTTTGTTGAACCGTCGAATTAACGCGCAATCATCGTGCATTCATCGGGGGAAGGCCGCCAGATTGCCCGCATCCACGTTGATGATGTTGCCGGTCGATTTAGCCGCCAGATCGCTGGCCAGGAAGTAGGTGGCTTCGGCAATGTCCTCGGGGAACACGCTGCGTTTGAGCATGGAGCGGTCGCGGTAGAAGGCTTCCAGCTCTTCCTCGCTGATCTTGTTGGCGGCGGCGCGCTCCTGGCTCCAGGCGCCCGTCCAGATCTTGCTGCCGCGAATCACCGCGTCGGGGTTGACCACGTTGGAGCGAATGCCCAGCGGTGCGCCCTCCAATGCAAAGCTGCGCGAGAGTTGGATCTCGGCCGCCTTGGCTGCACAGTAGGCGCTGGCCTGGGCGCTGGCCACCATGCCGTTTTTGCTGGCGATATAGACCATCGCGCCGCCGATGGCCTGGGCCTTCATCAAGCGAAAAGCTTCGCGGCCCACCAGGAAGTAGCCGGTGGCCAGGATGTTTTGGTTGCGCATCCACAGCGCCAAGCTGGTGTCTTCGATCGGCGCGGCAGACGCGATACCGGCGTTGGACACCAGAATGTCCACCCCGCCAAACTCCAGCGTGGCCTGCACGTAGGCGGCGATCACCGAGTCCTCAGAGGTCACGTCGCAGACCATGCTGCGCACCACATCTTTGCCGAAGCGCTTGGCCAGCGCGGCGCGGGTGGCCTCTAGCCCTTCCACGTCGATGTCCAGCAGCGCCACGCAGGCCCCCTCGGTCAAAAAGCGCTCGACGATGGCGCGGCCAATGCCGCCTGCGCCGCCGGTCACCAGCGCTACCTTGCCCACCAGCGGTTTGGCCCGGGGCATGCGTTGCAGCTT
Source organism: Rhodoferax sp. LB1P47 (assembly GCF_056521445.1). Lineage (NCBI taxonomy): Bacteria > Pseudomonadati > Pseudomonadota > Betaproteobacteria > Burkholderiales > Comamonadaceae > Rhodoferax > Rhodoferax sp. LB1P47. The sequence continues at coordinate 49,322 of NZ_JBWMAU010000001.1, read as the reverse complement.
GGCTTCTTCGAGCAGCCAGTATTCGATGTCGAACGCCTCTTGCTCGGGTAGGCCCACATAGGTGTCGATGGCGTTGGCGTCGCGCATCACGTTGATGGCGTTGACGTAGAACTCACCGGCAATCCGTGCCGTGGCCTTGTCCTTGGCGATGGACACCATGCCGATGCCGGGCAACAAAATGATGACCGGATTCGCATCGCGCAGGGCCGGGCTGTCGGGGCGCTTGCAGCGGTCGTAGTAGGCGGCGTAGTCGGCGCTGTAAGCGACCAATTTTTCTTCCAGCGCGGTGGCTAGGGCGGCACCTTCCAATTGGTAGACGGCGGCTTCCAGAATCAGCGGGCGGATTTTGGTGCGCAAAAAGTGGTCGGGGCAGGACGTGCCCATCGCCGCCAGCGGGGCCAGTTGCAGGCTGTTCACAAATTCCATCACCGCAGGCTGGCGGTCTACATGCAGCAGCTTGTGGCCGCTTTGGGAGGCCAGGCCGCGCAGCACCGGCAGCACGCGGGCCAGGGTGGCATCTTGCTCAGGCGTGGTCAGCGACTCTTGCGCCACACCGCCAAAGGCCACGGCCTTGCGTGCCACGCTTTCGCGGCCCAGCCAGTTTTGCGCATGGGCGATCACGCCCACGGTGTTCTCATAGCAGCTCTTGGCCGTGTCGCCCCAGGTGAACAGGCCGTGGCCCGCGAGAACCAAGCCGCGCTGGTCGGGATGCGCGGCTTGGTAGCGTTGCAGCATCAGGCCCAGCTCAAAGCCGGGTTTGCGCCAGGGCAGCCAGCCCACGGTGCCTTCAAAAATTTGGGCGGTCAGCGCTTCGCTGTTCGCCATTGCAGCAATGGCGATCACCGCGTCGGGGTGCATGTGGTCCACATGGGCGAAGGGCAGGTAGGCGTGCAGGGGCGTGTCGATGCTGGCGGCGCGCGGGTTCAAATTGAAGGTGCAGTGCGGCAGATAGGCCACCATTTCGTCTTCAAACTGCGGGCCACGGTACAGGCCTTGCAGCGCGTTCAGCTTGTCCATGTACAGGGTGCTGAAGCCGTCTAGCTGCATAGATCCCACGTCGCCGCCCGAGCCCTTGACCCACAGCACGGTGGCGTCTTGCCCGGTCAGCAGGTCTTTTTGCACCAGCTTGGCAGAGGTGTTGCCGCCGCCGTAGTTGGTGATGCGCAGGTCGGAACCCAGTAGGTTCGAGCGGTACAGCAGCAGGCCGGGGGCATCCAGCGTGGCGGCTTGGGCATCGTTCCAGACGGGGAAGGGGGCAATGGTGGTGTTAGGCATGGGGGGTGAAAGGGTTGGCAATGGCGCAAGTCTAGAAACCGGCGTACATATCCGCAACCCATGCTTATTGATGATTTGGCAAAGTTTTTCTTATACTTTGGGGGTGCAACGGTATGGAGTTGTTCTACCTGCCTGTTGGGTCGGAAATGCTGCGGTGCAGCTAAGGGAAACTCCCCGCAAACCCGGTGCGGCCACGCTGATTTATCCACCCGTTGAAAGCCCGCGTTGCGGGTCAAACCCTGCATGAAAAACACCACCCTGCGCCAGCTGCGCATCTTTGAGGCCGTGGCCACCACCCTGAGTTACTCGCGGGCCGCTGAGCAACTGCACCTGACGCAGCCAGCGGTGTCCATGCAGATCAGCCAGTTGCAAGAAGACGTGGGCCAGCCGCTGTTCATCAAAACCGGCAAACGCCTGGTGCTGAGCCCGCCCGGCGAAGCCCTGCTGCGCCACACCCGCCGCATCCTCGACCAGGTGCGCATTGCAGACGAGGCGATGGCCGCCAGCCGCAGCGGCGAGGGTGGGCTGCTGCACCTGGGCGTGGTGCCCACGGCGCACTACTTTGCGCCCGCGCTGCTGATGGCCTTTAAAGCGCGCTACCCCGGCATCCGCTTCAAGCTCACGGTGGAGCGGCGCGAGAAGATTCTGGCCATGCTGCAAGAGCACCAGCTGGACGTGACCATCGGTGGCTACCCGCCCAGCGAGGCCGACGTAGAAGCCGAAACCTTCGCCCGCAACCCCCACTGCATCGTCGCCCCGCCGAACCACCCCCTGGCCGCCAAACGCAAGCTCACCTGGGCGGATCTGCGCAACGAGGACTTCATCTTCCGCGAGCCCGGCTCGGCCACCCGCCAGTTTCTGGAGCACCTGCTGCAATCCCAGTCGTTGCAGGTAAATGTGTCGATGGAGCTGTCCGGCAACGAGACCGTCAAGCAGGCCGTGATGGTCGGCATGGGCATCAGCTTTTTATCCGCCCACGTGTTCCAGGTCGAGCTGGCCGCCGGCATGCTGGCCGTGCTGGATTTGCAGGACATGCCGAAGATGCTGGACTGGTGCCTGCTACACCGAAGGGATGCCGTGCCGTCGGATTTGGGGGCGGCGTTTCGGGACTTTGTGCTGGGCGATGGGGCGGGGTTTGCGGAGTGCCGGTATAGCGCCCGGGCATGAAATCGTATTTTTAGACCATTTTTTAAGTATTAAATAAGCCTCTAGCGCACATTTAATATGCGCAAGTAGCTATGTTTTTTATATTCAAAAAGCATAGCGAATGCGCCAGCCGCCACGGCCGGTAGCCCAGTGGGGTCAGATCACGATTGCGCGCTGAAAAGTTTGTTTTTGAACGCAAGCAACCCGCATTCGTGCTCTGACCCCTCTGGGCGGTTAAGCACCCCATAGACGTGCTCGGCGCTTGAGGTATTGCGGGGCGGCATGGGAAGCGCGGCTGCCGGATTGCAGTGCGTCGCATAAAACCGCCCAGCGGGGTCAGAGCACAAATGCGGGCCATCGCCCCTCACGCATTGCCCCATCCAGCGCGCAATTGTGATCTGACCCCACTCGGCTAGATCCGTGGAATCTGTGAAGCGAATCGGCCTCTGGCGCAGGTAGAGTCTGCACATGCAGCTATGATTTTTATATTCAAAAAGAATAGCGAATGCGCCAGCCGCCACGGCCGGTAGCCCAGTGGGGTCAGATCACGATTGCGCGCTGAAAAATTTGTTTTTGAACGCAAGCAACCCGCATTCGTGCTCTGACCCCTCTGGGTGGTTAAGCACCCCATAGACGTGCTCGGCGTTTGAGGTATTGCGGGGCGACATGGGAAGAGCGGCTGTCGGTGTGCGGTGCGGCAAGTAGAACCGCCCAGCGGGGTCAGAGCACAAATGCGGGCCATCGCCCCTCACGCATTGCCCCATCTAACGCGCAATTGTGATCCGACCCCACAGGGCTAGATCCGTGAAGTCTGTAAAGAGAAATCGCTCTCTGGTGCAGGTGGAGCGTGCGTTAGCAGCTATTTAATACATAGCGTTCAGCGCAAAAACCCTAGGCTAAAAACCTGGCGGCGCAACTTGTCGCCCAGTGCCTGGTAGGCCATTTCAAACGGCCTAAGGTTCACCGGGGCGGTGTCGCCGCTGGCGTTGTGGGCTTTCAGGGCGTTGCGCACTTGGTATGCACCTTCCGATGCAGAAGGCAGCCCATCCACCACCAAGTTACCCCCAACGCGTGCAGCACCCGCAAAATATGCTCCAGCCGCAGCGTGGGTTTGCCCGCTTCCATTTCCACCACAATCCGCACGCCCACACCGGAAACAAGTGCCAGTTGGGGCTGGGTCAGACCGAGTTGTTTGCGGGCTGCACAGGTGGCAATGCCGAGGGCGGCGGGGGATGGGATGGCGGTCACGGTAATTTCCTGTTCGGGAAATTATGTGGAATAAAGGTGGAAGAGCAAACAAATGCCCCGTTCGGGAAATTAATGAAGCAATGGGCTACTTGTTGGTAAAAATATCTTGTACGGGAAATTTATCGAAAGTACACCTAGCCAAACAGGTGTATCTACCACTTTCCACCAAACCCCTAAATCCCACAGGTCATCGCACCGCCGCTAACCTGCCACCCATTCCGACATAACCACTTACCCATTCCAAGGAACCCCACATGACCGACACCACCACCTACACGCCCCCCAAAGTCTGGACCTGGGACCAGGAAAACGGCGGGCAATTTGCCAACATCAACCGCCCCATCTCCGGCCCCACGCACGACAAGGTGCTGCCGGTGGGCGAGCACCCGTTGCAGCTGTATTCGCTGGCCACGCCCAACGGCATCAAGGTCACGATCCTGCTGGAGGAGCTGCTGGCGCTGGGGCACAGCGGGGCTGAATACGATGCCTGGCTGATCCGCATCAACGAAGGCCACCAGTTTGGCAGCGGCTTTGTGGAGGTGAACCCGAATTCCAAGATTCCGGCCTTGATGGACCGCAGTGGGGCCGAGCCGGTGCGGGTGTTTGAGTCGGGGGCGATCTTGCAGCACCTGGCGGAGAAGTTTGGCGCGTTTTTACCCGCCAACGGCGCAGCACGGGCCGAGTGCCTGTCGTGGCTGTTTTGGCAGATGGGCAGTGCGCCGTTTTTGGGCGGCGGCTTTGGCCACTTTTACGCCTACGCACCGGCCAAGTTGGAATACCCGATCAACCGCTACGCGATGGAGGTGAAGCGCCAGCTGGATGTGCTGGACCGCCGCTTGGCCGAGCACACCTATCTGGCCGGGGTCGACTACACCATCGCCGACATGGCGGTGTGGCCCTGGTACGGCGCGCTGGTGCTGGGGCAGCTGTACGACGCGGCCGAGTTCTTGGCTGTGCACGAATACACCCATGTGCTGCGCTGGGCCAAGCAGATTGCCGCACGTCCGGCGGTGCAGCGCGGGCGCATGGTCAACCGCGCCTGGGGCGAGCCTTCAGAGCAATTGCATGAGCGCCATGCGGCCAGCGATTTCGACACCCATACCCAGGACAAGCTGGCCTAGGTGCCAAAGCGGACGCGCGCTACAGGGGGGCAGATTGCACGCACCACAACTTTCCCCCAAAGCGCCGAGTGTTGGAGTGGTCAGGCCGAGAAACGGTACGAATTTTTTCCTGATACTTTGGCCGCGTACATGGCGTTGTCGGCCTTTTTGATCAGGGAATCTGGCGACGTGCCATCCGCCGGGAAGAACGCAATACCGATAGACGTTCCAACATGCACGGTTTTTTCTTCTAAGTTGATCGGCGCATTCACCACGGAGATAAGGCGCTCGGCCAGCAGGGACACGCTATCTCGGCTCGTGGGGTTGTCGAGCAAGATGACAAATTCATCGCCCCCAAGGCGGGCCACGGTGTCTGACACCCGGAATATGCCCAATAGGCGCGTTGAAACGGTCTTGAGAACCTCGTCACCCACCGTATGGCCCCAGGTGTCATTCACCAATTTGAAGCCATCCAAGTCGATAAACATCAAGGCAATATGACGCGGCTCGCGCAGCGACAAGCCGATCAATTGGTTGAAGCGTTCCATCAGGAGTGATCGATTGGGAAGCCCGGTCAGGTTGTCATGTAGAGCCATTTTCTGCATCAACTGCTCTTTGTCCCACTGGTCGGTGATGTCATCGCACACGCCGACATAGCGAATGATCTCGCCTTGGTCGTTGCATATGGCCGCGATTGAAAGCCGTTCCAGGAACACCGAGCCGTTCTTTCGTTGGCTCCAAACCTCACCTTTCCAGAGTTTGTGCGTGCGCAGCTCTTGGTACATATTGCAGAAGAATGCCGCGTCATGTCGGTCTGATCGCAGGAGTCGGGCGTTCTTTCCTATAAATTCCTCCGGTGCGTAGCCGGTGAGTTTTGTGAATGCAGGGTTCACAGACACGATATTGGCATCGACATCCGTGACCATGATGCCTTCCATTGTTGCGTCAAACACACTGGCAGACAGGCGGATAGCGGTGTCTGCATCTCTCAGAATGGTGATGTTGGTGACGAGCGCAAAAACCCCTTTGACCGTGCCATAGGTGTCTACGTCGGGAAGATAGTGGGTGAGCACGTAGCGCACGCCGCCATCGGCTTTGGGTATGGCCCGTTCAAACTCCTGCTCTTCGCCCGCCAAGGCTTTTTGAACAAAGGGAAAGTTCAGGGAAAACAGCTTTTCACCCAAGATGCTCGACATCGACTCGCCCAGAATTTCGTGGGGCTTTCTGCCAAACCAGTCCATGCAGGCTTGGTTGGCAAATTGACACAGCATCTGCTGGTCCCAGTAGGCGATCATGCTGGGCAAACCATCGGTAATCGTGCGTATGAACCGTGTGCTTTTAACAAGCTCGGCGGATACGGCTTCTGCTCTTTGTTTGGCGATCAACAGCTCTTGCTCATAGAGACTGCGCTCCACCGTGACAAAGAGAACCCACACATAGCTGTCAATACCGTTGTACGTGGTTTGCTTGCAGTTGACGAACACCGGCATCCGCTTGTCGATGCCGAGGATTTGCAAACGAATTTCGCGGACATGGCTTTCACGCATCAACATCGGCCAGATGTGTGTTTGAAGGAAAATCCGGCTTGCTATGGGAAATAGGCCATCCATTGGTTTCCCGATCCAGGTGTCTGCGATTCCACCTACAAGCTCAAGCAAGCTTTCGTTGATGGATTGAACCAATCCCGTGCTGTCCGTGACAAGAACTGGGCAAGGTAGCTGATCAAAATTTTGCACAGTGGCTAGGTGCTAACCCACTCCACCCACAAATTCCTGTATAGCAGAAACGACCAAGGATGGATGGCTCATGTGCGCACAGTGGCCGTGTACATCCAATACTTTCAGGGTGCTACCCGCTAATTGTGCGTGCAGATATTCACCGACATTGGTGGGTGCCAAGGTGTCATTTTGGTGTTGAAGAATCAGGCAAGGTCTGGAAACTTTAGCCAGATCAGTCCGGTTGTCTGAGAAAAATGTGGTCCGGGCGAAAATTTTTGCTGCCGTTGGGTCGGTTGAGCAAAAACTGTTTGAGAGTGCTGCGGTAACAACACTTACTTCACCCTGCGCCGATACGACCGGTGCCAGGTAATTGGCCCAGCCAATGTAGTTTTGGTCCATCAGGTCCAGCAAGCCTTCAAGGTCCTCTGACTCAAAGCCGCCTACATAGTCAGGTGGATGGTTGATGAAGCACGGATTTGACCCCAGCAGCACCAACTTCTCAAACAGCTCGGGGCGCGCTATCGAGGCAAGTAGTCCGACGCTACAGCTCACCGAATGGCCAATAAAAGTGACCCCACTTTTTAAACCAAGGCTGTCACAAATATCCAGTACGTCCTGTGCATAGCCATTCAGGCTGGCGTATTTTTCCGGATCAAAAGCCGCGATGTCCGATTTGCCGCTGCCCACATAGTCGAATAAAACTTGTGTGTGGGTGGCGGTGAAGGCGGGCGTCACACCATCCCACATGGTCTGATTGCAGCCAAAGCCATGGGCATATAGAAGTACCGGGCCTGCAGCACCCATCACTTTGACATTGTTTCGGGTTATGGCCTTGGAGAGCGGATCTTGGGTAAGCATGGGCAGTTCCAGTGAAGGCTGTTGTCAATTTTTGAGGTCAGAAATCAGAAATTATTGTCGTTGATCGCCGGGGCATATTTACCCCTCTGTTTTCCTATCCTATAAAGACGAATTTACCGCGATATGGCCGCAGCCATGCTCTTTTATAGTGGAATCAAGCCCCGGTAAAGCATTGCACACATGGTGTAGGGTTGGTTTGGCTCACTCCGATGCCAGCGCGCGCAAGCGCAGGTGAACCTCATCCTCCAGATTCGGCAGCACCGACATCTTTGCATCCATGTAATGGCTGGTGAACACGTCCAGGTAGGCATCCAGCGTCTCAGCCGCGTGTTCTTCGCCGGCCAGGGCCAGGCAGCGGGCGGCGACCTCCGATGTGCACAGGTGGTCGGTGCGGGTGCTGCGGCGCAAGCGGTAGCGCGAAAGCTGCTCGGGCTGCAGGCTCAGCACCGGCAGGTGGTCCAAGTACGGGCTTTTGCGGAACATCTTGCGGGCTTCGGGCCAGGTGGCATCCAGCAGCACAAACAGCGGGCGTTTGCCGGGCACCACGGGCACCTCGGTCACCACACGCTCGGCGGGCAGGGTTTCGCCGGGAAACACCAGATAGGGCGTCCACTGCGGGTCGGCCAGCAGGGCGACCAGGGCCGGGTCTACCTCGGTGCGGGTCCAGCCGAAGGCTGCGGTGTCTTGCACCACGTCGGCGATCAGCCAGCCGGTGTTGCTGGGTTTGAGGGGTTCGATGTCGCACATGACCAGGCACATGCCCGCCTGCGTGGGCACATCGGGGCGCAGGTGGCACAGGCAGTGGCTAAACAGCACCCGGCAGCCGGGGCAGCGCGGGGCGCGGGCTCCCCGGGCGATGAAGGGTTTGGCGCTGCGCGCTAACCGCTGGTCGCGTAGCCGGGAGACTGCGTGTGGAAGTGCGTGTTGAGGAGGGTGTCGTTGCATAGAGGGGGCGATTCTGCACTGCCTATGATGTTGGTCATGCCGTCCCCGCGCCCCGTCCCCAAACCCGTGATCGACACCGCCCGCTGCACCGGCTGCGGCTGGTGTGTGCCCACCTGCCACCTGCATTTGCTGTCGCTGGAGCCGCAGGGTTGGAAGAAGTTTTCGGTGTTGAGCGACATCGATGCCTGCACCGGTTGCCGCAAATGCGCCGTGCGCTGCCCGTTTGATGCCATCAGCATGGTGGGCTGAAGGGGCGTGCCCCTCCACTTGCGGTGCAGGCACTTACCGCTGTAAGGCGGCTTCCAGCGCGGCCTTGTTCATTTTGGAGCGGCCCTTGATGCCATGCTGGCGGGCCTCGTTGCGCAGTTGCAGCAGGGTGCGGCCACCCGGCCCCTTGTGCGAGCGCAGGCCGCCGCGTCGGCTGGCGGACATGTCGTTGAGCGACGAAGCGCTGGCCGTTACCGACTCACCGTGCTGCGCCCGCTCTTTGTTCACGACGCGGGCCGCGATTTCCTCGGCCAGGGGCTCGGACTTGCCGCGCTCCAGCAGGCTGGTTTTGATGTGCGCGTATTGGCGTTCGCGCTTGGCACTCCAGGCTTTGGGCATATGGGCTCCTTTGGGACTTGGCGCTCAGTGGCCGTTTAACGCCGCATGGACCGCCTCGGTGAGTTTGTTGATACCAAACGACACATCGAGCAACGCGTCGTTGAGGAAAAAGGTCGGCGTGGTGCGCACGCCGCTGCGGTCGCCTGCGCGGCGGTGCTCTTGCACCCGCTGGGTGTAGATGCGGTCGTTCATCTCGCCGTGGTAGCGCAGCATGTCCAGGCCGATGGATTCGGCGTAACCCGCCAGCGCGGCGGCATCCAGATGCTGCTTTTGGGCAAACAGCAGGTGGTGCATGGGCCAGAACTGGCCTTGCGCGGCAGCCGCTTCGGCGGCCTCGGCGGCCAGTTCGGCGTGCGGATGTATTTCGACCAGCGGGTAGTGCCTAAACACAAAGCACAGGCTGTGGCCCTCGGTGTCGAGCAGGTGCCGCACCAGCGGCTCGGCCTGGATGCATGCGGGGCATTCGTAGTCGCCGTATTCCAGCAGCGTGAGCTTGGCATCGGGGTCGCCCAGTAGGTGGTCGGCGGCGGACAGGCCTGCCTCGGTGGGCTCGTTGGTGTCCATTGGGTTCATGCTGCCACCTTCGCCGTGCGGGGCAGCAGGGTGGCTTGCAGGCTGATCTCGGGCACGCTGGCCAGGGCTTTGGACAAGGGACAGTCGCTCTTGGCGGCCAGCGCCAGTGCCTGGAACTGCGCTTCCTCCAGGCCGGGCACGCTGGCTTGCAAGGTCAACGCGATCTTGTCGATCACAAACCCCTCGCCTTGCTGCACCAGGCGCACCTGGGCTTGGGTGTCCACCGTGGCGGTGGCAAAACCCGCTTTGTCGCAGGCGAAGGAAAACGCCATAGTGAAGCAGGCCGCATGGGCCGCCGCCAGAATTTCCTCGGGGTTGCTGCCCTTGCGGTCGTCTTCAAACCGGCTGCCAAAGCCGTAGGGGTAGATCTTGAGTGCGCCGGTTTCGGTGCTGATCTGGCCCAGGCCTTTTTTGCCGGGGCCCTCCCAGTGGATAGAGGCGGTTTTTTCGATCATTGGGTGTCCTTTCGGGTGGGTTGGGGGAGTGGGTGGGCGTTGCGCAGGGGCATCACTTGGGCCGGGGTGGCTTTAAAGGCTTACCGGGAGGGGTGAGCTGGCCCACCCGCAGTTGCTGTACCGCCGTGGCCACCGAGCGCGCCACGTTGCGCACTTCTTCTTGCACCGCCTCGTCTTTGTCCAGCACATCGTGGCTGTTGTAGTAGGGCGCGTAGTAGCCGATGTAGCGGTCTAGCTTGGCGGCCGCACCGGCATCGACCATGCCCATCCACTCCAGCCAGTCGGTCAGGTTGCGGCGGTGGTCTTCTACGCCCGCCACATCGCCGTGTACCACCACGCCAAATGCCCGCCCGGCGATGTGTTTGGGGTAGTTCCAGCCGTTTTGTTCGATGCTTTTGGCTTCGGCTACATGCTTGCCGTGGGTGGTGGTGGGGTCGGGGTTGCCGCCGTCGGCGCAGACCATGCGGTCGATCATCAACTTCAAGGGGCTGGGCGACTGGTACCAGTAGGTGGGCGCCAGGATGATGACGGCGTGCGCGGCCACCCAGCGCTCGTAGATTTCGGCCATCCAGTCGTCCGCCTGGTCGAGCGCATGGTTGGGGTAGCAGGTGCACGGCCAATGGCACAGCGGCATCGCGCTGGACACGCAGCCTTTGCAGGGGTGGATGCTGCGTCCGTATTCCGAGGTAACCAGGCTCAGGTCGAGCACATCGGTTTCCATGCCTTGCGCCTGTAACACCTGTTGGGCCAGCTGGGTCAAGCGCCAGGTCTTGGATATCTCGCCCGGGCAGGTGCCATCGTTGCGGGCGCTGCCGCAGACCAGCAGCACGCGCGATGGCGTGGCGCTGTCTTGCCAGCGCTGCTGCGCGGTGCGTAAGCGGGTGTAGGTGTCTAGCCACTGCACCGATATTTTGTAGGTTGGGTCGGCAAAGCCGGGCCCCGCAGGCTGGGTGATGGGTGCCTTGCGGCCCTCTTGCACGGCCAGCCAGGCAATCTCTTCCAGCCGGGCAATCGCCTCGCTTTCCACGGCAAAAGCCGGGTCGTAATACCGCAGGGTGAAGCGTTCGTGGAAGGCTGCACGCGTCAGCGGCGCGGGGGCCTGCCCGGTTCGAATCGTGGTCATCGCAGATCCTTGGTGTAGCGGCCCCATGCGCGTGGCAAGCGCGGGCCGTGAACAGCATGGTTGCAGCACCTGCCGATGGGGTCTGTGCGGCAGCGCACACAGCCCGGTGCCCCAAGCGATCAGCGGCAGTAAAGCGACCTGCACCGGTCTACACAGGAGCCCTTAGTATCGCTATGTAATCAATAGCTGCATGCGCATGTGGAATATGCGCTAGAGGCTTATTTCTTATGTATTTATGCTCTCTGCATGGTGGCAAGCCACCTCGCGGCCTAGCAGCGGGCGCAGCAAAGGCTCTTCCGCCGAACAGCGTGGGCTGGCGTGCGGGCAGCGCTTGTGGAAGGCGCAGCCGCTGGGCGGGTTGAGCGGGCTGGGTAGCTCGCCGGTGATCTTGATCTTCACCCGGCGCTGGCTGCGGTCGATCGACGGCGTGGCCGACAGCAGGGCTTGCGTATACGGGTGCAGCGGGCGCGCGAAGACCAGGCCCTTGGCCCCCACTTCGACGGCGCGGCCCAGGTACATCACCATCAAATCGTTGGCCACATGCTCCACCACGGCCAGGTTGTGCGACACAAATACGTAGGCGGTGTTGAACTCTTCTTGCAGGTCCATGAACAGGTTTAGCACCTGGGCCTGGATGGACACGTCAAGTGCCGATGTGGGCTCGTCGGCCACCAAGATTTTGGGCTGCAAGATCATGGCCCGGGCGATGGCGATGCGCTGGCGCTGGCCGCCGGAGAACATGTGCGGGTAGCGCTGCGCAAACTCAGGCCGCAGACCCACGCGGCGCATGGTGTCATGGACCTTGGCGGTGCGCTCGGCGGCGGTCAGTTTTGTGTTGAGTAGCAGCGGCTCGGCCAGCTGGTCGATGATCTTCTGGCGCGGGTTCAGCGAGGCGTAGGGGTTTTGGAACACCATTTGCACCTTGCTGCGCATGGCTTTGCGCTGGGCCGCGTTGGCGGTATCCAGCGGCTGGCCGTCCATCACCAGCGTGCCGGAGGTGGGAGCTTCGATCAGCGTGAGTGCGCGGGCCAGCGTGCTTTTGCCGCAGCCGGATTCGCCCACCACGGCCAGGGTTTTACCGGCTTGCAACTGGAAGGAAATGCCGTTCAACGCCTTGACCTGCAGCTTGGGCTTGAAGGTGCCTTGGCTGACGGCGTAGTAACGGGTGAGGTTCTTTGCCTCTAAAACGATAGTGCTCATGCTGCCACCTCCGCATTCAGCGGAAAGAAGCAGCGCACGGCATCGACCTTGTGCGCGGTGAGCGCCGGGCGCTCGGTGGTGCAGCGGTCTTGCACGCGGGGGCAGCGCGGCGACAGCAGGCAGCCTTTGGGGCGGTCGTATTGGCCGGGCACCATGCCCTTTAAGGTGCTGAGGCGGCGCGCGCCGTGGCTGCGTTCGGGCACGGCTTGCAGCAGTGCGTCGGTGTAGGGGTGGGCGGGGTGGTCGAACAGGCGCTCCACGCTCCCGGTTTCCACCACCTGCCCGGCGTACATCACGGCCACGCGGTGCGCTACCTCGGCCACCACGGCCAGGTCGTGGGTGATCATCACCAGGGCCATGTTGTGGGCTTTTTGCAGGTTTACCAGCAGGTCCATGATCTGCGCCTGGATGGTTACGTCGAGGGCGGTGGTGGGCTCGTCGGCGATCAACAGGCGCGGCTTGCAGGCAATGGCGATGGCAATCATCACCCGCTGGCTCATGCCGCCCGAGAGCTGGTGCGGGTACACGCCCAGGCGACTTTTGGCGGCGGGGATTTCCACCATCTCCATCAGCTCCACGGCGCGGGCGGTGGCCGCTGCACCGCGCAGGCCCATGTGCTGCTTCAGCACTTCGATGATCTGGTAGCCCACGGTGAAGCTGGGGTTGAGCGAGGTCATGGGGTCCTGGAAGATCATCGCCATGTCTTTGCCCAGCAACTTGCGGCGCTGCGCGGGGCTGATCTTCAGCAGGTCCTGGCCGTCGAAGTTCAGGGTGTCGGCGGTGATACGGCCCTGGCCGTCGAGCAGGCCCATCAAGGCCATCATGGTGACCGATTTGCCAGAACCGGATTCGCCGACGATGCCGACGATTTCGCCTTGCGAGATAGACAGGTCCAGTCCGTCTACCGCCCGGAAAGCCCGGCCTAGTGGGCCGAACTCGACCGAGAGATTTTGAATAGTGAGCAATGCCATCGTGGTTCTTGTTAGTTTTTATGCAGCGGTTTTTAGCTTCGGATCGAGCGCGTCGCGCAGGCCGTCGCCCATCAGATTGATGGCCAGCACCGAGAACAGAATCGTCAGGCCGGGCAGGGTGACGACCCACCAGGCGCGCTCGATGTAGTCGCGGGCAGAGGCCAGCATGGTGCCCCACTCGGGCGCGGGCGGTTGCACGCCCATACCCAGAAAACCCAGGGCCGAGATTTCCAAAATGGCGGCCGAGAATCCCATCGTGGCGTGCACGATCAGCGGGGCCATGCAGTTGGGCAGCACGGTCACAAACATGACCCGCAGCGTGCCCGCGCCCGACAGCCGGGCGGCGGTGACGTAGTCGCGGTTCAGCTCGGTCATGGCCGAGGCGCGGGTGAGCCGCACGTAGGCGGGCAGCGACACCACGGCAATGGCTACCAGCGCGTTGCCCAGGCCGGGGCCGAGGATGGCCACAATCGCCACCGCCAGCAGCAGGGCGGGCAGGGCCATCATGATGTCCATAGCGCGCATGACGATGGAGTCCAGCGCACGGCCAAAAGTGGCCGCCACCAGCCCCAGCACTACGCCGGGCACCAACGCCAGCAGCACCGAGCAGAAGCCGACAAACAGCGACAGCCGTGCGCCATGGATCAGGCGCGAAAGGATGTCGCGGCCCACTTCGTCGGTGCCCAGCAGGAACTGCGCGTTGCCCCCGGCCTGCCAGACGGGCGGGGTGAGGAAGTGGTCGCGGAACTGCTCGATCGGGTCGTGCGGGGCCACCCAGGGGGCCAGCAGCGCAGCGATGCAGACGATGGCCATGAAGCCCAGGCCAATGACGGCGCCGGTGTTTTTGGAGAACCCGCGCCAGAATTCCAGCAGGGGCGAGGGCGGGGTGAAGTCGGGCTCCACCAATGCGGTGCTTGCGTTCATTTGTTTCTAATCCGTGGATTCGCCACGCCATAAAGAATGTCAACGATGAAATTGGTCACGATGACCAGCGTGGCCACCAGCAAGATGCCGCTTTGCACCACGGGGTAGTCGCGCCGCCCAATCGCGTCGATCAGCCATTTACCGATGCCGGGCCAGGAGAAGATGGTTTCGGTCAGCACCGCGCCGCCCATCAGCGTGCCCACTTGCAGGCCAATTACCGTGAGCACCGGAATCAACGCATTGCGCAGGGTGTGGATGAACACCACGCGGGTGGGCGACAGGCCCTTGGCGCGGGCGGTGCGCACATAGTCTTCGCGCAGTACTTCCAGCATGCTGGAGCGCGTCATGCGGGCAATCACCGCCAGCGGAATGGTGCCCAGCACGATGGTCGGCAGGATCAGGTGACGGGCGGCATCCCACAGCGCCCCGGCGTTCAGGCTGGGGTCGGCCCGCTCGGCGCGCCAGGCGTCGATCAGCATGAAGCCGGTGTCGGGCGGGATGTCGAAGGCCAGGTCGATGCGGCCGGACACCGGGGTCCAGCCCAGCCCGCTGGAGAACACCATGATCAGCACCAGGCCCCACCAGAAGATCGGCATGGAGTAGCCGGTCAGCGCCACCGTCATCACCCCGTGGTCTAAAAACGAGCCGCGTTTTACCGCCGCCGTGACCCCGGCCACGATGCCCAGCACCAGCGCAAACAGCAGGGCCATCAGCGCCAGCTCTAGCGTGGCGGGGAAGAGGATTTTGAATTCGGTCCACACGGGGGTTTGGGTTTTGAGCGATGCACCCAGGTTGCCTTGCAGCAGCTGGCCCAGGTAGTGGGCGTACTGCACTGGCAGCGGCTGGTCTAGCCCCAGCTGCTTCAAGGCGGCGGCGTGCATCACCGGGTCAATGGTGCGCTCGCCCATCATCACTTCGATGGGGTCGCCGGGGACCATGCGGATCAGCGAAAAGGTCAGCAGCGTGATGCCCAAAAAGGTGGGCACCAGCACGGCGAGGCGTTTGAGAATATAGAAAAACATAGGGCGCTTAAAACGAAACAAGGTGGCGAAACGGGCTCGCCACCTTGCTTTTAGTCCAACACAGAAGGGCTTACTTGTTGCTCACACCGGCGAAGTCAAACACGGCAAACGGGCTGATTTTTAAACCCTCCACGCCCTTGGTCATGGGCAGGCTGACGGTGGAGTGGGCGATGGTGGACCAGGGCAGGTCGCGCTTGAAGACTTCTTGCGCCTTCATGTACAGGGCGGTGCGCTCTTTGGGGTCCAGGCTGTTGCGAGCCTTCAAGACCATGCCGTCAAACTCTTTGCTGCAATAGCGCGAGTAGTTGGAGCCGTTCACGGCCTCGCAGGTCAGCAGCACGCCCAGGAAGTTGTCGGGGCTGGCGTAGTCGCCGCTCCAGCCGACCAGGCCGGCTTCGTGCTCACCGGCCTTCATGCGCTTGAGGTATTCGCCCCATTCGTAGCTGACGATCTTGGCTTTGACACCGATCTTGGCCCAGTCGGCCTGGATCATTTCGGCCATCAGCTTGGCGTTGGGGTTGTAGGGGCGCTGCACCGGCATGCTCCACAGGGTGATCTCAAAGCCATCGGGGTAACCGGCTTTTTTCAGCAGGGCTTTGGCTTTTTCGATGTCCATCGGGGGGTTCTTCAAAGCCGGGTTATACGACCACAGCGACGAGGGGAAGGGGTTGGTGGCTTCCTGGCCCTGGCCCTGGTAGACCGCGTCGATGATGGCCTTGCGGTTGATGGCCATGTCGAGTGCCTGGCGCACTTCGAGCTTGCCGGTGGTGGGCTTTTCGGTGTTGTACGAGAGGTAGCCGATGTTGAAGCCGGGGGCGGTAATCACCTTCAGCTTGGGGTCGGCTTTGAGGCTGGCCAGGTCTTGCGGCTTGGGGTAGGACATGGCCTGGCATTCACCGGCCTTGATTTTCTGCACCCGCACCGATGCGTCGGTGGTGATGGCAAAAATCAGGTTGTCCAGCTTCACGTCTTTCGGGTTCCAGTATTCCTTGTTGCCCACGTAGCGGATTTGCGAATCCTTTTGGTAGCGCTTGAGGATGTAGGGGCCGGTGCCCACGGGCTGCTGGTTGATCAGCGCGGGCGTGCCAGCGGCCAGCAGCTTGGCGGCGTGCTCGGCGGACAGGATGGAGAACACCGGCATGGCGATCTTGGCCAGCAGGTCGGGGTCGGGCTTTTTCAGCAGAAAGACGACGGTGTTGTCGTCGGTTTTGCGCACCGAGGCGACGTTGCTGTCCAGGCCCGTGTCACCGGCGTAGGGGTACTGCGCGGGGTAGGCCTTGGCAAAGGTGTTGCCCTTGTCGAACATGCGCATGTAGGTGAACACCACGTCGTCGGCGTTGAAGGCACGCGTGGGGGTAAAGAACTCGGTGGTGTGGAACTTCACGCCCTTGCGCAGGTGGAAGGTGTAGGTCAGACCGTCGGGGGCGGAGTCATACGACTCGGCCAGGGCCGGGACCACCTTGGTGGTGCCACGCTCAAATTCGACCAGCCGGTTGAACAGCGCCATGCCGGCGGCGTCAAAGGTTTGCCCCGCCGTGTACTGCGCGGTGTCAAACCCCTCGGGGCTGGCCTCGGAGCAGTACACCATAGTGCCTGCGGCGTGGGATGCCAAAGCGGCGGCGGTCAGGCCCAAAGCCAGTACCAGTTTGCTCAAATTTTTCATGGTGCTCCAAAGATGTCAAAACGCTAAAGCAGACGTGCACTGCAATGGTGCTCGCAACGTGCGGCGCAGGGATGGGTAGATACCCCCAGCGTCTGCCCATGCCATTGTCAGCAGATTCCATGCCACGGGGGGAGTCTTTGTCGCAGAGGTGTCAGTGCTATAAAAAAAATAGCTGTTTGCGCTTGTCAAATAAGGGCTAGAGGCTTAAAAGACACATTATTTCAATGTCCATGCCTCAACAGCACATCGCACAAAAACTCGGCTGCTGGGGTTAGCGGCAGATCGGGGCGGCGCACCAGCACGATGGCCGGTGCGGGCAGCGTCTCGGTGATGTGCAGGGTCTGCAAGGTGTCGCGGGTCAGCGGAAATTCGCTCCACTGCACCGGCAGCATGGCCAGCAAATCGCTGTGCGCCAGCGCCACCATGATTGACATGGCCGAGCGCGCTTGCAGCACCACCTGCGGCGCGGGCAGGCCGTGGCTGGCGAACAGCCGGGCCAGGTCGTCTTCTGCGTCGTAATCCACCGCCGTGATGGCCCAGTCGGCCCCGGCCAGACCGTGCAGCGTGGTGGTGCCCGCCAACGGATGGCCTTTGCGACACACCACGGCGCGGGTGTTGTCAAACAGCTTTTGCACCGCCAGGCCAGGCGCGGGCGGATTGCGCGGTGCAGCGCCCAGGTAGAAGTCGATGGTGCCGTTGCGCAGCCCGCTTTCCACGTCGGGAAACAGGCCCTCTATCAGTTGCATGCGTACCTTGGGGTAGCGCTGGCGGAAGGCCTTGAGCGCATACGGCAACATGCCTACGTGCGGCATGATGGACAAGGCCAGCACCACAGTACCCCGGTCGTCGCCGCTGTGTTGGGCGATCTCGTCCAGCGCCCGCCGCGCCTCGTGGATCATGGTGCTGGCCCGCACATGGAAGCGCCGGCCCAGCTCGGTCAGCACCATACCGGTGGTTTCGCGCAGAAACACTGCGCCGCCCAGCTCTTTCTCCAGCGCGCGGATGCTGCGTGTTAGCGCAGGCTGCGGAATCTGCAAGCGCCGCGAGGCCGCCCGCAGGCTGCCATGCTCGACGATGGCCACCAAATGCTGCAATTGGTCGAGCTTCATGGTCGGGGCAGGGTGGGGGGATGCTGAAATCGAATCATGTTTTTGATTTTGCCATCTTTGGCGAATCGGATAGCCTGCCTACAGTGCAGCCAAGGCCACCAAAAATAGAGCCTATAGGAGACAAAAATGACTTTCAAAACCCTGCGCCGCAGCCTGCTGCTGGCGTCCCTGGCCCTCGCCTGCTTACCTAGCCTGGCCCAAACCTGGCCCACCAAACCGGTGCGCCTGATCGTGCCGCTGACCGCCGGGTCGGCGCCTGACGTGGTGGCCCGCTTGCTGGCCGACAAGCTGGGCACGCTGTGGGGACAGTCGGTGTTTGTGGAGAACAAGCCCGGCGCGGGCGGCATCCCCGGCATGTCTGCGCTGGCGCGCTTGTCGGGTGACGGGCACACCCTGGGCTTTGTGCCCGCTGCCATGGCCACTATTACGCCGCTGGTGTTCAAGAACCCGCAGTTCAACATCGACACCGAGCTACAGCCCATCGCCACCGTGGGCACCAGCCCGATGATGCTGGTGGCGCCCGCCAACGCGCCGTTTGCCAACCTGGCCGAGCTGGAGCGCTACGCCAAGGCCAACCCCGGCAAGGTCAACTTTGCCGCCGCGCAGCTCAATTCCTTACCGCACCTGGCAGGCGAGATGCTCAGCAAGACCGGTGGCATGGGCCTGTTCACCGTGCCGTACGCCGGGCCACCGGCTGCCATTACCGCCGTGATTGCGGGCGATGCCATGCTCACCGCCGACGGCCTGCCCGGCGTGCTGCAACACGTGAAAGGCGGCCGCCTGAAGGCACTGGCTGTAACTTCTGACAAGCGCCTGCCGGGTTTTGACAGTATTCCTACCGCTTCGGAGACCTACCCCGGCTACCTGGCGATGGGCTGGTTCCAGATCTTCGTGCCCACCGGTTTCCCCGCCGCGCAGACCGAGCGCGTCAGCCGTGACCTGAACCAGGTACTGCGCCAGCCCGAGGTGGTGGCGCAACTGCACGAGCTGGGCATCTACCCCCAGCAAAGCAGCCCGGCTTCGGCCAAAGAATTCTTCGCCAGCCAGCGGCTGCTGATGAAAAAGGTCGTGACCGACCTCGGCCTGCAGCCGCAGTAATTCCCTGTTTTCCGTTTTCCTAAACCCCGCGCAAGCCGGGGCGGGGACTCCCTTTGCCATCTACTTTTGAAAGACACGCATGACAACACGCAAAAAAGCCCTGGTCACCGGCGGTGCCACCGGCATCGGCCGCAGCGCGGTGCTGGCCCTGGCCCGCGCCGGGTTTGACGTGGCCATCAACTACGCCTCCAGCGCCCAGGCTGCGCAGGCCGTGGCCGCAGAGGCACAAGCCCTGGGGGCCCAAACCCTGCTGCTGCAATGCGACGTGAGCGACGACACGGCGGTGCGCGCCATGCTGCACACGATCGACGCGGCCTGGGGCCACCTCGACGGCCTGATCAACAACGCCGGCATCACCGCCACCTGGAAGGTGAAAGACCTGGAAAGCCTGGACCTGGACGAGTGGGACCGCACCTTTGCCGTCAACGTGCGGGGCAACTTCCAGGTCACCCGCGCCGCCGTGCCGCTGCTGAAAAAAGGCACCGAGCCCGCCATCGTCTTTACCGCCAGCATCGTCGGCCTGCGCCCCGGCCCGCAGCCGCTGCCCTATGCCGCCAGCAAGGCCGCCATCGTCAGCATGACCAAGATGCTGGCCTGGAACCTGGGCCCGGAGATCCGCGTCAATGCCGTCGCCCCCGGCTGGATGGAGGGCGAATGGATGGAACGCATGCTGGGCGACAAATACGACGACCTGATGGGCAAGCGCGCCAAGCTGACCCCGCTGCGCCGCTGCGTCACCGCCGACGACGTGGCCGAAACCATGCTCAACCTGCTCACCGCCAACCGCTTCGTCACCGGCGAGATTGTCGTCATCGACGGCGGCTTCACCAGCTCGACCTGAGGAGAACACCATGCTCGATGGATTTGTCCCCTTCCCTGAAGACTTCGCCCAGCGCTACCGGGCCCAAGGCTACTGGCGCGACCAGTCGCTGGCGCAAGAGTTCGCCACCGTGTTCGACACGTTTGGCGAGCGCACCGCGCTGGTGGACGGCGCGCGCCGCTATACCTATGCCGAGCTGGACCGGCACAGCAGCAACCTGGCGCTGAACCTGCTGGCGCTGGGCCTACAGCCGCAGGATCGGGTGATCCCCACGCTGCCCAACGTGGTCGAGTTCGTGGTGCTGTACTTTGCGCTGCAAAAAATCGGCTGCATCCCGATTGCCGCGCTGGTGACGCACCGCTTCACCGAAATCAGCCAGTTCACCCAACTGTCGCAAGCCCGTTGCTGCGTCTACCCCGAGCAGCTGGGCGACTTCCGCTTCGGCCCCATGGTCGAGCGGGTGCAGGCCGACCACGCCTGCCTGCAACTGCGCATCGTGCTGGGCCAGGCCGGGCCGGGCGAACATTCGCTGGTGGACTTGATCGAGCGCCCGGCCACGCTACCGCTGAGCACGCTGGACGCTATCGAGATTGACCCGGCCACGCCCTGCATCTTCCAGCTCTCGGGCGGCACCACCGGCATCCCCAAGCTGATTCCGCGCACCAACAACGACTACGCCTACAACTCCAAGGTGGCCGCCGAGGTGGCCGGGGTGACGGCTGACTCAGTGCTGCTGCTGGTGCTGCCCATCGCCCACAACCTGCCGCTGGCCTGCCCGGGCATACAGGGCTTCTTGTTCAACGGCGCCACGGTGGTGCTGCACGCCAACACCAAACCGGTGGAGATGTTTGCGCTCATCCAGCAGCACCGCGTCACGCACCTGAAAGTGGTGCCCGCGCTGCTGATCCGCCTTATTAACGACCCGGCGATTGGCGACTTTGATCTGACTTCGGTGCAGCAGATCCAGAGCGGCGGCCAGCGCATGCAGCCCGAGGTGCGCATCCGCACCCGCCAGCTGTTTGCCAACGCTTTTGTGCAAGAAAACTTCGGCATGAGCGAAGGCCTGCTGATGTTTGTGCGCCAGGGCGATGCCGAAGACGTGCTGCTGGAAACCTGTGGCCGCCCGGTCTGCGCCGATGACGAGGTCAAGCTGATTGACGACGAAGGCCACACCGTGCCCCAGGGCGAGGTGGGCGAACTGGCCTGCCGTGGCCCCTACACCCTGCGCGGCTACTACGGCGTACCCGAATACAACGCCCGCCAGTTCACCGCCGACGGCTTCTACCGATCCGGCGACCTGATGCGCCAGCACCCGTCGGGCAACTACATCGTGGAGGGCCGCAAAAAGGACCTGATCAACCGGGGCGGCGAAAAGATCAGCGCCGAAGAGGTGGAAAACCTGGTCCTCATGCACCCCGCCGTGCAGAACGTGGCCTGCGTGCCCATGCCGGACGCTGCGATGGGCGAAAAGATGTGCGCTTTTGTGGTGCTAAAGGCAGGCCAAGCGCTGACCCTGCCCGCGCTGGTGGCGTTTTTGCACACCCAGGAGATCGCCAAGTTCAAGCTGCCCGAGCGGCTGGAAATCTTGCCCGACTTCCCCGTGTCCACCTTCGGCAAGGTGTCCAAGAAGGCCTTGGGCGAAATGGTGGCTTTACAGATAAAAACCGAGTCCAACGCATATTAAACATGCGCAGGTAGCTATAAATTTAGGAGTAATTATGCGTATCATTGACCTGCACTGCTACCCCGGAACCCAAACCTGGATCGACGCCCAAGGCCCGTACCCCGAAGCCCTGGCCAGCTACTGGAAGCGCGACTGGGTGGCCAAGACCGAAGAGGACGTGATTGCCGAGTTCACCGCCGCCGGGGTGGACGCCTGCCTGGTGGCGCTGGACCTGGAAACCACGGTGGCCACCCCGCCGTGTACCAACGAATACGTGCACGGCATGTGGCAGCGCCACCCCCAGCGCGTCATCCAGTGCTGGGGTGCGGTGGAACCCGCCAAGGGCGAAATCGCCATCCGCCAGGTCAAGCAAGCCGTGACCGAACTGGGCTTCGTCGGCTTTCACTTCCACCCCATCATGCAGCACTTCGCCGTCAACGACCGGCGGCACTACGACCTGTTTGAAGAGATCAATGCACTGGG
Source organism: Rhodoferax sp. LB1P47 (assembly GCF_056521445.1). Classification (NCBI taxonomy): domain Bacteria; kingdom Pseudomonadati; phylum Pseudomonadota; class Betaproteobacteria; order Burkholderiales; family Comamonadaceae; genus Rhodoferax; species Rhodoferax sp. LB1P47. The sequence goes on along the minus strand of NZ_JBWMAU010000001.1, from coordinate 27,322 downwards.
TGCGGCGGTTATGATCGACGTAGGCACCACCGGCATGGGCGCAGGCATGCCCGGCGGCCACGGCGCCCGCATCCGCCACGCCCACCCCGGTGCCATCGACGACCTGGCCGCCGACTTCCCCAATCTGAAAATCATCATGGCCCACCCCGGCTGGCCCTGGGTAGATGAGACCACCGCCGTGGCCCTGCACAAAGGCAATGTGTTCTGGGAGATGTCCGGCTGGGCGCCCAAGCACTTCCCCGGCAACCTCAAGGTCGACATTCGCGGCCGCCTGCAAGACAAGATCATGTTCGGCAGCGACTACCCCAGCCTGCCGTACGAACGCATCCTGCGAGAGTGGAGCGAGCTGGGCTACAAGCCCGAGGTGATGGAGAAAATCATGCACGGCAATGCCGAACGGGTGTTGGGGCTGTGATGCGGAATCCTTTACGCACTTTTTTCCCGGCATTGCTGGCGTCCTGGCTGGCCGTGGCTTGCGGCGGCTCTGATACCCCTTATGCCGCCGCGAACGATACCGTTGCCGTCACCGGCGGTACGCTGGCCGCCGCTTCGGAATCGACCGCCACTGCGCGTGTCTTCAAGGCCATTCCGTTTGCAGCGCCGCCGGTCGGTACTTTGCGCTGGGCCGCGCCCGCCGCCGTCGCCGCCTGGTCCGGTGTGCGCCGCAACGATGCGTTCTCTGCCGGTTGTTACCAGGGCAATCGGCCCTTTGGCCTGCCCGGCTCCATCCTCTACCAGCCTATCGACGCGCAAAGTGAAGACTGCCTGTACCTGAATGTTTGGACCGGTGCCGCCCGGGCCAGCGAGAAGCGCCCGGTGATGTTGCTGCTGCACGGCGGCGGCTACCAGCTCGGCGCGGGCTCGCAGGCCAACTACAGCGGCATTGGTTTGTCCCAGAAGGGCGCGGTGGTGGTTACGCTGAATTACCGCCTCGGCCCGCTGGGCTTTTTGGCGCACCCGGCACTCAGCGCCGAATCGGCCGACCGTGTCTCAGGCAATTACGCCCTGCTGGATGCGATTGCGGCCTTGAAATGGGTGCAGTCCAACATCGCCGCCTTTGGTGGCGACCCGGCCAACGTCACGCTGTACAGCGAGTCTGCTGGTTCGGGCCTGTCCAGCGTACTGCTGGGTTCGCCACTGGCGGCCAACCTGTTCCATAAGCTGGTGATCGAAAGCCTGGGCAGCCTGCCTGCCGGTACGCAGAACACCACCCTGGCGCAGGCCGAAGCCGCAGGCAGCACGTTTGCGGCGAATGTGGGTGCGGCAGACCTGGCCGCACTGCGCGGTAAGACACCGCAGCAGATCATGGTCGGGACCGGCTCGTTCATCGGCCCCATCGTCGACGGCGTGGTCTGGCCCGACCAGCTAGACCTGCTGTTGGCGCAAGGCAAGGTCCACGACGTGCCCCTGCTGCTGGGCTGGAACGCCGACGAGGGCACGCCATACCCGGCGTTTGCCACCACGCTGGCGGGCTACAACACCACGGCGGCGGCGCGCTACGGTGCTTTGGCCCCGCAGTTCAAGGCGGCCTACCCGGCGGCCAGCGACAGTGATGTGCTGGCCATGGCCTACCAGCCGATGCGCGACAGCCTGTTTGCCTGGCAGCCCTGGGCGCTGGCCCGCGCCCATGCGGCACAGCGCAAGTCCAGCACCTACCTGTACCACTTCAACCGCCGCCCGGCCTACCACGCCGACCAGACGTTCACCGAGCAAAATCCGCCTGCCAAGTACGGGGCCTACCACTCGCTGGAGCAGGTGTACTTCTACAACAACCTGGACCGCAGTGTGCCCACCCGGGCCTACGACACCACCGACCGGCGTATTGCCGAGGCGGCCTCCAGCTACCTGGTCAACTTTGCCCGCACCGGCAACCCGAACGGCGGTGATCTGGTGGCCTGGCCCGCGTTCACCGGGGCCAGCAGCCCGGCGCTGTTTATCGGCGACACCATCGCCCCGGCGGCGGTGCCGTTTCGCCCGGCGTTGGACTTCTTTGATGCCTTCTACACCCAGGCCCTCGGGCGGGCTTTGCCTTTTTAACCAGGATGCTTATGCACACCGCTTTTATCTGCAACGGCATCCGTACCCCGATTGGCCGCTACGGTGGCGCTTTGTCGGGCGTGCGCACCGACGACCTGGCCGCACTGCCGCTACAGGCCCTGGTGGCGCGCCATCCGGGCCTGGACTGGGACCGGCTGGAAGAGGTCTACATGGGCTGCGTCAACCAGGCAGGGGAGGACAACCGCAACGTGGCCCGCATGGCGGCGCTGCTGGCGGGCCTGCCGGTGACGGTGGCGGCCGCCACTGTCAATCGGCTTTGCGGCTCCGGCCTGGAGGCGATTGCCAGCGCGGCACGGGGCATTGCCGCTGGGCAGCTGGACCTGGCCATCGCCGGGGGCGTGGAGAGCATGAGCCGCGCGCCGCTGGTCATGCCCAAAGCCGCCACAGCGTTCTCGCGCCAGGCAGAAATCTATGACTCCACCATCGGCTGGCGCTTTGTGAACCCGCGCATGCAGGCCCTGCACGGCGTGGACGTGATGGGCGACACGGCGGAAAACGTGGCCCAGGCGCACGGCATTTCGCGGGCCGACCAGGACGCGTTTGCCCTGCGCAGCCAGCAGCGCTATGCCCGGGCCCAGGCGGCGGGCTGGTTCGACGGCGAGATCGTGCCCGTGGAAGTGCCGGGGCTGCGCAAGGGTGAAACGCTACGCTTCACCCAAGACGAGCACCCGCGTGCCGACACCACGCTGGACAGCCTGGCGCGCTTGAAACCTGCTTTTCGCACCGGTGGCACGGTGACGGCGGGCAATTCCTCCGGGGTTAACGACGGCGCTGCCGCCTTGCTGTTGGCCAGCGAAACCGGTGCCGCCCGCGCGGGGTTGGTGCCGCGTGCCCGCATCATCGGCATGGCCACGGCCGGGGTGGCTCCACGCGTGATGGGCATCGGCCCCGTGCCTGCCGTGCAAAAGCTGCTGTTGCAGACCGGGCTGGCGATAGGCGACTTTGACGTGGTCGAGCTGAACGAGGCGTTTGCCGCGCAGGGCTTGGCCGTGCTGCGCGCTTTGGGATTGCCGGACGACGGCGACCATGTGAACCCGCACGGCGGCGCCATCGCGCTGGGCCACCCGCTGGGCATGTCCGGCATCCGCCTAGCCCTGACGGCGCTGCGCCAGCTGGAGCACACCGGGGGCCGCCGTGCGCTGGTCACCATGTGCATCGGCGTGGGCCAGGGCATTGCGCTGGCCATCGAGAGAATTTAAGGAAACACCATGCACTCTGAACCCATCCTCTTCGAGCAGCGCGGTCCCATCGCGCTGCTGACCCTGAACCGCCCTGACACCCGCAACGCCCTCAGTGGCGAGGCCATGTTTGCGGCGTTTGAACAATTGTTTGATCGCTTGAACGGCGACCTGGGCATTCGCGCTGCCGTGCTCACGGGTGCGGGCAGCGCGTTTTGCTCGGGCGGCAACGTGGCCGAGATGCGCGACCGCACGGGCATGTTTGCCGGGTCGCCGGAGGAAATCGCCGCGAATTACCGGGCCGGTATCCAGCGCATTCCGCGTGCCTTCCAGGCCTTGCAAGTGCCCATCATTGCCGCCGTCAACGGCCCGGCCATTGGCGCGGGCAACGACCTGGCCTGCCTGTGCGACATCCGCATCGCCGCCAGCACCGCGCGCTTCGCCGAGAGCTTTGTGAAGGTCGGCATCGTGCCGGGCGACGGCGGCTGCTGGCTGTTGCCCCGGGTGGTGGGCGCGTCCATGGCGGCCGAACTGGCCCTGACCGGCGACACCATTGACGCCGCCGAGGCGCTGCGCATCGGCCTGGTGTCGCGCGTGGTGGCGCCCGATGCCCTGCTGGACACGGCACTGGCCTTGGCCGGCCGCATCGCCGCTAATCCGCCCCAGGTGCTGCGCTGGACCAAGCAACTGCTGCAACAGGCCCGCACCGGCACGCTGGACGCCGCGCTGGACACCGCAGGCGTGTTGCAAGGCCAGGCCCACCACACGGCAGACCATGCGGAGGCAGTGGCGGCCTTTTTTGAAAAACGTGCACCCGTGTTTGGCGGCTGAAAGCGGGTATGGACCCCATTCTTCTGGAAGAACACCCCGCCCCCGGCGTGGTGCTGCTGCGCCTGCACCGCCCGGCGGTGCTGAACGCGCTGAACCTGGCGCTGCGCCAAGCCCTGGCCGAAGCCTTCACCCGGCTGGATGCCGACGCGGCAGTGCGCGTGGTCATTTTGGCGGGCAGCGAGCGTGCCTTTTGCGCCGGGGCCGACCTGCATGAATACGTGGATGCCACCCCGCCCGAGATCATTGCCCGCCAGATGGACAAACTTTGGGGCGCGATCAGCAGCTGCCGCAAGCCGGTGATTGCCGCCGTGCGCGGCCATGCGCTGGGTGGTGGCTGCGAGCTGGCCATGCACGCCGACATCTTGCTGGCCGGGCAGGGCGCACGCTTCGGCCAGCCCGAGGTGCTGATCGGCCTGATGCCCGGCGGCGGCGCTACCCAGCGCCTGACCCGCGCCGTGGGTAAATTCCGCGCCATGCAGCTGCTGCTGACCGGCGCACCCATTACCGCCCAGGATGCCCTGGCGATGGGCTTGGCCAGCGAGGTGTTGCCCGATGCCGAGGTAGAAGCCCGTGCCCTGGCCCTGGCCCAGCAAATGGCCGCTGGGCCGCAGCAGGCGCTGCACTTCATCAAGGAGGCCGTGCTGCAAGGCATGCAGTTGCCGCTGGAGCAGGGCCTACAGTTCGAGCGCAAGTCGTTTCAGCTGCTGTTTGCCACGGCGGACAAGACCGAGGGCATCCGCGCCCGGCTGGAGAAGCGGGCGGCGCGGTTTAGCGGGCTGTGATGCGCCTGAATCAGGTGGGCGAAGGTATGCCCGCCATCAGGTTGTGCTTGTCAAACGCCTTGCGTGCCATGGCCACCAGCTGGTTTTCGGTGGGGTGGTCCACCACCTCGTAGCCCACGATCTGCGCGGCGATGAGAGGGCGGTGCTTTTCGGCGTAGTGCCGGAAGTCGGCCGTGGCGGTGTGCGAGCCGGTGACCAGCACCTGCTGGATGCCGTCCAGCGCGTCGCAGACTTCGCCGAAAAATGCGTGCTCGGTACGCACGGCGCTATTGTGCTGGGCGGTGGGGTGCTTGTGGGCCTGGATGCGCTGCGGCAGCACCTGCTCGGCATCAAATTGCACTACCAGGGCGGATTGGTGGTCGGTCAGGACGACGGCATGGAACAGAGGCATATCAAAGTTTCCTTATCGAAAATAGCGGCACAGGCCACGCAACGCAAAACACAGATGTCAAACGGTGTCGTGTTGCGCTGTTGGGCTCTGAGATGGGTTTCCATCATGGGCGTGGCGTAGCGGCTGGGTACTGATGCAGATCAAGGGTGGGCCAGCGCGTGTAACACCACACTAGGCGGGGCAGGCCGGGGCGTCTGTTCGTTAACCCACATAGGTGTGCATGGGTATTGCTATATAAATAATAGCTATTTATGCAGTATTCATATGCGTTAAATCCTTATTCGGCTTATATTGTTGATGCGACGCACTAATGCGCCGGTGGTGCGATACTGGTGCTCCAAAAACTATAGGAGACACCCATGCACTACCGCCCCCTTGGCCGCACCGGCTGGAACATCTCAACCGTCAGCTTCGGAGCCTGGGCCATTGGCGGCACCTGGGGCGAAGTAAGTGATGCCGAATCCATGGGCGCACTGCACCGCGCGCTGGACCTGGGCGTGAACTTCTTCGACAGCGCCGACGTGTACGGCGATGGCCGCAGTGAGCGCCTGCTGGCCCAGCTCAAACGCGAACGCAGCGAACCCTTCTACATAGCAACCAAGGCCGGTCGCCGCCTGAACCCCCACGTGGCGGGCGGCTACAACCGCGAGAACCTGACCGCCTTTGTCGAACGTAGCCTGACTAATCTGAACACCGACGCGCTTGACCTGCTGCAATTGCACTGCCCACCCACCGACGTGTACTACATGCCCGAAGTGTTTGGTGTGCTGGATGACTTGCAAAAAGCCGGCAAGCTGCGCCACTACGGCGTAAGCGTGGAGAAGGTCGAAGAAGCCCTGAAAGCCATCAATTTCCCCGGCGTGCAAACGGTACAGATCATCTACAACCTGTTCCGCCAGCGCCCGGCGGATTTGCTGTTTGCCGAGACCCAAAAGCGTGGCGTGGGCATTTTGGCGCGGCTGCCGCTCTCCAGCGGTTTGCTCAGCGGCAAGATGACGCTTGAGAGCCACTTTGAAGCCGATGACCACCGCCTGTTCAACCGCGAAGGGGCGGCCTTTGACAAGGGCGAAACCTTCTCCGGCCTGGACTATGCCGTGGGCTTGCAAGCCGTGGAAGCCATGCGCGCCCTGGTGCCCGAGGGCATGACGATGGCGCAAATGGCGCTGCGCTGGATCCAGATGCACCCGGCGGTGACGTGCAGCATCCCCGGCGGCAAACGCGCCGCGCAGGTGGCCGACAACGTGGCGGCGGCCGACTTGTCCGCTTTGAGCGACAGCACCATGCAGGCCCTGGCCGAGGTCTATGCCCGCTTCGCCAAGCCGCTGGTGCACCAGCGCTGGTAGGGCGCTGAATCGGCTCTAAACCCGTGGCCCGGTGCTGCTTTCGCGCACCACCAGTTGCACCGGGTGCATGCTCTCAGCGGTGCCGTGGCTGCCCTGCAATAGCCAGGCTACGGCGGCGCGGCCCAGGGCTTCTTTGTCTACCGCCACGGTGCTCAGCGGCGGGTGTGCGTTGGCGCTGGCCGCTATGCCGTCGTAGCCGCAGATGCCGATGTCCTCGGGCACGCGCAGCCCCTGGCGTTGGCAGCAGTGCAGGGCGGCCAGGGCGGTCATGTCGTTGTAGGCAAACACGGCATCCGGCGGGGTGGGCAGGGCCAGCAGCGCATCCATGCACTGGGTGGAGGCGGCCTGCGCGTCCAGCCCCTCGGGGTAGGCCACCACGTAGTCCGGGTCGGCCAGCACCTGGGCATCGAACAGGGCTTTGCGGTAGCCGCGCTCGCGCAAGCGGATGGAGTGGTGGTTCACCGGGCCCGAGATAAAAGCAATCCGCTGGTAGCCCCGCGCCAGCAGGTGCTGCACGGCGGCGTAGGCACCCGCATAGTTGTCGTCGTTGATGCAGGCAGCCAAGGGCGTGAAATGGTCTACCACCACCAGCGGCAGGCCGCAGCGCTGCACGGCTTGCAACAGTTCGGCCTCGAAATAGCCCGCGCAGACGATGGCGTGGGCCTCGTGGAGGCGCACCAGCTCGGCCACGTTTTGGCCAGGCCCCAGTGCGGCAAACGACAGGGCGATGTCCGCCGACCGGCAGGCATCCTCCACCCCATGCAGTACCGGTGCGTAAAACAGGTTGGAATGGGCGTTGTCGTGCTGCTTGTGCAGTAAAAAAAGCACCCGCCGCAAGCTTGGTTTGCGCAGATTGTCCAGGCCGTAGCCTAGCCGGGCGGCGACTTCCAGCACCTTGGCGCGGGTGGCCTCCGACATGCCTTGCTGGTTTTTGAGCGCCCGTGAGACGGTGCCGGGTGATACGCCTGCGGCTTGGGCAATGTCGCGGATCGTCATGCGGGTACGGGTGGTGGGAAGGGCTGCCAGTATAGCCAGTGCCGGAGGTTTGTTTAGTAAATTGATGGGTTTGACATTTGTTTACTAAACAATTTAGAATTGTTGCCATGTCCATCCCTCTACACCCTCCTGAACGCACCCACCGCCCCTGGGGCTGGTATGAAACCGTGTCGGAACACGTTGGCAACAAGATCAAACGCATCCAGGTGCTGCCCGGCCAGCAGCTCAGCCTGCAAAAACACCACCAGCGCTCCGAGCACTGGGTGGTGGTGCAGGGCACGGCCCGCGTCACGCTGGACGCACGGGAGTTTGACCTGGCCCCCGGTGGCCATTGCGACATCGCGGTGGGCCAGGTCCACCGCCTGGCGAACCTGACCACCGGGCCGGTGGAGATCGTGGAAGTGCAGTTTGGCGCGTACCTGGGCGAGGACGACATCGTGCGCCTGCAAGACGACTATGGGCGGTTGTGATGGGCGCTATATAAAAAATAGCTGAATGCCGTTGTCCAGTATGCGGTAGATGTGTTTTGCATTAGCATATCGACCCACTGGAATTTCTTCAAAAATGAACCATAAACCGCACCCCGCCCACGCTCCTTGTCCTTGCGATAGCGGCCTGCCGTATGCCGAGTGCTGCGGCCTTTGGCACACCGGCATGGCTGCCGGCCGCTACGCCCCTACGCCCGAGGCCTTGATGCGTTCGCGCTACAGCGGCTATGTACTGGGCCAGCTGGACTACCTGTTGTTCACCTGGCACGTGTCCACCGCGCCCGGCGATTTGGAGCTGCCGCCCGTCAAGTGGCTGGGGCTGGAGGTGCGCAGCGCGGTGGAGGCGGGCGATGCCGGTATCGTCGAATTCGTAGCCCGCTGCCGCGACGGTGGCAAAGCCCAGCGCATGCACGAAACCAGCCGTTTTGTGCGCCAGGACGGGCGTTGGTACTACATCGACGGGCAGATGCACGGGACCGAGTAGGGTGGGCGGGTCATCGCCGAAGGAGATGCTGCGCTATCACCGGGAGGTTGCACATACAGCGATGCGTGCTATTAAATAAGTAGCATTATCTGCACTCCATACAAGCGGTCGGCTTTGTTTTTGGTGCTTTACATTGCCATACAATTGCGCTTCCTGACTTGCAATGAAGGCCAGGGCCCCATGATCCGTCAATAGCCATTAACCAGAGTTTTCACATGGTGGTTCAGGCTGGTGTAATAGGGCTTGGCTAAAGTGAAATTGATGCGCCACTTCCCCTCTCTTTGTAATCCGTGGCCACCCTTGAATCGACGGCAGTTTGCTATGGCGGCTGTGGCGTGGGGGTCGTTGGCCACGAGTGCCCGGGCAGCCCACCCTGACACCCTGCGGGTGCTGGCCTGGGCCGGGTATGCCGACCCCGACATCGTTAAAACCTTCGAGCAGCGCATGCAATGCCGTGTCGAGGTCACGGTGATCGACTCCGATGTGGATCTGTGGCAAAAAATCAGCCAAGGCCCAAGCCCGTATTTCGATGTGTTTGCGGTCAATACCGCTGAGCTGCAACGCTATATCCGCCAGGGTATGGTGCAGCCCATCGCCACCCACACGCTACCCCATCTGGCGCGGCAATTGCCCCGGTTTCAAAACCGTGCGGGCATTCCCGGCCTGGTGCATGGCGGGGCCACCTACGCTATTCCGTACACTTACGCCGAGATGGGGTTGGTGTACGACCGCCAGCAAATCCCGCAAGCCCCCACCTCGATTGCTGCCCTGTGGGACCGACGCTACCAGGGCAAGATGATCGCCTACAACGCTGGCACGCATAATTTTTCCCTGGCCGCCTTGTCGCTGGGCCTGCCGTCGCCATTTCGTCTGGCCGACAGCAGCTGGTCACCGGCGGTGGAGCGGCTGATTGCGCTGCGCCGCAATGCGGGCGGTTTTTATACCCAGCCGGAGGAGTCGCTGGCCCTGTTCAAAAGCCGCCATGCTGCGCTGATGTTTGCCAACTACGGTCGCCAGCAGTTACAGATGTTCCGCGCGGCCGGGCTGGATGTGGGCTACACCATCCCCCAAGAGGGCGCGTTGGCCTGGCTAGACTGCTGGGCCATTCCGCGTGGAGCTCCCAATACCGCGCTGGCCACCGCCTGGATCAACTACCTGTTGGAGCCCGAGCCCGGCAATGTGCTGCTGACCCGGCAAGGTCTGGCCAATACCACTTCGGTCGGCCCGGATGAGGGCAGCAACCTGATTTGGCTGGAGCCGGTCGAAAACGACGCGCGGCGCAACCGGCTCTGGAGCCGTATCGTGGCCGGTGACCGCGCCAGCAAAGTGATGCTGCCATGAAGTTCGGTCTGCTCGCCAAGTTGGCTGTGCTGTTGGCGCTGGTGGGCGTGCTGGCGGCGGGGGTGACGGGTTTTTACACCTATGAGGCGAGCCGCGATCTGCTGGTGGATTCGGCCAAAAACAAGCTGCTCAATTCGGCCCAGGTGCTCTCCCGGCGCATGGATGTAGGCCGCGACGATGTTGCGCGCGAGCTGCAAGTGCTGGTCAACCACCCCGCAGCCCTGGCCAGTTTGCAGCCGCCCACGGCGGCATCGAACGCCCCGGCAGACGAATTGGCCACGCTGTTCCGGCTGGTCATGGCGGCCCATCCCGCCTACCTGCAACTGCGTTTGATCTCTGCCAGTGACTACGGATTGGAGCGGGTGCGGCTGGACCGCAGCAAGCTGTCCACGGTGCGCATCCAGGGCGACGATCTGCAAGAAAAAGGCCACTACGCCTATGTTGCAGAAACCCTCAAACTGCCTGCGGGTGCCACCTACGTGTCGCGCATCACCATCAACCACGAAATCAACGACGCAAGCCAGTCGACGGGCGGTGCTGGCCAGCCCACGCTGCAATTGGCCATGCCGGTGGTCGATGCCCAGGGCCGTGCGATCGGCGTGGTGGTGATCAACTACGGGCTCAACAGCCTGTTTGAGCTGCTATCGGCCGACCTGCCCGCCGCCTTGACCCTGATTCTGGCCAACACCGATGGTGACATCCTGGTCCACCCCGATGCCCGTAAAACCTTTGGCTTTGACCGGGGCCGCCGTGTGCTGCTGCAAGACGAGCTTCCCGATACCCGCAGCGTGGTGGAAGGCCGACAGACCCAGGTGGTGTTCGAGGCGCAAGACGATGGCACGGTCGCCGTCCCGGTGGTGGGTGCATTCATTACGCAAAGCACCAAAACCCCGCCCGATGAAGCCCGGCTGATCCTCGGCCTGGTCCAGCCCCGCAACCTGATATTGCAAGAAACCCGCGCGCTGGGGACCACGGTGCTGCAAATTGTGGTGGGCCTGTGTCTGGCCTGCGTGCTGCTGGCGATGCTGCTGGCCCGCGCCTGGACCCGGCCCATCAACGCCGTGACCGCCGCCGCCCAGCACTTTGCCAATGGCCTGCCGCCGGGCGACCTGCCCCTGTTGCGGCGGGACGAAATTGGCAGCCTGGCGCGCAGCTTTCAGCAGATGCACCAGCAAATCACCCAGCAACTGGCCGACCTGCACGACAACCAGGAAGAACTGGAACACATGGCCCAGCACGACATGCTGACCGGCCTGCCCAACCGCCGCCTGTTCCAGGAGCGGCTGGAGCAGGCCCTGGCCCACGCCCGCCGCTATGGCGAACCGGTGTGCCTGCTGTTCATCGACCTGGATGCATTCAAGACCATCAACGACGAACACGGCCACGACGCGGGCGACGAGGTGCTCAAAACCGTGGCCCAGCGCATGCAATACATGGTGCGTGAGGTGGATACCGTGGCCCGTTTAGGGGGCGATGAATTCGTGGTGCTGCTGGGGGCAGCGGTATCGCACGACCACTTGGCAGCCATCGCCAGCAAGCTGCTCGCCGCCGCCAAAGAGCCCATTCCCGCGCCGTCCCAGGTTCTGCGAGTCACTGCCAGCATCGGCATTAGCCGCTACCCGCAAGACGGCCAAACCGCCGCCGAGATACTGGCCACCGCCGACCAGGCCATGTACAACGCCAAACTGGCCGGGCGGGACAGCTACCGGTTCTTTTCCACCCCGGAGGCGTAAATCGTGGGTGGGATGTGCTCTTTTTAAAGCGTTATCCATGCAGACTGGGTCGATGGCCTGTTGTATGCTGCACAGCTCTTGACACCACACGCAGGCAGTGAACCGCTGGCCTTGTAAGAAAAACTTGCCGATTCGGGGCACCAGAGTCGGCACGCTATGGATATTTTGATGAACTCCTTTTTAGACCTGTTTCACATTTACCTCGTCCCGTTTGCTATCGGTATTGCGATGGTCGGTTTGTACATGTTGCTGCGTGGCCTGGGCAAGCAAGACGATGCGCTGGAGGTGGCCTCTGGGTTTGTGACACTGCGGCCCACGCCCCTAACCACCAAGACCATAGTCGCACCGGTAGTCCGCCCGCCCGTGCCGCAGCCCGTCCAGGCCGACCTGGCGCGCACCGACCTGCTGGTGGTGGACGACTCCGCCGTGGCGCGCGCCAAGCTGCGCAAACTGCTGGAAGGCGCGGGCTACACCGTGGCGCTGGCCAACGACGGCGCCGACGCCCTGGAGCTGCTGGCCACGGGCAGTTTCTCGGTGCTGATTACCGACCTGGAAATGCCCAACATGAACGGCTTTGAGCTGATTGCAGCGGTGCAGGGCAATATGGACACCGAGGACATGCCCATCGTTGCCATCACCGGCCACGACGAAATGCAGGCCCGCGTGCACGACTGCCAGGGCCTGTACGGTATCTTCAAAAAACCCTGGAACGACCGCGAACTGCTCAAGCGCGTGGCCACCCTGGTGCATATGCGGCAAAAAACCCAGGCCTGACCGGGTACTGCCCGCACCCCAAAAGCCGCAGCGATGCGGCTTTTTTTTAGCAAGCAAACGACTCGATAAATCGCGGGTCACCGGTCAATCGGCACACCAAAGAAGTGGCCGAGATGGCCAGATGGATACCGTTGGCGAACTGCAACTCCATACGCACCCGACCTGACACGGTGTACGGAAACCGCACAGCGGGCAAGGCCACGCCGTCCACCCACAGCGTGCCGTGCAACAAGCGACCGATGCCATCGGTCAGCGGGCCGTCTACAGCGGCTTCGGTCAACTCCAGCACCAGCGACTGCACATAGCCCGCGTTTTCTGCCTGCACACAAGCCGCAGAGAAGGCGACGGTGAGCGTGTCCGCCAGCAGGGTGGTGCTGCGGACTTCGGAGTCGTGGAATTCGAGTTGGCCTTGCATGGCGGGCAGTTTAGCGCAGGGCGAATGCTTTTGTTTTGTGCATAAAATACCTGCCTAGCGCATGTTCTGTAAAGACTTATTGCTATATTAATAATAGTGAATTACAACGCACCTCTCCCTATGACATTTATCCTTTCGCCCGCTATGGGGCGGCGCAGCGCCGCCATCGGCCTGCTGGCGGCCTTGCTGGCAGGCTGTGTGACGGCTCCGATAGAGCCCAACCCACCGCCTGCCACCAACCCGCCCGCCATCAAACGCCTGCCACGCATTGGCCTGGCGCTGGGTGGCGGCGCGGCGCGTGGATTTGCACATGTGGGCGTGGTCCAGGTGCTGGAAGAAGCGGGCATCCGCCCCGATCTGGTGGTAGGTACATCGGCGGGCAGTTTGGTGGCTTCGCTTTATGCCAGCGGCAAAACCGGCGCGCAGTTGCAACAGGTGGCCGAGACGATGGAAGAGGCCGCGTTCACCGACTGGACCCTGCCCATCTTCAGCAGGGGCGTGCTGCGCGGCGATGCGCTGGCCCGCTACGTCAACACCCTGGTGGCGAATCGCCCCATCGAGCAAATGCCGCTGCCTCTGGGGGTGGTGGCTACCGATCTGAACAGCGGCGAGGCGGTGCTGTTCCAGCGCGGCGACACCGGCACGGCGGTGCGGGCCTCTAGCGCCGTGCCCGCCGTGTTCCAGCCAGTGAAGATTGCCGGGCACGAGTATGTGGACGGCGGCCTGGTGTCGCCCGTGCCGGTAGGTTTTGCCCGGCAGATGGGGGCCGAGCTGGTGATCGCGGTAGACATCTCCAGCGCCCCAGAGGGAAACCCGGCCGATGGCACGCTGCAAATCCTGCTACAAACCTTCGCCATCATGGGCAAAAGCATCAACACCTACGCGCTGCGCGATGCCGACCTGGTGGTGCGCCCCGTGCTGCTAGGCATGAAAAGCGCCGACTTCGGCAGCCGCCGCCGGGCGATTGAGGCGGGACGGGCGGCGATGTTGCAGGCGCTACCGGCGCTACGCGCGGCGATGGCGGCTAAATCCAAATAGTCCAGGCCCAAAAAAAGCCCTGTTGTTGCCAACAGGGCTTGGAAGGATTCCTGAGCCTGATGGCGTCGAAAGAATCCGAGGAGACAATTGGAAAAATTTAGCGTTTCTTGGTGGCCGTTGCGGTGGCGGTGCCAGCAGCGGTCACGGCTTGGGCGGCCACCGTTTTGAAGTTGGCTTCGGCAGCGTCAGAGGCTTGCTTGACGGCCTTTTGAACCGATTCAAAAGCGTTGTTGGCAGCGGACACGGCGCTCTTCATCACGGCCACAGCGGACTCGGAACCAGCCGGTGCGTTCTTGGTGGCGGATTCGATCAAGTCCGCGATTTTCTTTTGTGCTTCAGCGGATTGGCCTTCGATGGCCTTGCTGAACTCAGCGCTGGTGCCTTGGGCGATTTCATACAGGTGGCGGCTGTAGGCGGCGGTCTTTTCAGCCAAAGGTTGCAGCAGGCTGGCTTGCAGAGCCAACAATTCTTGTGCGTCTTTCACGCTCAGAACAGCTTGCGAGTGGCTGGAGGCTTCGGTCAAAGCAGCCTTGGAAGCGGTCAGGTTCAGTTCGACCAGCTTTTCTACGCCTTCAAAAGCCTTGGTGGTCAGGCCAAACAGGGTTTCAACGGTTGCTTTGTGGGAAGCCAGGATTTGTTCGGTAGTCAGCATGTAGATATCTCCAGTTTAAAAAATGAAAAGGGTTTCTATCTGCGCTGAATCTGACCGCTTGGCGGTTATGTTGCAGTGCAGCATGAAACAAATTATAGGCAGCCCACCCGCGCTGGCAAGGGGGTTTGTTGCACTGAAACACTATTAGATTCGGCACTCTACGGGCTAGCGGCTGCCATGGCTCCGCCACAATCTGGGTATGCGCGCCTACTACTCCGACCACTTTGTGCTGCCCCTGCCCGAAGGCCACCGTTTCCCTATGGCCAAGTACCGCCTATTGCGCGACCGGGTGGCGGCTGAATTGCCCGGCGTGCAAATGCTGGAAGCCCCGCGTGCCAGCAATGGTGAGCTGGCGCTGGCGCACCACCCGGCCTATATCCAAACGATGGCCGACGGCAGCATCCAGCAGCTAGAGCCGTCGGCCATGCGCGAGATCGGCTTTCCCTGGACCGAGGCGATGGTGGAGCGTTCGCGCCGCTCCGCCGGAGCCACAGTGGCGGCGGTGCGTGATGCTTTGGCCGGACACGGCATTGCGGCCAATATGGCGGGCGGTACGCACCACGCCACGGCCGACAAAGGCGGCGGGTTTTGTGTGTTCAACGATGCCGCCGTAGCCGCCCGTGTGGCGCAGGCCGAGTGGGGCCGCACATACGGACCCAAGCGCCCACCCTTGCAGGTAGCGGTCATCGACCTGGATGTGCACCAGGGCAATGGCACGGCGCATATTTTTCAAAACGATCCCAGCGTGTTCACCCTGTCGCTGCACGGCGACAAGAACTTTCCGTTCCGTAAGGAGGCCAGCGACCTGGACATGCCCCTGCCCGACGGCTGCGGCGATGACGCGTACATGGAGGCGCTGGAGACAGCGCTAGGCCATTTGGAGCAGCGTTTTGCGCCGGGGCTGGTGATTTATCTGGCCGGTGCCGACCCGTTTGAGGGCGACCGGCTGGGCCGTCTCAAGCTGACTTTTGACGGCCTGCAAGCCCGCGACCGCCGGGTGTTTGATTGGGCTTGGCAGCGCCGCGTACCGCTGGCGTTTGCTATGGCCGGTGGCTACGGCGTGCGTATGGAAGAAACCGTGCAGGTGCAGATCAACACCTACACCGTGGCCTTGGAATACGCCCGCCGCTGGACGGCCCGTTAAGCAGCCAGGGCTGCAATTTCTGTTGAAGCCGAAGCCAGTGCCGCCGCTTTGGCATCTGGCCCCATCGCCACGCCTTCGGCACGCACAAAGCGCACATCGGTGATGCCCAGGAATCCGAACACCACGCTGAGGTAGCTTTCCTGGTGTTCCATAGCGCGGCCACCTTCGGAGGTGGAATACACACCGCCCCGGCCCAGCGCCACGATGACCGTCTTGCCACCGGCCAGGCCTTTGGGGCCGGTTGCGGTGTAGCTAAAGGTGCGGCCGGCTTGGCAGATGCGGTCGATCCAGGCCTTGAGCTGGGTGGGGATGGTGAAGTTGTACAGCGGTGCACCAATCACGACCACGTCGGCTGCCAAAAATTGCAGCACCAGTTGCTCGGACACAGCGTTTTCAGCGCGTTGCGCGTCGCTCAAAGCGGCATCGGTGAGCGGCATGCGAAAGCCCAGCGACTCGGCAGACAAATGGCTGGGCGTGTTGACGGCCAGGTCCAGGTACTCGGTGCTGCTGCCGGGGTGGCTGGCCTGCCACTGGGCGTTGATCTGGGCGGTGAGGGCGCGGGTAACGGAATTTGTGCCCAGGATGCTGGAGTCGATGTGCAAGATTTTCATAAGGTTTACCAAAAGTATGGCCACAGTGTTGACGGTAAATAGAGTGTCTCACCACCACAATATGCCGATAAGTGGGTAAAAATGCGATGCATCGTTCTACTGGCGGGACAATGGGGCAACACATGCAAGATCTGAACGACATGGCGTATTTCGCCGAGGTGGTGGAGCGCGGCGGCTTTGCAGCGGCGGGGCGGGCGCTGGGTCTGCCCAAATCCCGCCTGTCGCGCCGGGTGGCCGAGCTGGAGGCGCGGCTGGGTGTACGCCTATTGCAGCGCACCACCCGCAAGCTCTCGCTCACCGAGGTGGGCGAGGTCTACCACCGGCACTGCATGGCCATGCGCGACGCGGCCGATGCGGCGGGCGATGCTGTAGCCCAGGCGCAGACCGAGCCGCGCGGCACCATTCGCATCGCCTGCCCCGTCACACTGGCACAAACCACGCTGGGTGTGGTGATGCCGTTGTTTCTGGCCCGCTACCCGCTGGTCAAGGTGGACTTGCGGGTGAGCAACCGCGTGGTCGATTTGGTGGAAGAGGGCGTAGACGTGGCCCTGCGGGTACGGCTGACGCTGGACGACAGCGGCAGCCTGGTGGTCAAAAACTTCGGCATGACGTGCTCGCTGCTGGTGGCCAGCCCGCAGCAGCTGGCGCGCCAGGGCCACGCCAGCACGGTGGAAGATTTGGCCCGGCTGGATTCGATTAGCATGTCGGCCACCGACGGGCGGGCGGTGTGGCATTTGCTGGGGCCGGACGGCGGGGTACGTACCGTGCCGCACCAGCCGCGCTATGTAGCCGATGATTTGCTAACTTTAAAACTGGCGGTGCTGGGCGGCGCAGGCATCTGCGTGTTGCCTGCCTATATGTGCGCCGAAGAGATGCGCCTAGGCCAACTGGTGTCGGTGTTGCCGGGCTGGGCACCGCACCCGGGCGTGTTCCATGCGGTGTTTCCATCGCGCCGGGGCATGGTGCCTGCGGTGCGCCGGTTTCTGGATTTTCTGGAAGAGCAGCACCGCGACGATGGGCTGCTAGCTTTTTAGGAATAAGTCCCGGTCTGGTGCAAAGTTGGCGTGCAGCGGCAGCAGCGCCCCCCCCAGGGCCCGCGCGTCTGAGCCAATGCTGCCAGCGACCAGCTCGGTGCGCCACAGGCCCTCCCAGTTGAAATCGGCCAGGGCCAGGCGGGTGCGCTCCAGCAGTTGCTGCAACAGCGGGCGGCATAGTGATCCGTCGATGACCACGGCATCCAGGTCCAGAAATGCGGTGCCGCTGACCACGCAATGCGCCAGAGCGGTGGCGGCTTGGGCCAGCCAGGCGTGGGTCTCCACGGCAAAGGGGGCCATCAGCGCGCGGTCGTCGTAGGCGGCGGTGGGGTCCAGGCCTCTGCTCAGCAGCCGCTGTTCCAGTTCCCACAGCGAGGCATGGGCCACCAGTTGGTCGGGTGCAGTACCCGGCGTGGCGGGGAGTTGCATGGGCAGCGATGCCACTGCGCCCGCATTGCCGTGCAGGCCGCCGTGCAGGTGCGAATGGATCACCAGCCCACCGCCCACAAAGGTGTCGATGAACAGGTACAAAAACGTCTTCAGGTCGCGGCCCCGGCCCGCCACCAGCTCGGCCACGCAGGCGGCGCTGGCATCTTTGGCAAAGCTCACCGGCAGCTCGGTCATGGCCTGCACCGCTGCCCCTAGATCGAGCGCATTCCAGTCGCTGGATTGCGTATCGGACAGGCCCAGCATCTTGTGCCAGCCCCCCATCTGGAAGGGCGCGGCCACGCCGATGCCGACCAACCGGGACTCCAGCGGCCCCAGGCTATCGCGCAGGGTGTGCAGGTGGGTGGACAGCGCGGGCAGCAGGGTGGCGGTGTCCGGGAAGGCGTAGGGCAGGGTAAGGCGTTGGCGCACTTGGCCGGTGAAGTCCACCAGCAGCCAATCGGTGTTGCGGCGGCCAATTTTGATGCCGATGGAAAACGCGCCGTCCGGGTTCAGCGCCAGCGGCACCGAGGGCTGGCCGATGCGCCCGCGCACCGGTTGGTGGCGCAGCAGCAGCCCGTCTTCTTCGAGGCGGGCGGTAATCAGGCCGATGGTTTGGGCGGTGAGGTGGGTCAGCCGGGCCAGGTCGGCCTTGGGCAGGCTGCCGTGCTGCCGTATGGTTTGCAAGACCACCCGCTCGTTGAACTGCCGCATCCCGACGTGGTTGGAGCCACGCGGGCGCAGCAGGGGAGGGGCAAGTGGGGTCATGGGCGCAGATTTTCGCCGATGACTCCTTTGCGCAGAATGAAGTTGCCAAAGGGCTGCAACTCGCCCGTCAGCACGATGGCGTAGACGTTCGCCACGCGTTCATAAAACGCAAATCGCTCAATCGACTCGGCCTGTTGGCCGGGCAGCAGGCTGGGCTGTAGCATGTCCAGCACCTCGCGCTGTAAGGCCGAGCGGTAGGGTGCGGTAGTGCCAGACACCTGCATGAAGGCCACGGGGGCTTCCACGTCAGCGGCCAGCGGCAGCACCGATTCCACCGCCTGCACGGCGCGCTGCATGCCCACGCCTGGCAGGTACAACACCGGCTTGCCAGCGGCCAGGCGCAGGGCGGTGAAGTTGGCATCGGCCAGCAACACCGCATCGTCGTGCCCCATTTCGGCCAGCACTTTCAACAGCTCGGGCGTGAGCAGCGGATCTATACCTTTGAGCATGTCAGTGCGCCAGGGATTCAGCGGGCAGCTCGTCCGGGCGGATGGCCCCGGTCATCACGGCCACGGTATCGGCCATGCTGATCTTGTGCGGATTCAGCACGCAGCCGCGTTTACCCAGGCGGGCCACGTGGATGCGGTCGGCAATCTCGAAGACGTGCGGCATGTTGTGCGAGATCAAAATCACCGACAAGCCCTTGTCGCGCACCCGGCGGATCAGGTCCAGCACCATATTGCCCTCTTTCACGCCCAGCGCGGCGGTGGGCTCGTCCATGATGACCACGTGCTGTGCAAATGCTGCCGCACGGGATACGGCCACGCACTGGCGCTGGCCGCCAGACAATGTTTCCACCGCCTGCGTCATCGAGCGGATGCCGACCTTCAGGTCTTGCATGCGGGAAATGCTCTCTTCCAGCATCTTCTTTTTGTCCAGCATGCGCAGCACGTTGCCCGCAAAGCCGGGGCGGCGGATCTCGCGGCCCAGAAACAGGTTTTCCGAAATACTCATGGCCGCTGCCACGGCCAGGTCTTGGTAGACGGTTTCAATCCCGGCCTGGCGTGCGTCCATCGGGCTTTTGAAGTTAATCTTTTTGCCGTCCAGCAAAATTTCGCCTTCGTCTGGAATGGTGGCACCGCTCAGGCACTTGATCAGCGAGGACTTGCCTGCGCCGTTGTCGCCAATCACGGCCAAAATTTCGCCCTGGCGCAGCTCTAAATCTGCTCCGTCCAGCGCAGTCACCTGGCCGTAGCGTTTGACCAGGCCGGTGGCCTTCATCACGATTTTGTAGTCGGTAGACATGGTTAACGGCTTCCTTTGCGGGACAACTGGTCGATAGCGACCGCCAAAATCACCAAAATGCCGGTGATCAGCACCTGGTACACCGACTGCACGCCCATCAGCGTCAGGCCATTGCGCAGCACGCCCACGATGATCGCGCCCACCAGGGTGCCCAAGATCACGCCACGGCCGCCAAACAGGCTGGTGCCGCCCAGCACCACGGCGGTGATGGCGTCTAGATTTTCGGTTTGCCCGGCGTTCGGGTCACCGGCACCGGTGCGCGCCACCGACAGCAGCGAGGCCACGCCGTACAAGACACCGGCCAGCACATACACACCCAGCAGCACGCGCTCGGTGGGGATGCCGGTCAGGCGGGTGGCTTCGGGGTTATTGCCCACGGCGTACACGTGGCGACCGGCAGCGGTTTCGCGCAGGTAAAACCAGATGCCCGCATACAGCGCCAGCATCAGCAGCGTGCTGTAGGCCACTGCGGTATCGCCAATGCGAAAGGTGTTGCCCAGCGCCGTCATCATGGGGGGCACATCGGTGATGGTTTGCGCGTTGGAGTACAGCTGGGTGATGGCAAACGCAATGTTCAGCGTGCCCAGCGTGACGATGAATGGCGGCAGCTTGATGCGCGTGACCAGCAGCCCGTTCAATAAACCAAACAAGGCCGTAGCCGCAATGCCGCAGAGGATGGCCAGCGCCGGGGGCAGGCCCAAATCGCTGGACAGTTTGGTCATGACAATGCCGCCCAGCGCCATCACCATGCCGCACGACAGGTCGATACCGGCCGTCAAAATAATCAGGGTTTGGCCGATGGCGATCACGCCCACGACGGTAACTTGTTGCAGGATCAGCGAAAAATTGGTAGCTGATAAAAATCTGTCGCTTTGGCTAGCGAAGAAGACGCAAGCGATCAGCAGGGCAATAAACGGCCCGAGCGTGCCAATCGGCGGTAGTTTTTCTTTGAGTGTGCTCACGGGAAAGCCTTGGGGGAAAAAGGGTTGAAAAACGGGGCAACCCGTATGTGCGGTTGCCCCGGCGGATGCTATTTGGACCGGGTAAGTGTCGCGCCCCAGCCATCAGCCAGAACGCACACCTTCCAGGGATACCACGGAACCGGCTTTGCCGGGCCGTAGGTATCGCCCCCTGCAAGGGGGTTGGCGCTGCTACACGCAGTGAGCAAGCCTGGGGGTGTTACTTATTCCCCCAGCAAAGGTCCATGCCGACCTTGGTGTCCTTGCTGTCCACGCCTTTTTGTGGGTGGTCGGTGATCAGGGTCACGCCGGTGTCGGTGTAGCCGCTGGCTTTTTTGCCGTCTTTGGCGAATGCAACACCAGCGGCCACGCCCATGCTGGCCATCTTCAGGGGGTACTGTTGCGAGGTGGCGGCAATCATGCCGGCCTTGACGTTCTTCACGCCGGCGCAGCCGCCGTCTACCGACACGATCAGCACTTGCTTTTCCTTGCCAGCGGCCTTCAGGGCTTGGTAAGCACCGGCGGCTGCGGGTTCGTTGATGGTGTACAGCACGTTGATGTCGGGGTTCTTTTGCAGGCAGTTTTCCATCGCGGTCTGGCCCTTGGCCTGGTCGCCAAAGCTGTCGGCCATACACACCACTTCGGCGGGCTTGGAGAGTTCATTGCTTTTTGCATCCAGCGCGGTCAGGCCAAAGCCGGACAAGAAGCCGTTGTGGCGTTGTGCGCCCACGGGGTGGCCGGGGAACAAGTCCAGCGTGGCGATCTTGGCGGGCTTGCCAGCCATAGCGGCTTTGGCGTACTGGCCGATCAAGACACCGGCCTTGTAGTTGTCGGTGGCAAACAGCGCATCGGTGCCTTCCACGGGGTCGGTCGGGCTGTCCAGTGCGATGAACATCACGCCTTGGGCTTGGGCTTTCTTGATGCTGGGGATGATGGCCTTGGAGTCATTGGGCGTGATCATGATGGTTTTGGCACCGGCCGCAATCATGTTCTCGATGGCGGTGATCTGGCCTGCGTTGTCACCGTCTTGCTTGCCTGCGGCGCTGAGTAGCTTGGCACCGAGTTTCTTGGCCTCGGCTTGCGCACCTTCCTTCATCTTCACGAAAAACGGATTGGTTTCGGTCTTGGTGATCAGGCCGATTACGGGCTCTGCTGCGCACGCGGTGGTGGCGGCAAAAGCCAATGCAGACAGCACCAGGGTGGCGGTAGATTTTTTCATGTTGTCTCCTAGAGAGGGGTGAACGCAAGGGTTCGGTTGGGGAACGGGTGCCAGCGGTAATGTGTATTTTTTCACGCTGGCAGTGGACTATAAAACGCCGCAGCTTACTAAATCAAGTTGCTTTAGTTATCGAAAACCCTAGGAAATTAACAAAAAGCTGGTACTTTTATGCGAGTCGTAGTCGGGTAAATATGAATGAAAAGTGCACTTAGCCCAATTTGCACAAGCGGAGGCAGCTATTGAAACAATAGCGAAACTCAGGTGCACTTGCGCATTAGCCGCGCGGGCTTTAGCGCCGTGGTGGTGGTCGCAAGGGTGTATCCCCTACACTTTGCGCGCCACCAGACCAGCTTTTTATGATCATCACCAGCCTGCTCGACACCGACCTCTACAAGTTCACGATGATGCAGGTTGTGCTGCACCACTTCCCCGCCGCCCAGGTGCAGTACCGCTTCAAATGCCGCAACCCCGGCGTGGCGCTGGCCCCGCTGGTGGCCGAGATCCAGGCCGAAATCCGGGCGCTGTGCCGCCTGCAATTCAGCGAAGCCGAGCTGGGCTATCTGCGCTCCATGCGCTTCATCAAAAGCGACTTTGTAGACTTCTTGGGGTTGTTCAAGCTCAACGAGAAGTACATCTCCGTCACCCCGCTACCGAATGGCGAGATAGACATCTCCATCCAGGGGCCGTGGCTGCACGTGATTCCGTTCGAGATTCCGGTGCTGGCCATCGTCAACGAGGTGTACTTTCGCCACGCCCAGCCCGCACCTGACATGGCGCAGGCCCGCCAGCGGCTGCACACCAAGATCGCCCAGCTGCGCGGCGACGGCCTGGGCGAGCTCAAGATTGCCGACTACGGCACCCGCCGCCGCTACAGCAAGGCCTGGCATGAAGAGGTGCTGCGCACGCTGGTGGACGGCCTGGGTTCAGGCCCGCAGGGGCAGCTAGCGGGCACCAGCAATGTGTTGTTTGCTATGCAATTAGGACTCACCCCGCTGGGCACCATGGCCCACGAATACCTGCAAGCCTGCCAGGCGCTGGGCCCGCGCTTGCGCGACAGCCAGGTGTTTGGCTTTGAGATGTGGGCCAAAGAGTACCGGGGCGACTTAGGGATTGCCCTGAGCGACGTGTACGGCATGGATGCCTTCCTGCGCGACTTCGACATGTACTTCTGCAAGCTGTTTGACGGCGCGCGGCACGACAGCGGTGACCCGTTTGAATGGGGCGAACGCCTGCTGGCGCACTACAAAAATAACCGCGTCGATCCGCTCACCAAGGTGCTGATCTTCAGCGACGGCCTGACCGTGCCGCGCACCATCCAGCTATACCAGCAGTTCCGGGGCCGCTGCCTGCTGGCCTTTGGCATTGGCACCAATTTGACCAACGACATGGGCAATGCACCTGGCCAGCCCGAGCACGTGCCGCTGCAAATCGTCATCAAAATGGTCCGTTGCAACGGCCAGCCGGTGGCCAAGCTGTCGGATTCACCGGGCAAGAACATGTGCGAAGACGAAAAGTACGTGGGCTACCTGCGCCAAGTGTTTGAAATTGAAAGTCCGCTATGAATAAGCCCGCCATCCTGGTTGCCCGCCAAGTCTTCCCCGCCACCCTTGCCTATCTGGAGCAGCACTTCGAGGTCGAATCCAACCCGACCGACACGGTGTGGAGCAAGGCCGAGCTCATCGCCCGGCTGCAAGGCAAGGTGGGGGCCTTCACCACTGGCAGCGAGCGCATTGACGCCGAACTGCTGGCCGCCTGCCCGCAATTGCGCATCTGCGCCAACATGGCCGTGGGCTACAACAATTTCGACGTGGACGCGATGAGCGCCGCAGGCGTGCTGGCCACCAACGCCCCCGACGTGCTCACCGAGACCACCGCCGACTTCGGCTTTGCCCTGCTGATGGCCACCGCCCGCCGCGTCTGCGAGAGCGAGCACTTTCTGCGCGCCGGGCTGTGGCAAAAGTGGAGCTTCGACATGTTCGCCGGGGCCGAAATCCACGGCAGCACACTGGGCATCATCGGCATGGGCCGCATCGGCCAAGGCATTGCCAAACGTGGCGCGCATGGCTTTGGCATGAATGTGATTTACCACAACCGCAGCCAGCTCGATGCCGCCACCGAGGCCGCCTGCAAGGCCCGGTTCGTGTCGAAAGAAGAGCTGCTGAAAACCGCCGACCACGTGGTGCTGGTAGTGCCGTACTCCGCCGCCTCGCACCACACCATCGGCGCGACTGAGCTGGCGCTGATGCAGCCCACTGCCACCCTGGTCAACATCGCGCGTGGCGGCATCGTGGACGACGCGGCCCTGGCCGTGGCCCTGCGCGAGGGCCGCATCGCCGCCGCCGGGCTGGACGTGTTCGAGGGCGAGCCCCGCGTCCACCCGGATTTGCTCACCGTACCGAATGTGGTGCTGACCCCGCACATCGCCAGTGCGACCGTGGCCACCCGCACCGCCATGGCCCAGCTGGCGGCCGACAATTTGGTCGGATTTCTTATAAACAATAAGCCTCTTACGCCCATAAACGCTGCGCAAGTAGCTACTAAATAAATAGCATTGATGACTCTGACCGAATGGGGCCTGCTAGCGCTGGCCGTGCTGAACTTTGCGCTGTTGCTGGCCCTGCTGCTGCGCAAACCGCCCGCTGCCGACACCACCGCCCTGGACCGGCTGGAACACAGCCAACGCGAATCCGCCCGCGCCGACCGCCAAGAGCTGGGCACCAGCTTCGCCCACTTCCAGCGCACCCAAAACACCCAGATCGACGCTCTGGCCCAGCAACTCGCCCTGCTGCAACGCTCGGTCAGCGACACCCTGAGCACCCAGCTACACGCCCTGAATGAGTCCAACGCCCGCCGCATGGGCGAGGTGCGCGCCACGCTGGAGGCGCAACTGCTGCAACTCCAACAAAGCAACGCCGCCAAGCTCGACGAAATGCGCCAAACCGTGGACGAAAAGCTGCAAACCACGCTAGAGACCCGCCTGGGCGAGAGCTTCAAGCAGGTGGCCGACCGGCTGGAGCAAGTCCACAAAGGCTTGGGCGAAATGCAGTCGCTGGCGCAGGGCGTGGGCGATTTGCAGCGGGTGCTGACCAACGTCAAAACGCGCGGCATGTTTGGCGAGGTGCAGCTAGAGAACCTGCTGGAGCAGGTGCTCACCCCCGAGCAGTACGGCAAGCAGATCGAAACCAAGCCGCGCAGCAACCAGCGGGTGGACTTTGCGGTGCGCTTCCCCGGCCGCAGTGCCGACGGCGCGCCGGTCTGGCTGCCGATAGATGCCAAGTTTCCGCGCGACGACTACGAGCGCCTGCTCGATGCCCACGAACGTGCCGACGGTGTGGCGGCCGAGGCATCCGCCAAAGCCCTAGAGGCCCGCATCCGCGCCGAGGCCAAGTCCATCGCCGAGAGCTACCTGGCCCCGCCGCACACCACCGACTTCGCCATCCTGTTTTTGCCGATTGAGAGCCTATACGCCGAGGTGCTGCGCCGCCCCGGCCTGATGGACAGCCTGCAACGCGACTACCGCGTGACGTTGGCCGGGCCCACCACCTTGCTGGCCATGCTCAACAGCCTGCACATGGGCTTCCGCACCCTGGCGCTGGAGCAGCAGGCTAGCGAGGTATGGAAGGTGCTGGGCGCGGTGAAAACCGAGTTCGAGCGCTACGGCGAATGGGTCGCCCGCATCCGCGAACAGGTGCAGAAAGCCTCGGATACGTTGGATAAGGCGGATACCCGTACCCGGCAGATGCGACGTGCCCTGAAGGTGGTGGAGGCGTTGCCGGATGCGGAGGCGCAGGCGATGTTGCCTGTGGGGGGGGATTTGGATTAGGGGGTGTGGGCCCACCCCGTGTACGAGGCTCTAGGAGCCTAGGCCGCAGTGCGGCGAAAGTATTCCAGGTTGTACCCGGCCAGCTTGTAGCAGTAGTCGCCCTCGAAGAAGACCTGCTCCAGCACGCGATCCCTATCGGCATTGGTCTCCAGCACGACAGACCGGGCATCGGACGCAAGCACGCGGTAGGCGTGGACGGTCTCGATACCGTCCTGTATGGCACGGACATCGGTCGCTGTGAAGGTGAGGCGCAACCGGCCAAACAGGGCCGCCACTTTGTCGCGTGTCTCGGGACTGGCTTCTGGGCGAAAACGCCAAAGCGCCACCGTCTTCTCCCGGTCCGAAACCCAGGCGCCGAGCAGCCGTGGTTCCAACGGCATCGCCCGCGTGGATGGAGATGCCGCCGAAGCGGTGAGACCGAGTAGGGCGAGGTGTTTGAGGGCTGTTCTGCGCATGGGGGTTAACGTTTGACTTAAGTGGCGCCGTCAGGCGTCCGCTTGAAGGAGGGGTTAGGCGCATTTGCTGCCCACCGCTCGAAGATTTGATCTGTTGTCCGGCTGGCATCAAAGGTCCAGTCTGTATAGCCCACAAGGGCATCGTCGAATCCTTCGATGGCGAGCAGCAACAGCTCCCTCGCTTGCAAGGCGGACACAGTATTGATCGGAATGGAGAGAGTCCCGTTCCTTCTGTCGACGTAAAGCGATGACTCGCGCAGTGGGATCAGCCCACCGGCGCGTGCAGTTTCAAGTAGCTCTGTAAGTCGATGATCTCCTATGGCCTTCTGTAAGCGCTCGCCCATGGCAATGGTGGGACTTCCAGCGATCCGATGCTTCTCGGTGTGATTGAACAATGGGTCTTTGGATCGTTTGATGTCGACGCCCGACCGACGGTACATCCCAATGTGAACCTTGGCAGTCTCCTCAAGTGCGGTGATAGCCAGAAAAGAGGCGGTTGCATGCGACCCACATTCGAGCAACAGAGAAGCATCGCAAAGAAGGCGAACAATGTGCTCGCAAGCTTGATTTAGCTCGCTGCTTGAGGTTGTCAGCTGCTTGCCGACGACTAGAGCTGACTCAACGGAAGACCACCACGATTCGCTCATATGCGCCTAACGAATAGCGTTTATCCGCCGCGCAGCGATGCAAGAGACGATGGCGCTGGTCATACGCGGCGGATAAACCTTGTTGGACTGAAACCAACGCCCGCAATGGCCGTTGGTAGTGGGTGAGAGGGATAGGGGATTACTCAAACTCCCCCTGCCTATGGTGCAAATTATGGCGTGATTGGGGGGCCGTTCAGGTGGCTATTTCTGTGACGCATGCACCAAACCGACGGGTCCACCGGGTTTGCCGTGTGCGTCGTCCCTGGGCGCAGTGCCGAGCCACCGTCTAAGCCAGCAACGCACCCAGCAGCACCCCGAACACCCACGCGGTGCCCTGTAAACCAGCCAGCCAGCCATCCAAGTCCGCAGTACACCTCACGGCGGCCCCCGGCAATCTACGGACCCCTGCTGGCCAGGCGCTGGTAGCGAGGGCTGCCCTTTGAGTACCGCCGTAACGTGCAACTGCCCCCGTTTGCAGCACGGACAC